>NZ_CP048286.1:730000-1440000 GCF_010365285.1 Paenibacillus rhizovicinus
ACCATGTAACTCACCCCATTCAAGGTTAAACGGCTGTTGCCGTCCGATTAATAGTCGAGACAAGCTAGAAAATCCGATAATTGGCGAACTTGCTCGCCATGCTGTACGTAAAGACGACGAGCAGGAAGCTGACTGCGGAATTGGCCAAGCCGATCGCTGTCGCGACCTCATATTGCGCGGACTGCAGTCCGGAGCGGTACACATACGTATCGATAATATCGCCGGAATCGAGCACGAGCGCGTTGTACATATTGAATACTTGGTCGAAGCCGGCATTCAATACGCCGTTTAGGCTGAGCGTCGCGAGCAGCGCGATCGTCATCGCGATTCCCGGCAATGTGATATGCAATAGTTTTTTGAAACGTCCGGCACCGTCGATTTCCGCGGCCTCGTACAAGGACGGATTGATGCTCGTGAGCGCGGCTAAGTAAATGATGGTGGAGAATCCGAATTCCTTCCACACATTCGTCGAGATAATAATCGAGCGGAACCAATGATTGCTGCCAAGGAACATTTGCGGTTCGAAGCCGAACCAGTGATGAAACACCCAGTTCACGGGGCCATCAAGCGAAAGAATGTCTTTCAATATGCCTGCCACGACGACCCAAGACAGAAAGTGCGGGAGGTAGACGACCGTTTGCACGGTGCGCTTGAACCAGCGAAGGCGAATTTCGTTCAGTAATAGCGCAAAGACGACCGGTACGATAATGAGCGTAATGATTTTACCGAATGAAATGATGAGCGTGTTGCGTAGAATCTTCGCGCTTTCCGGATTGGCGAGCACGAATTTGAAATGATCCCATCCTGCCCAGGGCGAACCCCAGATCCCCTTGGTCGGAGCGAAATCTTTAAAAGCCAGGATGATCCCCGACATCGGATAAATATTAAAGATTATGACCAACGCAAGAGCCGGCAGCAGCATGAAATGAAAATGAAGCGATTCTCGTTGCCAAAGCTTTGCCATCTCTATTCCTCCTAAACCATCCAAATCCCGCGGGAACCGGGAAGGGCGCGGCGTCAACCGTCCGGTTTAACGACGCGCCCTGTTCCGCAGCCTGGACTTCTGTATTATTTCGCTTCGTTGTCGTGCTGCTCGTTGACTTCTTTCGTGATTTGCTCGCCGCCGAGCTTATTCCACGTGCTGACGAAGTTGTCGAACTCGGAAATCGGCTTCTTGCCCGTGATGATTTCGAGGTAGGTTTTCGTCTCGAGGTCGGTCAGCGTCGTCCAATTCTGGTCCATCGTTTTGGTGGTGCCGGTGAACTCGTTGAATACGTTGTTAGCCTTCGTGTGCGCGACTACGCCGTTGCCTTCCATCCAGGCCAGGTACGTTTTGTAGTTGTTCAGATCCTTCTTCGGATTGTCTTTCTCCGATTTCACTTGATCGAAGATCGGTTTCTCTGCGATATCGAGAATGTCCGCTTGCGCTTTGCCTGCGAAAATATCATCGAATTTGCGTACCGTGCGCGCCGTCGTATCCGTGAATACCGGGGAAATCATGTTGTTGTTCAAGCCGTATTGGCCGCGCGTCGAATCGGATGCCTTATAGATGCCCGTCGTTTCCAAATCTTGAATTTCAGGAATCTTCAGCTGCGACGCTTGTTTCAGCACGTTCATGAATTTCATGGCCAGCTCCGGATGCGCAAAGCCTTTCTTCACGACCAGGAACGTGTTGCTGAAGAATTCGTTGCCGACATTGACATGATCGCCCGTCATGATCGGATACGCTTTCCATTCGCCCTTCGGATTGTTGTCGATCGCGCTGCCGAGCGGCCAGAACGGATTCCACCAGTTGCCGAGCATCAGGCCCGCGCGTCCGCTTGCGAGGTATTCGCTCGTTTTGTTGCCGTCGCGAAGCGCGAATTCTTTGTCAATCGTACCGTCTTTGTACATTTGCGCGAGCTTCTCGAGCGCCGCCTTCATCGCCGGCTGCGTCGATCCGTACACCAGCTTGCCGCTGTCGTCTTTCACCCACATGTTCGGATAGGCATCCATCGACCATACGAAACCGTTCAGCGCAAACGGCGAGTTGTCGAACAATACATCGCCTTTCAGTGCCAGGCCAAGCGTATCCGCTTTGCCGTTGCCATCCGGATCGTCGTTCTTGAACGCTTTCGCGATCGTCATCAAATCGTCGACCGACTTCGGTGCAGGCAGGTTGAGCTTGTCCAGCCAATCTTGGCGAACCCAGATCATATGAACGTTGTTCATGTCGCTTACGTTCGGCAGGCCGTACAGCTTGCCGTCGAAGGAAGCGTTCTTCAGCGCTTCGCCGTTGACGGAGTCTTGAACTTCCTTGACTGCCGGACTTGCGTACTGATCGTAAACTTGCGTAAGATCTTCGAGCATGCCGTTGTCGACCAGGCGTTTCAAAATCGTTTTGGCCGGCGTTTTGTCGATTTTCTCGACCGTGAAGATGTCCGGCAAATCGTTGCTTGCGATCATCAGGTTGAATTTGTTGAAGTAAGCCGCGCCGTTCGCTTCCCACAACGGCGTCGATTTGATGTTGAGCGCGTTCTCTATATAAGATTTGTATTTATTCGATGCGAAAGATTCGCCCTCCGGAAATTTCTTCGCAGCTTCAGGGTTGTTGTTAAGAATGGACGTGAACGCTACCGTTTCCGAGTACTTACCGAACGGATCCGGCTTCTCTGCAGGCTTGTCTGCCGGCTGATTCGCGTTCGTTGCCGTACCTCCATTGCTTCCTTCCGCGGCAGCGTTGGTCTCGTTGTTGTTCGAGCTCGTTCCGCAAGCGGTTGCAATGAGAAGCAGGGCAGCCAATGTCATGGCGACGGTTATCTTTTTCTTGTTCATGATACCCCTTCTTTCGTGGTGGTTGTCTTTCATGCATTCATCATACCTCCACAAGAGAATCGGCCGGGAGGGAAATTAAATCGCACAACGGGCGAAAAACGTTCATCCGTTTCTGTCCGCCTATGTAGCAGTGAACGGTTTTCCGACATGAGATGACAACTTTCGACCTTGAATAGATAGAAAGAAAGACCCGTGCGCGCGCATGGGTCTTGGTCTTGTTTCAGCCTGCCCGGCATCGCCGCTCTTGTCAGCGTACCGATCGGCCGGTCTAGCGGAGATGCTTCTCCCGATATTCGGACGGAACCATGCCCGTTTGAATACGGAAGATTTTGCTGAAATATTTCTCGTCCTGAAAACCGGTCTTCTCCGCGATCCAGTAGATCGGCATGTCGGCGTGCTCGATCAGCAGACGTTTCGCCTTCTCCAGCCGGATTTCCTTCGCGGCGTCATGAAACGAACGGCCGACGATTTCTTTGAAAATCGTGCTGAAATACCCTTGGCTCAGATTGACCATAGCAGCCAGATCCGCACGGCTCGCGTGCTCGCCGAGATCCGTCTGCAGCAAATCGATCGCGCGCAGGATGGCGACGAACACGTCGCCGGAGCATGCGAACCCTTTGGCGAATGCGGCCAGCTCCCGGCAATATACGCCGAACCAGCGCTCCCATTCAGCCAGCGTCCGATAGGAACGCACCTCGTCCTGACTGCCGCGGAATGTCTCGGCCATGCCGGCCAGCATGGCCCAAGAAGCCGCTGTCCGCTCGAACAATTCGATCAATATCCGGCTGCGGGGCTGAAT
Organism: Paenibacillus rhizovicinus; assembly: GCF_010365285.1. Taxonomy (NCBI): domain Bacteria; kingdom Bacillati; phylum Bacillota; class Bacilli; order Caryophanales; family Paenibacillaceae; genus Paenibacillus; species Paenibacillus rhizovicinus. Next base: position 733,614 of record NZ_CP048286.1, read on the forward strand.
CGTTCGGCATGCATCCATGACGCGCTGGAATTCCTTCGGATCGAACACCCAGCGCATCGCTGTCCAGGTTTGTCGCAGCGATTCCAGTTCCGGCTCGGCCGGTTTCCGGTTCGCGGCAGCAGATTCAAGCTCTTCAAGCGAGATTGTCCAGGCACCGTCTGCGGGTTGATAATCATAGAATAGTTTCTCCCGAAGCCAGGCAAGCCATTCCGATGCTTTCGCCCGGGTGCGCCACTCTGTCACGCGAATGAAGAACGCGCAGCCGCTCATCTCCGGTCCAGCCAGCTCCGCCAGCAAAGCATCGACTTCCGAACGGCTCCGGTTCGCGAACAGCCAGCCATTCCCGTTGAGCGCCACGGCTCCTGCAGCGGTATCAAAGCCGGCCGATCCCGCTTCTCCCGGACCGGAATAAAGCATAACGAGCGCTTGCTTGGCCTCCGCCGCGGCTGCCGGTTGGCGCTGCAGCTCATGATTCGCATGCATGCGGTCCGAAATCCGCTTCAGCATATCTTCCAGCACTTCGTCGGCCAAGTTCGTCTTGACGACGTAATCGACGGCTCCGAGCCGCATGGCATCCTGCAGAAAATGAAAATCCTGATGGCAGGTCAGAACGACCGTCAAGACGGACGGATAGCGTTCCTTCACTCGCTTCATCAGTTCGAAGCCGTCCATGGCCGGCATCGTGATGTCCGTCATCAACAGATCGACCGGCGTACGTTCCATCAATTCCAGCGCAGCTTCGCCATTATCCGCTTCGCCAACGATTTGAAACCCCCGCTCCCCCCAAGGGAGCGTCAGTATAAGCCCTTTCCGTACCAAATGCTCATCGTCAACGATCAATGTCCTGATCATCCCAGACCTCCATTATCCCAACAGGCAGCTTGAGCCGCATAGCCGTGCCGACGCCGAGCTCGCTTTCCACATCCAACCTGTATTGATCTCCGTAGTAAACTCGCACGGTATTATTGACGAACGACAGTCCGATGCCAAGACCGACCTTCCTCCGCCCGCCGCTGTCTTCGGCGAACAGCGCCGTTACCGTTTCCGGCGACATGCCTTCTCCGTTGTCTCTGACTTCAAGCAGGAAATGCCCGCTATCGAGCAGGCGGACGGTCACGCGAATGGTGCCGTCTTTATTCCTAAACCCGTGATACATCGCGTTCTCGACGATCGGCTGCAGCAGGAAGCGCGGCACTTCGATCGCCTCCGTGCCTTCATCCGCTTCGATCACCACATGAAACTGATGATTGTAACGCATTTGCTGCAGCTCTATATAATCTCGGACGGTCTGAATTTCCTCGCGGACGGTGACAAGCTGACCTTCCTTGCCCAGATTGTAGTTCAGCACCCGGGTGAAGATCGTCAGCAGCTTCACGATTTCGTCCTGTCCGTTGATCCGGGCCAGCCACTGCGCCGTATTCAGCGTGTTATGAATAAAATGCGGATTGATCTGATACATCAGCTTCTCGACTTCCAGATGGCGTTTGCGCGTCTCCTTGGTCTCGATCTCGGTCATGAGCCCTTTAATCCGTTTACGCATGTCGTAGAACTGCGCAAGCAGCTCGTCAAACTCCTTGATCATCATGGATTCCGTCGGCTCATTGAACCTGTTCTCGCCGAGCATCTTGAACTGCCTGCGGATTCGCTGCAGCGGCCGGTAAATCATCGTCCAAATGATCCAGCCGAATAAGAGTCCGATGAGCAGCGACACCAGACCGACGATCGCAAAACGTTTCAGCCACGTGTTCATTTCTTTGTGATAGTCATCATTGTCGATAACGAGCGCAAGCTTAATGCCGTATTTGCTCGCCGTATCGAAGAAGACGAAGCTGTTCTTCCGTTCCGCTTGTAGTTTCTTATAGTCGGCACCGGCCGGAAATTGCTTGTCCCCGCCGCTGTAGATGATCTTCCCGTTCTCGTCCAGCAGCAGATGCGTCACCGGCATTCCGTATGGCTCGCTGTTGAATAGGTCGGCAATCGTCGATACATTCGTCTCGATATAGACGAAGATCGACGGCCCGTCCCCTTCGCCTCTGCTCGAATCCGTTTCCCGCATGATCGAAAACACCGAATTCTTGCTGTTTACGTACATCGTTTGATGGGGTCCGTTCAGCGTGTACTTGCCTGGCTGCGAGGTAATCGTATGAAAGCTGTCCAAATTGAGTTTCGGATTAATATATAAATTCTCGAACAGAAATTGCTTCGTCTCCGGCAAATAGTAAGCCGTCAGTCCGAGAAGAGGGTTCGTGTAGTTGATGAGGGAGATATAGTCCTCGATTTCCTTGCCCAAGTCCTGCTTGTCGAGCGGATCGTCCGTCTTCAAATACGCTTTCAAATCCTTGCCGACCTTGCCTTCGAACGCCAGCTGCCGAGAGGAATAATCGAGGTTGCTCAGAATGGATTCGAGCCCGTTCCGCTCCTGCTCCAGATTCTTATCGACTCCTCGTTCGACCTTGTTCTGCAGCACATTGTAGATACCGTAATAGGAGATCGCCCCGATGAGCAGCATCGGAATCATGACCGACAGGACCAGCATCGCAATCAGCCGGAATTTCAACGTATAGGGGAGCATTTCCTGCACCCGTCTAGCAAAACCGTTCATCTGCGGCTCTCGCCTCCAAGTTGCTTCGGAAGACACGCTTCCTCGGATCTAGTTGCATGGCGTTCGCGATTAGACGAATCACCTCTTATCAGCGCATTCTATCTCAAAATCAAATGATGCGCAACGATGGTTCGGCTTCCCGGTTCTGCTAAATCGCGCTTCAAAATAAAAAAGCGCCCCCGCCGACAATACGACAATATGGGAGCGCCTTTCGTGTAAGCTTAAGTTATTCTGTTAGTTCGGTAACGCCGACCAGCCCCGTCCCCGCTTGATAGCCGCCCTGCTCCATGCTCGGATCCACGCTCCACAGCTTGGCCATGAGCTGTACATCCTCCTCGCCCGGCAGGACCGGCTCATCGGCTTCCAAATCGGTGAAAGCCAGATTAGCTTCGCGTTCCGCAGAGCTCAGCCCTCCTTGGTCGAGAATCGTCTCTCCCCGCTCGCCGACATACGCGAAGCCGCGGATGATTTCGCCTTGTTTGGCAAGGACCCAGGCATGGTATTCAACGACCCGGTGAGAACCGAAGTAGCCGGCTTCTCCGAAAGAAAGGCTTAACCGCTCCAGCATCTGCAGCGGCCCGGGTTCTTCCGCGCTGCTCAAATCCGGCATATACGGATTCACGACCAGCGTCCAGCCATGAATGGGAGGCGAGACGAAGTAGTACCCGGCATCGGCTCCGGCCATGCCGGTTTGCCAGTTTGCGGGCTGCAAACGCTTGAGCTGCAAGCAATTCGCCACGGCCTCCGTATCTATCGTTCGAACCGCGAACCACTGGGATTTGTAACCGAAGGGCACGGGCATGTCGGGCGTTGTCTCGAACTTCACGGGATACAGGGGAAATCCCGGCGTCACCGTCTTTTTGGACGCTTTATTTTTGCGTTGGTTTTTCCAAAGCCAGCCGATGAGCGCGATGAACATAAGGAATGGAACCACGGCTGCGACTAATGGACTCATGATGCGTAACTCCTTTGCTAGCTTAAATGTTTGATGAAATAAAAGTGCCGGTGCCCCAGTGGCGCGTTGTCAATAACGGCCAGCTCGGCATAGCCGTGTTTCTTGTAAAATTCAGGCGCTTGAAACGTGAAGGTGTTCAGCTTGATGAACGTGCACTGTTTCTCGATCGCGATGCGCTCGATGGCTTCCATCATCGCCGAACCGTGACCTTCTCCCCGACGGGCTTCATCCACCCACAGGATATGAACTTCGATCCAATTCCAGCAATATTCGCTCAGCATGCCGCCGATGATCCGGCCTTCCTCATCCCGCTGAACGAGATGAATCTCCTCGTAGCGGTCTCGAATCGCTTCCGGCAATTGGCTTGCATTAAACGCGATCAGACGGTTGCGTATGTAGCCGCTCTCTTCCTGGACATGCGTACGTTCCGGCGTGGACGCCATCGTTATCCCCCGCTCTTCGGTTGGTCTCGCTTCATCGTCACCGCGTACGGTTCAAATCCAACGCCGCGCCAAAATCGCTCGCCGCGCGAATTCCCGCTCAATACATCAATGACAACCGGGGAATCGGGCGGAAAGGCGCTAGTCTCGAGCAGCTCGATACCGGCCCGGCCGATGCCGCGTCCGCGATGTTCGGCCGCGATAAAATACTGCCTGAGAAATACTTCCTGGCGCGCGGCATCGTAGGGCCGAGGCCGCGCTTCGAACAGGGCGTAGCCGGCGATTTCCCGATCAAGCTCGAATATCGCGCATGACCAGCCCGTCTCCAGGAAGTTGCGCATTCGAACCTCCAGCTCCGCCAGATTCATCGGGTTCTCGCTGCCTTCGTCTTCGATCAGCTGCCGATTCATCTGCGCAAGCCGTGCAGCGTCGTCCAATCCGGCCATCCGGTATGTCAATGCGCCCATGCTCCACTCTCCCCTCAACATCCCGTTATAGTTAGGCAGCGGCAGCGTTACGCATCCGGATTCCCGGGTTTCCACCCGACCTTCTGACTCCACTTGCTCGCACTGCGCAGCGTGTCCCAGATATAGGGGTCCTTCTCTTCCGTATACCGTTCGCGTTCGTGCCGAAGCGACTTCGCGAGCGAATGCTTGATGGCCGCGTACCGCTTCGCTTCATGTGCATGGAGGCGGACGTAGTCCCTGAACAAGAGAGCCGTTTGCTCCGAGAAGCTGCCAAGCTCGCGAACATGGATATGCGTCCTGCGAGTCCCCTCCGACTCCCTGAAATACCGCTTCGTTAGATCGGGATTGTCCGCCCGATGCACGTAGCCTAATCCTGCCAAGTCGTCCGCGATGGCCGGCATTTCCGCAAACGAACGGACGGAAATTTGAATATCGATCACCGGCTTGGCGTCCAAACCGATGACTGCGGTCGATCCGATATGGTCGATGCGCAATGCTTTACTCCCCAAAGCTTGTCTCAGGAAGCCGCCGATTTCGATAAATTCCGCAGGCCAATTCGCATCATAAGGAACGATTACGATGGGATCCTTCATCTTCTCACCCTCCCCACGATTGCATTGCCGATAGGTCTCCTTCACATTGAAGCAGAAGCTGCTACGAGAATGACTCCCGCTATGACCAAACTGGCCGTCGTACGGGTACTGAGTTTCCGGTTACGGCCCGATTTGTACCAGCCTTTGAATTGAAACCAGTTTCGATAGCATACGAACAGCAAGGCGAAATTTCCGAGCCCCCGGAGCCATACGGATCCTTTGTCTTGATTCAACCCATGGAAAACGAGCCGTTCGACCGCATCGGTTATGTAGTAAAAGATCAGCGCGATGACACATATCCGCAATAGTTCGAGAATCATAGATTGCCCTTGTCGCATTGCTTTATTAACCTCACTATTCCATAGAGCTATTGTTTACGCGTTCCCGGATCAGCTGCCTCGCATAAGTTTGAACGGCTGCATCGTCCCACACCTGAACCTCGATGTATCGTTCGGGGCCGCTCTCCCCTTCCGGGTTCCAATGCTGCGGCAAGCCGTACTGCCCGATAATCCCGCGAATTTCCGCTTTGGTGTATACCTGCTCCCGATAAGGACGGCCGTCGGCAACGCGCATCGTCGGAAACAGATCGCCATAAGTAAAACTAAGTGTCTCCGCCGTAAAATAATCCCAGTCCAACGCAATGACTTCCGGCTCGACGAACCATGTTTCCAGCCATCGACACGGTCCCAGCGTCATGTAGTGCGGGAAGTTGCCGGAAGGACGGCCGCCTTTCCGCACGAACATCGACCTGGCCCGCTGCTCCAATTCACGCCGAATGGCGAGATAATCGTCGCTGCGTTTGCTCGCGAACGCGCGGCCTTCAACCCGCAGACGGGCGCTGACGCATGCGGCGTCCTCGTCGGAGAGCGCCGATAAATTGCGGAACGGACCTGCGCCGCGTTCAAAATAATGATAGAGCAGCATCGTTTCCACCGGCCCCTTCGATTACCTACTCCTTGAACGACAAGCCTTTGGCCGCAAACGATCGGCGGATGAGATCCACTGCTTTCGGACCGATGCCGTGCAGTTCCGCAAACTCGCGCTCGCTCAGCTTGGACACGTGTTCCAGACTGGACAAGCCGGCGTTAGCCAGTGCGCGCTGCGCCGGTTTGGATAGACCTGCAGGCAGATCGCCGCCGGGCAGCCCGTTTTCTTGCTCGTTCATCATCATTCCTCCTGTCATCGTATGTTGCGAATCGGTTTCTCCAACGCGTACAATTCGTCTTCGATTTGAGCCGTTTTGTCCTGCATCAGTTTCCGGGCGTCCGAAATCGCCTGATTGTAGACGTAAGGCCCAAGCTCCTTCAGCATAAAATCGATCAGCGACTCCGCGCTTATCGAACCGATCGATTCGGAACGCTCTTCCTCGAAATACGATTGCACGCTTCGAACGATGTCGTCTTTCTGTTCCTTGGGCAATTTGACGGGAATGAACATGCAGCTCCTCCTTCATGATTGGTCGTATTAAACATCCTGCAGATAAGCCGAACCATTGACGCATCGGCGGATTGAACGTGAGCAGCGACAACGATAGAATGATTTTCGCGTTCTTCGTCAATGTACCCCGCTCCTTACGCCCGCAGGTTGAATTGGCTGTCGACATAGAGCTTCTTCGAAGCCTGCTCAAGATACAAGTCCCTTAATCGCTCATCGTGCTCCAATGCAGCTTCGATCGGGACGGAACCATGCGACTGCAGCTTCCCCTGCACATACGCGCAATGATGATCGTAACAGGCTGGGTCCCGGACGATAGCGTCCAGGCATACCTTAACGTTCGCTGCGATTCCGAGATTCGATGGATGCAGGATCCACTCCGTATCCTTCCAATCCAAGATGCCTTCGGGCGTCTTGATCGGTGTTTCATAGGGGTAATGCTCATCCACCTCAGCTAAATACGCGTACATGCCGCCGAATTTAGCACCGTCCAGCAGCCAGGTGACGAGACCTTTGAATTGCAAATCATAGGTTTCAATCCCGGTTTCTTCGCGAAACTCCCGCTCCATGGACGCGCGCGGCGTTTCGCCTGGCTCGAGCTTGCCGCCGATGCCGTTCCAGCAGCCCATCCAGCTTGCCCGTTCCCGGTTCAACATCAGGATTTGACTGCCGCGCCTGATAAAACAAATCGTATACGCAATCATCCTATCATCCCGTTCCTGCGAACCGTATTTCCCTAATTATAACGGGATTCTGAATATTGGAAAATAATAAAAAAACCGGAATTTGATCAGCAAGCTATTCCGCTTGCTGCCGGCTGCCTTTCCGCTTCCATATCCGGTTGCCCGCATAGACGGCGATCAGAAATCCCGCGTATACCGCAGCGGCGGTAATCAGCGCGTTCCGGTCTCCTGCAATCCGTCCGCCAATGAATGCAAACACGAGCATCCCTGGAATCTTCCCAAGAAGCGAAGCGCCGGCATAAGTCAGGAATGGAAGCGACACCGCGGCCGCGTACGCGTTCACGGCAAGCTGGGGGACGACGGGAATAAGCCGCGCAAGCAGGACGGAACCGAAAGGACGATGCTCGACGAGCGACGTCCAACGTGCTGTCACGGCGTAGCGGCGAAGCAGCAACCGCGCCCGGTCCTGCAGCACGTACCGAAACAGCCCGTACGTGAGCAGTGCAGCCAGCCATGCGCCGATCAAACTGATGAGCGCGCCGGGCAGCGGACCGTACAAATACCCCATCGTGCCGATGACGACACTGAAAGGAATGATGGGTACGCATGCCAGTCCGGTCACGATCAGCAGCATCAACGCAGGCGAAACGGCGCCCGAGTGGATCCAGTCCAACAGTTCCGTTTTGTTTGACCAAACGGCGATCAGCATGACAAGGTAAGCCGGAAGAAGCGCCCACCGCTTCCAAGCAACAGCTGCCTGGGCGGGTGCCGGCTGGGTTGAATCCGTTGCTCCCGTTCCGATTAAAGCGGTTTCGTTTCGTTCCGGATTGTTGCTTGGATGAGCCGCAACTGCAGCAGCCGTTGGTTCGTTTCTCGCGGATTTCATCTGTGTGCCTTCCTTTTCCATCTCCAGCCCCAATTGAACGTTCGACTTGTTTGCCTGTACTTAACCAGCCGCAACAATGCCGACTCGATTCATTTCGCTTCGACCGACTATGAAGCTCTCTACAACATTATAGCGCCCATGCCGGCCGAGAGGAACCTGCCGACTGAACCGATTCTATAGTCCGCCATCGCTGCAGACTTAGCAAAAACGGGACGAAGCGGCACATCTGCCTGCTCCGTCCCGCATAAGTACGCTAGTACGCTTGCTTGCGCCGCTAGCTCCGCTCCGCTATTACAGCTGCTTGCGCATATTGACATGCGGGATTCCCGCATCCAAGAAGGGCTCGCCCGGCTCCGTTTCATAGCCGAGCTTGTGGTAAAACCCTTCCGCCGTGCACTGCGCGCCCAGGAATGACGCCGAGTAGCCTTCGGCCTTCGCGTCCGCTTCCATCGTTGCAAGCAGCTGCCTGCCCACTCCCGTTCCCCGGTAAGGAAGCAGCACGGCGATCCGCTGCATTTTCGCAACGCCCGGCTCGTATTCCTTCCACCGGCCTGCCCCGATGGCTTTGCCGTTATCCGTCACCAGGAAATGATGGCAGGATTCCGGCGTATCATCGTATTCATCCCGCTCCTCGTCAGCAGGCACCTTCTGTTCGTCGACGAACACGGTGAAGCGAACGCCGATCGCATCCTCCAGCATTTCCGGGGTCGTAATTCGTTCATAATTCAAAGCCACTGCGATAACCTCTTTCTGCATTTCAATGTTATTTAATTGGTCATGCTATTAGTTCGTTTGCAAATCCGCTGATTCTTCCGCCGATTCGTAGTAGGCTTCGATCGGTCCTTGCAAGAACGGCCCCGCGCTGCCGAGCGCGTATAAGTATAGCTCATGCATCGCCCGGGTACAAACCGTATAAAACAATCGCCGGTCGCTTTCTTGCCCGTAGCCCGTCGGGGATCCCGAAGCGTCATAGACCAGCACCGCGTCGAATTCCACGCCTTTCGCCAAATAAGACGGGATGACGACGATGCCCGGCTCGAACGTGGACGTCTCCGACTCCACGAGACGGATCGGCCCGACGCCAAGCAGCGCTTCATGGACGACCAGGCTTTGAGCGGCGGTTTTGCAGATGACGGCGATCGTGCGATTGCCTTGCGTCGCGAGCAAGGTCAACTTGGCGCGAATCATCTTGTACAGGGCATCGCGATCCTCTGCCACCATGAGCTTCGGCTTCAGGCCATCCCGATTGAATGGCTGAATTTCTTCGCCGCCAGCAATAAGCATGCTCGTGAATTCAACGATCGGACGCGTGGAACGGTAGCTCTGCTTCAACACGATGGTTTCCGTATCCGAAGCCTCGTACAAAGCCGCCAGAGCAGTGAAGCCCGTGCTTTCGCCGGCATCCGCATGCGCTTGTATGGACTGGTTCAGATCGCCCAGCGCCGTAATCCGGCTGAATGGAAACAACCGCTGCAAGTAAGCAAACTGGAAAGCCGTATAGTCCTGCGCTTCATCGATCAGCACGTGCCGAACGGATGTATTCGTCTGGAAACCGCGGATACGCTCCACGACATACAGGAACGGCGTAGCATCCTCGTAGGCCATTTTCTTCAGCAGCAGCCGGTCGATCGTATCTTTGCAGATCGGTTCCCACGACTCCGGTAGCTCGATACCTGCATGCGCAGCTGCATGAGCGGCAATCTCCGAATTAAGGAACAATCGCAGAAACGTGGAGCGCACATCGACGAAGGTCAGTTTCTTGATCCGGCTGCGGACCGGTTTTACCGCTTCCATGACGACATACTGGCCCAGCAGCTCCCGTTCCCGGTCGAAATCGTCGAACGATTCGTCCTTCAGCTTGCGATTCTGCCGTCTCAGCGTCTGATAGGCGCGCAAATATGTCTCTTTGTCCAGCAGATCGATCGCTTGGTCGACCCAATCTTCCTTCAGCGCCGCCCGCTGCCTGGTCTTTAATAACCCCAGCAGCCATTCCGCCGTCAACCGCATCCGGTTCGGCACCGCGATGGACCGATCCAGGCCGTAGAAATGCGCTCCGATTTCCTCCCCGGTCGCAAGCACCTCTTCCTTGAAGCGAACGTCTCTGAAAATAATGCCGGCCCCGCCCAATACGCCGAGATAGCCGTCGATCAGCCGCACGAAGCCCATCGTCGCTTTATAGCGGATGCCTGCCATGCGGGCTTCATAACCAGGCTCCTTCTCCGCTCTTAACGCGTATTCCAATTGCGCGTACGGATTTTCCAGCTTGAAGGAATGTCCTAGCCGCGCGGCCAAATAATCCTGGAACGTCGTTTGCTGCATATTCTCTTCGCCCAGCTCGGGCAGCACCGTCGATACGTAACTGTTGAACATGGGATTCGGCGAGAACAGAACGATTTGATCCGCGTTCAGCGTTCCCCGGAACCGGTAGAGCAAATAAGCCACGCGCTGCAGCGCCGCTGACGTTTTCCCGCTTCCCGCGGCGCCTTGCACGAGCAGCAACCGGCTCCGCTCGTTGCGGATGATGCGGTTCTGCTCCCGTTGAATCGTACCGACGATGCTGCGCATCTGCGCATCGGACTGGCGGCCGAGCACTTCTTGCAGCAACTCGTCGCCGATGGTCACGCCGGTATCGAACAAACTGACGATTTCGCCGTCGCGAATGACGAATTGTCTCTTCAGCTGAAGATCGCCGCGAATCAGGCCAGCGGGCGTTTGAAGCTGCGCCGGACCGGGTGGATAGTCGTAATACAGGCTGGCGATCGGCGCCCGCCAATCATAGATCAAGTAATGCTCGTCGGCGCGGTCGCGCAGCGATGAAATGCCAAGATAGACTTCATCCGCGGACGACTCTCCGTCCTCCAGAAAGTCGATACGGCCGAAATACGGCGAAGACTTCAGCTTTCGCAGCGTCTTGAGCTGCTGCGCGGCATGCCGATGCGTCCGTTCCCGTTCGGATAGCACTTCCGCCTGCTGCTTCAAACTAGCGAACGACTCGGCCATTTCAACGGCATCCTCGAAGTTGACCGTGACGTCGTCCCAGAAGTTCTTTCGAATGTCGACCATCTCGGAATGCGTGTCGGACGTCTGCAGCTCGAGCGCCTCGATGCGCTGGTCAACCTGCTTGACGACCTCGTCGACGCGCTCCTGTTCGGCCGACCACTCGGGTTGTTTCTCGCTCACTTTGAACCACCCTTTCCCCTTATCCTCACTCGAAAATCGTTATGTATACATACGACTCCCCTCCATCCTTCGTGCATGCATCGAAGGACCGAAGGGGAGCGTGGCATCGCTTATTTTAAACTTTCAGCATACGTTAGGCGTTTACTTTCTCGTGGCCGAACGCTTTGGCCGCCTGCTTCGCTTCTTCGATCGCCTTCGCTTTGATCGCGTCTGCCTGTGCCGGAGCCGCATTGTGGCCTTCGACGAAAATACCTTTAAAGTCCGTGATGCCGAAGAAAGCCATGATCGCCGTCAAATGACGATGACCGCACTCCATGCCCGCGGCGGGGCCTTCTGAATAATTACCGCCGCGCGCCTGAATGTGAATCGCCGATTTATTCGGCAGCAGTCCGACAGGGCCTTCCTGCGTATATTTGAACGTTTTGCCAGCCACGCAAATGGAGTCGATGTAAGCTTTCATAATTGGCGGATAAGAGAAGTTCCACATCGGCGTTACGAATACGTACTTGTCCCCGGCGACGAATTCGTCGACGAGCTCGCCCAAACGGCTAACCTTCCGTTGTTCCCCGGAAGACAAATCCTTGAATTCGCCGCCGCCCCTCAGCTTGCCCCAGCCGCTGAATACATCGGCATCGATATGCGGAATATCCATATTGTACAAGTCCAAATGCTTGATCTCATCCTGCGGATGAGCTTCCCGGTAAGCATCGAGAAAGGCCTGTCCCACCGCCATGCTGAACGAAGTTTGATGATCATGCGGATGCGCGGTAATATACAATAATTTCGCCATGGTAAATGCGATCCCTGCCTTTTCGTTAAAATGACTGACGCTCCATAGGTTGTTCCGGCTTGGAGGGGTTCATGTAACGAGAAAGCGCATGGCAAAGCGGCTTTTGCTGGCGGCGATGCATGTATTAACCTTATCGGGACGTCGGCAGAAGTCGTTTCTTCTTGGCGATTCCAGTATCGCGGCTAACGTACATAACGGCCGACGTACGAACGCAAACTATTGTCATGAAACGGATAAGCAATCGCCGTCTTCATGTTATAGCATAGTCGGGGACGTAATGCCAGCGGCTCGCGGGACTGGCTAATGCGTCTCGGCCGGTGCGGCGGCAAGAGCGGAATTCGGCCAGCTCGCAAGCAAGGCAATGAACTGCTCCGCAACCGGAGGCAGCGCATCTTCCGCACGCGTGAACAACAAGATCGGGTTGCGCTGATCGATGCCTTCCGCTCGAAGCCGGACAAGCTCGCCCCTTGCTACCGCCGACCTTGCCTCCATGGATGAAACGAATGTTACGCCGAGACCGGATGCGGCGGCATGCAGCGATTCATGGACGCCGCTCACTTGAAGGGCTGTCTTCGGCGGCGGCGCGCCGTGAATGCGGCATAAGGTAAGCAGCTGTTCCCGGGCTGCGCTTCCGGGCTCGCGCATGACGAACGCTTCGTTCATGAGCGCGGCTATGGAAAACCGTTTCCCTGCCAGCGCGTGCCCGCTTGCCGCGACGAACCAAAGCTCATCCTCCAGCAGCAGCTGCCGCGTTAATCCGGGCTGCTCCGGCACTCCTCCTCCAATGATGGCCGCATCCGCCTCGTAACGAAGAAGCGCCTGAATCGCATTGTCCGCATTGAGCGTTTGCAGCGTGATGTTCACGCCCGGGAATGCGGCGCGATATGCGGCCAGCCGTTCCGGCAGGAGGAAATTCGCCGGCAGCGAAGTGGCTGCGAGCCGCAGTTCCCCGGCCGCGCCCGTTACGTAATCCCCCATATCGCGCAGGATCTCTTCCTGGAGCGAGAACAACCGCGCGGCATGAGCCGCGAGCCGCTCCCCCGCTTCCGTCAGCAATATGCCTCTGCCCTTCGGAGCAAGCAGGGTCAATCCCAGCTCGGCTGCCATATTCCGCACATGAGCCGTCACGGCCGGTTGGCTGATGCGCAGCGCTTCGGCTGCCTTGGTCACGCTCCCCGTCGCTGCCACATGATGAAACACGATCAATCCGTACAAATTCATCTTCGCAACTTCCTCCGCTCGCTCGCCGCATGCCGATTCCGCGCATCCAACTCATAATCAATTATTATACATTCGCAATTTTTTAATATTGGTATTATTAAAGATTTTTATTTATTGTAGTTGTAAGAGGGGCCCCTCACAAGAGAACAAACTTTAAAAAACGGCTAAAGCATTTAACGGTTATTAAGGCAAGAGTCGGCGAATAAGCGCTTTGCAAATCATTGCGGATAACATATTTCGCCAAGCCTTTGCTTGCTGATGCCGAAAGTTCTGGAGGATGGTTCTATGAAAGCAAGATGCGTGGAATGCGGCGCTGCTGCTTCGCTGGCGGCGAAACCGATGCGATATGCCTGTCACTGCGGCGGACTGCTCGAAGTCGTGCACGATTTTGGAGATGCGGACGCGGAGCGGTTAAAGGATCTGTTCCATCGGCGGCTCGGCGAACGCCACACCATCGGCGCTAGCGGCGTATGGCGCTACAAAGAGTTGATCGCGCCCGAACTTCCGGACGCGTTCATCGTAACGAGAAACGAAGGCAATACGGGAATTTACGGACCCGAATGCGTGCGCGAGTTCGCGGGGATCAGACAGCTGTGGTTGAAAGCGCAAAGCGAGAATCCAAGCGGTTCGTTCAAAGACAACGGCATGACGGCCGCCGTATCGCATGGCGCGAGCTTGGGCTACGCAAGCTTTGCCTGTACCTCGACCGGGAATACCTCCTCCTCCCTGTCCATGTATGCCGCGACGGCTGGCGTACCGTCGCTCGTGCTCGTACCGGACGAAGGCATATCGCTGAACAAGGTGCTGCAGACGCTCGCGTATGGCGCGCAGGTCGCTGCTTTTCCCGGCACATACGACGACGGCATTAGGTGGCTGAACGAGAACGGCGAGAAGAACGGCTGCTATGTATGCAATTCCGTGAATCCGATGCGGATCGAAGGTCAGAAAAGCATCGTCTTCGAGCTTGCCCAGGACTTGAACTGGGAACTGCCGGATTGGATCGTCCTCCCGGGCGGCGCGCTCAGCAATGCATCGGCGCTCGGCAAAGGACTGCGTGAATTGTTCGCGCTCGGATTCATTGCCCGGCTGCCGCGGGTGGCCGTCGTTCAAGCTGAAGGCGCCGGCCCGTTTCACCGGATGGTCGACGCGTCATTAAGCACGCTGATACCGGAGCCGGCTCCCCGAACCGTCGCGAGCGCGCTCAATATCGGAAACCCTCCGAGCTGGCGAAAAGCGCTGGAAACATTAAAACTGACGGCCGGAGTAACGACGGCCGTCAGCGATGCGGAGATTATGGCGGCCAAAGCCTGCGTCGACCGCAGCGGAATCGGCTGCGAGCCGGCTTCGGCGGCGGCGGTCGCCGGACTGCGCAAGCTCGTGCAAGGCGGCGTCATTCACCGCGACGAGACCGCTGCTTGCATTTTGACCGGCAGCTTATTGAAGGATACGAACGCGATTAACAGCTACCATCTAGGTGCCGATTACTCCGAGGCGCCTTGGCGCAACGGGATTCGCCGCGTGAAGCTGAACGAAGAATTTCAAGTCAATTTAGAAGAGTAATTTACGGACTTTACGGATTGATCACGCAATGAATAACCGGTTCTTGAGTCCTACGTTTGCTTAATCGGTGAGTTCGGCAAGGTGACGGTGAACGTCGTCCCGACGCCTGGCGTGCTGCTCGCCGTAACTTTCCCGCCGTGCAGATCGACGATGACTTTCACGATGGACAGTCCGAGTCCGCTGCCGCTGCCTTTCTCGCGGCGGCTGCGGGCTTTGTCCGCCTTGAAGAACCGTTCGAAAATATGCGGCAAATCCTCTTCCGCGATCCCGATGCCGTTATCCGAAATACAGACGGATGCCCCCTCCGGGGTCGGCTTCACTTCCACCGACAGCGTGCCGCCTTCGTCCGTGAATTTCAAACTGTTCGTAAGGATGTTCATCCATACCTGGGACAGCAGCTCTTCGTCTCCGTTCAGCATGACGCGTTCATCCAAATTGATATCCATCAATATATTTTTCTCCGTCCAAATCGGCTCGCAGGCGAGAATCATGGCCCGCACTTGCTGATCGAGGCGGAACGGCTTCGGATGGATCTGCTGTTGATCCGCTTCCAGCGTCGTCAGCTTCATCAGATTGTCGCTCAGCTTGGACAGCCGTACGCTCTCGGTTTCAATAATGCCCGCGTAATGGTTGCGCTGCTGGTCATCCAGTCCATCCTGCTGAAGCGCGCGCGCGAATCCGCGAATCGACGTCAACGGCGATTGAATCTCATGCGACACGTTGGAAATGAACGCTTGGCGCATCTGTTCCATCTGATTCAGCTCCACCGCCATGTCGTTGATGCTGGTAGCAAGTTCCCCATAATGCCCGGGCATCTGTTCGGCCTTGTCGATCGTCACCGTGAAATCGCCTTTGGACATGCGCCGGATCGCCGAAATATACACATAGATGCCGCCTCGTTCTTTCCATGGCCGGCCGATGAGCAGCATCAGAATGAACATCAGCAGGAAACCGAAGAAGACGGTCATGACCTGCTGCCAGAAATCCCGGTACAGACTCGGCGCTTTCTCTTCGATGAAGAGAGCGAATCGCTCGGAGCCGATCGTGATCGGCATGCCTACGACCGCCGTAGCCTCGGAGAACGGATATTTCCGGTTCACTTGCTGCACGTCGGACCCGGACAGCACTTGCTGCCAGTCCTCGGGTTTGATCGAGGTGACGAATTCGGGATCGTCCGACCCGCTCGAAGCGAATACGGCGGATGCGTTCGCCGTTCCATACGTGATCGTATAATGCCGTAATTGGGTCAGCTTCGTCAACATCTCCGGCAGACCCTGCGCATTCGCTTTCCCATCAAAGGCAGCCGTAATTAATTGCCCGTCTCGGAGCAGCTGCTTCGTTACGGTCGAATGCCCGTGCTTTTCTTTCACGAAGCCGACGACGGTGAATGAAACGGAGAAACAGAAATACGTCAGCACGTTCATGAGGAGGATGCCGCCGATAATTTTCAACGCTGTCATCCATTTGGACGGTTTTTTGGAAGCGGAATCGTTTCTATTTCGCCTCCGGCCGGCCGGCTGGTTGTTCGACGTCTTGTTTTGGAAAGGTTTGTTTTTGAACGGTCGGTTTTGGAGCGGTCGGTTTTGGAGCGGCCTGTTTTTGAATGGCTTGTTTCTAAATGGTTTGTTCTCAAATGACCGGTTCTCGAAAGCTGTGTTCTCGAATGGTCCGTTATCGGATGGCTTCTTGCCGGATGGGCCCTTCACGCGTTAAACCTCCAATCGGTAACCGAGTCCGCGGATCGTCTGAATGCGAAGCTTGGATCGATCCTCGGGAAACTTCTCGCGCAGCCGCTTGATATGCACGTCGACGGTCCGTTCGTCCCCTTCGTAATCATACCCCCACAGCTGCTCGATCAACTGCTCGCGCGAGAACGTTTTGCCAGGGTAGCTTGCCAATTTGAAGAGCAGCTCGAATTCCTTCATCGGAAGCGTCATGGATTCTCCGTCCAGGGTCACCGCGTATGTTTCCTTGCTCAGCTGCACGCTGCCGACCTGGACGCTTTGCGAAGTCGCGATCCGGTATCGCTTGAGCAGCGCTCGCACGCGCGCCACGAGTTCCAGCGGTTCGAACGGTTTCACGAGATAGTCGTCGGCGCCAAGCTCGAAGCCTTTGATTTTCTGACTCGTTTCGCCTTTGGCCGTCAGCATGAGCACCGGAAGCTCCATATCCCGCCGCAGTTCCCGGCACAGCTCCCAGCCGTCCATGTTAGGCATCATCACATCGAGTATTACCAGCTGAACCTGCGTTTGTTCGAGTACGCGGAGCGCGTCTTCGCCATCCTCCGCCTCGACGATATGGAACCCCTCGCGCGCCAGAAACAACCGCACCAGTTCGCGAATATGGGGATCGTCGTCCACCACCAGTATCGTCGTCACTGCCATTTGCTCCACCTCGTGTCGAATGTCCCGCTTCCCGCGGGTCTTGTTGAACTCACTATAGAATCATTCCATGAACGGAATATGAACAGCCGACGTTACTGACTTCGTTGGTACGCATGAAGCACGGAACCGCTGGGCGAAGCGTCCGCCAACAGCCTAAGCGTCTCGGCAGCGACGCGCTCGGGCGATTGAAGCCTGCCCTGCTCGAAGCTCTCCCGGAAGAAGGATTGCAGCGGAAAAGCTTCCTTGTCCCGTCCTCTTGCCGTCTCCTGCATCCGAGTTTCGGTCATGCCCGGATCGAGCGCATAAGCGAGAATCGGGTACGGCTGCGTTCGCTGCTCGTCGGCGATGCAGCGGGTCAGCATGTTCAATGCTGCTTTGCTGCTGCAGTATAGACTCATCGAAGGGGCTGAATGGATAGCCAAGCTCGACGTTACGTTCACGATCCGCTTCGCAATCGGAAGCTGCTGCGCATGACGGACAAACGCGCTGCTCAGCGTCATCGGCGCAAGCAGGCTGGTCTGTAGGTGCCTTGACATTTCCGCCGCGCTCAAAGATTCGATTGGACCGAGCGGTTCGAGCATCGCCGCGTTATTGATCAGCAGCAGCTCTTCGCCAGGATCGGCTGCCAGCTCGCGGAACAAGCGGTCGGCCATCGCTTCCGTTTGCGCGGAATCCGATAAATCGCAGGCGATGGCCGTATAATTCGCAGACCCGGCAAGCGATGGCGAAGCAGATCGCGAAATGCCGTAAACCCGATAGTCTTGCGCGAGCAGCGAGGCTGCGAGCGCTTCGCCGATTCCTCGCGAAGCGCCGGTTACGACGGCGGTTTTGCCTTGCGTTGGCATAGAAGACCTCCTTCATTATTGGCGCATGCGATTGCCATCCATTTATTGTAACATACCGGGACATGCGCGCGGCCAACGTATCCGACTTCCCGCAACTCAGCACGGCAGCGTATGCGGATGCTTAGCTCCGTTGCTGCTTCAGCCGATTCATTTCCTCTTCGATTCGGCTCGTATCGATGCGGTGGAACAACAACGCGAGCTGCTCGATTCGTATTCCGGCCGGGATATAGGCAGGTTCCCAGACCGGCTCTTCCAATGCCAAAAACGTACGTATGCGTTCGCAGGCGAACGGGATGAACGGGTGCAGCAAGCGGGACAAATTAACGATGAGCTGCGTGCAGGCGTGAAGCGTGTCTCCGCATGCGGCTTTATCGATTTTGAACTGTGCCCAAGGCTTCTGTTCGTCGTAATATTTGTTCGCGCGCCGGACCAGATCTAAGATCTGCTCCAAGGCTTCCTTCAATCGGCCCTGTTCGATCAACGCGCCGGAGGATGCGAAGAGCTTCTCGATCGCCTTGCTCCATTCCTCGCTCACAGCGCCTTCCGGTACGATGCCGTCGAATGATTTATCGATGAACGCCAGCGTCCGATTGACGAAATTTCCGAATGCCCCGAGCAGCTCCCCGTTATGACTGTGAATGAATTCCCGCCACGAGAAATCGGTATCCCGCTTCTCGGGTCCGTTCGCGATCAGGAAGTAGCGTATGGAATCCGGCTGATATCGGCTCAGCACGTCCGGTACCCATACGGCCCAGTTGCTGCTGGTCGAGAATTTCTTGCCCTCCAGCGTCATGTATTCGCTCGAGATGATCCGATCCGGCAGATGGAGTCCGCCTGCTCCCAGCAGAATCGCCGGCCAAATCAGCGTATGAAACGGGATGTTGTCTTTGCCGTGCACGTAATAAGCCGTAATCTCGTTGCGTCCATCGAGCCAGAACGACTCCCAGCTGCCGCCGGACTCTGCGCTCCACTGCTTGCTCGCCGACAAATAACCGCTGACCGCTTCGATCCAAACATAGATTTTCTTGTCCTCGAATCCTTCCAGCGGCACGTCGACGCCCCAGTCCAAATCCCGGGTAGCGGCCCGGTCTTGGAGACCTTCCTCAAGGTAGCGTTTCGTCAGCTGCACCGCGTTGTCCTTCCAGTCCTGCGCGTGCGCCGCGGCGTAATCGGTCAATGCCGTTTGGAACTTCGACAGTGCCAGATAATAATGCTCGGTCTCCCGCTCTATCGGCGGATTGCCGCAAAGCTTGCATGTTCTGTCGATCAGATCGGACGGATCCAGCAGCGTAGAACAGGATTCGCATTGATCGCCGCGCGCGCGGTTCCCGCAAACCGGACATATCCCTTCCACGTAGCGGTCGGGCAGGAAGCGCCGGTCCGTCTCGCAATACGTTTGGAGCGTCGATCTCGCATACAAACAGCCGTTCGCCAGCAAATCCAGAAACAACTGCCGGACAACGCGATGATGATGAGGCTGATCCGTCCGCGTATAGCAGTCGTACGTAAATCCAAGCCGTTCGAAGCAGTCGGCAAATTCGGCATGATAACGATCCGCGATATCGCCCGGCGCAACGCCCTCTTGCAGCGCTTGAACCGCAACCGGCGTTCCATGGCAGTCGCTTCCCGAGACATACAGCACCTCTTCGCCTTTCAAACGAAAATAACGGGCCAGCACGTCGCCGGGCAGCAAACTCGCCAATCGTCCCAAATGCAGCGAACCGTTCGCATAAGGCCAGGCGCCTCCGATGAAAATGGTCATTTCGGGTTCCTCCTAAAGTTTTGTTTTTCTAGCCGAGTACTTCGGCTAGAAAAACAAAACTACTTCGAAAGCATAAGCTTAAGTTTTGTGTGCGAAGCCTAGCCGAGTACTTCGGCTAGAAAAACAAAACTACTTCGAAAGCATAAGCTCAAGTTTTGTGGGCGAAGCCAAGCCGAGCATTCCGGCACATTAAACAAAACAGCTTCGAAAGCATAAGCTTAAATTTGGTTGTGAAACAGCTAAAACAGAACGCAAAAAAGCTCTCATCCCCAAAGGGACGAGAGCTGTGCTCACGCGGTACCACCCATTTTCGTTCATGCCTCGCGGCACGCCCCTCTTCAGGTACGACGCATTCCAAACCAAACCGAATGCGGGTATACCCTAGCACGGTAACGGGTGCGGGACCCGGCGCAGCCTACGACCGCAAGCGGTTTCGATGCGCAGCTCGGAGACCATATTCCCAAGGTTCGCCTTTACCCCTTCTCAGCTGCCGGGGCTCTCTGTTCCAAAGAACTCGCCTAGGTACTCTTTCTCTTCATCGCTATTTGAATATTCCGATTATTCCAAATCATAGTCAATTCGGTATTCTAAGTCAAGCCTATTTACCCGCCGAATACCATTTCGGCACGATGCGATCAAATCCGTCATGATCGTCGAGTACCCGTTGAATCCGCGCCAGCATGTCATCGATTTCACCAGGCACCACCTGCAGCGTCCAGACGACCGATGAAATCATCGTCATGCCCAAGTACAGCGAATACAGCCGCCAAAATGGTTCATTCGGATCCCCGAGTCCATGATAGCCTTGGATTTGCCCGATCGCGAACGGAACGCTGACCTCGGCGCTGAACATGCCTACTTTCACGAATTCATGGACGGGATCGCCCCAGTCGCAGCGGTTGAAATCGATCACGCCGGACAAGGCGCCATCTTTCACGATCAAGTTCGCGGGATGAAAATCGTCATGCTGAAAACGGTTCGGCCGATCCTCCATCAACCGCAGATGATCGTCGAGAAAAGCGAGCAGCTTCGCTTCTCCGCGAATGGATACGCCGCAGCCGGCATAAGCCGTCCGATATCGGCGATGTTTCGCAAGCATTCTCTCCTGCCAAGAAGCCATCGGCACCGGGCAGCCGATTCGGTTCAGGAGCTGCAGCTCTTCGCCGGCTTGAACGCCGATCGCGAACTGGACTTGCTCGCTCAAACTCGGAAGCGCCTCGGCAGCCTCGTCTCCGTCGATATAAGTGACGATCATATAACCAAGCTCCAGTTCGGGAAGAACGCCGATGGCAATGGGCTTGGAGCATTTCGCGCCGTTCGCCGCAGCAAGCAGCAGATTGTCGTATTCCATCCGTTTCCCTGCTTCTTGGCTGATCGCGTATGTACGAAGAATCGATTGCGGTCGGCCATCGCCGCCGTATACGACGTATTTCACGTCGCTGGAATAGCCTTTATTCAAATGCTCCAGCCGAGAGCTGTCGTTCAAGTTCGATATCCGGCCGCGAAGCAGTTCGGCATCGATCCGCTTGTCGTTCCCCATGTGCAGCACCCCTTCTCGCATCATTATGTTCACCGCTAGTCCAGACACAAACAGACGATTGCGGACTGCAATCGCCCTGCCAATCGCCTGATTATGTTCGATTGCTCCCCGCAGCATGCAGCGCGGCCATGTCCGCGAGCATCGCCGAGCCTATACCGGCTGCGTACCGCGCCAAGTCAACAGCCAGGAAGCCCTCTCCGAGCACGAGGCCGCCGATCGTCGTATGACGGATGTCGTTCAGCCAGTCCGCCTGATAGAGCTGACTGCATTCGATCGCGCAGCAGAATAAGAAGCTGACGGCCCCGGCGAATCGAATACGGCGGCCAGGCCGCAGCAGGCGGCAGCCGCAATATATCATCGCCGCCCACAGCGCATCGCCCGCATGCTCTGCCAGCCAAGGCGGAAGCTGATCGGCGAAACGCCTGGAAGCAAGCCCCAGCACAATCGCGCCTAGCATCGATAGGGCGTACCCTATCCTTCTCCGGGTCTGCGGCATGACCTGCTCACTCCCTCCGCGGCGCCTCCGAAACTAGCGCTCCGCGTACCGCTAGTAAGGCAGATTATCCTTCGGCTGCTCCTTCTCCTTGCTCTTCCCGACGAATTCCAGCACCTCCAGCAAATCCGGCGGCTGCAGCAGCTCCACCGGCGACATGCTGCGGTCGAACTGGAAGAAGTCTCCTTCGATAAGCGCGACATAACGTCCGTTGTAAGTGGCAAAATGAATCGTTTGCCCGAACTCCGCAAGCGGGCCCTTCACCGAAACATCGCCTAATTTAAACGCGACGCTGAGATTCGGCTGCAGCTCCACGAGACGCTCCGCCGCCGCGACGACCCGCTCCTGCGGCCAGGATTCCTGCAGCTCGCGCTTCTCGCTGGCGGCCCATGCCTCGAATTGGTTCGCCTCTTGCTGGCGTTCCTCGCCTTCATGCCCTTGCCACTTGTCCTCCATGTAATCGTGGACCATCGTCAACACTTGTTCGCTCATCAGTTCCGGCATCGCCTTCTCATAGCTGATAAACCGGAGGAAATCCTCGAAATAGCGCGCATGCGATGCTTGATGGATTTTCAGTTCCCAATACTCGAGCATGCCCTCTTCCGGCATATGCGGATATTGAATCGACTTCATGTTACGCGCGCTGATGGCCATTTCCACATGGGAGATCAAATTCCGTTCATCCGTGATGCGGGCGATCTTCGGTTCGAAGTCGCATTTCAGCACGAACAGAATCGGTTGATCCGTATGACGATTCGGTGTCGCGTGCACGACGATGAAGGCGCCCCCCCGAACGGCCGCCGCATCCATGTACAATCGGACCAGCTCATCGGCAAAGCCATGAAATTCCGAAGCAGACTCCGACGTGCGCAGACGTTGGAATGTATTGTAATTGGGGTTACTGTCAAGATCGTAGCCTGGCTCCACGATGAACTTGCCGATTTTGGTCGGGGCCGACTCCGTGTTCGGATGACGTTCCGCCTTCCGCTTCACGATCCGGGTAAATTCCCCGTCGAGGAACGATTTCAGCTCGCTGTCGGCATAATCGTAACGATCCATCGTTTGATAATGAGAGAATGTCTTGGCCGCGTTGTTGTCGCCGCCTTCTCCTTGAATAACGAAAAATGACAAGTATTCTACGATAAAATCCATCCGATGCATGAACCCCTTTTGCCTAGATTATTTCCGATACGGTAACGCAACGCTTCAAGTCATTAGCATAGCATAATTCAAGTTCGGCTGTCCCGGCCGTTCCGCGAAAGTTGGCACCTCTGCTTGCAAATCCAATGCCTTAAGCAGCCCGGTATGCCAACAGGCGCAAAAAGTCCGCCTGCCGATAAGCAGACGGACGATGGACGCCAGTAATAACTACGCAAATCAGATCGCGGCTGCCGGTTCGGCGACCAGCGAGGTCAGTTCGCCGCAATACAGCAGCTTCAGCTTATGCAGCGCGCGCGTGCAGGCTACATAGAGCAGTTTCGCATCGTTGTCGCCGAATCGATCGGCTTCGGCATCGCCCACGAGAACCGCGTCGAATTCGAGCCCTTTGGCCAGGTAAGCTGGCACGACGGTCAGACCGCCGCCGTAGGCTTCCTGCTTGCTCTGGACGAGCGCCGTCTCGATACCGGCATCCTTAAGCGTTCGCGCAATCGCTTCGCACGATCGGATGTTGCGCCCGAGTACGGCGATCGTCCGGTAATGGCCGGCTTGCTGCCAATCCCGTACCGTCTGGACGACTTCCCGCAATCGTTTCTCGTCCGTCTCCATGGGGACGACGTCGACAGCCTCCCCGCTCCGGAACACCGGAACGGCCGGCTTTACGCCGTCGCCCATGCCGCCGAGCACGCGATTGGCGAAATCGATGATTTCCATCGTCGACCGGTAGCTCCGATCGAGCTCGAAGTAGCCGGTGTCCGCTTGCGGGAACAACGCCGTCAGCTCCGTCCAGCTGTGAATGCCGGCATAGCCGTGAATCCCTTGCTGCAAATCGCCGAGCACCGTCATGGAAGGCTGGCGTTGACATTGCTTCAGCGCTTCCAGCTGAAACGGCGAGTAATCCTGCGCCTCGTCGATGACGATATGATCGTACGGCGACCCGTCGAAACCGTTCAACCGCACTTGGATATAGACGAGCGGCGCCAGATCTTCCGGCCAAACGAGCTTGCCTTTCAACAGCTTGATCGTAGCGGCGCAGCTTTTGGCAGGGAGCAGCGACTGGGCCGAGGGCTCGCCGAGCAGCGCGCCGTACAGCTGGGCCGCCGTCGGCGACGGGATCTTCTTCGCATACGCGTTCAGCTTCGTATTCAGCTTGGCTTTGAGCTTGCTGTCCGTCTGGCGGCGCGCCTTCCACTCCGATTCCAGCCAGCGCTTCAGCCGGCTGACCAGTCGAGCGCGGCGCTTCATGTACGGCTCGCTGCTCTCGTCCGTAGCGAGCCACTCGGCGATCATGGCCGGAGTCACGCGCCAGCCCGGCATCGGCTCGAAAGGCTCGTTCGGAATCAGCGAAGCTTCCGTAAGCGCAAGCTTGGCGTCGATAATCGCTTTGAACGCGAGGCTGCCTTTGACCCGGCCCGTCGAGGCCAGCAATTCGTCGCGCGTCCTCGGCTGCTCGAACCAGTAATTCATCGGATCGTACGCTTCGTCGAGACGAACGGCCTGCTGCAGCTGCTCCAGCGACCAATCCGCGAACGTCGTTTGCAAGATGTCGCCGACGCCGAGCTCCGGCAGCACGCCGGAAATATAATCGAGGAACATCCGGTTCGGCGCGAAAATGACCATTCGGTCCGCGCGGATGCTTCCTGCGTAACGATAAAGCAAGTATGCCAGCCTGTGCAGGGCGACGGTCGTTTTACCGCTTCCCGCTACCCCTTGGATGAAGACGGCCTTGTTCTTATCCGTCCGGATAATGCGGTCCTGCTCCTCTTGGATCGTCGAGACGATATCGCGCAGCTTGTTGTCCTTGCTCTCGCCGAGCCGGTAAAGCAGGAATTCGTCCGTTACGCTCTCCTCTTCCTGGCCGCGCACGTAACTGTCCACGACGCGCTCCAGCTTGCCGTCGCGCACCATCAGATTGCGTTTCAGATGAACGGTTCCTTCGACATCGCCTTCCGGCGATTCATAAGAGACCGGCGCTTCGCCTCCGCTGAACGCATAGAACAAACTGGCAACAGGCGCGCGCCAATCCACGACCAGCACTTCGTTCGACTTCTCGTGGGCGACTCCCGCTTTGCCGATATAGAGCGGCTTCGGGTCCGGCTGCACCGTTTCTTGAAAATCGATGCGGCCGAAATAAGGCTCGCGCTCCGCGACGGTCAGCCGCTGTTCCCGCTGCTCGCGCTGGATCTCCAGCATCTGTTCCGTGAAATCGTTGCCGGTGTAACGCGGGCCGATCTCCCTCAGCTGCTTGCGGATGTTGTGCAGCACCTCGTCGATGCGCTTCGCCTCTTCTTGAAAGGCACTTTGAACGGTCATGTCAGTTACCTCCCTCTGCGACTGCAAACCTTGCGATCGCGCGGCTCGCGCCGCCTCCGACAAACGCAAATGAAGGCGGCGAAAGCCGCATTCGCATGCGGCTTGGTCTGATCGTATATGGAATGATTAGTAGGTGCTCAACAGGAGCATGAGTGAAAACTATAGCATACGCGTTTAAGGACTGTCAATCGATGCCCGATCGATGCCGCTATGTCCGCGAGACAGTACTAGCAAGCGATTTCAGAAACTGCTCGACCCCGGCAAGCCCGTCCCGTTCCAGAATAATCAGCAACTGCGTACCGATGATAGCGATATCGCATTTGCCCTTCAAGAAGGCGACATCCTCCGCGCTCTGAATGCCGAAACCGACGGCAATCGGCGTCTTCGCCGCCGTGCGCGCGCGGTTCAGAAACTCGTCGCTCTCCTCGCCGAAGGAGGTCTTCGAACCGGTTACTCCTTTTCGCGCCGCGCAGTAGAGGAATCCGCCGGTCTGCCCGGACAAATACGCGAGACGCGCATTCGACGTATACGGGGTCACGATCAGAATCGGCTCCACTCCGAATTCGCGGCAGGCGTCCAGAAACTCGCCGCTTTCCTCGGGATACGCATCGGGCACGATCAAGCCGCGAATGCCGATTGCCGCGCACTTCGCGACAAAATCCCGGATGCCGTACTGAATGACGATATTGTAATAGGTCATGAAGATGAACGAGATCTCCGGAAAGTCCGCGACGACGCGTTCGGCGAACGCCATGCATCGGGCGGTCGTCGTCCCGTACGCCAGCGCCGCTTGATTGGCTCGCAAGAATACCGGACCGTCCGCGATCGGTTCCGAGAACGGCAGCTGCAATTCGACGAGCTCGACGCCGTTCTCATGAAACAAGCGGATCATCTCGTAGTTCGCGTCGAAATCGGGAAAACCGAGAATTTGATGGGTCATGAGCTGGATGGGCTTGCCCGACGCCGTCCCGTCTGCAATGCGGCGTGCGAGCTCACTTCTTGTATTGGCCGTGTTTCCGCTCGATAAAGGCGTTCCATTCTTCATCCCGCAATCCCTCCGCAACATTGAAAATATCTTTGTCTCCCCTGCCGGACATGTTGACGATAATCAGATCGGATGCCGTCGTCTCCTCGATGTGCTTGAACGCCCCGGCAAAAGCGTGCGTCGATTCCAGCGCGGGAATCAGCCCTTCCAGTTTCATGACTAACTGCAGCGCTTGGACGACCTCTTCGTCGGCCGCCGCCTCGAACCGCACGCGGCCCCGCTCGGCCAAATCGGCTAGTATCGGGGATACGCCTACGTAATCCAAGCCCGCGGCGATGCTGTACGTGTCTCTCATCTGGCCGTCTTGATTTTGCAGGAACAGCGTCTTGTAGCCTTGGGCTACGCCTGGCGTTCCTTCGCCGTATGCGATCCGCGACGCGTGGCTGCCCGATGCCTGGCCGCGACCGCCCGCCTCGACGCCAATGAGCTGCACTTCATCATGCGCATGGAAAGCTTGGAAAGCGCCCAGCGCATTCGAGCCGCCGCCCACGCATGCGTACACGCGGCTCGGCAAGCGGCCGGACGCTTGCAGGATTTGTTCCTTCGTTTCGATGCCGATGATGGATTGGAAGAAGGCCACGAGCGCCGGGAAGGGATGAGCGCCGGACGCCGTTCCGAGCACGTAATGCGTCGTTTCGAAGCTCGACACCCAGTCGCGAAGCGTTTCGTTGATGGCATCCTTCAGCGTCTGCGAGCCGTATTCGACGCCGATCACTTCCGCGCCGAGGCGCTTCATCCAGAACACGTTGGCATACTGCCGTTCCATGTCCTCCCGTCCCATGTAGATCGTGGCGGACATGCCGAGCTTGGCGGCAACCGTCGCGGTCGCTACGCCGTGCTGGCCTGCGCCCGTTTCGGCGATCAGCCGGGTCTTGCCCATCCGTTTGGCCAGCAGCGCCTGGCCGAGCGCGTTGTTCAGCTTATGGGCGCCCGTGTGGTTCAAGTCCTCCCGTTTGACGTAAATCCGCGCACGGCCGAAATGCGCCGTCAGCCGGTCCGCGAAGGTGAGCGGGGTCGGGCGGCCGGAATAGTTCGCGAGCAGCGCGCAATACTCATGCCAGAACGCTTCGTCGTATCGTACGGCTTCGAAATGTTTCGTAATCTCCTCGAATGCAGGAACGAGAATTTCGGGAATGAACGAGCCGCCGAAACGGCCGTAGTACCCATTATCCGATTGCAGCGTGCGGGCCGCTTCGGGGATTGGGTTATGAATGCCTTTCGTTTCTGTCGACATGGGCTGTTGCTCCTCCTTTGATCAATCGCATAATCGCATAAGCAGTCTGGAATCCGTTTCCGTTATTCGCCAAGGTGAAGCGCCATGACTGCTTTCGCCGTAGCGGCGTCCGTGACGAGGACGTCGATCCATTTGCCGCGCAGCGCGGCCGTGATCGCTTCTGCTTTGCGCTCGCCTCCGGCAATGCCGATCACGGTCGGAATCGCCCTCAGCTCGCTTGCGGACAACCCGATCCAGCGATGCTGTTCGGGAAAATCAAGCTCGCGGCCGTCCCGGTCGATGAATGAAGCGCACAAGTTCGCTACGGCGCCTCGTTCTTCCAGCATCGCGATATCCGCTCTGTTCACGCTGCCGGACTTCGCCATCGTCGCGCCTTCGTCCACTTCTCCGATGCTGATAACGGCGACGCGGCTGCGGCGCGCCAGCTGCAGCACCTTGTCGATCTCCGGCTCCTGCCGCAGCAGCTGCCCCGTCTCGATGCTGGACACGGTAGCCGGCGCATGCATCAGCCAATACTTGGATTTCAGCTTATTCGCAAACGCCATCGCATTGGAACCGGCATGCCACGAGGCCCCTTCCGATCCCCATCCGCCGATCAAGGGGACGAACCGCAGCCCTTCGCGCGGAA
Source organism: Paenibacillus rhizovicinus (assembly GCF_010365285.1). Classification (NCBI taxonomy): domain Bacteria; kingdom Bacillati; phylum Bacillota; class Bacilli; order Caryophanales; family Paenibacillaceae; genus Paenibacillus; species Paenibacillus rhizovicinus. The sequence goes on from NZ_CP048286.1 coordinate 761,827, forward strand.
AATAATCCAGCTCGCCGGCCGCGCTCGCGACAGTCCTTCCCGCCATGACGCCGACGATATCGCCGTCCATCAGCACGGACTCGATCAACGCAGCGCTCGTGCGGCCAAGCTGCGATTGCAGCTTAAGCGGGTCGCCGTCGTCAACGTCGACGATGATCGCATCCTGAATGCCAAACGCGCTCACGAATTGCTTCTCCAGCTCCTGCTCGCCGGAGAACGGATTGTGGATCGCGATTCTTACGATCCCCTCCGTCTTCGCCGCCGTCAGCATCCGGCTGACATGCGGGCGCGAGATGCCAAGACGCTTGGCGATTTCCAGCTGGTTCAAACCGTCTTCGTAGTACAGCTGGCAAATCTTGACGAGAATGCGCAGCCGTTCGGGGTTCATTTCGCTCATTGGATGCATGGCCACCTTTGCGTCATGTACATATGTACATTATATAAACAAATGTTCAAGTTGGTTTGAGTATACAGGAGTACATCCATGTTGTAAACAACCAAGTCGAATCCGCCGGCATCACAAAAAAACGCCGGAGAGAAGTCTGTGCTTCTCTTTCGGCGTTGTCGCGGTGCGGATGCAGGCGATTCCAGATCAAATGATGGCGGCGAAGAACGTTGCATTTAGTTGCAACTATAGGCTTTCCAGCCAAATAAGGATGACAATATGCACGATTAGCATAATCGGAATTCCTGCCGCAAAGGCGGGATGCTTCGTCTTATGCCGGAACATGCGCATCGCGATGAACGCGCCGAGCGAACCGCCCGAGGCGCTCGTCCCGAGCAGCTTGCGCTCCGGTATGCGGTGCCTGCGATCTTTTACGGCGCGGATTTTATCGATTCGCATAAGCGCGAACGCATAGATGTTAATGATCACTAGATAAGCGGCGATCAGCTTCTCGATCGGCGACATGGTTGGATCTCCTTTCGTGTGGCGGATTCATATCATGGGCCAGGTGGACGGCAAGACTGAATTATGGCTGTGCCGCGGCGGACGGCAAGTTTGAGTTGCGGCTGCGGCCGCGGTAAGACTGGGCAGAGGCGACAAGGCAAGACCTAGTTACGATTGAACCGAAACGGCAAGGCTCTTACGGCTGCGGCCGCGGCTTTGCCCGGTTCGTCGCCAGCGCCTCGAGCGGATTATCCGGCCAATAATGCTTCGGATAGCGCCCTTTGAGATCTTTCTTGACGTCGAAATACGCATGCTGCCAGAAGCTCGCCAAATCCTGCGTCACCTGTACCGGGCGCTGTGCCGGCGACAGCATATGAATCGTCACGGGAAGTTTCCCGCCCGCGATGCGCGGCGTCTCCCGCAAGCCGAACAGCTCCTGCAGCCGAACCGCCAGCACCGGAGCGGCCGGATCGCTGTAATCCAGCGGAATGCGCGAGCCGCTCGGCACGGTAAGATGCGTCGGCACTTCCGCCTCCAGCAGTTGGCGTTCCGGCCAAGAAAGCAGCGCCTCCATGACGGCGATCATCGAGAGCCGCGATAAGTCGCCGCGGCTGCGCATGCCGCCGATGTAAGGGCCGAGCCATTTCGGAAGCGAGGCAATAAGCGCTTCATCGGAAACATCGGGCCACTCCGGATTATGCGCGTGCATCAGATTCATGCGATCGCGCAATTGCCGCGCTTGCTTGGACCAAGGCAGCAGGTCAAGCCCCTGCTCGGCAATGCCGCCAAGCAGCGCATCGGCAACGAGCGCGGGATCGGGATCATGCAGCTGCGCTTCCTTCAGGACGATCGCTCCGAGCCTCGACCGGCGGCGCGAGCGGACGGCCTCCGCCTGTCGCTCCCATTTCACTTCCGTTTCCGTCCGAATCTGGCCGGCGAAATACGTTTCGAGCTCTTCCAAGGCAAGCGGGGCAGCCAGCAGTATGCGGCTGTCGGTCCCGCTATCCTCCAGCTCTGCGGCCGCTAGATACGGCGCGGCCGAGAGCGGCTGCAGCTCCTGTACGGCTGCGCCCCGGCCGTTCCGGAGCAAGTACCGGCCATCGCCGCGCCGCTGGGCGATGCGGTCGGGATACGCGAGCGCGAGCAGCAGCCCGCACGCGGCATCCCTGCGCAGCTGCGCCGGCGGCTGGCTGGCCGCGCCGCGAGCGCTTGCGCCCGCCTGCGGCGAAAGGCCCGCAGCGCGCATCCATTCGCGCGCTTCCGCGGCAAGCCGCTGGACCGCCGCCGCATCGGCGGTCCCTTCCGCGGCGCGCCGCCCATGCAGCGCGTCAAGGCGCAGCCGCATGTCGATGCTGCGCGAGCCGCGCAGCACATCGCGGTCGCCGAGCAGCGCAGCCAGCTCGCAGGCAAGCGCGCCGAGCCCGAGCGGCTTCGCCTCCAGCACCATATGCGCCAGCCGCGGATGCATGCCGAGCTCCGCCATCGCTTGTCCATGCGGCGTCGGCCGTCCTTCGTCATCGAGCGCGTTCAGCTCCCGCAAGAGCTCAACCGCCTGCGCATATGCCGCCGCGGGCGGAGGGGTCAACCATGCCAGCTCGCCGGGATCGGCGATTCCCCAGATGGCAAGCTCCAGAGCGAGCGGCGCCAAATCCGCGCCAAGCAGCTCCGGGTCGCTCTGCGGCTTCAGCTGCCGATGCTCGCCTTCCGTCCACAGCCGGTAGCAGAAACCCGGCGCCTCCCTGCCGGCGCGCCCCCGGCGCTGATCGGCAGACGCGACCGAGACGGACACCGTCTCCAGCCTGGCCATGCCCGTGCGCGGAGAGAAGCGCGGCACGCGGCTGAGGCCGCCGTCCACGACGATGCGTACCCCGCGAACGGTGACGCTGGATTCAGCGATGGAAGTAGCGAGCACGATCTTCCGCTCGCCGCCCGCCGCGGCCGAGACGGCACGATCCTGCGCTTCCGGCGGCAATGCGCCATATAACGGCAGCACCGCAAAGTCGGCCGGAAGCACGCCGCCGGCCGCGGTGCCTCCGCTGCCGGACCGAGCGGCGCGCAGCAGTTGTTCGGCCCGTCGAATTTCGCCTGCTCCGGGAAGAAACACGAGCGCATCCCCTTCATGGCTGCGCAGCGCCTCGATCACGCAGCGCACGACCGCGTCTTCCAGCCGGCCCGTTACCGGCTTCGGCGAATAGAACGTCTCGACCGGATAGGCGCGGCCTTCGCTTACGAGCAGCGGCGCTCCGCCCAGCAGCCCGGCGACCGGCTCCGCTTCCAGCGTAGCCGACATGACGAGCAGGCGCAGCTCTTCCCGGAATACGGACTGCGCCTGCAGGCAGAGCGCAAGCCCGAGGTCTCCGTTTAAGTGGCGTTCATGGAATTCGTCGAAGATGACGAGGCCGACGCCTTCCAAGGAAGGATCCTGCTGCAGCATGCGCGTCAGTACGCCTTCCGTGATGACCTCTACGCGCGTGGCGGGCCCGACCTTCGTATCCATCCGCACCCGATAGCCGACCGTGCCCCCGACCTGTTCCCCGAGCGAAGCCGCCATGAAACGCGCAGCCGAACGGGCTGCCAGGCGTCGAGGCTCCAGCATGAGAATACGCTGGCCCGCCAGCCACGGCTCGTTCAGTAGCGCCAGCGGCACCCGGGTCGTTTTCCCCGCTCCGGGCGCGGCAACGAGCACGGCGGCCGTCCGTTCGCCCATCGTCTTGCGCAGCTCCGGCAGAAGATCGTCGATCGGCAGCCGCGCCTCGATTCTGCTCCCCGCCCCCGGCCCTCCACCGTCAGATCCGGGCTTTGCATGATCATTCACGTTCATCGTTCAATCCCCTGTCCTGTCATTTCCTATGCTCCATTATAGGGACAGGACGGCAAACCCGTCAAAAATCCGCCTCATCGACGCTTGAACCGGGTTAACATAGCCGCTCGCCGACCTATGCGCGTTCTCCAAGGCACTGCCCTGGCCGCAAAACAAAAAAACGCGCAAACCATCCGGTCCGCACGTCTTACTTTCCCGCCGTAGCACGTCTTATTTTCCCGCCGTTTATGGTACCTCGAGTGCTAGAAGGGGTACTTCGAGTGCCAGAAGGCATTCTCTTCTTCAGAGGTTTCCAGCAGCTCCATATGCGATCAAGCCTCGCCCTGCGTGCTGACCGCTTCTGTCACCGCGTCATAAACGAGGCAGCCGAGCGCATTGCCAAGCGTCGTCGCCGCGCCCGCATACGGAAGCGACACCCCGTATTTGTCCGTCTGGCTCGCAGCGACTACGATGGCATCCGTGGTTGTTCCCGTCGCCGGCAAGCCGTGCAACCGGTCGATGATGCCGCAGTCTTGCAGCGCCGTCGTTTTCGCTTCCGTAGCCGTGATGACGGCATTCACCATGGCGGCGGCCGTCAGATTTCCATCGATAAACAGAAACATATTGACCGTCCCCGGCGCGTATGCCGGATACGTCGGACGCGCGAGTCCTGCGCGAGCGGCATTGCCCGTGCCTGCCGTAACGCAGCACAGCAAGGCAAACGCATCTCCGTTTGCCTCGATGACCGAAGCGTGCGTCAGCTTGGCGGCAGTCAAGAAGCCCAGCGTCGCGTGAGGCGGGCAGCCCCATTCAATGAGCTTCAAACCGAATTCATGCGCAGGATCGGCGCAGTCATAGTCTAGCGGCACCTCTCGGTTAATGAACCGATCGGCGCTGCCGAAGCCGCCGCCATGCAGCGCGCTGCTAAGCGTCATGAACGCTTTATCCGTTTGGATCATCAAGCGGTCTTCCGCATATCGGATGGAAATGCCGGAGCAAATCGACGATTCGTACGTTGTTTGAGCTCCATGGCGAAAAGGTTGACTCATCGCTCCGCTCCCCCTTGATTCAATTCGATAGGCCCATCATAGCCTTAAGTTTGCCGATATCGACATGCTGCCGCACATGAGCGGCCAATCGCGAGAACGCCTGCTCCCGCAAAGCTTGGAAGCGAACGCCGTCCTCGAGCGGCGCCCAGCCCCGAGCGGCTCGAAGCCGATTCAACCAGGCTCTGCGGAAATCATCGTTATGCAGCACGCCATGCAGAAACGTCCCCCATACGCGACCGTCCGCGCTGGCGCAGCCTTCTGCCTCATAACCGGATGCTAGACCGGCAGCGGCTGATTCGTTCGATTCGACGCCCGCGTTCATTTGAATGTTCTCGTCTTCGTTCTTGTCCTCGTTCTTGTCTTCGTTCTTCTCTTCGTCCTTGTCCTCGTTCTTGTCTTCGTCCGTGTCCTCGTCCGTGTCCTCGTCCGTGACGAAACGGCACTCCCTTAGCAGGAAAGGCCTCACGCTTACCGGAAATAAATCTGCCCGGCCATCCGCAAGACGGCCGGCCTCTTCATGGACATTTCCACCGGGCGCTTCCGTTGCTTTCCATAACACGGCCCCTGTATGAATTTCGTAGCCCGCAACCCGGTACGTTCCGGGCAAGCCGGGGATCGCTCCCGTGCCTTCAACCCTCACGGTCCGTTTCTCGGCGGCGAAGCGGACCTCGAACGGGAACCAGCCCAGTCCCGGCGTGACATCCCGGTCCGACTCCGAATGCGCGGGATCCAGCAGCGTCTCGCCAAACATTTCGAACCCGCCGCATATCCCTACGATATGTCCGCCGTCCCGCCGGAACCGTTCCAGCCGATCCGCCAGCCCGCTGGATTGCAAGCCGATGAAATCGTCGACGGTGTTTTTGCTTCCGGGCACGATGACTGCATCCGGTTCGCCCCATTGCTCAACCGCGGTTATATAGCGGACCGCGACGTCCGACTCGGCTTGGAGCGGATCGATATCCGTGAAATTCGAAATATGCGGCAGCCGCAGAACCGCGATGTCCAGCTTCCCGTTCGAACGTACGGTCGCGGCGTCCGCTCTTCCCGCGGTCGAGATCGCTTGATCGAGCGACAACGAATCCTCGTCCTCGAGGCCAAGATTGGGCAAATACGGCACGACGCCGAGCACCGGCTTGCCGGTCTTCGCTTCCAGCCAATCCAACCCCGGCTGCAGCAGCGAGAGATCGCCGCGGAACTTGTTAATGACGAAGCCGCATACCCGGTCCCGCTCATGCGGTTCCAGCAGCTCGAGCGTGCCTACGATGGAGGCGAATACGCCGCCGCGGTCGATATCGGCTGCCAGCACGACCGGGGCGTCCGCCCAGGCCGCCGCACGCATGTTGACGATATCCCGGTCCTTCAGGTTGATTTCCGCCGGACTTCCCGCCCCCTCCAGAACGACGACGTCGTAAGCTTCCCGCAGCCTGCGAAGCGCCGCTTGAACGATAACGCCCGCTTCCTTCAACACTTCCTCCCGGTAGACCCGCGCTTGGAAATCGCCGAGCGGCCTGCCGTGCACGATCACCTGCGACACCATATCCTTCTTCGGCTTGAGCAGGATCGGATTCATGTCGGTCGTAGCCAGTATCCCGCACGCGTCCGCCTGCATGCCCTGCGCCCGTCCGATTTCCTTGCCGTCCCACGTGACGTAAGAATTCAGCGACATGTTCTGAGACTTGAATGGCGCGGCCGTCAAGCCGTCCTCTGTTAGAATACGGCAAATCGCGGCGGTCAAGAGACTTTTGCCGACATCCGAAGCCGTGCCTTGGATCATCAGCGTACGCGCCAGCGGCCTAGCGGCGTTCACTTGACGGGACGATTTGTCGGCAGCGTCCGTTTTAACCGTCATGCCCGATTGATCCATCCTATTCGTCATCCCCTCTCGCCTCTTCCCTCGAACAGCTCCCGCAGCTGTTCCAGCAGCGCCTCGTTATCGGGACGGAGCCGGACCGCGATGCGAACATAGCGATTATCCAAGCCGATGAACCGGGAAGCGTCGCGAATAAGCAAACCTTTCGGGCCAAGCGCCGCCTGCAGACGTTCCGATGTCCAACCGAAATGTTCAGGGAGCGCGAATAAAATATGATTGACTGCGGCGCTGCCGAATACGAATAGTCCGAGCGCCTGCAATTTCTCCGTCATCCATGCCCGCTCCGTTCGCAGCCAAGCAACGGTTTGTTCGGCATATTCCGCATCGTCAAGCACCGCCTCGCCGATCAGCTGCGCGAGCGAATTAACGCTCCACGGCACCTGCAGCTCCGAGAGCCTGCGAATAAGCGAAGGCTCCGCCGCCATATAGCCAAGCCGGATGCCCGGAATCGCATAAAACTTCGTCATCGAGCGAAGGACGATCAGTTTCTCGCGCGAAGCCGCTTCGCCAAGCAAGCTAAGCCCGGATTCGTCGGCGGCAAAATCCATGAACGCCTCGTCCATCGCAACCGTTTCGCCCTGGCGAAGCAGTTCTTCCACGATCGTCCGTTCGACCGTTTGACCCGTCGGATTGTTCGGCGAGCCGAGAAACCAGAGCGTTTCGCCGCTCTTCAGACCGTTTTCCCGAAGCTGCTTCAGCTTGTCCAACGCAGCGTCCATTGTCAGCCGAAAATCCAGCTCCGCCTTCAGCCCGACCGCATGCACGGCGCTGCCGATCTTCGCCGCAGCTTCGCGGTATTCGATGAAACAAGGTTCTGCCAGCACCGTCGCCTTAGGGCGAAGCTCGCGGAACAACAGATCGATCAGCTCGGCGGCGCCGTTCCCGACCAGCAGGCAGTCGGCAGGCACGCCGTGCCGTTCGGCAAGCTTGCCGCGCAATCCGCGTACAGCCGGATCCGGGTAGCGTGATATGAACGACTCATAGCGGCGAAGCAGCTCGCCGACGCAAGCAGGCGGACCGAACGGATTCATATTCGCGCTGAAATCGATAAAATCCCCCTCGTTCCCTTGTTTCCCGTACAGCTCCCGGGCGGTCAGCCAATCCCCTCCGTGACCGTAACGTTCCAGCATAAACAGCGCTCCTTTCCCTGACTACAATTGTACGACCAGCGTAAACAACAGTACTGCTTCAATCATTTCGGTCAGCGCCCCGTACGTGTCGCCCGTCAAACCGCCTAGCTTGCGGCACATCCATGCAGCAAGCACGCTTCCCGCGCCGATCGCGATGCCGGCAGGCAGCGCATAGGACGCCAGCGCGCCGAACGAGGCCGCCGGGAATACCCAGATACAGACAGCCGTCATCAGCGCCTGCGCCAATGCAGCGGCGACCGCATGCTTCGGCCGGACGAGCTTGAACATCGAAGCCATCCCTTCATCCGGTCTGGCGAACGGCCAGAAAGCCATGGCCGCGACGACCCAAAGCCTGCTCAGCCCGCAAGCCATCGCGAATATCGGCGCCTCGGCAAGCCAGTCCTGCCCTTCGTCGAACCAAGTGCCGAGAACGGCGAATTTGAACAGCAAGAGGACAACCGCGGCAATGACGCCCATCGCGCCGACGCGGCTGTCCTTCATGATTTCAAGCATCCGTTCGCGGGAACGATGGCTGAGAATGCCGTCAGCCGTATCCATCAAGCCGTCCATGTGAAGGCCGCCGCTTAACAGCAGCCATACGGCCATGAGCAGAACCGCCGCCGGCATCGCCGGCACGCTTCCGTCCATGCAAGCGCCTGCCGCCGCGACGATACCCCCGATCACGGCGCCGACTACCGGGTAGTACGCGACGCTTCGCGCCAGCATTTCCGGCGTGAACGGAATCGCTGCCGGTATCGGAATGCGCGTCAACAGCTGGAACGCCGTGCCGATCGCTTGCAGCTCTCGTTTCAAATCAACCATAGCCATACAGCTATCACCCCCGCGCAACAAAATAGACTGACCGCGTACAACAGCCGAACCGTCCGTACGATATCGTAAGGCTCAAGCGGCCGAAGCGGCCATCCGAGCCGGGCGCGTTCGTTCTCGACGCCGAAATACACATTGCGTCCGCCAAGCTCGATGCCGAGCGCGCCCGCGGCGGCGGACTCCGGAATGCCGCTGTTGGGACTCGGATGCAGATGCGCGAAGTGCCGCACCGCCCGAAACGCCCGCTTCCCTGACAAGCCCGGCGTCACCGCCGCGGCTAACGTTATCAGCCATCCGCATAGACGCGCCGGCATATAATTCAGCACATCGTCGAACCGGGCGGACGCCCAGCCGAAATGCGCGTAACGTTCATTTTTGTAGCCGACCATGGAATCGAGCGTATTGGCCGAACGATACAACATCGCCAGCGGAGCCGCACCGATCAGCGCGAACAACAGCGGGGAGAGAAACGCGTCAACCGTATTCTCCGCGACGGTCTCGATGGCCGCGCGGGCAGCTTCCTTCCCTCCCATGGCAGACGTATCACGGCTTACGATATAGCCTACGTATTTGCGCGCTTGAATCAAGTCGCCCCCTGCAAGCGGCCGATAGACGAGCATGGCCGCGTCCTTGAGCCCTTTGACGGCCAGCGTCGTGGAAATCAGCCAAGCCGACGCGGCATATCCGAGCCATGGATGAATCCACGAGGCCGCGAGAATGATGCCATACGTCATCACGCCAGCGGCGGCTACCGTCGTTATCGTCAGCAGCATGCCGCGCTTCTTCAAGGATGCGGGAGACAGCTCGCGGCCTTCGGGGCGCAGTGCCCGTTCCAGCCGCGCAATGAATTGTCCGATCCAGATGACCGGATGCGTCGGCCATCTCGGATCACCGACGATCCAATCGACGATAATCGCCGCCGCGGCCAGCAGCAGCGTTTCATGCAGGGAATAGAACAGCATGCCGTTCAGTCCTCCCCGAACGCAAACGCATGTTTCTTCAGATCCAGCGGCATGCCTGCTACGACAAGGTACGCTTCGGCGCAGACGGCAGCCAATTTGCGATTCAGCCGTCCCGCTTCATCGCGGAAACGCCGGCCTAACGGGTATGCGGGCACGATGCCGCTCCCGACCTCGTTCGTGACGAGCAGCAGCGGACCCGTATAATCCGCAACGGCGGCGATCAGCTTATCCGCTTCTGCATGCAATTCGTCATACCGATTCGCGTCTTGGCCGCTCTCTGTATCGTAGTCCGCGCGGAGCAGCCAGTTCGTCAGCCATAACGTGAGGCAATCGACGAGGACGGCAGGCCGTTCCGCGTCTTCACGATGTTCGGCTTCCAGCCGTTCCAACAGCTCCGCCAGCGCCAATGGTTCTTCGATCGTCCGCCAACCATAGCCGGACTGCTCCCTGGTCGCCCGATGATGGGCGGTTCGTTCCTTCATCTCGTCGTCCCAGATCTGAGACGTTGCAATATAAATCCCCTGCTTCGCGAGCTTCATCGCATAGGCCTCGGCAAACCCGCTCTTGCCGCTCCTGGCACCGCCCGTAATGAAAATCGCCATGTTTCCCCCTCGTTTCAATAAGGCTTCACGCCGAGCCTTGATTTACCTCTCCTGACGATTACTCCCGCGAAACGCCGGCACTCTCGAATGTTGCCATTTCCCGCATGACGTTGAGGGCCGCATCGACAAAATGGAAGGCCAGCACCGCTCCCGTTCCTTCGCCAAGACGCATGTCGAGCTGGATCATCGGCGACAGCCCGAGCTTCCGCAGCAGCATGGCGTGACCTTGCTCTTGAGAAAGATGCGAGCCGATCATGAATGCGGCCGCTTTCGGCGCGATCGCAGTCGCTGCCAGAGCAGCTGCCGAAGAGATGAAGCCATCGACAACGACGAGACAACGGTTCGCCGCTGCCCCGAGGATGACGCCGGCCAGCCCGGCGATTTCAAGTCCGCCGACTTTGGCAAGCGCGGCGATCGGATCGAAGGCATCCGGTCGGTTGCAGGCAATCGCCCGTTTGACGACCTCGATCTTATGCAGCCGTCGTTCCTCATTAATGCCCGTCCCGAGACCGACCGCCTCGTCCGCCGTCATTCCCCCGAGCACGGTGCATAGCGCTGCGCTCGCCGTCGTATTGCCGATGCCCATATCGCCCGTTGCGAACATCCGATAACCTTCCGCGGCTAACCGGGACACGAGCTCGAACCCGCTTAGTATGGCTGCGACCGCCTCTTCCCGGGTCATGGCCGCTTCGCGCGTCATGTTCGCCGTTCCTTTGCGGGTTTTGCAGCTGATGAGCGCTTCATGTTTCAAATCGGCATTGACGCCCATATCGACGCAGAATACATCCGCCTGCGCACCGCGGGCAAGCACGTTGACGGCTGCGCCTCCGGCCAAGAAATTCAGCACCATCTGCGGCGTCACTTCAGCCGGGAAAGCACTGATTCCCTCTTCGCAAACGCCGTGGTCGCCGGCCATAACGATGACGGCACGCTTCGAGAAATCCGCCGCGATTTCCCCAGAAATGCCGGCGGCCCGAATAGCGATGTCCTCCAAGCGGCCAAGACTGCCGGGCGGCTTCGTCAAATTGTTTAAATGCTGCAAGGCATCTGCCATAGCCGCTGCGTTCAAGTCTTCGATTTCATTGATTAATGTCGTTAATTTTAATTCGTTCATTCCTATCTCTTCCTTTCAACATTCGACTATCAACTTTCGACTTCCCACTTCAACTATATAGATCTCTGTCTGCCATTGGCGCGGCATCCGGTCGCAACAGCAGCTGCGGTACGCCTGTTTCGGGATGCGGGAGCACGATGGCGCTCGCCCCGAACACGCGGCGGATCAGCTCGGGCGTGACGACTTCAAGCGGCGACCCGAACGCGTCGACGATGCCTTCATGGAGCACTAACAGCCGATCGCAGTAATGCGCTGCCAAGTTCAGATCATGCAGCACGGCCACGACGGTCAATCGCCGTTCCTTCTGCCAGCGCTTCACCGTATCCAGCAATTGCAGCTGGTAACCGATGTCCAAATACGTGGTTGGTTCATCCAGCAGCAGCAGCTCGGGCTCCTGCGCCATCACCTTCGCGAGCGCGACGCGTTGACGCTCGCCGCCGCTCAGTCCGTCGATCCGGCGATCCTGCAGCTCGAGCAAACCCATATCCTCCAGCACCCGCTCGACGATCTCTTCGCCTTCGAACGATTCTTCGCCAAGCCAATTTTGATAGGGGAACCGCCCCATGCGAACGGCTTCGCGCACCGTAAATCCGACCGGGGGCAAACCGCCCTGCTGCAGCACGGCGACTTTCTTGGCCAGCTCCTTGCGCTTGTAGACCGCAGCCGGCCGGCCATCGAGCAGTATCTCGCCCGACGAAGGTTTCTCCGTGCCCGACAGCAGCCGCAGCAGCGTCGATTTGCCGACGCCGTTCGGTCCGATAATGCCGTACATCGCGCCTTTCTCGAACAAGAGATTAATATCATTAAGTATCTTCCGGCCCGCAATGGCCATCGCTGCCGATTTCGCCTCGATCATGATGCGCTGCCTCCCTGCTGCACCTTGCGCCGATAAAGCAAATACGCGAAGAAAGGAGCACCGATCAACGCCGTCACGATGCCAAGCGAGACTTCTTTGGGACTAAGCGCCGTTCTCGCGAGCGTGTCCGCCCAAACCAGATAGAAGCCGCCTCCGATCGCGGATAGCGGAACGATGATGCGATAATCCGGTCCGACGAGCAGACGAATCAGATGCGGCACGACCAGTCCGACGAAACCGACGACGCCTGCGACGGAAACGGCAACTGCCGTCAATAACGTGGAAGTAAGCAGGACGATTAGTTTCGTGCGCTCGACGTTAACGCCGAGATGCGCCGCATGACGCTCGCCGAATGTGAACAAATTCAAATGCTGTGAATAGCGAATCATAACGGGCAGTCCGACGATCAGGAACGGCGCGATCAGCTTCACGTGCTCCCAGCTCCGCCCGCTGAGGCTGCCCATCAGCCAAAACATCGCTTCGTTAACGACGCTTTGCGACAGCGTCACCATGAAGGAAACGAGCGCCCCCAGGAAAGCCTGCACGATGACGCCCGACAAAATCAGCGTTTCCACGTTCATCGATCCTCTTGCCCGCGAGAGCCCGAACACGATCAACAGCGTTACCATCCCGGTTCCGAACGCAACCAGCGGGACCGACCACAGGCCGATTGCCGATTGAAGGCCGAAGACGATCATGAACGCAGCGCCCACGGAGCAGCCCGAAGCGACGCCGAGCGTGAACGGGTCGGCAAGCGGATTGCGAAGCACGCCCTGGAATCCGGCTCCTGCCAAAGCAAGACAAGCGCCGATCAGCACGCCGAGAACGACACGCGACAGTCTCAGCTGCGTCACGATCGCGATGTCTCCGGCATCCCATTTGGTACTTGCGTCGGGCATCCAAGGCAGCTGATGAAGGAGGATCCCCCAAACGTCTCTCAGCGGCAGGCCGGACGAGCCGATCGAGAGACTGACGACGATAGATGCGAGTAAGAGAAGCATCGCTGCTCCTCCATACAGGACTAATTTCGCTCGCATCTTACTTGAACAGATCCGGATGCAGCTTCTTCGCCACTTCCAGCAGACCGTCGGCGAGGCGCGGACCTACGCGCGTTAACGGATCCTGGTCGACTTCAAACACTTTTTTATCTTTAATGGCATTAATGACATTCCAGCCCGGACGCGTTTCGATTGCCGTGAGAATCGGATTTTTCTCGCCTTCTTTGACGGTCATCGACGCGTAGATGATCGCGTCGGGATTCGCCTTCACGACAACCTCGGGATCGATTTCGTACCAATTCGGTTCGGTTGCGATATTCGTTCCGCCTGCCAGCGTAATGATCTCATCCAGGAACTCTCCCTTGCCGACTGTCCAGCCCGGCGCGAATTCCAAGTAGACATTCGGCTTCGGCGCATCCTTGACCGCATCCGTCACCTGCGTGCGCACTTGCTCCATATGATTGGCTACTGCAGCCGCTTCCTTCGGCTTGTCGAGAATCGCGCCGATTTGCTTCACTTTCTCGATTACGGCGTCGTATGTCTTCGGATCCGTTGCATAGACCGGCAGCTTCAACGAACGCAGCTTGTCGACCACGGCTTGACTCATCGTGTAGGATGCCAGAACGAGATCCGGTTTTAACGAGACGATTTTCTCGATATCCGCGTTCATGTCCCCGATTTTCGGCTTATCCGCCGCTTCTTTCGGATAATTGGAATAGTTGTCGACACCCGCGATTTTATCGCCCGCGCCCAGCGCATACACGATTTCCGTCTCGCTCGGCACCAACGTGATGATCCGCTGCGGCGCCGCGCTGAACGTCAGCTCGGTGTTCGTAACGTCCTTCACCGTAAGCGGATATACGGTGGCTTGCGCCGCGGTTCCCGCATCGCCGGCGTTCGCTGCCGCCTGATTGCCGCCGTTGGCAGCAGCATCTTCCGGCTTATTCGCTGTATTCGAGGACGGCGCATTGTTCGCCGCTCCGCTGTCGTTCGTCTCTTTCGTTCCGCAAGCTGCTGTCGCCAGCACAATCGCTGCCGTTATTAAGATGAAGCCGACTTTACGGATTGAAGCTAGTTTCCATTTCCCATTCATAGTTCTCTCTCCCATATCGCTGATTTCCTTTCTCCCAACCTGCTACTTGATTGGCAACAAAAAAAAGCATTTCCGACTAAAGTGTCAGAAATGCTCGCGTCCCCATGAACGGCTGCCAATGAACGCCGCGCCTGCGCAGCGACGGATTTCGCGTACGAATCCGTGTCATTGCCATATTTCTAACACCTCCCTAAGTCCTCGTAGGTAGCGTTACGCATTACAGGCAGGTTTCCTGACTTGGAGCGAGACATCAGGGTCTTCCCGGACTTCGTGCGTCCAGTGACTTCATCCTGATGCTTTGCCTGGGCCGATCAAGCAGCCGCGGCACTCCTTACAGTGGCGGGTCCGTGCCGGTTTCACACCGGTCTTCCCTTTTAAGCTTACACTCGCATCGTTCGCGATTTCAGCACCTGTAACAACAGCTATGCAATTTGCTATTCCGTGTAAACTATACCACCCTCGGTATGGGATGTCTATAAAAGCGCATGGGAAAAAGAGGTCTAATGGCCGGGGTATGGCACATAAGAATGACCTATCGCAATTCCGAGCCGCCCACTAAGCATTTGGAGGTATTCCATTGACCCGCCTCAGAGAAACCCGCGCCGCACGCAGCCGAACCGCTTTGTTTGCTGCGGCAGCCGTTCTAGCCGTCGCCCGCAAGCAAGCGGGAAGCCGTACGTACCCGCCTAGGTCAATAGCCGCCGATCCAGCTTGCGCCTCATCTGCCCGTTCAACCGAAGCGCATTGCCGACCACCGATACGGAACTAAGCGCCATCGCCGTTCCCGCCATCCACGGCTCGATGCCGCCGATCGCCGCGAACGGAATAATAACGGCATTGTACAGAAAGGCAAAACCGAGGTTTTGGCGGATGTTGCGCACCGTCAATCGACTGATCAGCAGCGCTTCGGAGATTCCCGTCAACCGTGACCGGAGCAGCGTCATATCGCCCGCGTCCAGCGCGGCCTCCGTGCCGCCGCCCATGGCGATGCCGATATCCGCCGCTGCCAGAGCGGGCGCGTCGTTCCAGCCGTCCCCGGCCATCGCGACCACATGCCCATCCCCCTGCAGCTTGCGAATCAGTGCCGCTTTATGCTCCGGAAGCAAGGAGGCATGTACGTCGTCAATGCCGGCCAATGCCGCAGCCTTGGCCGCGGCGGACGGATGATCGCCCGTTGCCAGCAGCACGTGGACGCCTTCGTCGACCAGCCCTTCTACCGCTTCCCTCGACGTGCGTTTAACAGAATCGGACAATGCGAAGGCGCCGGTATTCACGCCGTCGACGAACACATAAACGACCGTTTCACCCGACTTCTCCTTCGGTTCCGCGAATCCGTGAAGCGCCCGGTGGATCGACCATGACCGTTCGGCTGCAAGCGCGGCGTTGCCTACCACGATTGATTTCCCTTCGACGATCGCCTCGATCCCTTTGCCGGGATAGGCGACATGCGCGGACGAAGCCGGCAGCACGAGCCCCGCGCGCCGGGCCGATTCCCGGATTGCATCCGCGAACGGATGCTGCGACCGCTCCTCCGCGGCAGCCGCCAAGCGGAGCAGCGTATTCGGCGCGCCGTTCAGCGCAGAAACGCCTGTTACGGCCGGCTTGCCTTCCGTCAACGTGCCCGTCTTATCCAGAACGATCAGATCCAGCTGCGCCAGCCTTTCCAGTGCGCTTGCTTCTTTCAATACGATGCCGCGCCTTGCGAGCTTGCCCGTCGCCAGCACGAGCGAGATCGGCGCAGCCAGCCCGAGGGCGCAAGGACAAGCGGCGAGCAGCACGGCGAGCGCGTGGATGGATGCGGTCTTCCAATCGCCCGGATTGAGCAAGAGCAGCCACAGCAAGAGCGTTCCCAGGGAGAGCAGCATCATAACCGGAACGAATACGGCTGCCAGCCGGTCGACTCGGCGCCCGATGGACGATTTGGTCGCCTGCGCCTGACGCGTGATGGCTGCAATCCGGCTGAGCATCGTATTGCGTCCCGTCGCGAGCACCTGCAGCCGCAGCGCCTGCCCCCTGACGGTGGTGCCGGCGAATACGCGATCTCCGGCCGCCCGCTTCACAAGCCCGCTCTCGCCGGTCAGAAACGACTCGTCCAGCGTCGATTCCCCTTCGATCACAAGCCCGTCCGCGGGCAAATGTTCATTCGCTTCGACCAGAAGCTGATCGCCTACCCGCAGCCGGTCAAGCGGAATCCGTTCCGTAATTCCGCCGCGCACGACAATCGCTTCTTTCGCCTGCAGCGAGGCGAAGCCGTCGCCTTCCTTCATGACCCGCTCCGAAGCCGTCGCTTCCAGCAGCTTGCCGATCAGCACGGCCGTAATAACGACGGCCGACGTCTCGAAATATAGCGCTCCCCCGGCCAACATGGCCGCATAGCTGTATACGTAAGCAGCGGTCGTGCCGATCGCCACCAGCACGTCCATATTCGCCGTCCGTTCCCGCAGCGCATAATACGCGCCGAAATAAAACGGCATCCCGATAAAAAATTGCACGATCGACGCCAGCAGCAGCTGCAGCACCGGCTCCTCGATGAAAGCCGGAACGGGTATGCCCCGCAATGCGGAATAATGATGCGCCATCGTCCAGAGCAAGGGCAGCGTCAGCAAACATCCGGCGAACACCCGGAGTTTTAGCGAGTCGATCTCCGAACCGCCTTCTCCTTCGCGCCCGTACGGGAACGCCTGGAACCCGATTTGTCCGATCCGTTCGATAATCCCCGCCGGCGAAACCGTTCCGGAGGCATACGTAATATAAGCGGACTTCGCCGCGTAATGCACCGACACGCCGGAGACGCCGGCAAGCTTGCCGACGGCACGCTCGATCCGCGTTGCGCAAGCCGTACAGCTCATGCCGTGAATGCGTAAATCCAGCACTTCTTCCTCGACTGGAGGCTGCATAGCCGCCCTCCTTTACTTTTCACTGCCCGACCAAGCTTGACCCTGTGTCCTGCCTGTCCATGCTTGACCCCATGTCTTGCGCAAGCAGGTTTGCTCCTTGTTAACCGGAGTGAGCATGATTGCCCTGTCCGGCCTGCATGAGCATGGCCGGTATCGCCTGACTGCAGACAGCCCCAAGCTGTCCTACTCTCCAGTATATGGCGCTGATGCATGCCGCATGATATAAAAAAAGCACCTTCGCATCGAAATACGAAGGTGCCGCCTTGCCTTACGAGCTTGCCGCTTGTTATTCGCCCGTCTTAACTTCTCCCGGCCAGCTGAGCATGCCGCCAAGTACGTTAATGACCTCATAGCCTTGCGCCGCCAAGTAATCGCAAGCTTTGCCGCTGCGGTTACCGCTTCTGCACACCATATAGAGCGGCTCTTCGAAGTCGTTGAGTTCGCCTAGACGTTCAATAAACACGGACAGCGGGATGCTGACCGCTTCTTTGATATGGCCGGACTCCCATTCATCCGGTTCCCGAACGTCGATGACGCTGAGCTTCTCGCCCTCCCGAAGCCGGGTTTCCAATTCGCTTGCCGTAATTTCTCCCATTTCCCGTTACCGCTCCTTCGAAAGCTTATTCATATCGATCTACCTAGCATTTTACCTTCCGGCAACCCGTCATGTCCAGCCGCCCGGATAAGCAAACAGCATCTGCGATCGCGCAGATGCTGCTCTGTTATTCGCATGGTTTTAGATGCGTACCGCTGTTCCGCTTACCGCTACCATCAGCATGCCTTCGCGGACGACCTCGTAATCGATATCGATGCCGACGATCGCGTTCGCGCCCAGACGCGATGCATGGCTGGACATCTCGTTGAACGCCACGTCGCGCGCTTCCTTCAATTTCGTCTCGTAGGCGCCCGATCGGCTCCCGACAATATCGGTGATGGAGGCGAATAAGTCACGCATGATGTTCGCACCCATAATCGCTTCGCCCGTCACTACGCCAAGATAACGTCCGGCTTATGCAGGATCGGCAGATACTGAACCTCATTCATAACGATGCATTAAGCCGATGGCGTTCGGCCTCTGTTCGTCGTCCTCGTTCGCGTCTTCCCTCCGCGGCCTGCAACCAGCCAGCAGCCGAGCAGAATGACAGCCGACCAGCACCATAAATTGAAGTTCCATAACGGCTGAAACGTTCCTTGGGGCGGCTTCATCTTCAATGTATGCGGATCCAGCGCCAGTTCAGGCGTCCATACGGTCTCTCCGCCTCTAAACAAGACAAGCACGACCAGCATCAAAACCACAGTGGTCAGCGCCCACTTTAATTTGCGCGTCCTCGCTGCCTGATAGAACAGCGACGAGACGAAAATTCCGAAAATCGCAGAAGACAGCGGCGCCACGATTAATGCGCTAACCAAGTTGGCGCTGTCCACCGACAGCATCATTTTCCCTATAAACAACAAGAGTCCGAAGACAACCGCCATCATCCATAACAGGCTCTTCGTACCGAGAGAAGACATTGCGGGCTGCCGTTTTCTCCTCTCCAGCTCGTACCATTTCTTATACCGGTGCAATAGCATCAAGCCAGGCACGCCGACGCCGATCAGAGAGAACAAGTACTGCAGCAGCTGATAGAGGTGCTCGCCGCCGTAATTGCCCTCCAGAAACCCGAACCATCCGACGTACAAGCCCGACGCGTGCGTCCATGCGTCCATGAACATATGCGTCCAATATCCGACAAACAACGAAACAAGGAAAATCGTCCACGTACGCACGGAATTCAGACGCCACTCTTCCGACGTCATGTACTTCGCGAACCGGTCCAACCCGCCGGTCGACGGCATAAACTTCGGCAGCACCGGCTTGACGATGCCATGAAACGCAATGGCGAACGCTATGCTGAGCGGCACGCCTTGCAGCAGATACCCGCGCAGCGAGTGGCCGATCGTCCGATAAGATTCCATGGCCATGAAGTATTCCATATCCGGAATCATGCTGCCGAGCACGAGACCGGTCACGCTTAGCCATCTTGGCGCAATGCGCTTCAACGGCACCGAAAACAGCGGATGAGAAAATGTAAACGGCATCGGATTAGTCCAACTGACCGAACTTGCTTAACGGCCACAGCCGGAATACGGCCCTTCCTTCAAGACTGGACAGCGCGATCGGCCCAAGCATCCGGCTGTCTTGGCTGTTCTCGCGGTTATCGCCCATCACGAACACGGATTTCTCGGGTACCTTGAACGGAACCTTCATGCCGTTGGAATAGGTCAGCCCTTTTACGTAAGGCTCATCGATGACGCTATTGTTCACAAGCACATGGCCGTCGTCCGTGAAATCGATCATATCGCCTGGCATACCGATTACCCGCTTAATAAGCCGCTTGTCGCTTTCGGGTCCGCTGATGATAACGATATCCCCCCGGTGAGGCGATTCAAAATGATAGCTGAGTTTATCTTCGATAAGCCGCTGCCCGTCTACGAGCGTTTTTTGCATCGAAATGTTCTTGACCTCGGTTTGCGCAAACGCATAATTCTGAATCAGGAGCGCCGCCGTAATCGCAATGCCCAGCGTGACGCACCAGTCCCGCAATTCTCGAACCCATCGTTTCTTCATTGCTTCTGACTCCCTTCCAAGTTCGCCTGTCCCAATCGCCATGCTTTTTAATACGAATTTTCCGGACGATAAGTTTCTTCTTCAGAAATAGATTGCCTAAAAAGGATTGCTCTTCCTATTTACCTATTATACATTTAGAAAGCTCACATCCCAATTCCCGAAGGAGTGACGGTTCCTTTGTCCGCTGTAGAGAAAGCCCGCGATCAGGCACCTTTGATTCAAACGACCCGGTCGGACCATATCCTGTTCGTCGTCGTTACGCTGCTTTACTGGTCTACGCTCTATGTCTATGTACCGATCTTATCTCCATTTATGAAAAGCGGCGGCTACGCCGATGTCCTGATCGGCATCGTCCTCGGCAGCTATGGATTCGTTCAAATGCTCGTGCGGTTTCCGCTCGGCTTGCTGTCAGATAAGCTGCATAAGCGAAAACCGTTCCTGATGCTCGGCATGATCACAGGCATGCTCAGCTGTCTCCTCTTCATGATTCCCGGCTCCTGGCTGTGGCCGCTTGCCGGACGCATGATGTCCGGCGTCTGCGCCTCCGCATGGGTCGCATTCACCGTGCTGTACGCCGCTTATTTCGCCTCTTCCGATGCGACGAAAGCGATGAGCAATATCAGCTTCATGACCGTCTCCGGCCAGCTGATCGGCATGGTCTTAAGCGGATGGCTCGCCGATACGTACGGCTGGAACGCAGCATTTATGGCAGGCGTTATACTAGGCATATTCGGATTAGTACTCGCGTTCGCCGTCAAGGAACCGAAGGAAGGCGTCACGCGCTCGCCGATTTCGCTGAGCCATCTCAGGGAAGTCGTCCGAACGCCGTCCCTGCGGCAAGTGTCGACGCTGTCCATCCTCGCCCATTGCGTCCTGTTTATCACGATGTTCGGCTTTACGCCGCTCAAGGCGACATCGCTCGGCGCATCGGACGGTCAGCTCACGCTCATCGTCATCGCGTTCATGGTGCCGCACGGACTCGCTTCGCTCCTTACCGGCCGCTGGCTCGTGCCGAGGTTCGGGACATGGAACGTCATCGGTACCGCTTATTTGCTCAGCGGCATCTTCACGGTCGCAATCGCTTTCGCTCCGAACCTGGGCGTGCTCGCCGTCACGCAAGTGCTGAACGGCTTCGCGCAGGGCATGCATCTGCCGATCTTGCTGGGTCTTGCCATCCAGCCGTTCGAGTCATCGAAACGGGCGACGGCCATGGGTTTCTACCAAGCGATCTATTCCATCGGCATGTTCGCCGGTCCGTTCCTGGCCGGCTTCATCAACGATATGTTCGGAAGAGACTACGGCTTCGTCCTCGGCGGCGCATTCGCCCTGACCGCGCTGCTGCTGACGCTCGTATGGAAACGCAGCAGCAGCCGTTCAGCAGCGTCTGCCGCTTAACCAGTCTCAATTTAGACTCAACAAAGCCTTAATATAAAAGCCTTAACATAGAAAACACCTGCCAGTTGCGAACGCGCGTTCGAACCGGCAGGTGTTTTTCTTGTCTCGTCTTACATGCACTCTTCCGGCTCTTCTACCTGTGCATCCTCGATGGTAATTTTATCGGCGACCGTGTCCCGAATGACGGAAACGATCGTTTGCAGCAAGTAGTTGATGTCCGCTTGGCTTTGCTGAAATTCCGTAATGATCGGAATGCCGTCCAGCTCGTCTTGCAGCACTTCGATTTCCTTCTCGATCTTGGCCGCCATGTCGGCGTTCTTGAACGTCGTCTCGAACGCGACGATTTCCTTCTGCTTTTTCTTGATTTGGGCGATCAGGCCTTGAATGCGTTCATTGCCTTGGATTTGCTTCTCCGCGCGTTGGAACTGCTGTACTTCCTCGGACGTGAAGATCATGCTCGCAAGTTCTTTCGTTTTCGCCATGATGTCCGCGCGAACGATGATGTCCTCCGTATTGAATTTCGGCACGCCGCAGCTCGCGCCTTTATCGTGATCATGCTCATTTTTCGTCGTTTGTTCGTTTGCCATCGTTTACAGCTCCTCTAGTCATTAAGATACCGCTTCTTCTTCCATTGCTTCCATAATCGATTCGGCCTTGATATACCACGTCTGGACATCCGTCACGCGCGCCTCGATGAATTGGCCGATCCATGAGGCGGGGCCTTCCATATGAACGAGCTTATTCGTCCGCGTCCGCCCTGCAAGCACGTTCGGATTGTTCTTGCTCTGGCCTTCTATGAGCACTTCGACTGTCTCGTTCACCAGCAGCTGGTTGCTTCGCAGACTCAACTCTTTCACGACATCATTCAGACGCGCAAGGCGTGCCTTCTTCACGTTCTCGGGGATACTGTCATCCATGTCAGCGGCAGGCGTGCCTTCGCGCGGCGAATAAATAAATGTATAAGCCGACGCGAAGCCGACTTCCTTCATGAGCGAGATCGTTTCTTCGAACTGCTCCTCCGTCTCCCCGGGGAAGCCAACGATAATGTCCGTCGTCAGCACGACGTCCGGCATCATCCGTTTGATCTTCCCGACGAGCTCCAAGTAGAGCTCCCGTGAATATTTGCGGCTCATCCGCTTCAACACTTCCGTGCTGCCGGACTGAACCGGCAGGTGGATGTGCTCGACAAGGTTGCCGCGCGTCGCCAGCACTTCGATCAGATGATCGTCGAAATCGCGCGGATGGCTCGTCGTAAAGCGGATGCGCGGAATATCGATTTTGGACATGTCCGCCATCAGGTCTCCGAACCGATAGTCGATATCTTCGAAGTCTTTGCCGTATGCGTTGACGTTCTGCCCCAGCAGCGTAATCTCTTTAAAGCCCTGCCGCGCCAGCTCGCGCACTTCGGCGATCACGTCCTCCGGACGTCTGCTCCGTTCTTTGCCGCGCGTATAAGGCACGATGCAGTAGGTGCAGAACTTATCGCAGCCGTACATGATATTCACCCAGCCGCGCATGCCCTCGCGCTTCTTCGGCAGGTTCTCGATGATGTCGCCTTCCTTGGACCAAACTTCCACGACCATCTCTTTGCCGAAGAGCGCATCCTGCAGCAAATACGGCAGCCGGTGAATGTTATGCGTGCCGAAGATCAGATCGACGAAGCTGTGCCGCTGCATGATCCGCCCCACGACCGACTCTTCCTGCGACATGCAGCCGCATACGCCGAGAATCAGACCTGGCTTCTCTGTCTTCAGATGCTTCAAATGGCCAAGTTCTCCGAATACCTTGTCTTCCGCATTCTCGCGTACCGCGCATGTGTTCAGCAGAATGACGTCGGCCTCGTTGCGGTCCTCGGTCGCCAGATAACCCATCTGCTCGAAGATCCCCTTCATCACTTCCGTGTCATGCTCGTTCATCTGGCAGCCGTAGGTCGTAATGTGGTAGGTCTTCCCCATGCCGAGCTGGCGCAGTTCCGGCGGAATCGACGACTCGTAGTGAACTTGTATCTCTTCCTTGCCGCGCCGCTTCTCATCTTTGTAGCTAGGCGCCGCATTTATCGTAATATCTCTACCGTTGATCCGGTAGGTCGTTTTACCGTCCGATTCCTTCAGCACTTTCGCACCCGAAAAATCGAAATATTTGGAGAAGTCTTTCTCACCCTTATTGGATTTCAAGTCAAGTGAGTTATTGTTGATCTCCCTTTCCATTAAGATTCACTTCCCCTCATCTATCCGATCTTTCGATTCTTCCAACCATGAATGCTAGCTTAACATCATAAAATTATACCATTTTCCCTAACGCTTTGCCATTCGCGATATTGTCAAAACATCGACATGCAGGCGATCTGTTGCAAGTTCCATTGTCCACAATATCGCCTAGCGATGCAAAAAAACGTTTGCCGCATGATGAACGGCAAACGTCTGCTTCAACTTAACCGATGATTTCAGCCTCGTCACCGGTTTTGGCGCCTGCGGCATTCGCCTCGTCGGTATCGATGTGCATGTCGAGCGCAAACTCGGGCGATACCCGGGCGATGACATTCTCCAGTACAACGCCGCGTTCACCAGTCAGACGAACCGACAGCTGCTGCTTGTCCGCAATGCCCCAACGCTCCGCATCGCTCGTATGGAAATGGATATGCCGCGCAGCTACGATGACGCCTTCCTCGATCGCCACTTCGCCGGCCGGTCCTTTGAGCGTAATGCCTGCCGAACCGGCGATATCGCCCGATTCCCGCAAAGGCGGGTTAATACCGAGCGAGAACGCATCGGTGCGCGATACCTCCAGCTGCGTACGCTTGCGCACAGGTCCAAGGATACGGACTTTACCGAAGCTGCCTTTCGGACCAATGACCTCCACTGTCTCGTTGGCCGCGTACTGTCCGGGCTGGGAGAGCGGCTTGAACTCCGTCAACTCGGCACCTTGTCCGAACAAGATCTCTACGTGCTCCTGCGCCAAATGAATATGCCGGGCGGATACGCCGACTGGAACTTTCTTCACCATGAACTGATCAACCTGCTTTCTCTTCCATGTCGCGAAGAAAGGCATACCGTTCGCAATGAACGGTATGCCTTCATCCAACTGGAATGGATTGGTATAGCGATTATTTGAACTCGGTTAAGAGTTTGCTGAACTGTTCTTCCGACAGCGCCAGGTCCTGGTTCGCAAGACCTTCCGGCTGAAAACCGCTAATCATGGATTCGTAGGATTGACGCTCTTTGTTTTGATAGATCAGACCGGTAAGCATACCGTTCGTTTCCATGATTTTGGTCATGGCCGCAACACGGTTGGACGGATCGTAATCCGGGAATTGATCCAGATTGACGATGTTTTCTTTGAACCAGTCGTAAGTATTGACTTTGTTGAACGTTACGCACGGGCTGAACACGTTGATAAGCGAGAAGCCTTTGTGGTTCAAGCCCGCTTCGATCAACGCCGTCAGCTGCTTCAGGTCGCTCGAGAAGGACTGCGCAATGAAAGTCGCGCCCGCGGACATCGCGATTTCCAGCGGCGAGAGCGTCGACTCGATAGAACCTTCGGGCGTCGATTTCGTCTTGAATCCTTCCGCACTGCGCGGCGAAGTTTGACCTTTGGTCAAGCCGTAAATTTGGTTGTCCATGACGATGTACGTCAGGTCGATATTACGGCGAATCGCGTGAACCGTATGGCCCATGCCGATTGCGAAGCCGTCGCCGTCTCCGCCGGAAGCGATGACCGTCAGCTCGCGGTTTGCCAGCTTCACGCCTTGAGCGATCGGCAGCGCGCGGCCGTGAATACCGTGAAGGCCGTAAGCGTTAATATATCCGGAAATCCGGCCGGAGCATCCGATACCCGAGATGACCGCCAGGCTTTCTGGTTCCAGTCCCACGTTAGCGGCAGCGCGCTGAATGGCGGCTTGAACGGAGAAATCTCCGCAGCCCGGGCACCAGTTCGGTTTTACGTTATTGCGAAACTCTTTAAATGTCGCCATCTTAGACCAACTCCTTGCATGCTTTGTGCACTTCGGAAGGCAGGAACGGATTGCCGTCGTATTTCAGAACGCTCTTGATTTTGTTCGCATGACCGGCATGAAGCTTCACTTGATCCGCCAGCTGGCCTGTCGCGTTATTCTCCAGTACGACGACTTTCGCAGCACTGTTCAGGTAAGGCTCGACCAACTCCGTTGGGAACGGGTGGATTTGGCGAATGGTGATATGGTTCGTTTTCACTCCGTCGCTTTCCAAACGAACGCGCGCCTCGTCGATCGTGCCGCCTGTCGAACCCATGCCGATGATGAGCAAGTCAGCCTCGGCATAAGGAGCGTCAGCGCGAACGGCATCGCGGATGTACACGCCGTTCAGCTTCGATAGACGTTTATCCATCATTTTCTTACGGTTGATCGCGCTCTCCGACGGACGACCCGTCTCGTCGTGCTCAACGCCCGTTACATGGTGCAAACCGAATTTGTCGCCAGGGATAACGCGCGGCGAAACGTTGTCATCCGTAAGCTCATAACGCTTGAACAGGACGTTTGTTTCCAGTTCAGGCAGCTCGCGAACGAGTTTGCCGCGGTTGATCGGCATTTTATTGAGATCCAGCGGCTCGCAGGATTGTTTACCCAGCGAGAGCTGAAGGTCTGTCATTAGAATAACCGGAACTTGGTACTGCTCCGAGAGATTGAAAGATTCGATCGTGTCGTAGAAGCAGTCTTCCAACGAGGCAGGCGCGATTACGATTTTCGGAATTTCTCCGTGCGTACCGTAAACCATTGCGTTCAAGTCGGATTGTTCCTGCTTTGTCGGCAAGCCCGTCGAAGGACCGCCGCGCTGCGTATCGACGATAACAAGCGGCGTTTCCGTCATGCCAGCCAGACCGATGGCTTCCATCATGAGCGACAAGCCGGGACCCGCGGATGCGGTCATCGTGCGCACGCCGGCATAGTTGGCGCCGATCGCCATCGTTACCGCCGCGATTTCATCTTCCGTTTGAACGACGGTACCGCCGAATTTCGGAAGCTTCTTGATTAAGTATTCCATGATCTCGGACGCCGGCGTAATTGGATACGCGGACATTAGGCGGCAGCCGCCCGCAACGGCGCCAAGGCCGATCGCTTCGTTGCCGATCATGAACAGTTTTTGCTTGCCGTCGGCAGGCTCAAGCTGGAACTCTTCCAATGGGCCGCCTGCAAGATCGAGCACGAAATCGGAGCCGCGTTTGACCGCTTCGATATTCTTCTCGACGATCGCCGGACCTTTACGACCGAATTCTTCTTCTACCGCTTTATTGAAAACGTCGACGGGCAGACCAAGAAGCGCCCAAGAAGCACCGGACGCAACCATGTTTTTCATGAGCGATGTGCCCAGATCTTCTGCAATCGAAGTAATTGGTACAGGGAACAATCTAGCATTGATGCCTTCCGGAAGAACCGGGTTAAACTTGGCATCGGCGACGACTACGCCGCCCGCACGCAATTCATGCGCGTTTAAATCGATGCTCTCTTGGTCGAATGCGACCAGAATATCCAAGTCATCCGAAATCGCGAGTTTCGGCTTCGTGCTGATTCTGATCTTGTTGTTCGTGTGACCGCCTTTGATCCGCGAAGAAAAGTGACGGTACCCATACAAGTAGTAGCCAAGACGGTTAAGAGCTGTCGAGAAAATACGGTCGGTACTTTCAACGCCTTCCCCTTGCTGACCCCCGATTTTCCAAGACAATTGACTGATCAAAATGCCCATCTCCTCTTTTGAATAAACCTGCAATATTTTCGACGATATACAAGAAGAAACGGTTGTCGCCGGCGTTTAGCGGCGCGTTAAGCTTCTTCCCTTAGACCCCTTGCAATTTCATTGAACTGATACGAATAAATTCAATAAAGGTTTACAAATGATTGACTGTTTCTATCTTTAATCAAATAAATTTTATGTCTCTAATTTGTAAATTGCAAGCTGTTTCCTTCTTTTTTTCAAATAGTTCTTTTCGATTATACCCATATCACAGCGAGATCGGAATGAAAGGATCGTTCATCGGGGCAGATGCATTGCCAAAAACCCCATCGCGTTCTTCTCGAAAAACGATTTCACTTGTTCTTCCGAGTACCGCGCAAGCAGGGCATCTTGCAGACGATGCAGCTCGCCGGGATGAGATAATCCGTCGACGTAATGGTCGATGCCGTCGAAATCCGATCCGAACATCAACTGCTGCTCGCCGCCAAACTCGCAAATCCGCTCTACGTGACGGAGCACGTCAGCAATTCCGGCAGGTACGCGCGACGATACGAATTGCGGCACGAAAGTGACGCCAATCAAGCCGCCTGCGGCCAGCAGCGCCTTGATTTGATCGTCTGTCAGGTTGCGTGGATGCTGACAATGGCTCCGGCTGTTGGAATGGGATGCGATTACCGGTCTTGATGACGCTTGCATCATATCCCAGAATGCGCGGTCGCTTAAATGGGACATATCCAACAGTATACCCAATCTATTACATTCTTCTACGAAGGCACGGCCTTTTTTTGTTAAACCGCCTCCGCGGGTCTCCAAAACGCCGTCCGCAGCCCAATTGGCATTGTTCCAGGTCAAGCCGATTGCACGCACGCCAAGCACGTAAAGCATTCGCAGCATCGCAGGATCGCCCTGCAGGCCGTCTGCGCCTTCCAACGAAAGCATGGCTCCAATGACCCCCGGTTTCAGTTGAAGAGCCGTAATGTCCCCTGCCGTGCGTATAAAGGTTACTTCAGGCGAGACGAGCACCTTGCGGTAGAAGAGATCGATGCTTTGCAGGATCGGCACCATCGTTTTATCCATTCGTTCCGGCACGTAGACGGCGAATGTCTGGAACGTCGCGCCCGCTTGCTTCAATCGCGGTAACGTAACATCCAGTTTATTGCGATCATCGTCGATGAAAGAGAGCGTCGGATCCTCAAGCAATTTCCACAAGACGTCGCAGTGAAAATCGGCTTTGCGCAAAGGTTCCACTCATATCAGCCTCCGTCGAATCAAATTAATCCCCGATGCACGTTTATTCATGACTCGAAACTCATACACAATGCAAAAAAACCTGCCTACGTCGTAAACAGGTCTAGTCCTTTTACTTGTCGCTTCCGGATCTCGGTTTTATCTCGGCTCTACGATAAGCTTGATCGCCGTTCGGTCTTCTCCATCGATCACGATGTCCGTAAACGCCGGGATACAAATGAGGTCCACCCCGCTTGGCGCGACGAAACCCCGTGCAATCGCAACCGCCTTTACCGCTTGATTCAACGCACCAGCCCCGATTGCTTGCAATTCAGCCGCTCCGCGTTCACGCAACACGCCGGCAAGCGCTCCTGCAACAGAATTTGGATTGGACTTTGCTGAAACTTTTAAGACGTCCATGGAAAGTGACCTCCTCGGGAATGATGGATGAATACCGCTATTAAGATAGTTATTCGAGAGAGGCCAAATAATTCCTTCTTTCTTTTGCTATGTTAGCAAAATCTTCTGAATTGCGAGAATTTTTCATAGAGTACATTTACCCTGTAACCGCTTGCTCTAAACGGGCATAAAAAAATGGCTGCTACATGAGCAGCCATTCCGTTTCCGTCAACCGGATTTTTTGAATTCGCTTTGCTTTGCCCGTCGCTTCGTCGATCTCGACTGAAACGCCGTGCAGATGCCAGTTGCCTTCGTCGACTACGAATCGAACCGGCAGCTGAGTGAGAAATTTATGAAGGACCGCGTTTCGTTCCATGCCCAGGACGCCTTCCATGGATCCGACCATCCCGACATCCGTGATATACGCTGTTCCGTTCGGAAGAATGCGATCGTCGTTCGTTTGCACATGCGTGTGCGTGCCGACCACGACCGATGCCTTCCCGTCCAAATGCCAGCCCATGGCAATCTTCTCCGAGGTCGCTTCCGCATGGAAATCAACGAAGATGTTCTTCGTCTTCTGCCGAAGCTGTTCGATCAATTCGTCGGCTTTCCGGAACGGACAATCGATCGGCGGCAGGAACGTACGGCCCTGCAGATTAATGATCGCGAGTTCCTTGCCGTTGGCTTTCACGATCATCGCGCCTTGTCCCGGCGCTTCCGGCGCAAAATTGGCCGGGCGCACGATACGAGGCTGGTCGTCCAGCCACTCGAAGATGTCCTTGTTATCCCACGTATGATTTCCCATCGTAATCCCGTGAACGCCAGCATCCAGCAGTTCTTTGACGATCGCTGCCGTAATGCCTCTTCCCGCAGCCGCATTCTCGCCGTTCGCGATGATGATATGCGGGTTATACTTCGTCTTCAGTGAAGGCAGGACCTTCTTGACCGCAGCGCGGCCTATGTTGCCGACGATATCGCCGATGAATAATACGTTCATTTGATTCCTAACCTCTCTGTTTAGACCAGAAAAGTGGCTGACAGGCAGCCACTTTTCTCGTTTTTGCTTATGCGATTATTTGGCATATTCGACGGCGCGCGTTTCGCGAATAACCGTAACTTTGATATGACCCGGATAATCGAGTTCACTCTCGATTTTCTTCGTAATGTCACGCGCTAAGCGGAATGCTTCCGTATCGTCGATTTTGTCCGGCTGCACCATGACGCGAACTTCGCGGCCGGCTTGAATGGCGTACGACTTCTCGACGCCTTCGAACGATTCCGAAATCCCTTCCAGCTTCTCCAGACGCTTGATATACGTTTCGAGCGTTTCTCTTCTTGCTCCTGGACGTGCAGCCGATAATGCGTCTGCCGCGCCAACGAGCATGGCGATGACCGAAGTTGCTTCACAGTCGCCATGATGCGAAGCGATACTGTTGATGACAACCGGATGCTCTTTGTATTTCTTCGCCAATTCGACGCCGATCTCGACGTGCGAACCTTCAACCTCGTGGTCAAGCGCTTTGCCGATATCGTGCAGCAAACCGGCTCTTCTAGCCAGCGTGATGTCTTCTCCCAGCTCTGCAGCCATCAGACCGGTCAAATACGCGACTTCCATGGAATGCTTCAGAACGTTCTGACCATAGCTCGTACGGTATTTCAAGCGGCCCAAAATTTTGATCAGATCTGGGTGCAGACCATGAACGCCAACTTCATACGTCGCCTGCTCTCCGTATTCACGGATGCGCTCGTCCACTTCCTTACGCGACTTCTCGACCATTTCCTCGATGCGCGCAGGATGGATACGTCCATCTGCAACGAGCTTCTCGAGGGATGTGCGAGCGATTTCGCGGCGGATAGGATCGAAACCGGACAAGATGACCGCTTCCGGTGTATCGTCGATGATGAGATCGATACCGGTCAACGTCTCCAGTGCACGGATGTTGCGGCCTTCGCGGCCGATGATGCGACCCTTCATTTCTTCATTCGGCAGGGCAACGACCGAAACCGTCGTCTCTGCCACGTGATCAGCTGCGCAGCGCTGAATGGCTAGCGAGATAATATCACGAGCTTTCTTATCCGCTTCTTCCTTCGCCTGTTGCTCGATCTCTTTGATCATTTGAGCCGTTTCATGACGAACCTCTTGTTCAACGTTAGTAAGGATAACTTGCTTCGCATCCTCCATCGTCAAGTTCGAAATTCGCTCCAACTCATGAAGCTGCTGCTTGTAAAGTGAATCGATCTGCTCTTGCGTTTCCTCGATCCGCTTCTCTTTGTTGGCTACTTGTTCTTCTTTGCGTTCCAGCGCTTCTATTTTTTTATCCAACGACTCTTCTTTCTGAATAAGTCGTCTTTCAAGACGCTGTACCTCATTGCGACGTTCGCGAATATCTCTCTCAGCCTCGGTACGGAGCTTGTGGACTTCATCTTTCGCTTCGAGAACCGTTTCTTTCTTTAGCGCCTCCGCGTCTTTTCTCGCATTTTCTACGATCTGACTAGCGGCTTGCTCGGCACTTGAAATTTTGGCCTCGGCGATCGATTTTCGAATAAAATAACCGACACCAAAGAAAATTGCACCAACAACGAGAGCGATCAGGATAGTTGCCCAGATTGGCATTATCTCACCTCCTCGTTGTTCACCTAAGCAAACGCTTGGGACAGTATTTGGTTTTCCAGCCGGTTTTTAACGTGCATGCTTAATTTGACGAAAATAATCGTTTTGAATCAATTTTTGGAAGGAAAATCGATTCTAGAAGAAAGAATACAAATTCATTTTATCTTTTGTGAAAATCAATTGTCAAGCATGAGCCCATCTTCGTCTTCCAGCACTCCATCCGACGCCGCCTTGACCGCTTCTCTGACGGTCGATGAAGGAAAGCCACGGCGCAGCAAGAATACCGCCAGCTTCTGCTTTCGTTCGCGAATTTCCCCTTTAATGTAGGGCCATTTCTTCATCGCAGCTCTGATCGCAATCTCGGTCTCGGACTCCTCATTTAGCTTAGAAGCGGCTTCTTTCGCCGTATCTTTCTTGATTCCCCGCTGCTGCAGCTCCTGCTGCAGCAGGCGTCTTCCCTTCAACTGCGAACGCATCCGCTGCGCGGCATACTGCTCGGCGTATATGGAATCGTTGACAAGTCCTTCTTGTCGCAAACGCTCGATTGCTTTCTGGGTTGAGTGCTCGTCCAGCTCTTTCCGGGCCAAATAGCGCATGATTTCTTTCTCTGTCCGCTGCCTCGCTCCCAGATGGGCAAGCGCCAAAATATAGGCGCGATGATGGCTATCTTCCAGCACGATTTGCTTCAGCTCTTCACCGTCGATTTCTCTTCCCTTGAGAAGCCTAAACTTGATTAGCAGGTCTTCATGCACACTCGTAAATGGATCCTGGGCATCATTGACATAGATATAATAGCGTTGTTTTTTCTTCGGATCTTGTTCCACGCTCGTAATCGTTAAGATGCTGCTCACCTCTCTTGCGCATATGAGACAACCACAATCGAGGCCTTCGAAGCTCAGCGACCGCGATTAATGGCAGGTTGTATCGTCAAAAGGAAAGATGCTTCACTGTTAATACGTAAATGAAACTTTCCTGTTTGTAAAAAAGAAAAGCACCTGTCACAGGTGCTTCTCTGCTTATCCGATTCACTGCAATGATTGCTTATTCGAGATCCAGATCCAGCTCGTCCTCGGTTCCCTCGTCTTCACTGAATGCAGCGTCAGTCGCCGTTGCTGAGGCTACGTTGCTGGCATCGCGAATTTGCTTCTCAATGACGGAAGAGATATCCACACGATCCTTAAGGAATTGCTTCGCATTCTCGCGGCCTTGTCCCAGACGCTCGCCGTTAAAGGAGAACCAAGCTCCGCTCTTCTGAATGATATCATGCTCGACGCCGATATCGACAATGCTGCCTTCTTTCGAAATGCCTTCGCCGTACATAATGTCAACTTCCGCTTGTTTGAACGGAGGTGCGACTTTGTTCTTCACGACTTTAATCCGCGTACGGTTACCGACCACGTCATTGCCTTGTTTGATCGATTCAATACGGCGAACATCGAGACGAACCGACGAATAGAATTTCAGTGCGCGGCCGCCCGGCGTTGTTTCCGGGTTACCGAACATAACGCCGACTTTCTCGCGCAACTGGTTAATGAAAATCGCAATCGTATTCGATTTGCTGATTGCGCCAGAGAGCTTACGAAGAGCTTGCGACATCAGACGTGCTTGCAAGCCGACGTGGGAATCCCCCATGTCGCCTTCGATCTCAGCCTTTGGCACGAGTGCTGCGACGGAATCCACTACGACGATGTCCACAGCGCCGCTGCGTACGAGCGCCTCGGCGATTTCAAGCGCCTGCTCCCCTGTATCTGGCTGCGAAAGCAGCAGTTCGTCGATGTTAACGCCTAGTTTATTAGCATAAGAAGGATCGAGTGCGTGTTCCGCATCGATGAAGGCAGCTTGTCCGCCAGCGCGCTGAACTTCAGCGATCGCATGCAGCGCAACTGTCGTTTTACCGGATGATTCCGGTCCGTATACTTCGATAACGCGGCCGCGAGGAAAACCGCCGATTCCAAGCGCAATATCTAGTGCAAGCGAACCGCTGGACACGGTTTGAACCTGCATATGTGTCGATTCACCAAGTTTCATTATGGAGCCTTTACCAAATTGCTTCTCTATTTGACGCAGAGCCATTTCAAGCGCAGCTTTACGATCTGCCAACGAACTCACATCCCTCATTGTTTATATACTCATGATAACTTGTTTCAGTTGCTTTGACAAGACTTTTTACGAACATATATTCTTATTTATTTATCCATTGGCCAACGGAGAGACAAAAAAAGAACCGCAGCAAAGTAATCTTCGCCACGGTTCTTCCGTCTAAGTCGATTATAGTCGATCCTACTAACATTGACAAGCTATATTTCTAACAAAATCTCCTAGATTCCATCTTTACCGGACAACGCCTGCCATAAACGGTGAAGCAGCGACTTTGCGGCGCGAACGCGGATCATTTCCCGATTGCCGTTGAAATTGGCCGTGAATACCTTCGTCGGCTTCCCTCTCTCGGCTAATCCGAAATAGACGAGGCCCACAGGCTTGCCCTCGGATTCCGAAGGTCCAGCTACTCCGGTCAGCGATACGCCGAAGTCGCTTTCCGCCAGCTCGCGCACCCGCTCCGCCATCAGCGCGGCCGTCGATTCACTGATCGCTCCAGGCGCGCCCGTTCCCTCTAGCTGCGACATCGGAATACTCAGCAGGCGATGCTTCATGACGTTCGTATACGTCACGACGCCGCCTGTAAACTCGCCGCTGCTGCCGGGAATCTGGGTAATCAGCTGCGCGAACAAGCCGCCCGTAAGGCTCTCGGCGCTGGCTAGCGTCCTTCTGGACGCCCTCAGCTGCCGGACGACCGCTTCCTCTAGCGGGATGTCTTCGCGCGCGAAGATATATTGACCCACGCGCTCGTTGATTTGCTGCTCCGCGGCATCCAACCTGACGTTCGCTTCCAGCTCGCTGAGCGCTTTCGTAGACACCCTGATTGCCACTTCGCCTTCTTTGGCGTACGGCGCGATGGAAGGATCGGTCTGCGCCTCGATCAGATCGATCAACGCCTGCTCCAGGCTGGACTCGCCGATGCCGGCAAATTTAAGCAGCCGTGAGTACAACCGGCGATCCTCGTTCATGATGCCGCGCAGCCATGCTTTCGCCGGGCCATCGAACATCGGCTTCATCTCGCGCGGCGGGCCAGGCAGCAGCACATAATGCGTACCGTCGACCGTAAGCGCATTGCCGATCGCAAGCCCTGCTTCATTATCAAGCGGATCGCAGCCTTCGATCAAATTCGCCTGCCTCCGGTTGCTCTCTACCATATGTACGCCGCGCGACTTGAACATCGTTTCGATTTTGGCCATGCTCGGCTCGTGTTCCGTGATCGAACGCCCCAAGTACTCGGCCAAAGCATCTTTCGTCAAATCATCCATCGTTGGCCCCAAACCGCCGGTAAACAGAATCAAATCCGCGCGGGATCGCGCCAGTGCGATCGCCTCGCGAATCCGGCCCGCGTTGTCGCCGACAACGGTTTGAAAGTAAACATCGATCCCGAGTTCTGCCAGTCCCTGCGACAAATAGGTAGCATTCGTATTAACGGTTTGGCCCAGCAGCAATTCCGTGCCGACCGCAATGATTTCTGCACGCATCTCAACATCTCCGCTTCATATGTAAAGGATAGACGAACACGAATATGGAAGGTAAAACAGCTAGACTGAAAAGCAAGGCATCACTCTTTCCATAAAATGCGAAGGAGTGATGCCCAGGAAGCCTAACTATGCCGTAAGCGGGATAAGGTTTTTGTTTTTGACAAAATAATCGATTCCGGAGTACACCGTAATAAGGGCCGCCGCGTAAATCGAAATTTGGTCAAACGGAAAATCCAGAAACGCAAACGGGAAATTGTTCAACAGCAGCGCGATAATCATCGTGATTTGCACCGCAGTCTTCCACTTGCCCCATTTGCTGGCTGCAACAACCGTACCTTCCAGCAGCGCGATTTGACGCAATCCCGTAACCGCGAACTCGCGGCTGATGATGACAATCGCAATCCAAGCATGCAGTTTCTCCATTTCCACGAGGGAAATGAGAACGGCAGCAACAAGCAGTTTGTCTGCAAGCGGGTCAAGCAGTTTGCCGAGATTGGTCACGATTTTGTTCTTGCGTGCAATATAACCGTCGAGACCATCCGTGCTCGCTGCAACGATAAATACGAGTGCAGCCAAAATCTGATTCCACGTGATGGAGAAGTCTGAACCGTCGAAAGTGAGCGGTTTTAAATCGACGTTAATAAGCAGCAAGACCATAATAATCGGCACCAAAAAGATGCGTGCGAGCGTAATACGGTTGGCTAAATTCACTATAGCCCCTCCCCGGACATGTCAAATTCGTAAGCGTGCGTAATGCGCACCCTTTGAATTTCACCGATCGCAGCTTTGCAGTTGGAAATGAACACCTCGCCGTCGATTTCCGGAGCATCGTACGGCGAACGGCCGACATATACGTCGCTACGGCCATCATAGCGTTCAACCAACACATCGATTTCCTTGCCGATATGCTTGCCGCTTAATTCCTTGGACACTTCGCGCTGAATTTCCATCAACGTATTGGAGCGCCATTCCTTCACTTCATCCGGCACGGCGTCCGGCAGGCGAACAGCAGGCGTGTCTTCTTCTGGCGAATACGTGAAGACCCCAAGACGGTCAAATTTCATTTCGCGTACGAAATCGCATAAACGGTTGAAATCCTCGTCCGTTTCGCCGGGGAATCCGACGATAATGGACGTACGCAAAGCAACGTCAGGAATACTCGCACGAATGCGGGAAACAAGCTCTCGCGTGTCGCGTTGACGGCCTGGGCGACGCATGCGTTTCAAGATGGAATCTTCGCTGTGCTGCAATGGCATATCGATATAGTTGCAAACTTTCGAATTCGTCGCGATTGTCTCAATGAGCTCGTCCGTGAAGAAACCGGGATACGCGTAATGGAGGCGCACCCACGAGATGCCTTCCACTTCGCTTACGCGGTTAAGAAGCTCCGGCAGCATGAACTTGTCGTATAAGTCCGTACCGTAATTCGTAGAGTCTTGCGCGATTAAGCTGACTTCCCGAACGCCTTGATCGGCGAGCTGCTGAACTTCCGCCACGATCGACTCCATCGAGCGGCTGCGGAATTTACCCCGCATGATCGGAATGGAACAGAATGTGCATGCGTTATCGCAGCCTTCCGCAATCTTTACAAACGCCGTGTAGCGCGGCGTCGTAACTAAACGAGGCAGCTTCTGATCATAATCGAACGCCGGGTTGCCGACCTTCACAGGGCGTTTGCCGCGAAGCGCTTCGTCCACGATGTCCGTAATATGATGAAAATCGCCCGTTCCGACAATGCCGTCGATTTCCGGCATTTCTTCCATCAGCTGCTTCTTATAGCGCTGCGTCAAGCAGCCGGAAACGATAAGCGCCTTTAATCGACCGGTTTGCTTAAATTCCGCCATATCCAATATCGTGTTGACGGACTCTTCCTTCGCGGCGTCGATAAAACCGCAGGTATTGACAATAATTACGGTTGCGTCGTCTGCCTGATCCACCAAATGGTAGCCTCTGGCATCGATCAACCCCGACATAATTTCAGAATCGACGAGATTTTTCTCGCATCCCAATGTTACGACTTTCACTCTTTCAGTCATCGATGTATCCCCCAAACCCCTCCGAAAAGCTATCTTAACAAGTATAATACAAGGCCTATGCAGTGTCAAAACCGGAAGAAGTCCCATCCGACCGCGTTTCCGGCAGCGAATGGGACCCCGTCCTATGTACGTAAAAGCACTTTTGGCCTTATTTGAAATTGGTAAATTGCAAGTCGAGCTGCAAATCCGCGCCTCTCAGCAGCGCGATGACAGCTTGCAGATCGTCGAGGCTTTTGCCGGTTACCCGGATGGAGTCGCCTTGAATTTGACTTTTTACTTTAATTTTGGAGTCGCGGATCAGGATGTTGATTTTCTTGGAGCTATCCTGTTCGATGCCTTGTTTCAGCTTGACCTTCTGTCTGACCGTCCCCATGGAAGCCCCTTCGACTTTGCCGAATTCCATGTTCTTGATCGGCACGCCGCGCTTCATCATTTTGGATTGAAGAATATCGACGACGTTCTTCAGCTTGTATTCGTCATCCGAAACCACCACGAGATCCGTCTTCTCCAACGTGAAGCTCGTCTTCGTTCCTTTGAAATCGAAACGGGTCTCGATTTCGCGTTCCGCTTGCGTAATCGCGTTGCTCAGTTCTTGCATATCGACTTTCGAGACAATGTCAAATGAATGTTCAGCCATTGTGCTGCAACTCCTTTATGTATCTTTCTACTTTCCTATGCTTGTCAAGTATTATATCGTATCCCGCTCCGCAAGAAAAGGCATCCAGGACCGAATTGCTTCAGTCTGAATGCCTCGAACGAGCTGGAAGACTCATTGAGTGGTCGTTGCATCCGTCGTACCGTTAGTGTCCGTGGTTCCGCCAGTGTTACTAGTGCCTTCAACAGGCGTCAATTGAAACTTGTGCGAGCCGGTTTTATTGCCGTCATCAAGAGCGACGCCGTCAACGGTCACTTCAACCGCGTTGGCGTGGGGGAACGTAATAAAAATCGGGCCATCAGCGTCATATGTAGCCGATTTAGGACCTTTATCAAGATCCAGTGTCACACTAAGAACCATTTTTCCCGTACGGCTCTTCTGATAAATCCCCAACCACGTTCTGCCGGTAGCCGTCATCTCAATCGTATGGGCGCCACCGGGGGAGACCTTGTAATAATCCGTTGTTCCCGATGTCCGATCCAATGTAAGCGTCGTTGTCGGGGTTGGCGGAGGCGTCGGTTCCTGAACCGGCGTTTCGTCCACTGGCGGCTGATTTGTCGTCGTATCGGTGCTGCTTGCGTTCCCGTTCGAGGATGTATTCCCTTCCCCGTTCTTCACCGTATCCTTGTCAGGCGTCGTTGCCGGAGGCTTCGTCTGATCCGTCATTTTGGTTTGATCCGCTGAATCTACGTTATCCTTGTTCGGCTGCTTGATCGCGAATATATAGACAAGTACGATGATGAGCAGCAAGAACGACCACATGAGCGCCCGGAATCCCCACCTGCTCAAGCGATCGGACGATTGCGTCTGCGCGCGGCGGCGCGGCCGTTGAACGGGCTCAATCACTTGCTCGGGAACGTTAGACGGAATTTCTTTATTGTAAAGCCGCAGCACTTCCTCCGCGTCAAGTCCTACGGACTCTGCGTAATTTTTCACGAAGGCGCGCACATAGAAGGAACCGGGAAGCACGCTGTAATCGCCTTCCTCGATGGCTTCAAGATAACGCTTGCGGATTTTCGTCAAATCCTGGATATCATCCAAGGACAGATTACGTTGCTCCCTCGCTTTCTTGAGCAATGCGCCCAAATCCGACATGACCACACCTCCTCATCATTTTTGGCAGTTCATAGTTTCTTCGTTACAAAATTAAAATTTTAGAAATCATGGAATCCCATCGTAAACGATTCATAGGAGATTTCCTCGTCCGGGGTATTGCGCAGCTCGATAATATAATCGAAATCGCTGTATTCGAAGGCGGATTCCTTCACGAAAATATCCGGATGTTCGATTACTTTGGTAGAAGGCATCGCCATAATTTCCTGAAGCAGCGCATGATGTTTCTCGTTGGAACGGATGGTGCTTACGATCCCGTCGATAATATAAATATTGTTCGGGGTCATTTCTTCCTCGGACAGCTGGCTGCGGACCGTTTGCCTAAGCAGCGTCGAAGATACGAACGTCCATCTCTTATTGGAGCATACGCTTCCGGCAATAATCGATTCCGTCTTGCCTACGCGCGGCATTCCGCGCAGGCCGATGACCTGATTTCCTTCTCTCTTAAATACTTCGCCCAAGAAGTCAACCAGCATGCCAAGCTCGTCCCGCGTGAATCGGAACGTTTTGCGGTCGTCGGAATCACGTTCGATGTAGCGGCCATGGCGGACAGCCAAGATATCGACAAGCTTGGGCTCGCGGAGCTTCAGAACCGTAATATTATCCACCTTTTGAAGCATGCGGCCGAGTATTTCGATTTTCTCATCGTCGTTGGTCTGAAGCAGCATCCCGCGCGTGCGGTTCTCTACGCCGTTGATCGTAAGAATATTGACTTCGAGCATCCCTAACAACGAAGCGATGTCGCCGAGAAGACCGGGACGGTTTTTATGTATTTTGTACTCCATGTACCATTGTT
The DNA here is from genome assembly GCF_010365285.1 of Paenibacillus rhizovicinus. NCBI lineage: Bacteria > Bacillati > Bacillota > Bacilli > Caryophanales > Paenibacillaceae > Paenibacillus > Paenibacillus rhizovicinus. Next base: position 801,035 of record NZ_CP048286.1, read on the forward strand.
TGAATTCCATAGGACACCTCAGCTGGCGGAATAAAAGAATGATGAAAAGGGTGTAAGAGCTTTAAAAAGATTATTCTACAATATTCGTCAATATCCTGCAACTTTAAAGCAAACATTATAGAAAAGCCTCCCCACGGGAGGCTTTTCCAGGAAGTTTACGATTTTTCCACAAGCTTGACCATCAGGCCAGCAATCGCTTTGCGTTCCGATTCATCGCCGACATCCCATAATTCCTTCAGTGTGCGCTGTTGTTCGTTCTTCGGATCGACTTTCTCATCCAGGAAGGAGCCGATCTCGTAAGCGAGGTTGGCAATGGTATCTTCATTCAATCCCATGCCTTTCGCTTGTTCCACCCTGTTTGACAAAAACTCTTTCCATGAACTGAAATTAGAAAGGACGTTTGACATTGGTGTAGTTCCTCCTTTGCGTGTTGGCTGTTGTTCAGCAACAACCGTATTGTACACGCAAGGGATGAATCTTATTCTTAGCGGCAGGATAAGGCATGGATTTATGTCAGCCATCCGCCGTTCGGGCTGATGATTTGCCCGGTTATGTAAGCCGATTCCGGCAGAGCCAGAAAATAGACGAGCGAAGCGATTTCTTCCGGCTGCGCGAAGCGGCCGACCGGAATTTCAGACTCGAGCGCCACCTTCTCATCGGCGTTCAGGTTGTCCAGCATAACGGTGTCGACGGCACCGGGCGCAACCGCGTTTACGGTGACCCCGGACGGCGCCAGTTCCTTAGCTAACGCTTTCGTGAAGGCGTTCATGCCGCCTTTGCTCGTGGAATAGAGCACCTCGCAGGATGCCCCGGAAATCCCCCAAATCGACGACACGTTAATGATGCGGCCAAAACGCTGCTGGATCATGACAGGCATGAAAAGCTGCGTGCATAGGAACATCCCCTTCAGGTTGACGTTCATGACCTCGTCCCAAATCTCGTCCGTTACGTCCTCCAGCATGGCGTAATGCGCAATGCCGGCATTATTAACGACGATATCGGGCATCATCCCACGTTGTTCCAGCTTCTCGCGCATGCGCAGCAGTTGATCCCGGGAACGAATGTCCGCCGAAACGGTCAACACGTTCGCCGCGCCAAGCCGCATGCAGCTGCGAGCGGTTTCGTTCGCAGCCTCATGCGCTTGATTGTAATGAATGACGACGTTCATATTCTCCACGGCGAACCGGCGAGCGATTGCTGCGCCGATCCCGCGGCTCCCCCCGGTAATGAGCACCGTCATTTCTTTTAAAGTTTTCAAGCTTCGTCCTTCGATACGATGGATACGGCCATCCGGCTCCAATCGAAATGGCTGCGCAGTCTAGCATTGGCCTCTTCGATGGTAATATCCTCGTACACCGGCAGCAGTTTGAACAAATCGGCTCCACGGAAACGGTAACGCGTAAATTCGCTGGCAATTGCCTCGGGGGAATTGAGCATGCGAAGATAGCCGCCGATTTTCTTGCGTTTCGTCCGCTCGAACGCTTCTTGATCCAATCCTTTCGCTTGCGCCTGCTCGATTGCTTCGCGAAGTCTCCGGATCAGCTCGTCAGGATCGCGCGTTTCGCCGCCGACGACGGAGAATGCATAGTCCTCGCTGCTATTGAATTCATGTCCGAACGAATCGGTAATCAGCGTATCGTCGTAGAGCGAATGATAAATCGGAGAGCTTGAGCCGAGCAGCGCATCCAACATCAATTTCGTCGTCAGCTCCGTCCGCAGCAGTTCTTCCGGATTCGCCGATCCGCGGCTTTCCTTGAATCCGATCATGCACTTCGGCATCGAGACAGGGAGCGCCGTTTTCTTGACCGGCAGCTTCACGGTTTCCGGTTCAGGCTCGAAAAACCTTTCAATAGCTCCTTGCGGTTGGAAGTTCTTGCGTTCTTGATTGTCGCGTACGAGCTTCATAACGGATTCCGGCTCTACGCCGCCAACAACGAACAGAAACATATTCGACGGGTGATAGAACGTTTCATAACAACGATACAACGTTTCTTTATCGATTTGACGGATCGATTCTACCGTCCCCGCAATATCGATATGAATCGGATGCTTGTGGTACAGGGCATCAATAAGCCCGAAATACACACGCCAATCCGCATTATCCCGGTACATGTTGATTTCCTGTTCGATAATGCCTTTCTCCTTCTCCACGTTCTCATCCGTGAAATAAGGATTCTGGACAAAATCGATCAGCGTCGACAGGTTCGCCTCGATTTGCTCCGTGGCCGAGAATAAATAAACGGTGCGGTCAAAACTGGTGAACGCATTAGCAGACGCGCCTTGTGAGGCAAAGGTTGCAAAAATATCGCCGGTCGGTTCTTCGAACATTTTGTGCTCCAAGAAATGGGCGATTCCGTCAGGTACGGAAATCGGCTCCTGAGCGCCTACGGCAAAGCGATTGTCAACGGAACCATACTTGGTCGAGAACGTCGCGTACGTCTTGCTGAAGCCTTCTTTCGGCAGCACGACGACTTCAAGGCCGTTAGGCATGATTTCACGGTAGAGTGTTTCCTGAACGCCCGGGTAAGCTAACGTTTCCATAGACTTAGCCCTCCTTTCTGTCACGCAGGAAGTAGATCGTATCCAACTCGGTTTTGCGCGCAACCGCGGCGATTTGCTCGGCTGTTACAGCCTGAACCTCTTCCAGCAGCTGCGTAGCGGAGCGCTCTCGCTTCGAAAGGACGGCATTGAAATCGAAGCCGATCATTTCGTTCGCGGAATCTTGAAGTTCACGCAAGTGATTCGCGATCATCGCTTTCGTCTGGTTCATCTCCAGCTCGCTGTAAGAACCGCTTCGCATCTGCTCCAGCTGCTCTTGTATAATGGTCTTTGCCTTCTCGTAATTGGCGAACTCAATGCCGGATTGAATCGTGCAGATGCCTTTGTGGCCATCGAGGCGGGAAGCTGCGTAGTACGCCAGGCTCGCCTTCTCCCTTACATTGAGAAACAGTTTGGAATGCGGATAGCCGCCCAATATTCCGTTGTACATCAATGCAGCCGGGTAGTTGTCATCCCCATAAGACGTATTGATGCGCAGTCCCATGTTCAGCTTCCCTTGGGTCACTTCCATCCGTTCGACGACTGTCTTCGTTTCCTTGACCGGCTTGTTAATGAGAGGCAGCCCGTACTCGGCAGGCTTGCCTTCGTTGCCGCGGAACGATTCCGCGACGAGAGACTTCACTTCGTCCAGCGTCGTATCCCCGACGACGTACAGATCGAAGGCAGCTTGACTCAGCCATGCCCGATACGCCTCCGTAACCGACGCGGGCGTAATGGCGTCGATATCTTCCAACCGGCCCAAAGGGTGCAGCCTATAAGGCTCATCCGCGCACATAACCTCCAAGCAGCGTTCGGAGGCATACCGGATTTTATCGTTAATGATCGCTTCCAGCCGTTTACGCAGCGTCTGTTTCTCCGCTTCGACATATTTCGCCCGCAGCTGGCCGTTCTCGAGCACAGGATCCGTCACCACTTCGCCTAACAGCTTAAGGGACGATGCCAGCAATGGCTGATTCGACGAAACGAACCGGTCATTAATGACATCCATGCGGAACTGCACAATTTGCGCATCTCCGCGTTTATATACGTCAAATCCGAAGCCGGCGCCATACAGCTCATCCAGACGCTCGCGGAATGCGATCGTCTCCGGCGTGGAAGCGGTCCCTCTTCGCAGCACGAAAGGAATTAATGCGGCCGAAGTGACGGTCGTCTCATGAAGCGGCAAACCCGCATACAAGGAAATAGAAAAGGTTTTGAAACGTTTTGTCGGCAGCACATGGAGGCGAATCCGGTTCAGCTGGCCTCGTTGAAACGACGTGTTGCTCACGCTTTCACGTCCCCTTCCGCTCTAATATAAAGTCAATCTATTCCAATTTCCAAGGTTCTATTCCATTCTACCCGATCGGAAAAGGAAGAAGCAACCCGCGTCCTTAGGCGGGCTGCTTCAGTCGATGCTACATGCAGAAAATATGTTTTCCGATCGTCTTCACCTGCGGCCGCGACCATATCCACTTGGACGTTGCCGTCTCTGGATTGAAGTAATAGATGCATCCGCCGGTAGGATCCATGCCGTTCAGCGCATCCTGTACCGCTTTCTTCGCATTTTCATTCGGGGTCAGCCAAATTTGGCCGTCCGCTACGGCAGTGAACGCTCCCGGCTGGAAAATCACACCGGATACCGTATTCGGGAAGCTTGGTGACTTCACGCGATTCAGAATGACGGCTGCAACCGCTACTTGACCGATATACGGCTCGCCGCGCGATTCGCCATACACCGCATTGGCCATTAGCTTCAGATCATTGGCGGATAAGCCGAGATTGTTGGACTTGGTTACATCCGAGGACGTGTCGCTGCCTTGGGATGCGTTCCCGCTGCCGCTGCTGCTCGTTCCTCCCGAGCCCGCGTTGTCAGCCGCCGATGGCGCCCAGGTCTTGGTCGCTTCCCACAGCTTCAGCTTCGTCTTGGCGCCGACGACGCCATCGGATTTCAAACCGAATTTCCATTGAAACCACGTAACGGCGTTTTTGGTGGCGGAACCGAACTGGCCATCCACTTTGCCGTCAAAAAAGCCGAGGAACTTCAGCCGCCCTTGAAGCTCGGTCACATCTTTGCCTGAAGAACCGACCTTCAGTATAGCGCTGCTGAACGTCTCGGTCGTTTGACCGAAGTGCGCATGTTTGATCGTGAATGCGCCGAACAACAGAAGGACGATGACGATGGTCACCGCGATTAAACGATTTCTCATCTTTAGGATCTGCCTTTCTTTTGCAAATGGATTTGCAAAGCAAGCGAAGCATATTCCTATTATGAGAAATCGAGGGAACAACTATGCATGATGCCGAATTAAGAACTTATTCTGCCGGCATCGTATTGATCCACCGTCAATAACACTTCGCGCGGCTTGCTGCCCTCGTAAGGGCCCACGATGCTGCGCGCCTCCATTTGATCGATCAATCTGGCGGCGCGCGTATAACCGATACGCATGCGCCGCTGCAGCAGCGACACGGAGGCCTGCTTAGCCTCTAGCACGATACGGACGGCCTGTTCGTACAGCTCGTCCAGAATCTCTTCGTTCTCGGTCGCCGCATCATCGATTTCCGGAACCAAATCTTCTTTATATTCAGCTTCTCCTTGGCCGCGCGCATAGTTTACGATAGCCTCCACTTCCTGATCGGAGAGGAACGCGCCTTGAACCCGGATTGGCTTGGACATGCCCACCGGGAGGAATAACATATCGCCGCGGCCGAGCAGTTTCTCGGCGCCAGCCATATCCAGGATCGTACGGGAATCCACCTGCGAGGAAACGCCGAACGCGATCCGCGAAGGAATATTGGCTTTGATGACACCCGTGATGACATCTACGGAAGGCCGCTGCGTAGCGATAATGAGATGGATGCCCGATGCGCGGGCCATTTGCGCAAGACGGCAGATGGCATCCTCGACATCATTCGCCGCAACCATCATTAGATCTGCTAATTCGTCGACGATGACGACGATGTACGGCAGCACGGCGGACGGATTTTCGGCCATCAGGGTATTGTAGCCCTCAATGTTCCGCGTCCCTGATTTCGAGAACAATTCGTAGCGCTTCTCCATTTCAACGACGATCTTCTTGAGCGCCAGCGAAGCGCGTCTAGGATCCGTCACGACCGGCGCAAGGAGATGCGGAATGCCATTATACATATTCAACTCGACCATTTTCGGGTCGATCATCAACAGCTTGACTTCATCTGGTCTCGCTTTATACAAAATGCTCGTGATGATCCCATTGATGCAAACGGACTTACCGGATCCCGTCGCGCCCGCTACGAGCAAATGGGGCATCTTCGCCAAGTTGCCAACGATCGGCTGTCCTGAAATATCGCGTCCGAACGCGATGGACATCCGCGACGTCGCATTCTGAAACGAAGGCGTCTCCATAACTTCACGCATCGTTACGATGGACACTTCCGTATTCGGCACTTCGATGCCGATGGCGGATTTGCCGGGAATCGGCGCTTCCATCCGAATGTCCTTCGCGGCGAGCGCAAGCGCGATATCGTCCGTCAAGCCGACGATCCGGCTGACTTTAACCCCGGTAGCAGGCTGCACTTCATAGCGCGTGACGGCCGGCCCGCGGACGACGTCCAGCACTTTCGCTCGAACGCCGAAACTTTCTAGTGTCGCTTCGAGCTTGCGCCGCGATTCAATGGAATCTGCGGAATCCCCGGCTTTCGCTCCTGCGCTCGGTTTCTGAAGCAGACCTAGCGAAGGAAGCAAATAAGGTTTCTCGGTAGGCGGCTTAACGATGCTTCCCGGTCCGTTAGAACCTTCATCCTCATCCGGCGAGGCAATGGCAGGACTGCGCGGAATTGACTGTACTTGCGGCTCTTCAGCGAAATCGTCATTGTCATCGTCATCTGCAGCAAGATGTCCAGGTGTAAACGGCTCCAGCTCATCATCCGGAACATGATCAACCTCAACTGCTAGGTTCATTCCATGATTCGATTGTACCGGCTGTTGAATATCCGCTGGCGCCCCCTCGGCTGTCCCCCCGTCTTCCAAGACGCTGGACCGCCAGTTTTCAAACGGCTCCTCTTGGTCGTCCTCATCCTGCCATGCGGCAGGATGAGCGGATTTGCCGCCGCCAAACGTTTCGCCGGAGTTTCCGTCCTCGAGCTGCCATTCATGGTCGCCGTCGGCGTGCTCGTTACTGTTGGGCTTAGACACGTCGTTAAACCAAGAAAAGATCGGCGAGCGTTTCTTCTGCGCGCGGGACTTCATCGCCGCCGCGTACTCGTCATCATCATCGTCATCGTCCAAGTCATCCAGTGACACGACGGACTTGCTGCTTGTCTTAGGCCCCGCGGCTGCCAGCGCTTGCCGTCTCGAAGCGAACTTCATCCGCAGCAGCGACCAGAGCCGTCCGCCTCTGATACGGCCGGAACGCAGCAAGTCGACGTACGACTTGCCAGTCATCAACATGATGGATATCGCAAACATCACGATCATAATAAACTTTGCGCCGAAATAGCCGAACAACCAGAACAGCAGCGTATATTGAATGGCGCCTGCATAACCTCCGCTTGCCGAATGAACGGCTTCGTTCCCCTGAAGATCCGAAGGCGAATCCATCAGCGATCCTCGGATGTCACTGCCAAGCTGAGCTAAAATATAGGTGGACGATAATCCGCCCGTCGGTTCGGTCTTCTGGTCCATCACGGCCATCGAGCTCCAAAGCGTACAAGCGAGAACAAGCAGCAGCACGCCTGTCTTCCGGGTCGTCCAACCGCTCGGCCATGCACGCTTGACCATGACCGCCAAGCCGACATAAATGCCGACTAATGCCAAAACAAAATAGAACTTGCCTAATACAAGTCCAAATAACTTCGATAATGCCCGCCCGACCGTCGCTTCTCCGGAGAGCGCGATCACGGACACAGTAATGAGCAAAATGCCATACACTTCAAACTTAAGGCTCGTCCCGACTGAGCTCTTTCGCTTCTTCTTTTTCTTAGCCAAAATCGTCACCTCTAGTCCCCATTATACCATAGGAGAAAGGTGCGATGTGCTACTATTATCCAGTAACAGCGCCTAGTTACAGCATTGACGGGCCGTAAGCGACCAGCGTTCCCGGCGATAATTCCGGTCTCAGGTAGGCATCCAACGGGCCGTCCATCAATCTGACGATACGCCCGATTCCGGGAGATACCGCCTCGATTTGCAAGCGCACATCTCCGACTTGCACGTCCACATAAGGACCTGGCTGCTGACTTATGCCTTCAAAGACAATTTCCATCGGCATCGTCGAGTAGATGGTCATTGCGTCAGCCCTCCCGCCGTGATTGCCGCGGTACCTGCCGACTGTTTCCGCGCTTCGATCAGCATATTCAGTTCTCGCAGCGCTTGGCCGATGCCGCCTACACGATCGATCAAGCCATGCTTGACGGCATCGGTACCGATCACGGTCGTGCCGATATCGCGTGTCAATTCCCCGGTTTTAAACATCAGCTCTTTGAACTTCTCTTCCGTTACATTGGAATGAGAGGTCACGAACCTGACGACTCGCTCCTGCATCTTGTCCAAATACTCAAAGGTTTGCGGAACGCCGATTACTAGACCGTTCAACCGAATCGGATGAATCGTCATCGTTGCGGTTTCGGCAATGAAAGATGTGTTGCCGGCAACCGCAATCGGTACGCCAATGGAATGTCCCCCGCCCAATACGAGCGTAACCGTCGGTTTCGTTAACGAAGAGATCATTTCGGCAATGGCTAACCCTGCTTCCACATCCCCGCCCACTGTGTTCAGTACGATCATTATGCCTTCAATCTTCGCATTTTGCTCGGCTGCTACTAATTGAGGAATCAAATGTTCGTACTTCGTCGTCTTGTTCTGCGGCGGCAGCACAATATGCCCTTCGACCTGGCCGATAATCGTCATGCAGAAAATATTCGATTCCGATGAAGGCGTTGTCGTCTGACCCAATTGCTGTATCGTTTCAACGACGGGATTGCCGATCGGCGGTTTACGTTCTCCTGCCGGCGGTTCCGGCTGCTCCGCTTTGAATGATTCCTCCCACATTGCCTGTCCTCCTTCAATATGCTCGCTATGCTTTGCCATGGCTGGCTCTGCATAGTATGGAATCTGCTTGCGGATTTATGCAGTTGCACGGAAAGATCGCCTGCCTGACATGGCATGCAAACGAAAAAAACGGCCTTCGGCGGAAGCAATCGCTTCGCCAAAGACCGTCTGACAGACGTGATCTGAAATTAAACTTCCATAATAATCGGCAAAATCATCGGACGGCGACGCGTCTGCTCGTACAAGAAGCGGCCGAGCGCATCCTTAACGTTCGTTTTGAGCGATGCCCATTCGTTCACTTTATCGTTCATCAGCTTGTGCAGCGTCGAAGTTACGATCCGGTTTGCCTCTTCTAGCAGTCCTTCCGATTCGCGAACATAGACAAACCCGCGGGAGATAATGTCCGGACCGGACAAGATCGCACCGTCTTGCTTGCTTAACGTCACGACGACGACAAGGATACCATCCTGGGACAGTAATTTACGGTCGCGAAGCACGATGTTACCTACGTCGCCAACGCCCAGTCCGTCAATCAGCACGTTGCCTGCAGGCACTTTGCTGCCTTTGCGAGCCGTGCCGGCTTGGAATTCCACCGTATCCCCATTGTCGACAATGAAGATATTTTCGCGTTCGATGCCGACTGCCTCGCCCAGCAAAGCGTGCTGACGGAGCATACGATATTCACCGTGAATCGGAATGAAGTATTTCGGGCGAATCAGGTTGAGCATCAGCTTTAATTCTTCCTGGCTTCCGTGACCGGAAACGTGAACGCCCGAAACAGAGCCCGGTCCGTAAATGACGTTAGCGCCGAGTCGGAACAATTCGTCAACCGTACGGCCGACATAACGTTCGTTACCCGGAATTGGCGTAGCTGCGATGATAACGGTGTCACCAGGCATAATATCGACTTTGCGGTGCGTCGAGCGCGCCATCCGCGTAAGTGCGGACATCGGCTCGCCTTGGCTGCCCGTAGATAATACTGCAACACGGTCAGCGGCCATTTTATTAATCTCTTCAGGCTCGATAATCGTGCCTTCCGGAATATTCAAGTATCCAAGTTCCGATGCGATCGTAACGACGTTCACCATGCTGCGTCCGACAACGGCAATTTTGCGTTTCGTCGCGATGGCCGCATTCACGACTTGCTGAATACGGTGTACGTTCGATGCAAATGTCGCTACTACGACGCGCTGCGTCGCTTTGCGGAAAATATCTTCCAGCTCAGACCCGATCATGCTTTCCGAAGGCGTAAACCCTGCGCGCTCGGCATTCGTGCTGTCCGACAGAAGCGCCAGAACGCCACGACGGCCAATATCCGCAATGCGCTGTAAATCCGCATATTGATTATTTACAGGTGTATGATCGAATTTAAAGTCGCCCGTATGCACGACAGTTCCTTCAGGCGTGTCCAAACATACGCCGACCGAATCCGGAATACTGTGATTCGTTTTGAAGAAGGATGCTTTGATGGAGCCCAGCTGCACTTCGCTTTCTGCGTTGATCAGAATGCGTTTCGTTTCGCCAAGCAGGCCCGCTTCCTTCAATTTACCTTCAATGAGACCGAGCGTCAGCTTGGTAGCATACAGCGGAACGTTGAGGTGCTTCAATACATATGGCAATCCGCCGATATGATCCTCGTGACCGTGGGTAATCAGAATACCTCTTACTTTATCGCGATTCTCTGTTAAGTACGTAATGTCAGGGATGACAATATCAATACCGAGCATATCTTCTTCAGGGAATTTAAGACCCGCGTCTACCACAACGATATCGTTACCGTATTGAACGACGTACATGTTCTTACCGATTTCACCAACGCCGCCTAGCGCGAAGATAAGCAGCTTATCCTGGATATTTTTCTTTGACAAGTGAATCCATACCTCCTAATCGTAGTACGAAACAAGATGTACCCCGCATCGCTTCAAAAAAGCGAGAGAAGACACTGCGTTTCATCTATTAATTTATAGTCCGAGCTAGAATTACATGGCAGCCGTTTCCACCCTCGGGATCGCCGCTGCATGCAATCGATAACCAGTGCTTGTTGAACGCCGCCCCTTGGCGTTACACTTTTTCAAAATTTTGCCGCACACCGTCACTTGCATTCATTATACATGATTGAAAATAAGAAAAACAAGTAATGGTTATTTTCCCAATCCTTCAGAGAAAATGCGGACTGTTACCGCTTTCGCGATCCCGTCCGGAGAGGGCTTGTCCGAATATTGTTAAATAAAGGCTTTAAAATAAAGCCCCAATCGTGCATTCAGCATTCAAATAAAAAACCGATGCAAGCGCACCGGTTTGTGGCGAATGCAGCTGTATACCCGCGAAGCAGTGATTATTAGTTCAAAATTTGACGAAGAGTTGCAATTTCGCTTTCATTTGCCGCAACTAACGGAAGACGAACGCCGCCGACGGGCAAGCCGCGAAGCTCCAATGCCGCTTTCACGAGAACCGGGTTAGGAAGATCGAATAAGCCTTTGAAAATCGGAAGATTGTCGCCATGAAGCTTTGCAGCTTGCGCGACATTGCCTTCCAAATAAGCTTGAATCATCGCTTTCATCGGTTTTCCGACGACATGGCTTGCTACGCTCACAATACCATGCGCACCGACTGCCAGCGCCGGCAATGCCGAGCTATCGTCACCGCTGTAAACGAGGAAGCCATCAGGTGCACCTGTTACGATTTCCGTTACCTGGTCCAGCCCTGCGCATTCTTTCGTTGCAACGACATTCGGCAATTGTGCCAGTCGAAGCGTCGTTGCGGCAGAGAGGCTAACAATTGTCCGGCCTGGAACGTTATAAAGCATGACCGGAAGCGTCGTCGCTTCGGCAATGGCTTTGAAATGCTGATACAGCCCTTCTTGCGTCGGCTTGTTGTAATATGGCGCTACAAGCAGCACGGCATCAACACCGCATTGTTCCGCGATTTTCGTCAGATGAATCGAATGCGCAGTATCGTTGCTGCCTGTGCCTGCAATGATTTTGCAGCGACCGCCTGCCTGTTTAACCGCAAAGGAGAATAACGAACGCTTCTCCTCATCGTTCAAAGTAGGAGATTCACCGGTCGTGCCGCAGACGACGATGCCGTCGCTCACTTGATCTTCAATTAAATAATTCAATAACCGCCCCGTCGTGTCCCAGTCGATCGAACCGTCTGCAGAGAACGGGGTTACCATAGCAGTTACTAAACGTCCGAAATCCAAAACGATTCCTCCTCAGAATTTTGCAAAGCAAAATTCGCATCGTAAGCATAAGCCTGATTTTTGCAAAGCATAAAATTCATAATCATAAGAATTGCATGAAAAATAAGAAGATGCCGCTACTCGTGCAGTGAAAATTTGGCATGCAGCGACTGAAGCGCGCTCGCCATGTAGCTCTCGAGCACCAATACCCATATGGTCGTATTCGAGTCCGCAGACTGCAGAATCGGTATGCCCTGTTCCGTCAATGCTTCGACGATTCGGGCCATGATTCCAGGAACGCCGTTCATGCCGCCGCCGATGACCGATATTTTGGCACATCCGCTCACAGCGCGCGGTGCATACCCGATGTCCTCCAAGACTGAAACCGCTTTATCCGCATCATGGTCGAATACGGTATACACCGCACCGCCCGGGTTTACGTTAATGAAATCGACGCTGATCTGATGTTTCGCCATTGCTTGAAACACCTGCAGCTGTACGTCGGATGGACCGTCTTGCGCCTGTACGGTGATCTGCGTAACGCCACTGACATGCGCGACACCCGTTACATGCCTGTCATGAACGGCCGCTGATTTCAAGACATCCGCCAAATCCGTCACGAGGGTACCTTCGTCTTCCGAGAAGGTCGACCGGACACGCAGCGGAATTCGCGCTTGCTGTGCGATTTCCACGGCTCGCGGATGAATGACCTTGGCGCCTTGTCTTGCCATATTGCCTACTTCGGAATAACTGATAACCGATAATGCGCGTGCGTCTTTGACGATCCGGGGATCTGCCGTGAGAATCCCGTTCACGTCTGTATAGATATCGACTCGCTCTGCATGAAGCGCCGCGCCTAGCGCCGTAGCCGACGTATCGCTCCCGCCTCTGCCGAGGGTCGTAAAATCTCCTGATTCCGTAACGCCTTGGAAACCGGTCACGATCACGACTTGACCTTCCCGCAGCGCTTGATGGATTCGTTCGGCGCGAATCTCCAAGATTCTCGCTTTGCCGAACTGATTATCCGTCAAAATACCTGCCCCGCCGCCAGTTAGCGCAATTGCCGGAATGCCCGCAGCGCGAACCAGGCTGCACAGAACCGATGCGGAAATGATTTCACCACAGCCTTGAAGCATATCCCGTTCCTTGGCAGGCAAAGAATCGCCATGCCGCGCGATGAGCGAGAGCAGCGTGTCCGTAGCGTACGGATCGCCTTTCCGTCCCATTGCAGAGACGACAACGACTAGTCCATACTGTCGTTGCCGTTCCCGTTGAATATGCTTGATTACAAGCTCTCTACCTTCGTCAGAAGACAGCGAAGTACCGCCGAACTTTTGCACGAGGATGGGCATTGTCAAACCTCCATATCCGACTGTGAAGCCCGCCGGACCGTTCCGCCCTGACAACCTGCTTATGCTGTTAAGATTATGGCTTCTCGATGGCGATGTATTCTGCGATTTGGACAGCGTTCCATGCTGCCCCTTTGAGCAGATTATCCGATACGATCCATAAGTTCAGGCCGCGTGCATGACCCAAATCACGGCGAAGCCGACCAACGAACACTTCAGGTTTACCAGCTGCTTCCGTAGCAAGCGGATACCGTTGACCTGCAGGATCGTCGACTAGAACGACGCCGGGAGCGTCAGCAAGCAGATTCTTGACGTCTTCCAGTTCGTAATCGTTTTTGAATTCTACGTATACCGACTCCGAGTGACCGTAAACGACAGGAATCCGGACGCAAGTCGCAGTGACATCGATCGATTCGTCGTCCAAAATTTTCTTCGTCTCGCGGACCATCTTCATCTCTTCCAGCGTATAGCCGTTCTCTTGAAATTTATCGATTTGAGGAATCGCATTAAAGGCGATTTGATGCTTCACCGGCAGCGATCCAACCGGTAAAATATCCGGATCGACTTCGTTTCCATCCAGCACTTCGCGCGTTTGGCGAAGCAATTCGTCGATTGCGCGGCTGCCAGCGCCAGAAACGGCTTGGTAGGTGGACACGATAATGCGAGCAATACCGTACCGTTCCTGCAGCGGTTTCAATGCCGCCACCAATTGGATTGTCGAACAGTTCGGATTTGCGATAATGCCTTTATGTTCGTTGACTTTATCGATATTGACTTCCGGAACGACAAGCGGCGTGTCCGGATCCATTCGATAAGCATTCGTATTGTCGATGCAAACCGCGCCATGCTCGACAGCGTGGGGGGCAAGTGCTTTCGACACGTCCCCGCCAGCACTGAACAAAGCGATTTCTACACCTTTAAAGCTTTCGGGCGTTGCTTCTTCGACTGTATATTCCTTACCTTTAAACATGAGTTTCGTGCCCGCTGATCGAGCGGAAGACAGCAATTTAAGCTCTGCAATGGGGAAATCGCGTTTCTCGAGCAATCCGATGATTTGTTCTCCTACTGCGCCTGTCGCTCCGACTACAGCGACGTTAAACAACTTCTGCTGCGACATTGATTGCCGTGTCTCCCCTCAAAAAGAACTTATGTCAAGATTGCTCCTGGTGCATATGTGGAGTTGTGAAATGTGATTAGGCGCGTTCGACCAGGAGAGGCTGAAGCTGTTTGCCGTTCAAAGCTGCTTCACAGGCTTCGGGAACCAATTCCATTTTGGCGACCAATGAATTGGGCTTCTGAATGGGATTATCCTGCCCGAACGGAACAAAATATACGTTCTTGCAAACGAGTAGTTTGGCGATATTCGCCGCATTCAAGCCAAGTCCGTCATTGGTCGAGATGGCCAGTACGAGCGGACGCTGATTGCGCAACTGCGCTTTCGCAGCCATAAGAACAGGACTGTCCGTCATGGCGTTGGCGAGCTTGCTGGTCGTGTTGCCCGTGCAAGGGGCGATAACTAGAACGTCGAGCAGTTTGGAAGGCCCCAAGGGCTCTGCATCGACAATGGTCGATATGATTTCGTTTCCGGTGATGGACTTCAGTTGACGCTGCCATTCTTCTGCCGTTCCGAACCGGGTATCCGTGGTAATAAGGGTTTGCGTTACGATGGGCACGACATTCGCGCCTTCGTCAACGAACCGTTGGATGACCGGCATAACCTCCGCAAACGTACAGTGAGAACCGGAGAGCGCATAGCCCACCGTTTTGCCTTGCCATTTCATTGCTCATTCCCCCGTAACCTGGTATCTTCCATAATCAATCGACTCAAACAATCCGCTATGATGCGTCCAGCTGTTTTGGGTGCGACGATTCCTGGGAGGCCGGGGGCGAGCAAGGCCTTGATTCCGCGCTTCTCGGCAAAGCGAAAATCCGTTCCGCCGGGCTTGGATGCAAGGTCGATAATGACCGCTCGCGAGGGCAAATTTGCTATAATTTGCGCTGTGACTATCATAGTCGGAATTGTATTAAAAAGCAAGTCAATATTCCCCACATAATGCTGTAATTGCTTGATGTAGAAAGGCTCGAAGCCCATCTCGTACGCTCTTGCAAAATGCTCTTCCCGGCGTACGCCAACCAATACTTTCGCACCTAATCCTTGCAGTGTCCGTGCCAGCGTCAACCCTGTCCGACCGATTCCGAGCACCATGCAGGAAGAACCGTGGATCGTAATGTCCGTGTTCTGGATCGCCATCATGACGGCACCTTCGGCGGTTGGGATCGAGTTGTATATCGCTACATCATCTCGGTCGAACAACTCCACCAGTACGATGCCATGCTTGGCGCATAAATCGCGAAGGTAAGGTTTGGCCATGCCCGCATAGACCTTGCAATGCTTCGGCAGTTTGGCAACGTACTCGTCGGTCAACACCAGCTCTTGATCGCTGAATACAGCCACGATCTTCCCTTCGTCATCCGTTCCAACCGCAGGCAGGATTAACGCGTCAGCATTAACGAACAACGCTTCGTTCATCTCTGCGCGAACCGCGCCGTCCAACGACGAATGCAGCTGGTCAAAGCCTGCGACCGTTACCGTTGCATCCAGCTCGGTCAGCTTCCGGATGACCTCCAGTCCCCGAGCGTCGCCGCCAAGAAGCACGACCTGAACTCCTGTCAGCATAAGGGTATCACTCCTTTCAACAGCAACCGATACGCGCCGTTATCTTCCTGCGGTTCGGTCGGCAGTACAAACTGAACCCGTCAGCCCGCTGAAGGCTGCCCGGTTGACAGTGTCGCTCTTGGTTACAAACCATCTTATGCATCCGCCCAGAGCGTGGTGAAAATGAAATCGTATCCTTGCGCAGGAAAAAGAAAAAGCACTACAGCTTATGCTGCAGTGCTTTATTGTTGAATGAAAGAAATCCCGCTCATTGTTTGCGATTAAACGCCCGTATGTCCGAAGCCGCCCGCGCCTCGCACGGTTGCCGGCAAGTCGTCCGTTTCCGAAATCGCAACCTCCGGCACGAGTTGGAATACCATTTGTGCGATTCGTTCGCCGCGCTCGATCACGAACGGCTGCTGGCCATGATTAATGAGCAGCACTTTCACCTCGCCGCGGTAATCCGCATCGATCGTTCCCGGCGAATTCAAGCATGTGATGCCGTGTTTGAAAGCCAGCCCGCTGCGCGGACGGATCTGCGCTTCAAGCTCTGCAGGCATCGCCATCGCAAACCCTGCCGGGATGAGCTTGCGCTCGCCTGGCTCCAGCGTTTCCGGCTCGGTGACGGCTGCGTGAAGGTCGAATCCGGCAGCCAGTTCGGACATTTTGCGAGGAAGCTGAATATCTTCGTTGCCCGGCATCCGTTTAAGTAATACTTGAAACAAGCGAGTCCCTCCCGATTGCCGATGCTGCTTTGTCATTGCTGCCTACCATCGCAACCGAGAAAGGTACTGCGAGCATGCGCTTCGTCACTTCACGAATGTCGCTCATTTGCACGGCATCGATCCGTTCCAGCATTTGATCCAGCGTAAAATGCCGGCCAAGCATTAATTCGTTCTTGCCGAGACGGTTCATCCGGCTGCTGGTGCTCTCCAGGCTGAGAATCAAACTGCCTTTCAGCTGTTCTTTGCCGCGACTGAGTTCCGTATCCGTCAACCCTTTTACCGCAAGATCGTGCATCTGCTCCATCGTGAGATCCAGCACGTCTTTCGTCTGTTTCGGTGCCGTCCCCGCATAAACGGTGAACAACCCGCTGTCCGCATACGACGTGTGGTACGAGTAAACGGAGTAAGCCAGTCCCCGCTTCTCCCGGATTTCCTGGAACAGTCTCGAACTCATGCCGCCGCCGATCGCGTTGTTCAGCAAAATCATCGCGTATTGAAGGGGATCGGCAATCGAACATCCCGGGAACGAGATGCAAATATGATTTTGCTCCGTTTTCTTCTTATGGAACAAATAATTACCGTTAAATTGCGGTGTCGTCACGGCCATCTCGGAACCCGTCGTATTGAACGCGCCGAAATGCTTCTCCAACAGTTCGAGCAGCGGACCTTCTTCCACGTTGCCCGCAACCGCGATTACCGTATTGTCGAGCCGGTAATGTCCATTCATGTATTCGCGGAGCGTGTCGCCATTCATAGCGTTGAGGCGCTCTTCCAACCCCAAGATGGAATACGCCAGCGGATGATCGCCGTATGCCGCGCGCGAAGCTTCGTCATGGACTTTATCGTCCGGCGTATCCTCGTACATCGAAATTTCTTCCAGAATGACGTTTTTCTCTTTCGCCAGCTCCGACGCATCCATCTTCGAATTAAAGAACATGTCCGCGAGGGCGTCTACCGCGATCGGCAGATGCTGGTCCAGCACTTTAGCGAAATAGCACGTATACTCCTTGGCCGTGAACGCATTCACATTGCCGCCTATGCCGTCGAACAGATCGGCGATATCTTTGGCGCTGTGACGCTCCGTGCCTTTGAACAACATGTGTTCGATAAAATGAGAGATGCCGTTATTGTCAGGGGTTTCATTGCGCGAGCCGGTCTTGACCCAAATGCCGAAAGAAACGGAACGACAGGTCGGAATGTATTCCACAACGACTCTTAGGCCGTTGCTTAGCGTATAGTTATTCAATACTGACTCCTCCTACAAGTTTTGTGGGCGCAGCCCGCAGCCGATTATCCCAGCAAGACAAGCAAAACTACTTCGGAAGCATACGCCCAAGCAACAGCTTGAAATTAATGACTTCACTATAACAAAATTATGGATGCGCCTCAACTAAGGATGCCCTATTAGAGGAAAGCGTGTCGCTGACGGTACCGAGCAGCAGTCCTTTTCCTTTAATTGCCGTAATGATTCCTTGCAGCGCTTGACTGGACGAATCCGTCGGATGCATGAGAATGAGCGAGCCTGGTTCAACGCGCGTGCGCACCTTCTGGATAATCGAATACGCAGGCGGATGCTTCCAATCGACCGTGTCCAGCGTCCATAGCACGGTTTTTAGCCCTTGTTCGGCCGCGACGTCCACCGTCATTTGATTGAAGTCGCCGGATGGAGGCGCGAACCAATGATTCTGGACATGGAGCGTCGATTTCAACAGCGCTTCCGTCTTCGCGATCTGATTATAAGCCGCATTGCGGTCGAGCTGGCTCATGTTCGGATGCGTATACGCATGATTCGATATTTCGTGACCTGCAGCTTGAATCTGTTTCGCAACATCCGTATTCTTCTTCAACCAGGAACCGTCAAAAAAGAAAGTCGCCTTTACGTTCTCCTTCTTCAGCGTCTGCAGCATGGAAGGGATATACTCGTTCCCCCAAGCCACGTTAATCATCAGCGCAACCATCGGCTTATTCGGATTGCCTTTGTAAATAGGAACTCGGCCGAGGTCGTCCAAGGTGACCTTCGGTTCCACTTCCCGGTATACCAAGCGGAAAGGCTCGTTCTCCGGCGCATGCAGCATAAGGCGATAGGATTTGTCGACGTCGACTTCGAGGCCGTTATAGCCCGGAATGGCTTTCCAAACACGATCGACGCTTGCATCAACGGGTGCAATGCGCTTCTTGGCCGCTTCGGACAGAATCATCTCGCGCAGGGATGCCTTGCCTTGAGCGGACGGTTCCGGTAAGGCTGACGCATAAGCGGATGCATCCCCTTGCTTGACTGCGTACATATAGGCCGACAGCGGACCGTTCAATCTCACCGTGATCAGCAGCGCGCACATGGTAAGCAGCATGATGATTCCTTTCTTCAGCTTCATTGCCTCGTCCCACCCTTCTCCTTCATCTTATTATGGCTCGGCCCACAATATGTGAAGAAGAATGAGACGTCAAAATAAAAAAAGAGACAGGTTTTTCCTGCCTCTTTCCCATTGATGTTGATGCCGCTTAAGACTGCTGCGCAGGCACTTCCGGTGCCAACACGGCTTTGCGGGACAGGTTGATCCGTCCTTGCGCATCGATTTCCGTAACTTTAACCGTAATTTGATCGCCGATTTTGAGCACGTCCTCCACTTTCGCGATACGCTCCGCGGAGACTTGCGAAATATGAACGAGCCCGTCTTTATTCGGCAAAATCTCAACGAAGCAGCCGAATTTCTCGATACGTTTCACCGTTCCCAAATACACTTCGCCGACAATGACCTCACGGACAATGCCTTCGATGATTTGTTTCGCGCGCTCGTTCGCTTCCGCGTTGGAGGATGCGATAAAGACGGTTCCGTCTTGCTCGATATCGATTTTTACGCCGGTTTCATCAATGATTTTGTTGATGATTTTACCGCCGGAGCCGATAACGTCACGGATTTTATCCGGGTTGATTTTCATGATGACGATCTTCGGCGCGTATTGCGACAGGCTTGTACGCGGCGTTTGTATCACTTCGTTCATTTTGCCAAGGATGTGCATGCGGCCTTCGCGCGCTTGCTCCAGCGATTGGGACAGGATCGCGCGGTCGATGCCGTCGATTTTGATATCCATTTGAATCGCCGTTACGCCGGCTGCCGTACCCGCAACTTTAAAGTCCATGTCGCCGAGGTGATCTTCCATGCCTTGAATGTCCGACAGGATGGAGAAATGATCGCCGTCTTTGATCAGACCCATGGCAATACCCGCAACAGGAGCTTTGATCGGAACGCCGGCATCCATCATCGCAAGCGTACTTGCGCAAATGCTCGCTTGGCTTGTAGAGCCGTTCGATTCCAGTACTTCGGATACCAAACGGATCGTATATGGGAATTCGGTTTCATTTGGAATTACTTTCGATAGTGCGCGTTCGCCCAATGCGCCATGGCCGATTTCACGGCGGCCCGGAGGACGGAGCGGTCTAGCCTCACCGACGCTGAACGGCGGGAAGTTATAGTGATGCATGAAACGTTTCGTTTCGGTCAAATCGATGCCGTCCAGAATTTGAACGTCGCCAAGCGCGCCAAGCGTACAAATGCTGAGCGCTTGCGTTTGACCACGCGTGAACAAACCGGTTCCGTGCGTGCGCGGCAGAATGGCGACATCGCATTCGATTGGACGAATTTCGCCCAATGCTCGTCCATCCGGACGAACTTTATCATGCGTAATCAAGCGGCGAACTTCTTCCTTGACGATATCGTAAAGCACTTCTTTCACGTCGCCAAGCAGTTCAGGCGTTTCGGCGTATTCCACTTCGAAGTGAGCGATGGCATCGCTGTTCACGGCATCGATTGCTTCTTGGCGCGCATGCTTCTCGATCACGCGAACCGCTTCAACCAAACGTGCTTGCGAGAATGCGCGTACCGCTTCATTCACGGCATCGTTCACGGCATGCAATTTAACTTCGACTTTCGGTTTGCCCGCAAGTCCTTGAAGCTCTTCAATCGTTGCAACGATGCGGCGGATCTCGTCATGTCCGAACATGATCGCTTCCAAGATGACTTCTTCCGATACCTCGTTCGCTTCGGCTTCCACCATCATGATGGCTTCTTTTGTACCGGCAACGACGAGATAAACATCGCTCTTCGCTGCTTGATCAACTGTCGGATTAATGATGAATTGACCATCGATGCGGCCTACGACTACGCCGCCGATCGGTCCATTAAACGGAATGTCCGAAAGGGTCAACGCAGCCGATGTACCGATCATTGCTGCGATTTCTGGGGAGCAGTCTTGGTCAACGCTCATTACGATGTTCGCGATTTGCACTTCGTTACGGAAGCCTTCCGGGAACAACGGACGAATCGGACGATCTGTCAGGCGGCTCGCCAGGATGGCTTTCTCGCTTGGACGTCCTTCGCGTTTAATGAATCCGCCTGGGATTTTGCCCACGGCATACAAACGCTCTTCGTAATTGACCGTAAGCGGGAAAAAGTCGAGATTTTTCGGTTCCGTGGACGATACGACGGTACAAAGGACAACCGTCTCTCCGTATTTTACCGTTACCGCCGCGTTGGCTTGTTTCGCCAAGCGCCCTGTTTCCAGGACTAGCGGACGGCCGCCCAATGTTGTTTCTACGCGTTGCAGCATATAATTCCTCCTCACTGCAATGAGGGTTCTGTTGGAACGCCCCATCGTCAGCATTGTAAATGTCATATGTCAATGAGAAAAGCTCCATCGTGCAGGTCATGCTGGTAAGTGAGCTTTTCGTGCAAGGTATGTTATGTAAGCTACGTTAATTTATAAAAAGCAACCCAGCGCAGCCGCCCGTGATTCCCGGGCGGCGTAACAACCAGGTTGCTTTTATCCCCGCATCTATTATCGGCGAAGGCCGAGTTTTTCGATCAATGCGCTGTAACGTCGTACGTCTTTGTTTTTCAGGTAAGCCAACAATTTACGGCGTTGACCAACCATTTTGAGCAGACCGCGGCGCGAATGATGATCTTTCTTGTGCGTCCGAAGATGATCTGTCAAATTGACGATGTTTTGCGTCAGGATAGCGATTTGAACTTCCGGGGATCCCGTATCGTTCGCGTGGGTTTTGTGCTCGTCGATCAATTGATGTTTGCGTTCTTGCGTAAGTGCCATCCGTGTTCACCTCCTTGTATCATAATCGCCATTAGCCTCGCCAGCGCCCGGTGAATGACGGACAGGCCAAGCTAAGGTTCTAATGCTGCGCATACTGGATCTAGACTGTGACTACGCAACGTCTAAGAGTATAACATATCTTTGGGCAAGAAGTAAATGTGATTCTTACTTCTTATTATAGGCACTTAATAAAGCGCGCGCCTGATCCCCATCGGAATGAATTTGCGCGATAAGCTCGTCAATGGAACCGAACTTCTTCTCTGTCCGAAGAAAAGCGATAAATTGAATGGAGACCGTCTTGCCATAGATATCACTATTGAAGTCGAACAAATGCGCTTCCATGACCGGCTCAGGGAGATTATCATGGAACGTCGGCTTCACGCCGATATTGAGCACGCCCGGAACACGCTTGCCTTCAACCTCCGCCATGATCGCATATACGCCTTGGCGAGGAACGAAGAAGCCGGCTTCCACGCCAATATTGGCCGTCGGATAGCCGAGTTTCCGGCCTCTGCCTTCACCTTGCACAACAACCCCGCGCACCTCGTACGGTTCGCCGAGAAGCGATGCAGCTTCCTCGGGACGTCCGCCGATAAGCGCTTCGCGAATGCGCGTGCTGCTTACTTTATCGCCGTCTTGTATGAATGGCTCCACGATTTCCACCCCGATATCCGGTTCGCCGAGTGACCATAGCGTCTCCGGTTTACCCGCTCCTCTGGCGCCGAACGTAAAGTCGAAGCCGACGACGGCCCGTTTTACCTGCAGCGGCCTTAGAACGAGGTCCACAAACTCGGACGGCGTTACACTGGCGAACTCCAAATCAAATTGAACGATGTATACCACATCGACGCCCAGCTTACGGAAGCACTCGACCTTGTCATCAAGCGGCGTCAAACTGACTTGATACTGTCCGCTTCGGCCGAGCACTTCTTTGGGATGGGGATGAAACGTCATGACAGCCCCTTGGAGCCCGTCTGCCCGCGCAGACGCAACCGCTTGCGCAATGACATTTTGATGGCCGCGATGAACGCCGTCGAAATGACCGATGGCCAGCGTTTTAGGCTTGGCATGCTTAGCGGCTGCCGAATCCGCGATCGGATATTGTAAAGAAATAACGTCCATGCAGTCACACCTGCTTTATTATCGCTAGTCTGCCGTCGGCGTAAACACCTTCACGGCTTTAAGAGTACCGGATTCCTCATCCGGTTGAAATACGCCTGCGAACAAACCGTCTTCGCCATATACGCGAAGCAGGGAATGGCTCTCAAACGCTTCTTGTACGAGTATGTTTTGCAGCGGAATCCGCTTCCCTTGGAAAGCGCGCTGAACATCTGCTGCGCTGATCGTTATCCGAGGAAAATGATCCAACGCTTCGTCAGAAGCCGTCAGCCTGTCCTCGATCGTGCCGGAGGCTTTGTACTGAGCGATTTCTTCGAGGGTCAAACAATGCTCTTGGGTAAATCCGCCTGACATCGTCCGAATCAACTTCACCATTACAGAAGGTACATGCAGCGCTTCGCCGATATCGACGCACAGCGTTCGAATGTAAGTCCCTTTGGAGCAGACGACAGAGAAGCGAATGACGGGATGCGGCTGATTCAATTGGACCTCGAGCAAATCCAACTCGTAAATCGTGACTTTGCGGGATTGGCGTTCAATCACTTGACCTTCCCGCGCCAGCTCGTACAACCTCTTACCGTCGACTCGAACGGCCGAGAACATTGGCGGCACTTGGTCGATTTCGCCGATAAAGGAAGCAAGAACGTCACGGATCTGAGTTTCCGTTAACGAAACCGAAGGAAGTTCCTTCGTGATCGTGCCGGTCAAATCTTCCGTGTCCGTAGCAAGTCCGAACTGCATAACGGCTTCATAGGATTTGGGTCTGTCCTGCACATATTCCACGACGCGCGTCGCCCGTCCGATACAGAGCGGGAGAACGCCCGTTACTTGTGGATCCAACGTGCCGGTATGTCCAATCCGTTTCACTTTCAAGATGCCTCTGACTTTCGCCACGACGTCATGCGAGGTCCAGCCAGCGGGTTTCCAAACTGCCAAAATGCCATCCATCATTTGTCCAGCGCCTCTCTTACGGCTTGTACGACGGATGCGACAGACTCCTGGATGCCCTGTTCCAGCCTGCAGCCTGCTGCGCGCACATGCCCGCCGCCGCCAAAGGTTTGAGCAATTGCCGAAACATCAGCTTTTCCCGAAGAACGCATGCTAACTTTCACATCGCCATTCTCGGTTTCTTTGAACAAGATTCCGACTTCCACGCCTTCAACGTTAAGCGCGTAATTCACGAGACCTTCCAAATCTTCGCCGACAGCTCCGGTATCCGCCATGTCGGCAAAAGCGACATAGAGCCAGGCGATTTGATTGTCGTCCGAGAAAGTGAGCCGGCTCAATCCCCGCTGCAATAGCAACAGCTGCGGTTTCGTCATTTGCTCCAGCAGATGATTGGCAATCCAATGGCCCTTCACGCCTTCAGTCAACATGACCGAAGCAATATGCATCACGCGCGGCGTCGTATTGGAATAACGAAATCCGCCCGTATCTGTCAAGAGCCCCGTGTATATCGCCGTAGCTGCTTCGTTATCCAACGGGATGCCGGCAAATTCGATCAGGTCGAAAAGGATTTCAACCGTTGCTGCCGCATCCGTCCGGATAAGGTTATGTGATCCAAAATCATCGTTCGTCGGATGATGGTCGATGTTGAGCAATTGCGCGTTCTCGGCGAAACAGTCTTTCACAAGGCCGATTCGGCGGAAATCCGCACAATCGATCGATATGATCCGATCGAACTTTTCTTCTGGAGGCTGTTTGCTGTAATTGATGATCCCCGCCGTCGCTTCCATGAAATGGAGGCGAACGGGGACTGCGCTCTCATTGATCAATACGGGCTGTTTGCCCAGCTGCCGGAGCAGCCAGCCGACGACAAGCGTCGAGCTGATTGCGTCGCCGTCAGGCTGAACGTGGGCGACAACAAGAAACTTGCTGCCGCCTCGGATGAAATCCAGCGCAGCCTGCAGCTGCTCCGTATAAGCGGCTGGAAATGCCGCAGCTTTCGCCGCGGTCATTGAACTCCCCTGCCACTGCCTGCATTGATGTCATTAAGCAGCGACTCGATTTTGCTGCCGTACTCGATACTGCTGTCGAATTTAAACAGCAGCTCGGGCGTATGGCGGAATCGAATACGCTTGCCCAGCTCGGAACGGATAAACCCTTTTCCCCGTGCCAATGCTTTGAGCGTTTCTTCCTTTTGTTCTTCGCTTCCGAGCACGCTGAGGAATACCCGTGCTTGGGACAGGTCGTTCGTTATTTCAACGCCTGTCACCGTAATAAAGCCGATCCGGGGATCCTTCAACTCGGTTTGGATAATCGTGCTCAGTTCTTTCTTGATTTGTTCACCTACGCGTCCTACGCGGACTTTGGCCATCGGTCAATCACCTCTCTACGGACTCCATGATGAAGGCCTCGATAACGTCGCCCTCTTTGAGGTCGTTGAACTTATCGAGCGTAATGCCGCATTCGTAGCCTTGAGCCACTTCTTTGGCATCGTCTTTGTACCGTTTGAGCGACTCGATTTCGCCTTCGAACACGACGATTCCACTGCGGATCAAGCGTGCTTTCGCGCTGCGCGTGATTTTGCCGGATGTGACCATGCAGCCTGCGATAACGCCCACTTTGGTAACTTTGAACAGGTTGCGGACTTCGGCTTGGCCGATAACCACTTCTTTGAAGACAGGATCCAGCATCCCCTTCATCGCATGTTCGATCTCGTCGATGACGTTGTAGATGATGCTGTGGAGACGGATGTCGACTTTCTCCTGCTCGGCCGTTGCGAGCGCCTGCGGCTCAGGACGTACGTTGAAGCCGATGACGATTGCGCTGGACGCAGCAGCCAGGTTAATATCCGATTCCGTGATCGCGCCTGCTCCGCTGTGGATGATTTTGACGCGTACGCCTTCGATATCGATCTTCGCCAGGGAGCCTTTCAGCGCCTCGGAAGAACCTTGAACGTCCGCTTTAATGATAACGTTGAGATCCTTGACCTCGCCGTCTTTAATATGATTGTACAAATCTTCGAGCGTTACGCGCGAATTCGCGCCCAACTCGGATTGACGCTGCTTGATTGCGCGGCGTTCTGCGATAGCGCGCGCTTTGCGCTCGTCTTCGAACACCAGGAACGGATCTCCCGCTTGCGGAACTTCCGTCAAACCGGTGATTTCGATCGGCGTGCTCGGACCAGCTTCTTTGAGACGGCGGCCTTTGTCGTTGACCATGGCGCGAACGCGGCCGAAACAATTACCGGCAACGAAAGCATCGCCGATTTTGAGCGTACCGTGCTGCACGAGAATACGCGCTACCGGGCCTTTGCCTTTATCGAGCTCGGCTTCAATGACGGTACCGCGCGCCCGCTTGTTCGGGTTCGCTTTGTAATCGTTCATTTCAGCTACGAGCAGAATCATTTCAAGCAATTCTTCCAGACCGATGCGCTGTTTAGCCGACACGTTGACGAATATCGTATCGCCGCCCCACTCTTCCGGCACGAGACCGTATTCGGTCAAGCTCTGCTTGATTTTGTCCGGATCGGCGCCAGGCTTATCGATTTTGTTGACAGCCACGATGATCGGCACGTTCGCCGCTTTCGCATGGTTGATCGCTTCAACGGTTTGCGGCATAACGCCGTCATCCGCCGCAACGACGATAATCGTGATATCCGTTACTTGGGCACCGCGGGCACGCATGAGCGTAAACGCTTCGTGACCAGGTGTATCCAGGAAAGTGATTTTCTTATGGTTGATTTCAACTTGGTAGGCACCGATATGCTGCGTGATACCGCCAGCCTCGCCGCCCGTAACGTTCGTTTGACGGATGGCATCCAGCAAAGTCGTTTTACCGTGGTCGACGTGACCCATGATCGTTACAACCGGTGGACGGTTTTCGAGCAGTTCTTCTTCGTCTTTCTCTTCGAACGTCTCGAATTGATCTTCCTCGACAGGGATCTTCACTTCAACTTCAACGCCATATTCCGTAGCGATCAATTGAACGGTATCCAGATCCACCTCTTGGTTGATCGTGGCCATTACGCCGAGGATAATGAGCTTCTTGATAACTTCCGAAGCATCCTTATGCAGCAATTTAGCTAGATCGCCTACGGTTACCGTACCGCGAACGATGATTTTCTTCGGCGTGTTGTCGATTTTCTCGCGGCGTTCTTGCTGTTGACCGCCTTTACCGCGGTTGTTCTTGCCGCCTCTGTTGTTCTTGAAGTTGCCAGAACGGCTGCTGTTGTTGTCGTCGAAACGTTTGTTGCTGCTGTATGAATTGTTCGCCGCTTTCGGATTGGTTCTTCTCCGATCGTCGGACGCTGGACGATTGTTATCAAACGTACGCGCAGGAGCGCTGCTTGCGCCGCCGCCGCGATTAGCCGGTTGGCTCTGTGACGGAGCCGATGAACGGAATCCGCCTTGGCCGCCGCCTTGACCGCCGCCTGCCGGACGGTTGCCTTGGTAACCTCCACCGCCTCCTTGGCCGCCGCCTGCTGGACGATTGCCTTGGTAGCCGCCTCCGCCGCCTTGACCGCCGCCTGCCGGACGATTGCCTTGGTAGCCGCCGCCTTGGCCTTGACCTTGCGGACGATTGCCTTGATAGCCGCCTCCGCCCTGACCTTGCGGACGAGCGCCTTGGCCCCCTTGGCCTTGACCTTGCGGACGGTTGCCTTGATAGCCGCCGCCTTGACCCTGTGGACGGTTGCCTTGATAGCCGCCACCGCCTTGACCTTGCGGACGATTACCTTGGTAGCCGCCTTGGCCTTGCGGACGGTTGCCTTGGTAGCCGCCTTGACCTTGCGGGCGTTGATTGCTGCTGCTGTTGGAACTGGAATTGCTGCTAGCATTGCTGCTATTGCTGTTTGTGTTACTGTTGGTGCCGTTGCTTTCATTTCCTTGCGAAGGCGTGGATGACGTTTGCGCGCTAGAAGCCGAAGCTTGATTGGTCGTCGAATTCGCGGATGAACCCGCGGACGTTGTTGGTGTATTCGATGTATGTGTTATGTTCATATTCCCCTGTTTTTCATTCGTATTTTTGTTGCCTTGTCCCTGTTGTACGGAAGCATTGAGCGTGTGCTGCGGCTTACGATCTTGCTGTCCTTGTTGAGGGCGATTGGACGATTGTGCCGCTGCCGAAACCGTCGCGTTCTCCTGCGCGCGTTTGGCTGCTGCGTTCGCCTTGATATCACGGAAGAAGCCTTCCACTTTGGAAACCATTCCATTCTCCATGACGCTCATATGATTGTTCACGGGCAGATTGAGACGCTTTAGAATGGTAATGATTTCTTTGCTGCTCATGTTAAGTGATTTTGCATATTCATAAACACGCAATTTATCTTTATTGTCATTGTCTTGTTGTTTAGTCAATATACTCCACCTCCGAAGGTTCAGTTAAGCTTTGAACGATGCTCTTGGCAAAGCCGGCATCCGTCAAACCCAGGATAACCCGCTCCGATTTACCGATCGCTTCTCCCAGCGCTACCCGGTCAAATGCCTCCAAGCATTTCGCGTTATATGTCGCACACTTGTCACGAAACTTCTTCTTCGTATTATCTGATGCATCCGCCGCAACTATAACCAGTTTCGCCTTGCCTTGCCGAACGGCTTTCAGCACGGTCTCATCCCCGGTTACAAGTTTGCCTGCACGCATAGCCATTCCCAGCATGGCAAGCGCCTTATGCTTCTTCATCATCATCCATCTCATCCTTACTGGCAATGAACGCATCCTCTACCGCGATGAAATCGTGCGCGAGTTGATCGTATATCTCCGGTCCGACCGTCTGTTTCAAGGCCCGATCCAGCGCTCGGCTTTTCTTGGCCAGTCTGAAACAATCCACTTTCCCGCATAGATAAGCGCCGCGGCCAGCTTTCTTGCCCGTTAAATCAATCAGGACGGCTTCATCCGGCGTGCGAACGACCCGGATTAATTCCTTCTTAGGTTTCATTTCTTGACAAGCTACGCACTTACGCAGCGGAATTTTTCTTGGTCTCACCATTCATCCCCCCCTGAACGCTTCCCGACTGGCTCTTAGTCGATGGAGACGGAATCCTGATGCATGGTGCTCATCGGAGATTTCGGACGGCCATATTCCTGCTCGGCCTGTGTCTCGCTCTTAATATCGATTTTCCAGCCGGTCAGCTTCGCAGCCAGCCGCGCATTTTGACCTTTGATGCCGATGGCGAGCGAGAGCTGATAGTCCGGCACGATAACGCGTGCCATTTTCTCTTGCTCGTACACGATAACTTCGATGACTTTAGACGGGCTCAATGCGTTCGCGACGTATTCTTCCACGCTCTCCGACCACCGCACGATGTCGATTTTCTCGCCCTTCAGCTCCGTTACGATCGTTTGGACGCGCATGCCCTTCTGGCCTACGCAGGATCCAACCGGATCCACTTCCGGATTACGGGAGTGCACGGCGATTTTGGAACGGAAGCCTGCTTCGCGCGCAACCGAACGAATTTCGACCACGCCGTCGTAAATCTCGGGCACTTCCAGCTCGAACAGCCGTTTGAGCAGACCCGGATGCGTACGCGACAAGAAAATTTGCGGCCCCTTCGTCGTGTTCTCCACTTTCGTGATGAACGATTTAACGCGATCGCCATGTTTGAATTTATCCGTCGGCATCAGTTCGGTCAGCGGCAAAACCGCTTCGACCTTGCCCAGATCAATAAACAGATTGCGAACATCCTGACGTTGTACGATGCCGTTCACGATATCTTCTTCTTTATCGATGAACGCATTGTAAATGAGCCCGCGCTCCGCTTCGCGAATTCGCTGCGTCACGACCTGCTTTGCCGTTTGCGCTGCAATTCGGCCGAAGTCGCGAGGCGTTACTTCGATCTCTGCGATATCGTCCAAGTGGAAATGCGGATTGATTTCGTGGGACGCTTCCACCGAAATTTCCAGGCGCGGGTCCAGCACCTCTTCAACGACGGTTTTGCGCGCATAGACTCTGATTACGCCCGTAAACCGGTTAATGTCCACCCGAACGTTCTGTGCTGTATTAAAATTGCGTTTGTAGCTAGAAATCAGGGCAGCTTCGATCGCTTCCAGCAAAATGTCTTTGCTGATCCCTTTCTCTCTCTCGATTTCATTCAATGCTTCGATAAATTCCATGCTCATTGGAAATGAGTTCCCCCTTTCGACTGGTTCCCTAACGTTATAATAAAGCCGACTCTTCTCGCTTCAATTAGAAAAGAATGGCCAAACGGGCGCTTGCTACTTTTGCATACGGAATCGTATGCCGCTTCTTGCCGATCTCAACGACGATTTCTTCGCCGTCGAACGAAATCAATGTGCCTTCGAATTCTTTCAAGGCGCCAATCGGCTCGTAAGTCGTTACGAAAACATGCTTGCCGACCGCTTTGGTGACATCATCGGGCTTTTTCAGCGGACGTTCCGCACCCGGCGAGGATACTTCCAGGAAGTAAGCATCGGAAATCGGATCGTTCTCATCGAGTTTCTCGCTCAAATATTCACTGATTCGGCCGCATTCGTCGATGTCGATATTTCCTTCTTTGTCAACGTAGACCCGAAGAAACCAGTTGCTTCCTTCTTTGATGTACTCAACGTCCACAAGTTCAAATCCATTTTCGTCGAGAAACGGTTTGACCATTTCCTCCACGGCGGTTTTGATTTTAGGTGTGCTCAAAAACGATGTACCTCCTACTGCAGCAGGTCGTCAGATGGCGCGCTGTCAGTTTATTTTCAGCTGAAAATGGACCTTGCAAGAATAAACGGCATGGCTGCCCTTGTGGCGGCACGATACGTCTCTTCCCAGAGAAATCCAAGCATTTCTTAAGGCGGAGACTTCCGCATGCTTGAATTTTAATAAAGCTTCGTAAGTATCCGTAGACGTAAAAAGGTGCAGACAAAACGTAAAGAGTGGGTTTCCCCACTCTTCTGCGAAAAAGTCGTATCATCAGCATTACCAGAAAGATTATACCATAACCATGAAGTGGTGACAACATTGGCGCTGGAGGGTGCGCTCGGGGGGGGGGGGGGCGGTCGCTCCGGGCGGGAGTGCGCCTTCGGCCACTTATTGAACTCGTGATGCTGGATGGAATTAGCCAAGGAAGCATCACGAGTTCAAAGGCGGCACGTAAACTCTCCGGCTGCACCCCCGCCCTGCGATCCCTCCTTCCCCTCGCTTACCAGCGCTGGAAGGCAGAGGCAGATGGTTGCCGAGGTCTTCCGGCAACCATCTGCGGAAACCGGCGAGAACATAGAGGCTTCTTCGTTCCTTCGTCACTTGTTCACCTGCGGTAGAGCCAAAACCAGACCGCCAAGGCTCAAGCAACCTCAAACCCCATCGTTCCTTCGTCACTCGTTCACCTGCGGTAAACCCAAAACCAAACCGCCAAAGCTCAAACAACCCCAAACCTGTCGTTCCTTCGTCATTCGTTCACTTGCGGTAAACTACCACACAACTAACCGGCCAGCCCACTACCTTCTAGAACAAAGACAACTGGTTCGATTCCGGCAATCCGCGGAAACAACCCATGCCCGTCAACACTTCGACGATCGTCTTCGTTGCTTTCGACTTCTGCTGGAAGTCCTCGATGGACAGGAACTCGCCAAAGTCGCGCGCGGCGGCGATGTTGCGTGCGGCGTTCTCGCCGATACCGCTGATCGCACCGAAAGGCGGGATAATGGACGTTCCATCGACGATGAAGCGCGTCGCTTCGGAACGATACAGATCGACCGGCTTGTAGGAAAAGCCGCGAGCGGTCATTTCAAGCGACATCTCGAGCAGCGAGACGCTGTTCTTCTCTTTCGGCGTGGCGTTGAATCCTTTTTGCTCGATTTCGATCAGCTTCTTCAGAATCGCATCGTAACCCTGGCACAACAGCTCCAGGTCGAAGTCTTCTGCGCGGATCGAGAAGTAGGTCGCATAATAATGAATCGGATAATACAATTTGAAATAGGCCGTCCGAACAGCCGAAATAACATAAGCCGCGGCATGGGCTTTCGGGAACATGTACTCGATTTTGAGGCAGGAATCAATGTACCACTGCGGCACTTTGCACCGCTTCATCTCATCGATCCATTCCGGCGTCAGACCGCGTCCCTTACGAACGCTTTCTGTGATTTTAAACGCGAGTCCCGCATCCATGCCCGCTTTATAAATCAAGAAGAGCATGATATCGTCACGACAGCCGATTACCGTCTTGATGGTGCAGGTCCGATTCTTGATCAATTCTTGCGCATTGCCCAGCCATACGCCCGTTCCGTGGGACAACCCCGAGATTTGCAGTAAATCCGCAAAAGTCGCCGGCTTCGTCTCCTCTAACATCTGGCGGACGAATTTCGTTCCCATTTCCGGCACGCCGTACGTGGCAACCGAGGAACGAATCTGCTCCTGTGTTACGCCGAGCGCTTCAGTCGAGCTGAACATGCTCATAACCTTGGGGTCGTTCATCGGGATCGTCGTCGGGTCGACGCCGGTCAAGTCCTGCAGCATCCGCATCATGGTCGGATCATCGTGTCCGAGAATATCGAGCTTCAGCAGGTTTTCCTCGAAGGCATGATAGTCAAAATGCGTCGTCTGCCATTCGGCATTCTGGTCATCGGCCGGATATTGTACGGGCGTAACGTCTTCTACGTCGATATAATCAGGCACGACGACGATACCGCCGGGATGCTGGCCCGTGCTCCGCTTGACGCCCGTACAGCCGCTCGCAAGCCGGGACAATTCCGCTCCGCGCCATTTCTTGCCTTTGTCTTCCTCGTATTTCTTCGCAAATCCGTATGCCGTCTTCTCCGCGACGGTTCCGATCGTGCCCGCCCGGAATACCGCCTTCTCGCCGAACATGATCTTCGTGAAATTATGCGCCGTCGCTTGGTATTCGCCCGAGAAGTTCAAGTCGATATCGGGAACTTTATCGCCTTTGAAGCCGAGGAACGTCTCGAACGGAATATCCTGTCCTTCGCCCTTCAGCGGTTGGCCGCAGTTCGGGCAGACCTTGTCCGGCAAGTCGAATCCGCTCGGATAACTGCCGTCCAGGAACCATTCGCTGTATTTGCAAGCTTCGTTCAAGCACGTGTAATGCGCAGGCAATGGATTAACCTCGGAGATGCCGAGGAACGTCGCCACGACAGATGAACCTACCGAACCCCGGGAACCGACGAGATAGCCATCCGCGTTCGACTTCTTCACGAGCTTCTCCGAGATCAAATAGTTGGCCGCGAAGCCCGCTTTCGTAATCGGAATGAGCTCCTTCTCCAGCCGCTGCACGACGACTTCCGGTATCGGTTCGCCGTATAGGCGCTTGGCTGTTTCATAACAGGTGTTGCGCATCTCTTCGTCGGCGCCTTCCATGATCGGAACGAACAGCTTCGTCGGGAACAGATCGAATTTCTCGAATCGGTCGACCAGCTCGTTCGTGTTCTTCACGACGACTTCGTAAGCGCGAGCTTCGCCCAGAAATTCGAACTCGGCCAGCATTTCTTTCGTCGTTCGGAAATGAGCGTCCGGCTTCGTAATGTCTTTGAGCGGACTGAAGCCCGTAATGCCGTGAATCGTAATGTCACGGAACATCTTGTCCCGCTCCAGTAAGTAATGCACATTGCCAGTCGCAATAACCGGCTTGCCCAATTTATCGCCGATTTCACAAACACGGCGCAGTGCCTGTTCGATTTCGGCCCGGCTGGCGACGAAACCTTTCTCCACCAAATGCATGTAGAACGTAACTGGCTGAATCTCCAGCACATCGTAATAACGCGCCGTTTCCTCGGCCTCTTCCAACGATTTGTTCATAACCGCTTCGAAGAATTCACCCTTCTCGCAGCCCGAGATTATCAGCAAACCTTCGCGTAGGTCCGACAGCTTGCTCTTCGGAATCGTGGCAACGCGTTTAAAATGCTGGGTATGCGAAATGGAAATTAATTTAAATAAGTTCTTCTTGCCTACCGCGTTAAGCGCATAGATACAGCAATGGAACGGACGCATATTGGACAGGTCGAGCCCAACGTAATCATTAAGCATATGAAGGCCGGTAATATTGCGAGCCGCTGCGTCATTGATCAGCACAAACAGTACGCCGCCAAGGGCGATCGAATCGTCAATGGCTCGGTGAGCGTTCTCGAGGCTAACCTTGAATTTATCCGCCAATGTCCCCAGTCTGTGATTCTTCATCGTCGGATGCAGGAACCTTGCCAGTTCCAGCGTATCCAATACCGGATTCTTGACTTCGGGCAATCCATGCAGCTTGCACGCGGCTTGAATAAAGCCCATATCGAATCGCGCGTTATGCGCGACTAGAACCGCGTCGCCGATAAATTCAACGAACGCTTTGATTTGCGGTCCAAGTTCAGGCGCATCGACGACCATTTCGTTCGTAATGTTCGTGAGCTGCTGAATGTTGTACGGTATGTTCTCATGCGGGTTAATAAACGTCGAGAAGCGGTCGATTTCCTTGCCTTCCAGCATCTTGACGCCCGCAAGCTCGATGATCTTGTTGTTCACGACCGACAAACCGGTGGTCTCGATATCGAATACGACGTATACGCCGGTCGCGAGCGATTGTTCTCGTGAATTCATGACCATCGGAATGGCATCGTTGACCACGTTCGCTTCCAATCCGTACAGCACTTGGATACCGTTCTTCTTTGCGGCCTTCGCAGCTTCCGGATAGCACTGAACATTGCCGTGATCCGTAATCGCAATCGCTTTATGTCCCCATTTGGCAGCCTGTTTGATATACGCATCGGCCGAAGTGACCGCATCCATCGTACTCATCGTCGTGTGCAGGTGGAATTCGACGCGTTTCTCTTCCGCATCATCCTTCGGTTCCCGCGGCGACATCACTTCATGCAGGTCGGACGGCATCATAACGAGCTCCGGCTCCATCATGAAACGGTCGTATTCCACGCGTCCGCGCGCTTTGATCCATTTGCCGTTGGCCAGCTGTTTCAGGACTTTGACGTCGTCCTTCGTCTTGGCGAACATCTTCATCGCGATGGAATCGGTGAAATCCGTCACGTTGAAAGTGAAGAGCGTGCTGCCGTTGCGCAGCTCCTTCTCGTCTAGTCCGAACACGGCGCCTTGCACGGTTATCTTCTTCTCTTCTTCGATGACGTTCATAATCGGAACGGCTTGGTCGCGAATATCATAGCCGACAACCAGGCGCACATCGCCTTCTTCGACAGTCGGCTCTTCCGGAATCGAGGCGGTCATCATTTGCTCGATCACGTCGCGCTCTTCCTGGGCCCGCTTCTGCTCGAATGCTTCGTAGATGTCGTGTTTGGATTCCGCCACTTTCATCTTGACGCGGCATGCGACGGAAAACTGATTCTTGTAGAAATCGACCGCCATCTCGTCGATCCGTTTTTTCTTCGCCATCTCAAGCCCCATTTCGTCCATCATATGGAGCGTAATGAGTTCCCCGTCCGTTTCCATCTTCGCTTTGCTGATCCAACCGTTAATGGACGCATTGCTTTGCTGCAGCCACTCAATGAAAGCCGGCCAATATTCGCTCACCAATTCTTCTCTGGAGATGTCCTCGCCAAATTGAAATTGGAACGATATCTTCGCAATATGCGCAAACTTGCCTTGAATCGCCCTGCAAAAAACACCAAAAGCCGGTAAAGGAACCAAAGACGTTTTGCTAATGCAAAACGTCCATTCCCGGTTACTCCGGCTTACGATCACTTTGTCTATATATCCATCGCCAAAATGCTCATCCGTTAATTGCTGCGGCAGGTCCGCCTGCTTCATCAGCAGTTCGAACCGCTGCCGCTTATCCCCGGTTTGGTTCATATTGCCCTCCCCCAAAAATCAATACGCCCGAGCGAATACGACGGAATGCTCCGCCTTCTCTCCGCACACCAAGCAAGTCTTCTTGTGCTCGGCAGGCTCGAACGGAATGTTCCGGCTCGTAGCACCCGTTTCCTCTTTCACTTGACGCTCGCAAGCCTCTGATCCGCACCAGCCCGCCAATGCAAAGCCCCGCTGTTCTTCGAACAAGGCTTTCATCTCATCCAGCGTTTCGACCGAATACGAATGGTCCGTACGGAATTGCTTCGCACGCTCCAGCATATCATGATGAATGTCTGCGAGCATACGTTCAATTTCTTCCTTCAAGCTGCTCTGCTGCACGATTCGCTTCTCGCCTGAAATCCGCGAAACGAGAACAACTTGTCCGTTCTCCATATCACGCGGTCCAAGTTCAAGGCGAATAGGAACGCCCCGCATTTCATACTCGTTGAATTTCCAGCCAGGGCTCATATCGGTGCGATCATCGACCTTCACGCGAATACCGGCTTTCTTCAGTTCGGCGTACAGCTCGTCCACGCGGCCTACGACTTGCTCGCGCGTCTTAGGCGGTCCGATCGGAATCATAATGACCTGCGTTGGCGCAACCTTCGGCGGCAGTACCAAGCCGCGGTCGTCGCCGTGCACCATGATCATGGCACCCATCAGTCGAGTCGAAACGCCCCATGAAGTGGTGTGCACGAATTGCTGCGTATTTTCGCGGTCCAAATATTTAATATCGAACGCAACGGCGAATTTCGTGCCGAGGTAATGGGACGTACCCGCTTGAACGGCACGGCCGTCCTTCATCATCGCTTCAATGGAGTACGTATCCACTGCGCCCGCAAAACGCTCGGAAGGCGTCTTTTGACCCATGATAACCGGAATCGCCAAATAGTTCTCGCAGAAATCGCGGTAGATATCCAGCATCTGGCTTGTCTCTTCACGCGCTTCGGATTCCAGTTCATGCGCAGTATGTCCTTCTTGCCACAGAAACTCCGTCGTGCGCAAGAACGGCAGCGTCCGCTTCTCCCAACGGACGACGTTCGCCCATTGATTGATCAGAACAGGCAGATCGCGATACGATTGAATCCATTTGGAATACATATGGCCGATGATCGTTTCCGACGTCGGACGAATGGCAAGACGCTCTTCCAGCTTCTCGCCGCCCGCTTCCGTTACCCACGGCAGCTCTGGATTGAAGCCTTCGACATGCTCCTTCTCTTTCATGAAGAAGCTTTCCGGAATGAACATCGGGAAATAAGCGTTGCGATGGCCGGTTTCTTTGAAACGACGATCTAGTTCATCGCGCATATGCTCCCAAATTTCGAAACCTTCCGGACGGAACACGATGCATCCGCGGACCGGCGAATAATCCATCAGCTCCGCTTTCTTAATGACATCGATATACCAACGGGAGAAGTCCTCGCTCTGCGGCGTGATCTCCGTTACGAATTGTTTTTCTTTCGACATGACCGACTAGTTCTCCCCTCTTACCAAGCGCAAAATATCATTATACGTCACGGCCAGCATCAGCAGCATCAGCATCGCAAAGCCGATAAAATGCACCATGCTTTCGCGGTTCGGATCGACCGGACGTCCGCGGACCGCCTCCAGGCCAAGGAAGAGCAAACGGCTTCCATCGAGCGCAGGAACCGGCAGCAGGTTGAAAATCCCCAAATACAAGCTTAGTATGGCAACCCATGAAGTCAGCTGCGTAAATCCTTGTTCCGCGATTTGACTCGTGACTTGGGCCGTCCTGACCGGACCTCCGAGATCATCAAGCTTCACGTGCAACGTGACCAAGTTCTTAAAGCCTTCGAAAATCATGATCGTCATGTTCTTCATCGCATTTCCTGCGTACTTGAACGTTTCGCCGATTTTCGCTGGACGTGATGGCAACGCAGCTGAGATACCGAGCTTTCCTACGCCTTGATCATCCGGTTTCGGCGTGATTTTAGACGTGATTTCCTTGCCGTCGCGCACGACGGTGAACGTAAGCGGCTTGTTAACCGATTTGCTGATCAAGTCGATCATTTTCTCGGAATCCGTGCCGATCTTCACGCCGTTGACCGCATAGATGACATCGCCGATTTTAATATCGGCCTTCGAAGCCGGCATGCCGTCAACGACATCGCCGATAAGCAGACGGTCCGGGTTCTCCATCGGCACGCCGGCCATCTGGATATATGCGAAGAATAACACGAAGGCGAGCACGAAGTTCATGATCGGCCCTGCTACGATCGCAAGCGCGCGCTGCCCGACGGTCTTGCTGCCGAACTGGCGGTCAAGCGGAGCGATCTGCGTCTCTTTCCCTTTCGCGATCATCAGCGCCTGCGGATGAATATCGAAGGATTCGATCAAACCATCCGTATTCAGAGCAACCTTCAGGTTATTCTCGATATCGATCGTTTCCACTTCGCCGCGGACAACATTGCTCCGATCGTCCAGCCGGTCCAAGTAAATACGGGTCACTTTACCGTCTTTTACACGAACGGCAATCGTCTGACCCGGTTGAACTTCGACCAATTCCGGATCTTCGCCGGCCATGCGGACGA
This sequence comes from Paenibacillus rhizovicinus, assembly GCF_010365285.1. Classification (NCBI taxonomy): domain Bacteria; kingdom Bacillati; phylum Bacillota; class Bacilli; order Caryophanales; family Paenibacillaceae; genus Paenibacillus; species Paenibacillus rhizovicinus. Next base: position 838,980 of record NZ_CP048286.1, read on the forward strand.
ATCCGCCCGCGGGTACGAGCCGAAGGGTATACCGCGTCTCGCCGCGTTTAATGGAAAACAGTTTCGGGCCAAACCCGATGGCAAACTCTCTAACCAAAATCCCGGCACGCTTCGCAAAGTAAAAGTGACCCCATTCATGTATGGTCACGATGACGAAGAAGACCATTACCACCATAAAAACGATTTGAATCGTGTGCATCGCTCTCGAGCCTCCTGTTCGTAACGGCCTGTACTTAGATTATCATTATTCTCCCGTTCGATACAAGAGAACCCAGGTTAGATGCCGGCAGCCGTTCTGCGTGCCCAAGCATCCACTTCCGCGATTGCAGTGACATCGGGAACCTCGACGATTTCATGCCGTTCCAGAACGGTCGCAATGATGGTTTCGATCTCGAGGAACGAAATTTCGCCCGCCAGAAAACGAGCCACTGCCGTTTCGTTCGCCGCATTGAATACTGTCGGAGTGGATTTTCCAGCTCTTCCGCTTTCATAAGCATACCGCAGACACGGATAACGATCAAAATCCATCTCCCTGAAATGCAGGGCGGACTGCTTCGCCAAATCCAAGGAACCCGTCGGCGTTACCCGCCGCTCGGGATAGGTAAGCGCATATTGAATCGGAACCCGCATATCCGGCAAGCCAAGCTGCGCGACGATGCTATGGTCCACGAACTCTACATACGAATGAATAATGCTCTCCGGGTGAATAAGCACCTTGATTTGGTCGTAAGGCAACCCGAACAGCCAATGCGCTTCTATAACTTCCAACCCTTTGTTAGCCATGGTGGCGGAATCTATGGTCACCTTCGCTCCCATCGACCAATTCGGGTGATTGAGCGCTTCTGCAACCGTTACACCCTGCAGTTCTTCACGCTTGCGATCGCGGAACGAACCGCCGGAAGCGGTCAACGTAATCTGTTTCACATCGACGCGTCTTTCGCCGTTCAGGCATTGGAAAATCGCGGAATGCTCGCTATCCACCGGCAAAATCGAAACACCGCGGTCAACTGCCCTTTTCATTACCAAATGTCCGGCCGTGACGAGCGTTTCCTTGTTGGCCAGCGCGATGTCTTTGCCTGCATCGATGGCTGCAAGCGTCGCAGGCAGCCCTCTGCTTCCTACGATAGCCGTAACGACCGTATCGGCTTCCGTACCAGCGGCGACCTCAACGAGACCTTCATCTCCGTAAACCACTTTGATTCCGGCCGGCAGGAGCTGCTTCGCTTCATCTGCAAGGGTCTTGGAAGCCAAGCATACCGTCTTCGGTTTGAATGCTTTGGCTTGCTGGATCAGCAAGTCCAGGTTGCTGCCGGCGGCTAAGCCTTCAACAGCATAACGTTCCGGTTCGCGGCTCACAATATCCAGCGTTTGTGTACCAATTGAACCCGTGGAGCCAAGAATTGATATCTTCTTCAACACATATGCCTCCCAGCATGCCTTACAGCGGCAGCAAATCCATCATAATGAGCAGCGGAAACACAACCAGCCAGCTGTCGCAGCGGTCAAGCACCCCGCCATGTCCGGGCATAATCGATCCCGAGTCTTTGATGCCCCGAACGCGTTTATAGGCGGATTGAATCAAATCGCCAAACTGCCCGGCAATGGCCGCGACAAGCCCGATCATGATCGCGCGTCCGATGCTGATTACATCCGGATATATGAAAGCAAATAAGAGCGCGATGATGAGCGACAGGACGACGCCGCCCAATGAGCCCTCAATCGTCTTATTCGGACTGATCGATGGCCAAAGCTTGTTTTTGCCGATCGCTTTCCCCGTAAAGTAAGCCCCCACATCGGAAGCCCAAATCGCGAAGAATGCCATAATCGTCGTCAACAAGCCATGGGAATCGCCGTTTCGAATTTCATACATGGCGTGAAAGCCATAACCGACGTATAGCGCGCCCAGCAGCATCAACGCCGCGCCGTCGAGCGTCACTTCGTTCTTCGTTATGACGGTCACGCTGAGCAAAATAAACATCAGTATCCATAACATATGTAAGGCAGACGGTTGATTCATGCCAAGGTCGTTCCAAGGCAGAAATAATAACAGCATCCCCGCCATGGCGATCCAAGCTAACGGATGCTTCATGGTGACGCCGTTCATACGAACGTATTCCTTCATGCCGACGATCGTCAAGAAGAGAAGTAGTGCAAAGAAATACCATCCGCCAAGCACGGTCAAAACCACAAAGGCGGCACCTGCAATGACGCCTGAAATAATGCGTTGTTTCACGCGAATGACACGCTCCAGTTCAAACGTTACAGTCCGCCATATCGGCGAGCTCGCCGCTGGTACTCCCGGACTGCCTCATAAAAGTGCTCATCTGAAAACTCCGGCCAATAAACATCCGTGAACCACATTTCGCTGTAGGCCAGCTGCCAGAGCATGAAATTGCTAAGCCGAAGCTCGCCGCTCGTACGAATGAGCAAATCCGGATCGGGGATACCCGCGGACAGAAGATGGCTCTCCAGATGGGAAACGTCAATCTCATCCGGAGACAGCTTTCCGTCCTTCACGTCCTGACCGATGCATCTGATTGCTTCAATCATTTCTTTACGGCTGCCGTAGTTCAGCGCGAACGTGAGAACGAGACCCGTGTTGCCGGCCGTGCGCGCGACTGCATCCTCGACGGCTCTGAGGGTATGCTCAGGCAAGCCTTCCTTGTTGCCCATCATCCGGATTTGAACATTCTTCTCCATCAAATCTTTGATTTCCATCGTAAGAAACTCTTGCGGCAGCTTCATCAAGAATTCGACTTCCGCTTTCGGACGCTTCCAATTTTCCGTCGAAAACGCGTAAAGCGTTAAATACTTAACGCCAAGGCTGTTTGCTGCCATCGTAATCCGCTTGACCGCCTTCATTCCGGAATGATGACCGGCCATTCGAGGCAAACCGCGGCTCTTTGCCCACCTGCCGTTACCGTCCATAATGATTGCTATATGCTGCGGTATGTTATCAGTTCCAAGCATCGGCAACGGTTTTGCGGACGCTTTGCCAAACAAGGCTTTCAATCGCTGTAACATGTTCGTTCCCCCCGCCGCTAGCGTCGATTTATGCAACAAACCCCACCATTCGGAGGGGCCGGTGAGCAATATTAAACTTCCATGATGTCCTTCTCTTTAGCGGAGAGCACTTTCTCAACTTCAGCGATGAATTTATCCGTCGACTTCTGAATATCATCTTGATGGCGACGAGATTCGTCCTCGGAGATATCCGTTTTCTCAAGCTTTTTAATATCGTCGTTTGCATCGCGGCGGATGTTGCGGATGGCAACTTTCGCTTCTTCACCGAACTTTTTCGTCAGCTTGACGAGTTCGGAACGACGTTCTTCCGTCAGCATCGGAATGCCAAGACGAATCGTTACGCCGTCGTTGGAGGGCGTCATGCCTAGATCGGATTTCAGAATCGCTTTCTCGATCGCGCCGAGCGAGGATTTATCCCAAGGCTGAATCAGAAGCGTGCGCGAATCCGGCGTATTCACGTTCGCCAATTGGTTGACTGGCGTCAATGCTCCGTAATATTCAACTTGAATACGGTCCAGCAGCGCCGGAGTGGCGCGGCCTGCGCGAAGCGTCGATAAATCGCGTTTCAGTGCGGCAATGGCTTTGTCCATCCGTTCTTCGGCATTCTTCTTAATAGCTTGTGGCACTAGGTGGCACTTCCCTTCATCACGATCGTTCCGATTTTTTCTCCAAGCACAACGCGTTTAATGTTCCCTGACTCCGTAATCGAGAATACGACCAGAGGAATATTGTTATCCATGCACAGCGAGGATGCGGTCGAATCCATGACGCCGAGGTTGCGGTTCAACACTTCCATGTAGGTCAGTGTTTCGAATTTCTCCGCAGTCGCGTCTTTGAACGGATCGGCGGAATAAACACCGTCCACTTTGTTCTTCGCCATCAAAATCACTTCTGCTTCTATTTCAGCTGCGCGCAGTGCGGCAGTAGTATCCGTTGAGAAGAATGGGTTACCAGTACCCGCGGCAAAAATAACGACGCGCCCTTTTTCCAAATGGCGAATCGCACGGCGGCGAATGTACGGTTCCGCGATTTGCTGCATCGCGATCGAAGTCTGTACGCGCGTCGGAACGTCGATTTGCTCGAGCGCATCCTGCAGTGCCAGCGAATTCATAACCGTTGCAAGCATTCCCATATAATCGGCTGTAGCACGGTCGATACCTTTCTCCGAACCGGCGATACCGCGCCAGATGTTACCGCCGCCACAGACGATAGCGACCTCTACGTTCAGTTCCACTACTTCTTTGACTTGCTCAGCAATCGAGGAAATAACAGCCGAGTCGATTCCATATCCATTGTTACCGGAAAGCGATTCACCGCTTACCTTAAGCACTATACGTTTGTACACGGGACTTTGCAACGTGGTTTACCTCCATCTTGGACCTTGTTTAAAGGCCGCATACTTTAAAAAATGCTGCCTATCGGAATACTTTTATACACTTGAATATATTTAAAAAAATGGCGGGGCGAACGCCCCGCCCCGCCTGTGCGTTCGGATTACAATTTAGCTTGCGACATAACTTCGGCAACGAAGTTGTCTTCTTTTTTCTCCAAGCCTTCGCCAAGCTCGTAACGAACAAAGCGACGGATCGAGATGTTCTCGCCGATCGTGCTGATTTTTTCTTTCAGCAGCGTGTGGATCGTTTTGTCCGGGTCTTTGATGAACGACTGCTCAAGCAAGCAGTATTCTTCGTAGTATTTGCTGATGCGGCCTTCAACCATTTTTTCAACGATTTTCTCCGGCTTGCCTTCGTTCAGCGCTTGTGCTTTAAGAATTTCACGCTCTTTGTCCAGCTCATCGTTAGGCACTTCTTCGCGGCTTACAAACTTAGGGTTTGCTGCAGCGATTTGCATTGCGATATCGCGAGCGAATTCGCGGAATTGTTCCGTTTTGCCTACGAAGTCTGTTTCGCAGTTGATTTCAACAAGTACGCCGATACGTCCGCCGGCGTGGATGTAAGATTCAACTGTGCCTTCCGTAGCTACACGGCCTGCTTTGTTTGCTGCAGCGGAAAGACCTTTCTCGCGAAGCAAGTCGATTGCTTTCGCGATATCGCCATTCGTTTCGTCAAGCGCTTTTTTGCAATCCAACATACCCGCGCCTGTTCTTTCACGCAATTCTTTAACTGCACTAGCACTAACTGCCATCGTTCGTGACCTCCTGAAATGGTTAAGTATACAAACCTTTACTCCAACGTGAAACTATTGCCGCCATCATTCGACGCTGCAACGCATTTCATCCCGAAGAAATACAAGCATAAGCATAAATCGAATCTTATACGTCTTGTATTTTAAAAAAAGGGCGGTGAGAGAGGTTTACACCTTCTGACCACCCTTTCCTGTTGGTTCGTCAATCAATATTAAGCAGTTGTTTGCTCGCCTTGGCGCGATTCAACGATTGCATCGGCCATTTTCGCCGTCAGCAATTTAACTGCGCGGATTGCATCATCGTTACCTGGGATAACGTAGTCGATTTCGTCCGGATCGCAGTTCGTATCAACGATACCTACGATTGGGATACCAAGTTTGCGTGCTTCAGCAACCGCAATGCGCTCTTTGCGCGGGTCGATGATGAACAATGCGCTTGGCAGACCTTTCATGCCTTTGATGCCGCCGAGGAATTTCTCGAGGCGATCTTTCTCTTTACGGAGAATGATAACTTCTTTCTTAGGAAGCACGTTGAAAGTACCGTCTTCTTCCCATTTCTCGATCGTTTTCAGGCGATCGATACGTTTTTGGATCGTGGAGAAGTTAGTCAGCGTACCGCCGAGCCAACGTTGGTTGATGTAGAAGTTGCCGCAACGTTCTGCTTCTTCTTTCACCGAATCTTGTGCTTGTTTTTTCGTGCCTACGAAGAGAATTGTGCCACCTTCTTCGCCGATCGAACGAACGAAGTTGTAAGCCTCTTCGACTTTCTTAACTGTTTTCTGCAAGTCAATAATGTAAATCCCGTTACGTTCTGTGAAGATATAACGATCCATCTTAGGGTTCCAACGACGCGTCTGGTGACCGAAGTGTACCCCAGCTTCTAGAAGCTGTTTCATGGAAATTACCGCCATCTCTTCAACACCTCCTGTTAAATGGTTTTTTGTTTACCTCCGCCAATCGCATTTTTCGTCATCACTTCGACCGGGTCGAAGCACCAATGACGAAATTAATCGGCGTGTGTTTTTAACACCGTCAATTACTATACCACATCTATATGCGGCCATGCAACCGCAATTGACTGCTTTCATGACTTCATTTTCAAAGTGACATTATTCCTTGTTAGCCGCTATTTCCTTTTGTGCTGCAGATGGATCAAGCGGCTTGCTCATAATGATACCGCGCACCTCCTGCAAACTCAATTTCCCCTGGAAAGCAAAATAGCCCGCGCGTATGATCCGCTTACGCATCAGGTCTATAAACGCCTTCTTGTCCGTAATAATACCGCGTTCAGCAAGCAAATCCGCCGTTTCTGTGACGTTTGCGTTCGGTGGAATGCGCACGATTACACGCGACGGTTTCACTTCCGCCGCCTTGTCGGCTGTGCTGACTTTGTCGACTTCAGCTTCTGGCTTCGCCGCTGGTTTCGCGGAAGATGGTTTAGTCGAAGGTTCGTCACTCTTCTTCTCCTGTTCATCGGACGGGTCGACTGTATCCGCTGCCTTCTTCTGTTCGGCTTGCAACCGTTCGCGTTCATCGCTCACAGCCTTATCGAGTTCAGCCTGCGAATACGTCTTTACTTCGGCACCGCTCAGCGCATCCGCTTGTTTTTCGCCTACCAGCATCAACTGCAGCAAAGCCGCTCCGACTATGATGCCCACGCCAAGTCCGAAGAGAAATATCCGTCTATTCATGGCGGACCGCCTCCTCCTGCTTCGACAACTGAAGAATGAGCTGAACCTCTCCCTTGTTGCGGCCAAGTTTCTTGGCGATCATGTCGATGGATTTGCCGGCTTGGTACATGTCGAACAATTCTGCATACCGACTGCGGATAGATGGCGTTAAGGGCACGGAAGCTTCAGTCGTTTCCGCTGTTTCCGCGGCTTCTTCAAGAGCAGCCGCTGATCGTTCCATCGTTTGAGGCGATGGTGCCATTCCTGTTAAAGATACGGGAGGATTGGCCATGACAGCCTCCGAAGAGACGTGTGCAGCCTTGCTCGACAGCTCTGCCAACTTCTGCTCCATATCGCCGATGCGCAACTCTAACTGCTTAACGCGTTCGTCCCTTTTCATCGTTTGCGCTTGTAGGTCTTCGCTGGATTTGCTTACTAGACTAGCGATTTCCTGATTGTCTGCTTCCATGTTCTCCATGAATTGTTCCAATGCGGTTTCCATGTTGCGCACCGTCTGATTCTCGTTGCTCGGACTGCCTTTTACGGCCCGCCTCGGAAGCACGACCGCAGAAACGACCACGATTCCTCCGACGAGCATAATGGTCTGCCACGGTTCCATTTCACATTCACCTGCAATTATGTTTAAAATCGTTCTCAGAACGAAAAATCAATATGTTTTCCTTTAAACGGATGAGCGGCCTGTCCTGAATCTGCCTGTTGCTCCGACGAAATATCCTCTTGTCCTTCCTTCTTCCGCTTACGCTTGGAGGAAGCACTCGAATCCTTATTGCGGTTGGACGTGATGCCATGATTTCCGCTTTGCTCTACGGCGGTATTTCGCGTGCGCAGCTGCTCCGATTGTTTCATCGTATCTTGCTCCAGCATGGATTGCTCGGTCAACGCACGGTGGTTCAGTCGACTTTGCTGTCCTCCGCTCTCCGGAGTTCTCGGAATTGAGATTTGAAAATCAATCGGTTTATAGGGCATCGACAATCCCTCCCTTGTAATCGGCAGCTCCAAGCAGATTACTCGTTACTCGTGACCAGGTATCGTTAAATATACGGTGCCATTACGATATCACCATCGGCATAGCGGAACGAAATGCGCTGCATCGGGTCTTTAATGAACCGCGTATTGCGTCCAATGACTATTTTGGTACCGCCGTAAATGACATTTACCGCATCGACTTTTGCGCGATCGGTATTCTCGAGCGACTTTTCGATTTCCAGCACGCGTTCCTTGTTCTGGGCGATTTCTTCGACGGATGCGCGCTTGGTCGAGCCCAACTTGATGCGCATCGCCATCCGATCGGGCGGCAGCTGGCCGACTGCGGCTAATTGATCCAGCAATGCGAGCGCTTTCTCGGTTTTATCCAGATTTTCGCTTAATAGCTTGTTTTGGCTGCGAAGTTCCAAGAGTTCGCTCCGCAGCTCTGGACGAACGCCGACTTCAATTACAGTCGCGGTCGACATCGAATTGCCGATCGTCCTCGCCACAACCCGGTCGCCTGCTTGGATAGTGCCGCCAACGACAAGTCCCTTCACGCCTGAACAAATCACGTTACGGCCTGCTCGAACATGGGAATGCATGATGCTTTGGGATACGAGCACATCCTCCGCCGCCGTTACGTTCCCATCCTGAATGAAGGAGCATTTGATATTCTTGCCTGCTTTTAGGTATCCTTTGTTGCTGGCCAGCACGCCGCCGGTGACTTCGATCGAGCCTTCCGTCTCCAGTATAGCTCCTTCCACCCCGCCGATGACCCGTATGTCGCCTACTGCCTTCACTTTGAAACCTGTCAATACGTTACCGCGAATAACGACATTTCCTACGAAATCGATATTACCGACCTTGTAGTCCACGTCGCCATTCACTTCGAAAACAGGAAAGACATTGACTTTAGATTTATCTGTAATGGAGATCAGCCCGTCGATAGCAGCATAAATCGCCGTTTGCTCCGGATTGAGCAGGACGTTCTTGCCCATCTTGAAGTATGCTTCTTTACCGTTCCGACACGGGACCGCTTCGCCGGTAACCGCGATCCCATCCTTGCCGGGCGTCGCTTTCACCTTCTCGGCGATCAGTTGGCCGCGTTTGACGTTCTTAAGCTGCGTGACTTCTTTAAAGTCGACCTTGCCGCCTTCAAGTTCAAGAGGACGATATTCGCCCTCGTTCATGTCGTATGCGAAACGGATAAAACCATCTTCTCCATTAACAGGAGCCACACCTTGAGCGATCAGCGTTTGACTTTGAAAATAGCGGCTTGGCAGCTTGACCAGTTGGTTTATGACGTCATGCTGCAAGCCATGCTTGATGTTGTGGCTTTTCAGGAATTCTGCCAACTGTTCAGCTGTGCAAGAGAAATTTTCGTCCGCGACGTTAAATCTAATGTAAGCGGCCAATTTGTCCGGCGACTGCTGGACTACCAGATACGTTTGCAAGTTCTCTGTCGTTGTCAATACTGCCCCCCCCTTTACAGGTTTAATGTTGCATCAATTGATCTTTTTGTTTTTCCAATGCCCCCCGAAGCCTCAGAATCGCTTTGGAATGCAGCTGAGAAATACGCGATGGCGATAACGACATCACCTCAGCGATTTCACTTAGCGACAGCTCCTCATAATAGAATAGCGAAATGACGGTTCTCTCTTTCTCGGTCAGACGATCGATGCCACGAACGAGCGATTCTTTCAAATAAAATTCATGGACTTTATAGTCCGGGTTTTTGGCCTTCTCGTCAATAAGAAGCGACAACCGCGTTTCCGATTCTTCGTCCCGGATGGGATCTTCCAGCGAACATACTGTCGTCACGGCGATTTCCTGCAGCATGACGCCGAATTCCTTCTCCGTCACAGCCAAATACCCGCTGATTTCCGTATCGCTTACGGAGCGCATATATTGTTGTTCCAGTATTTGATAAGCTTCTTCAATTCGCTTCGCTTTCTCCCGCACGGAACGCGGAACCCAATCTCCCTGCCGCAGGCCGTCAATAATAGCGCCGCGAATTCGCCAGGAAGCATACGTTTCAAACTGAAGACCTCTTCTGTAATCGAATTTTTCAATGGCATCGATTAATCCCATCACGCCGTTGCTCGCCAAGTCATCCTTGGATACATTTTTCGGAAGGCCGATCGCCATCCGGTTGCTTACATAATCCACCAAAGTCAAATATTGCTCGATCAGACGTTTCTTTGCTTCAATGTCCCCGTCTTCTTTCCATTTCCGCCAAATCTCGATGTTAGATAAATGAGGCGCCTTCGGCTCAATCATCTTCTCACCCTCCTGTTAGGTGACGTATTGCTTTTGCCAGTTCTTCAGGCTCTTTGTTCTGAGTCGATATAAGTTTGGGAGGCGACAGCGGTTTGAAATCCAATTGCTGGCCTAGCTCAAGCATATTGCTTCCGTCCATTTGATGTTTTAACAGCTCGTTCAACTCATCGCCCTGATCAGGCGTCGCGTAATCGATTGAATGCCCTTTGGTTTGCGCATCTTCGACATCTGAATGAAGAAGTGCAGCAGACGGACTGGGCCGCAATATGAACGCAAGCAACGCTCTAAAAAGGAAGGTGACCGCAAAAAATGCGATAAATGCATACAGACACCGGAGGCTCGTAATTGCCAGCCCATTGCTGCTGAGCGAGAAAAGCAATGTCAACAAGCTTCCGCCAATGCCAAGCGAAACATTCCAGCGCCATGAACCGATCATGTTAAATCTCCTTTACTCCTTGCTGAACACTCCGAATCGTCATCTTACCGCTCATGCTGCAAAACTCGATTGTCCTGCCGTAGTTCAGCCCCGTATCTTCCGACAACACCGGTATGTTGAACTGTTTGAGCATTTGCTTGCAGGACTCTACGTTGCGCGGGCCAATTCTCATGGAGTCGTTATTCGTATGAAAAGCAAACATTTGCGCGCCGCCGGCCATTTTCGCGACAAACCGTTTCGGTTCCGCGCCTTCTAATCTCATTAATTCGATCAAATGGGGAATGGACGTGTCCGCGTATTTCGCGATGTTGATTGAAGCTTCCCTGGCGATTTCAGAAGACGGAAGCATGACATGCACCATCCCGGCAACCTTGGTCCGTTCATCGAACAAGGTCAAGCCGACGCAGGAACCAAGTCCGGTCGTTTTCAGAATGGCGCCTCCTGCCGCAATCTTCAGGTCCGCCATACCCACTTTCACAACATTAGCATCGTTCATTCGTTAGGCACTCCCAAGGCGCTGAAAATTTTATCAAAGGATTCCGGGTCCGGGATCAGGAAGAAATGGCCTGCCAACGCTTCCTTCCCTTCCAAGAACGTTGTATCGATCAACAACGCGGAATCTCCCATCTCGCCATACTGCACGAGACCATAGCTGAGAATGGCTCCAGCCATGTCTACCGCGATCGCGGGTACGGTCGGCGACAAGTACAACTGCGTGAAATCCGCTAAAGACGACAAGTAGGAACCAGCTAAAATATTGCCGATTTCGCCGAGCGCGGAATATTCCATCTCGGAATACCCTTCTTCTTGAACGTCCAGGGCAAGCAGGTTGCGCAGCAGCTTCTTCGCCGAATCCTCATTGATGATAAAAAACATATTTCCGGGAGCTTCGCCTTCCACGCGAAGAAAGACCGCGATGACGACTTGCTCATTGCCGCCGACCTTGTCGGCGATTTGTTCAAACGGAATTAAGCTGACGGTCGGCACATTCATATCTACGGGCTTGTCCAGAAGACGGGATAGGGCGGTAGCGGCGTTGCCCGCGCCAATATTCCCGACTTCCTTAAGCACATCTAGCTTGAATGCTTCCAATCTGTGTAGCATATTCACGTCGTTTATGCCTCTTGTTGTTCCAATTGAATGATTTCGCTCTTGTTCAGCACTTCGGACAAGTTAAGCATTATGAGCAGTCGATCGTCTCCGACCTTTGCTACGCCGCGCAAATACTTCGCTTTGATCCCGCCGACAACTTCAGGAGGCGAATCGATGGTGTCGGAGTCGATATCGATGACATCGTTCGCGGAATCGACGATAAAACCGACCTCCAAGTCATTCACCGCAACAATGATAATCCTGGAGCTGTCCGTCGGCTCCGACTCCGGTAATCCGAATCGGCCTCGCAAATCGATAATCGGAATAACGACGCCTCGCAGGTTAATCACGCCTTTAACGAAAGCCAGCGTTTTCGGCACGCGCGTAATCGGAATCATTCGCTCGATCGTACGCACTTTTTCGACTTCGATGCCGTATTCCTCATTAGCCAAACCGAACACGATCACTTTAATTTCCTCACCCATACGTAATCCCTCCTTTATTTAATAAGCGCATTCGGATCTATAATCAGCGCAACTTGTCCGTCACCCAGAATCGTGGCGCCCGAGATCGCTTCGATGTTCGTTAAATATTTGCCAAGCGTCTTCAGCACGATTTCGCTTTGTCCCAAGAATTCATCGACGGTTATCGCTCCAAGCTTGTTGCCTTTGCGAATCACGACGATTTCCGTCTCCTGTTCCTCTTCCTCCAGGAAGGACTTGCAGTCAAGCACTTGAGCCAACGAGATCAGCGGAATGACAGAGCCGCGGTAGTCGATCATGCGATTGCCGTGGATCTTGCGGATTTGTTCTCTTGGAACGATAGCCGTTTCCACGATGGACGAAAGCGGAATCGCGTATTTCTCTGACCCCAGCTTTACCAGCATCGCTGAAATAATCGACAACGTAAGCGGCAGCTGAATCGAGAATTTCGTTCCGCGCCCTTGCGTGGATTCGACGCTGACATGACCGCCTAACGATTGAATCTTTGTCTTCACGACATCGAGCCCGACGCCGCGTCCGGAAATATCCGAGATTTTATCCGCGGTGCTGAAACCTGCGGCGAAGATCAACATGTTGACTTCGCTGTCGGTCAGCCGTTTGGCGGATTCCGAATCCACGATGCCGTTCTTGATCGCGATCTGCTTGACTTTCTCCGCATTGATGCCTCTTCCGTCCTCTTCCACTTCAATAAAGACGTGATTGCCGCTATGGTAGGCGCGAAGATGTACCGTACCCGTCTCCGGCTTGCCCGCAGCAATACGATCAGCGATGGACTCAATGCCATGGTCCATCGAGTTGCGAAGCAAATGGACGAGCGGATCGCCGATTTCATCGATGACGGTACGATCAAGCTCCGTCTCTGCCCCGGTAATGACAAGGTCTACCTTCTTGTCAAGCGATTTGGCCAAGTCGCGAACCATCCGCGGAAAGCGATTGAACACGGACTCGACGGGCACCATGCGAAGCTTCAAAACGATATTTTGCAAATCGCTGCTGACGCGGGACATGTGTTCTACAGTTTCGGTCAATTCATTGCGGCGAATTTCGCTTGCCAGCTGTTCCAGCCGAACACGGTCGATAAGCAGCTCGCTGAACAGGTTCATGAGTGAATCCAGCCGCTCGATATCAACCCGAATCGTGCGTGATCCGCCTCCGCCAGACGATGCTGCCGCGGACGGCGATGACGCCGCTGGAGCCGGTGCCATTGCCGGAGCTGCGGCCGCTGCGACTTGAGCTTGCGCCGCACCGACCGTTTCTTGCGCAATGGAGGCTGCCGCGGACGGCGCGCCTTGCGCCGCTGAAGCGCCAAGCTGCAGCAGCGATTCGTTATCCAACTGCGTTATCGCAGCGCTCTCGATCTCCGAAACGGACTCAATTCCTTTGCGAAGCTCTTCTTCCGTTATGTTGGCGATCGTGAATACCGTAAAGGAACGATCGAACTTCTCCTGCTCGATCTCTTGGGAACTCGGAGACGATTTCACGATTTCCCCGTTATGCTCCAGGAAATCGAAGACCATATAAGCTCGAGCTGCCTTAAGCACGCAGTCCTCGCGCACCGTAACCACGATATGGAACACTGACATGCCTGCTTCAATGGATTGCAGCAGAATCGAACTTTGGAACTGATCCAGCATGCTGCCTTCGTCTCCGGCAGCACTTTGCATACCGGCAGACGCAGCATCTTGTTTCAAGTGATCGCCTTTGACGATGGTTTGCAGCGCGCTTACGATGGCAGTTACGTCGGCTTTCCCCGTACCTCCGCCAGTAACGTCTTGTACCATGGATTCCAGCGCATCCAATCCCTTGAACAAGGTGTCGAAAATAAATTGGTCCATGCTGAGCTTATGATTGCGGACGAGATCCAGCACGTTTTCCATTTCATGCGTCAAGGAAGCGAGGTCTTCGAATCCCATTGTTGCCGACATGCCTTTAAGCGTGTGCGCCGAGCGAAAAATGACTTGAACGATACTAATGTCATCGGGGGCATTTTCAAGCTTCAGCAAATGTTCGTTAAGCGACTGCAGGTGATCGTTCGATTCGTCTATAAACATGGAAAGATAAGCGTTCATATCCATTTCAATGCACCTCCTGTGCGAGTGGTAGACCAACGATATAAGGGCTTATTTTCTCACGGCCGCGGCCAAAGCAGGCGCGATGGCTTTCAACGGTAATACCTCAGTGGCAACGCCTGCTTCGACGGCCGAACGCGGCATGCCGTAAACGACACAAGTCTCTTCGGCTTCCGCAATGGCGGTTTCTCCGCCGCATTCATTTAGTTTCCTCATGCCCTTTACGCCATCGTTGCCCATGCCGGTCATAATGACGGCATGGCGCCTCAATTCAGGGAATGCAGCACAAGATTCAAACATCGTGTCGACGGAGGGACGATGGCCGCTCCTCGGCGCCTCTTCCGTAAGCTTGATGCAATACCCGCCGCTGTCTCTCGCAAGCTCCAGATGATAACCGCCCGGGGCAATGTAGACGACGCCGGCGTATACTCGTTCGCCATGCTCGGCCTCTGTCACGCGCAGCTTGCTGAACGTATCCAGCCGTTGAGCAAGCGAACGGGTGAACTTGGGCGGCATATGCTGCACGACCAGCACCGGGGCAGGGAAGTCAGCCGGCAGCGAGGTGATGACCTCGTGCAACGCCCGCGGACCGCCTGTAGAAGTTCCGATCGCAACAAGATGCTGAAAGGTTTTCGCCGGCTTCGGCTTATGCTTGGACTGGACCGGCAAATCAGCTTCGAATGAAGGTGCTGCCTGCTGCTTCGCCGTTTCGAGTTGCTGAGCCGCTTCGATCTTGGGCGAAAGCGAAACTTGACTGACGGACACCTCGTCCTGCTGCTTCTTCCGCTTCTCGGATGGAGGATTTGCCGGTTCAGCCTTGGCCTTCCTACCGGACAATCCCGAAGCTGATGGTCTCTGCTTAGCAGGTGCATGCTTCGGCGGTTCGATGACAACGGGAGCGAGTCCTTTCGGCTTTGCCGAATTCTCTGCCGCAGGCTGCTCTAGTTCGTACAAGCGAGAATATCGTTTCGTAAGAATCGCAATCCGAAGCTTCTCAAGCAATTGTTCACCGACTTGGCGTATGTCAGGCGACAATGGGCCCGACGGCTTCCGGATGAAGTCAAATGCGCCATTCTGAAGCGCTTTGATCGTCTCTCTCGTTCCGTCGTCGCTGATGCTGGACATCATGATGATGGGAACCGGATGCATGCGCATAATGCGCTCAAGCGCATCCAGGCCGTTCATTTCGGGCATTTCCAAGTCCATCGTAATTACGTCCGGCTTGTGCAGGCGTACCGCTTCTATCGCCTCGCGTCCGTTATTAGCTGTCGCGATGATAGTAAACTGCGAATCTTCCGCTATCAAATCGCAGATGATTTGCCGCATGAATGCGGAGTCGTCTACGACAAGCACCCGGGAAGTTGAGCTCATACGCCAGCCTCCTATCTCTCAAAGGTTAATTATGATCGTTTAAACATACGCTGCAGGAATCCTTTGACGCCGCTGTTCGCGGAAGCAGGAGAACCGGGAACTTCAGCAAACCGATAAGCGATTTCGTTGATGGCCTTGGACGCGTCCGTACCGGGAAAAGCGATTCCGAACGGAACCTGTTTCTTTACCGCTTTCGAGACGTTCGGATCATCCGGCAAGATGCCGAGCACTGGAATGTCCAGCTCCAGAAACCGGCGGGCGACAAGCCCGATTTTGTCGGCCGTCGCTTTACCCTCACGCTCGTCCACCGCACGGTTGACGATGAGTTTGAAGTTCACGCCGTTTTCCATCGCCGTTACCATTTTGATCAATGCGTAAGCATCCGTAATTGAAGTCGGTTCAGGTGTCGTGACAACGATCGTTTCCTGCGCCGCGGCAATGAATTTGACCGTTTCCTTGGATAATCCCGCTCCGGTATCGAAGATGATGATATCGTATTGGCCTTGCAGCCTGCCGATCTGCTGCGCGAAAAAATCCAGCTGAGATGGCGAGAGGTCCAGTAAGTCCTTGAACCCCGAACCGCCGGCGATAAAATGCACGCCTTGCGACCCTTCCTGGATAATCTCCCAGATCGTCTTCTCTTGCTTTAACAGATGGTAGAGATTATAAGTCGACGAGATGCCCATCAGCACGTCAATGTTCGCCATGCTGATATCGGCATCAAAAACGAGTACCTTCTTGCCGAGTCTCGATAAGGCAATCGCAAAATTCAAGCTGAAGTTCGATTTGCCGACGCCGCCCTTCCCGCTTGTTACCGTGATGATGCGGGTCATTCTTCCTGCATCGCTCATTTCTTGGTTACGAACCATATGCCTTAACGCTTCCGCCTGGTCATTCATGCGAATCCCCCAGCAGTTGCGCAACATACGTCGAGGCGCGGAATGCTGCGATATCGTCTGGAACGGTTTGGCCGTATGCGATGAAGGTTGGCTTCAACCCATGCTCCAGCGCTAAATTCAGAATAGATCCAACCGCGCTGGTCTCGTCTTGTTTCGTGAATAGTACACGCTCTACCCCGAATTTCGCGAAATTGCCCGCAACCGCGGACATGTCACTGAACTTGCCCGTCAGGCTCAGCACCAGGAACGTTTCGGAATAGCTGCCTGTCTGAAGCAAGCTGTTCACTTCCGAAACATACAATTCGTTGCGGAAATTGCGCCCTGCGGTATCCATGAAGATCAGTTCCCGATCCTCTAAAGCATGGAATGCCCTTGCGACCTCGGATGGCGAGAATACAACTTCGAGCGGCACGTTCAAAATCGTCGCATACGTGCGCAGTTGATCGACCGCGGCGATGCGGTACGTATCGGAAGTAATGAATCCGACCTTCCGGCCTGCCTTCAAAGTTTGCTCGGCAGCCAGCTTGGCGATCGAGGTTGTCTTGCCGACTCCGGTTGGGCCTACGAAATGAATGACTCTCGTATCCCTGGAGATCGCGCCTTCCTCAAAGTCTTTCAACCAGTCAAGCAGAATGGTTTCGGCAAGTTTCCATACGGTGGATCGATCAGGAGCCTCTTGTTCATGATCGTCTTGATTCAACTCGAGCTGCGCTTCTATGGATTGAATCAACTGATCGATCCATTGTTCGCTCACTTCCTGCTCCTCTAGACGTTCGCACAAATCTTGTATAGCCGCTGGCCGTGATTTTACCCGCTGCTGGTTGGACATCCGCATGATCCATTGTTTCATATCGCGAATTTCTTCCATTAATAGATCTTCGGACACTCGAGGCCTGCGAGAATCTGCCGTAGGCGTTGCCTGAACAACGTTTGACCGGGACAAGCTGTCTCCGCCATTAGACGCAATCGAAACTGTCGGTGCGGTAGCCGTAGGTGCACTGGTAGCCGTACGTGCCGCATAGACGGCAGCCGGAGAGGTAACCCTCGCGAACTGCTCCTGCTCGGGGGTAAGAACTGCAGTCGCTGCATGTTTTGCGACAACGTCTTCTTCAGCCCGAGGCTGCTTTTCTCGGATTGCAACCGCAGCCGATAAGGTGGCTGCCATAGACGCAGCCGCTTCCGGCGAGAGTGTCGCCTTGGGGACAGGAGCCGCAGGACGACCGGCTGGCTTCGCGCTTTCGCCTCCGCTTGTCTCTACGGCCGCGATCACTTCAGTCTTCTTCTTCCTGAACATGCCAAGAAATCCGCCTACGCGAATTTCTTTCGTATTTAATATAACGGCATCGATGCCCAATTCGCTGCGGATCATTGGCAGTGCCTCAGGTAAGGCATTCACGATGTAGCGCTTTACCTTCATAGATTCACCACTCCAATGCTTTGAACTTCAATACTCGGTTCAAGCTCGCTATAGGATAAGACCGGAATGTCCTGCATGGTGCGCTCAACGATTTGACGAAGATACATACGTATCGTCGGTGAAGCCAATACAATCGGCTGGTTGCCGGATTGAATCTGCTTGTTCACTTGCTCGTTAAGCTTCTGGTAGATGGTCTGCGTCGCTACAGGATCAAGCGCCAAATAGCTGCCTTGATCGGAGCTTTGCACGGATTCCGCGATTTTCTTCTCCAAGGACGGTCCGACCGTGATGACGCGAAGCGTATCTCCTTGATTGGAGAATTGCAGCGTTATCTGTCTCGACAGCCCTTGTCTCACGTATTCCGTTAAAATATCGGGATCCTTCGTATAAGTACCGTGATCGGCAAGCGATTCGAAAATCGTTACCATATCGCGGATCGAAATCTTCTCGCGAAGCAGCTTGGACAATACTTTCTGAATATCGCCCACATTCAGAATCGACGGGATCAGCTCATCGACCAGCGCAGGATACGATTCTCTGACATTGTCGATCAGCGCTTTCGTTTCCTGACGTCCGATCAGTTCATGCGCATGGCGCTTAATCAGTTCCGTCAAATGCGTCGCGACGACGGATGGAGGATCGACGACGGTATATCCGGTCAATTCAGCGCGTTCTTTCGTCGATTCATCAATCCACATCGCCGGCAGTCCGAACGCAGGCTCTATCGTTTCGATGCCGATAATGCTGTCATCCTCGAAACCGGGACTCATTGCCAAATAGTGATTCAGCAGCAACTCGCCTCTTGCGACCGTGTTGCCTTTGATTTTGATGACGTACTCGTTCGGCTTGAGTTGAATATTGTCGCGGATACGGATGACCGGAACGACCAGGCCGAGCTCGAGCGCGCATTGCCTTCGGATCATAATGATCCGATCGAGCAAATCGCCGCCCTGCTGCGTATCGGCAAGCGGGATTAAGCCGTAACCGAATTCGAATTCGATCGGATCCACCTGGAGAAGACTGATAACGCTCTCCGGACTTCGGACCTCTTCTATTTCTTGCTCTTCCACGAGCAGGTCTTCGGCATGCTGCATCTTGGTTTGGTTCAACTGCATCCGGTATCCTGCAAAAGCAATCAGAGCCGCAAACGGTACCGTAGCAAATATTCCGATCGGCGTTCCCACTCCAAGCAGCGTAATGGTAGCCGCTACGATGTAAAGCAGTTTCGGATAACGGAATAATTGCGTCGTCACATCCTGTGCCAAGTTGTTGTCCGATGCTGCACGCGTTACGATTAAGCCTGTTGCGGTCGAAATCAACAAGGCTGGAATTTGACTGACCAAGCCGTCGCCGATCGTAAGAACGGAGAAGGTAGACAACGATTCGGAGAAAGACAGACCGTGCACCGACATGCCGATGATGAAGCCGCCGATCAGGTTGATGAACAGAATGATGATGGATGCAATCGCGTCTCCCTTGACGAATTTGCTCGCACCGTCCATGGAACCGTAGAAATCGGCTTCTCGCTCGATCTTCAGCCTTCGTTCCCTTGCTTGCTGCTCATTGATCATTCCGGCATTCAGATCGGCATCGATGCTCATTTGCTTACCGGGCATCGCGTCGAGGGTAAACCTTGCGGCGACCTCGGCGACGCGCTCGGAGCCTTTCGTAATAACGATGAACTGCACGACGACCAGAATGAGGAAGACGACGAAGCCGATCGCGATTTGCCCGCCGGCAATCCAATTACCGAATGTCTCTACCACGGTTCCCGCTTCGGCCTTCGAAAGAATATTCCGGGTCGTCGAAATGTTAAGCGCCAGCCGGAAAAGCGTCGTGACTAGCAATAACGCCGGAAATATCGAAAATTGAAGCGAATCTTGCGTGTTCATCGATATGAGCAGAATCATCAACGCAATGGATATGTTAACCATCAACAGAACACTGAGCAGCGGAGTAGGAATCGGAATGACCATCATCAGCACGATGCCGATAATGCCAATCAGTATGGTTAAATCTCTGGCCTTCATGACGTTCCTCCTCCATTAGATAGGCGACATTATTTCACTTTGTTCTTAAGTTTATATACATAAGCCAGTACTTCCGCCACAGCTTGGAACAAATCGGCGGGAACCGTATCTCCGATTTCCGTCCGATCGTACAACGCTCTGGCCAGCGGCCTGTTTTCCATCATAATGACCCCGTGCTCCTTCGCGATATCTTTGATTCGAAGTGCAACGAAGTCCATACCTTTGGCAATGATCGTCGGCGCTTCCATCTTCGAGCCGTCATACTGCAGCGCGATCGCGTAGTGGGTCGGGTTCGTAATGACCACGTCTGCTTTCGGTACCTGCTGCATCATCCGTTGAAGTGCCATCCTGCGCTGCCGTTCGCGAATTTTGCCTTTGATCAGCGGATCGCCTTCGGATTTCTTGTACTCGTCCTTAATGTCTTGTTTCGACATCTTCAGGCTTTTCTCGTGTTCATAGCGTTTATAGAAATAATCGAATGCCGCGAGCGCAACGAGAATGGAGCCGATTTCGAGCCCAAGCTTTATGGTGACGCTGGCAATGAAACTGAAGATATTGCCGATGGATACCGTGGCCAGGCCCAGGATGCGATCCCGTTCTTGCCAGATCGTCATATACACGACCAAGCCGATTAACACCAGTTTCAAAATGTTCTTAATGAATTCGACGACGGAGTGCATGGAAAAAATGTTTTTAAATCCTTTGACCGGATTCAATTTACCCAAATTCAGTTTGAGATTCTCTCCCGTAAACAAGAGGCCCACTTGCATATAATTACCTAGCAGACCAATCAGTACCGTGATGATGAAGATCGGTGCAAGAAGCATAAAGCCCTGCACCATCAGATCGGAGAACAAGTCAATAACGTTACTCGTCGTCACTTCCATCAGCAGTTTCTGTTCAAGCAGTATGCCGAACATGTGCAGGAGTCGAACTTTATAATAACCGCCAAGCATAATGAAACTGAGGAAAACGAACAAGAGGATAAACGCAGCCGGAATCTCTTGGCTCTTCGCGATCTGCCCTTTCTTTCGCGCCTCCTGCCGCTTCTTAGGCGTTGCACGCTCCGTTTTTTCCTGCGAAAACATCTGTAGATCGAGCGTCCAACGGTATTTCGTCATCTGGTAAGCCTCCTACTCTAGCCGAAACGGTGATCGCCGTCCTTTTGGCGGCGTATCGCGTTTCATTCCGATGAAATATAAGATGCTATAAGCCGAAGCTTAACGATCTTATATTTTAAGCTGCAGGACCTTGCAGGATTGAAAGTAGCTTCTGCATTGCACTGAACATTTGCTCGAATATATGTCCGTAGATCGTAACGAGTCCCGGCATCAACACGGCCATCATGAGAAAGCCAACGAGGATCTTGATCGGCATTCCGATGACGAATACATTGTATTGCGGTGCCGTTCGGGCTAGAAATCCAAGCCCGACGTCCGTTAGAAACATGGCCACGACGAGCGGTGCGGACATTTGAAGCGCCAGCATGAATGTCTGCCCTGCCATGCTGGTAAGAAAAGTCGTAATACTGCCTGTCTTCATATGAAGAAACAGCGTATTCGAAATCGGAATCCAGTCATAGCTTTGCAACAGCGCTGACAGCAGGTAATGATGTCCGTTAATCGATAAGAAGATAAGCGTTGCGATCATGCCCTTGAAATTACCCATCAGCGGCGCCGAAGCTCCGGTCATCGGATCGATGATGTTCGCCATTCCGAAGCCCATTTGCATATCGATGAAGCTGCCGGCCGTGTTGATAATCGTAAAGAACAGATAGGCGGTGAAACCGAGCAGCGCCCCCGCGAGAGACTCGCGGATAATCGCCAGTATGTATTCGGCGTCCGGCACGATGGTTTGCTTCATGCCGTACGTAAGGAAGACCAGAAAGGATACAAAAAAACTGAATCCGATCTTAAAGGTATTCGGCACGTTTCGAGTGGAAAAGATTGGCGCCACGACGAAAAATGCTGTTATTCGACAAAAAATAAGCAAAAAAATAGGGAACCCTTGAAGAAACAACTCCATCGATCCACAGCCCTATCCGATGTATTTATACAAGTTATTCAGCAGGTTGTAAGTGAAATCGACCAGCGTGTTCAATATCCATGGACCAAATAACAAGATGGACAGCAGAACCGCTGCCACTTTCGGAACGAATGCCAGTGTCTGCTCCTGGATTTGCGTCGTCGCTTGAAAAATACTGACGATCAGCCCGACGATCAATCCAACCAACAGCATTGGCGCACTAGCCTTTAGCACCGTATATACCGCCTGCGCAGCCAACTCGATGATGAAATCCGAACTCATGATTGCACTCCTCTCCGCAGGGGCTATGTCGTATTAAAACTTAATAATAGCGACTTAATAACGAGATACCAGCCGTCTACGAGAACAAAGAGCAAAATTTTGAACGGCAGCGAAATCATGACCGGCGGCAGCATCATCATCCCCATCGCCATCAAGGTACTCGCAACGACCATGTCGATAATCAGAAACGGAATGAAAATCATAAAGCCCATTTGAAATGACGTTCGAAGCTCACTTAAGGCATAGGCCGGGACCATGACGGTAATCGGAATATCTTTATAAGTCGTCGGCTGTTCCGTCTTGGTATACTTCATGAACAACTCCAGATCTTTCTGCCTGGTCTGATTAAACATGAATTTCTTCATCGGCTCAGCCGCTTTATTGAGCGCCTGGGTTTGCGTGATTTCGCCTTTTAAGTACGGCTGCAGCGCCACGTCGTTCACTGCGCTTATGGTCGGCGACATGATGAAGAAGGTTAGAAACAGTGCCAGTCCGACTAACACTTGGTTAGGCGGCATCGATTGCGTACCGAGCGAGGTCCGTACGAAACCGAGTACGATCACGATCCGTGTGAAGCTTGTCATCAGAACAAGAATGCCCGGCGCGACGCTGAGTACCGTAATAATCAATAGCAAGGATAGTGCGCTCGTCCCGGGTTCGTCGCTTCCTTGGTCGCCAATACTGACGCTCACATTCGGAAGCGGTTCTGCAAAGGCATGCGCGTGGAACAAAAGAGCGATCAATTGAAAAGCCAGCACCGTTAGTGCGATTTTTTTGTTCATTCGTCCAACAACCGATCATTGTGATTTTGCTCTTTAAGCAGCTCTTCGACTTTCTGTTTCCGATCCGCCTGCCGCTTCATGCCGTTGTTGAGCAGCTCTTTGAAGGAAACATTCGAAGGCTGCCACGGTTCTTCGGTCGGTTCTTGCGATGATCGTTTGTTTCGCAATCTCGCCAGAAATTCCGCCATGGACGGCGAGCTCCAGTTTCGGCTGTTTTGCTGTTCGATAGCGTCCAATATAGCTGCGGCCGTGTCAGGATCATCGATTTTATCCAATAGCGTTATGTCTTCCCCGACCCCTACCACGTATACGCGACCGGATAGTTCTACGACCTGAAGCGACTTGTTCTGTCCGAGCGGAATCCCCCCGAGCGATCGAAGCGCCTTGTTGGTGCCCCAACCGCGATTGCGGCTGGCTAACCATTTGATCAGAAGAATGATAAGTCCGATAACGATCAGGAGTGCGGCAATAACCCAGATTAAGTAACCGATGCCTGCTCCGACGTCTGGTTTCCCATCGTCGTTGCCGGCCGCCGCTGATGCGAGACTTGCTGTAATTAGCCAGCCAGGGACTGCTAGTCCAGCAAGTCGAAATACGTTAAAAACTTTCATCCTCTTAACCTAGCGTTTTCTTGATTGCTTCAATAACGCGGTCAGCTTGAAAAGGCTTCACGATGAAGTCCTTGGCTCCGGCTTGAATCGCATCGATAACCATGGCCTGCTGACCCATTGCGGAACACATGATGACTTTGGCGTTGCCATCGATTTTCTTGATTTCTTTCAACGCAACGATACCGTCCATTTCCGGCATCGTGATGTCCATCGTGATAAGATCCGGCTTCAGTTCCTTGTATTTCTCGATTGCTTGCGCTCCATCTTGCGCTTCTCCTACGACTTCATATCCGTTCTTCGTTAAAATATCGCGGATCATCATTCTCATAAAAGCTGCGTCGTCCACGATCAAAATGCGATTTGCCATTGCTTCTTCCCCCTATGGTGTTATTGTAACTTCTGGATACGATCCCATTGGCTTACAATGTCAGTGACACGAACCCCGAAATTTTCATCAATAACGACAACTTCACCCTTGGCGATCAGTTTATTATTGACCAAAATATCCACTGGTTCACCTGCCAGCTTGTCTAGCTCAATGATGGAACCTTGAGACAATTCAAGAATATCTTTGATTTGTTTCTGAGTTCTTCCTAATTCTACTGTTACCTTAAGCGGTATGTCGAGCAATAAATTCAAATTGGATTCGTCCGGCTGCACGTACGGCGTGCCTTGGAAATTCGCGAACTGTACAGGCTGAACATTCACATTGCGATTCGGCGTTCCGCCTAACGTTTGCGGGCCTGCAGGAGCAGCTGCGTACTGCGGTGCAGGCGGCTGCATAGGAGCAGCGTATTGCCCTGCTGGCGCAGACGGCGGCGGCGTATGTACTGGTGCTGGCGCTGCAACCGGCTCTGAATACACGGCTGCTGGAGCGGCTACGCTGGCGGCAACTGGCGCCGGGGCAGGTGCGGCCGGCTCGGATGTACCGCCCATCAGCGTATCCACCATTTCTTTTGCAAACGAAATGGGCAGCAGCTGCATGATGGTCGAATCGATCAAATCTCCGATTGTCAACCGGAAGGAAACTTTGATAAACATATCGTCAGGCGGCAATTTCTCTACGCCTTCCCCGCTTGCGACATCCAGGATGTCGATGCCCGGAGGAGAAATGTTGACGAAACGGTTGAAAATGGTCGACATGGACGTCGCCGAGGAGCCCATCATTTGATTCATGGCTTCTTGAACGGCGCTGATATGAATCTCGTTTAATTCCGTGCCTAGCAATTTGCCTTCTCCGCCAAGCATAAGGTCCGCGATGGTTTGTGCGTCCTTCGTCTTGATGACCAGCGAGTTGATGCCTTGGAAGCCGTCCACATAGCTGACGGAAACGGCGACATGCGGTTTCGGAAATTCTTCGTCGAGCTCGCTCCGCTTAATGAGCGATACTTCCGGGGTAGTGATATCCACTTTGCGGCCCAACAACGTCGACAAGGCCGTCGCTGCGCTGCCGAATGTGATGTTGCCGATTTCGCCCAGAGCATCCTGCTCGATGGCACTTAAGTAGACATTCAACTCCTGCACACGGGTAAGCGACTCTTCCATATCTGGCTCATCGGAAGATTGACGCAGCAAGGCATCGATTTCTTCTTGCGATAAGTAATCTTTACTCGTCATATTCTTCTTCCACTCCTTCGGTGAGAACTTCATTGATCTGAATGGCCATGCGATCTTTGACCGACCCTGGACTGCCGATATATTTCAACTTATCTCCGACTTTAATATCAAGTCCTTGGTCGATGGATTTATTCAATGAAATCACATCACCAGCCGCAAGACCCAGAAACTCGCGAATCGAAATGCTGGAGCTTCCCAGCTCGCAAACGATTGGCAGCTTAGCCTTGCTTACCCGCTGCTTCAGTACTTCTACTTCCTCCGGCGCCCTCGTTTTCTTCTGCGAGACGAACCAGTGGTGGACCGACAAACGCGGCATGATCGGCTCGATAACGACATGCGGAATACATAAGTTGATCATGCCCGTGGTGTCGCCGATTTTGGTGCTCAAGGATATGAGCGCAATGGTTTCATTCGGAGACACGATTTGCATGAACTGCGGATTCGTTTCCAGCGCTTCGAGTCTAGGCTGGATATCAATGATCGTCTTCCATGCTTCCTGAAGACTTTCGAATGTCCGGCTGAAAATCCGTTCCATGATCGTCGTTTCAATTTCAGTCAACGCATTGATTTTGGATGGTGCTACGCCTTGTCCGCCCAGCATGCGGTCCAACATGGCGTAAGCAATGTTCGGATGCACCTCCATTACCATGCGCCCTTCAAGCGGCTCCGCTTCAAAGATGTTCAGAATCGTCATCTTCGGAATGGAGCGTATAAATTCGTCATAAGGCAGTTGTTCGACATCTACAACGTTTATTTGCACGAAAGTACGAAGCTGCGCTGAGAAATAGGTGGTCAAGTATCGCGCGAAGTTTTCGTGAATTCGAATCAAACTGCGGATGTGATCCTTCGAGAAACGAACCGCGCGCTTAAATTCGTAGACACGAATCTTTTTCTGCGTATCTTCCTTTTTTAATTCTTCTGCGTCCATCTCGCCGGATGATAATGCAGCAAGCAGCGCGTCAATCTCGTTCTGCGACAAAACATCAACCATTTCTCTCACCCCCTTCAAAGGAATGCGGCATTAGCATTAGATGATTACAGCTTCTGAATGATAGAGTCCGTAATTTCCACTTTTGTGAGTTTGCCTTCCGACAACTCAGCATTTATTAAATTAAGCAGTTCTGCGCAAAGCTTGTCTTTCCCCTGCGAGCCATTGATTTCTTCCGGTTTCATGTCAGAAATCGTACGAATAATAATTGGCTTGATCTGGATGTCTTTGATTTTGTCGAAATCTTTTTTCGTCGACTTCGCATCCAGCTGAAAAGCAAACCCAAGAACTGCAATATAATCAGGGTCCAATAAATTCGTTTGAATCTTGTCGATCGTACTTGTAAGTTCAACGCGCTTATCCGCAGAGAGCTTAACGGTGTCTACGGTTGCCGCTTCATTCGCTGCTTTCGTCGCCGTGTCCTTCGAACTGTCGTCGTTCAACACGGAGTTATACAAAATGACGGCAACGATTGCAATCAGGGTAATAGCCAACAAAATTGTAATCAGCCAAGGCAGCATTTTCTTCATTAGGACGTTCCCTCCGTTTGATCACTCTTAATGGTCGCCGCATAGACGCCGATCGAGCGAAGATAGGACTGTATGGAGGAAATGACTTCGGTTGCTTTCTCCAACACCAGTATTTTCTTGCCTGTCGTGAGCGTAATCAAAGTATCCGGATTTTCTTCGACCAACTCGATAAGCAGCGCGTTGAGATGTACTGTCTTCCCGTTCAAACGCGTCACGGCAATCATGTTCTTCCTCCTTAACCTTACAGAGAGGCGGCCAGCGCCTCTCTTCGGCTATTTACCTATCGTTTTAGATTTACAACCTCTTGCAAAATCTCATCGGAGGTCGTGATGATACGGGAGTTCGCTTGGAAACCGCGCTGTGCGACGATCATCTCGGTGAACTCGGAAGTCAGATCCACATTGGACATTTCCAATTGACCCGAAATGATGGCGCCGGTTCCCGCTTCCGTATCATTGGCGGTGGAGTATTCTACCGCTCCATCAAGATTTGCATTCTGCGTCACGCGATACAAGTTACCGCCGATTTTCTCAAGCCCGCCCGGGTTTGTAACTTTGACGACACCCAGTTGCGCGACCACTTCGCTCGTTCCATCCGCCCCGACGCCGATGATGGATCCATCTTGCGAAATCGTGAACGATTTCACGGCTGCCGGATCCATGACGATCGGCGCGCCACTGTTGTCAAGGACGAACATGCCATCGCCGTTAACGAGCTGGCCGGACGCATCCATCGTAAAGTTGCCCGCACGAGTCAGGTACGGCGATCCGCCGTCGCTATTAGGCGATACGGCGAAGAATCCGTCTCCATCGATTCGCACGTCAGTCGGCACGTTCGTCGTCATCGCGCTGCCTGGCGTGTGAACGGTATCGATTGCGGCGATCGCTACGCCGAGACCGACTTGTTTCGCGTTGACGCCGCCGGTTGTTCCTTCTTCCGGACGCGTTACGCCCGATACGGTTTGACTCAGGATATCCTTGAACATGACGCGACCGGCTTTAAAACCGACCGTATTCACGTTCGCGATGTTGTTGCCGATAACGTCCAGCTTCGTTTGAAAACCGCGCATGCCGGACACACCGGAATACATTGATCTTAACATTCGATTGACAACCTCCTACAGGTATGGTCATGATTACGCGTTCACTGTCCGTCAGAGCCGCTTCAGTCGATCCACGGCCCTTAAGCTCCCCAGCAAGCGGGTCCGGCCGTTTTACGAAACAATGACTGCGCTGTCGATCTGAGTGAATACATTACCTTGCAAGCTGCTTCCATCCATCGCCGTAACGACGGTCCGGCTTGGCACGTTGACGATCATCGCAATGTCCTTATAGACGACCAGTGAATCCTTCGCTCCTTTGGCGGCGGCCTGGTCGATGGCATTACCGATCTTCGTCAATGCTTCCGGTTTAAGAGTAATTCCGCGTTGCGCAATTCGCTGCTCGGCATGCTGACTGAACTTGAGTACGTTGCGATCGAGCACTTCTTTAAAGGAAGCGGAATTTGTTGACGATCCGTCAGGCTGCACCGGTTTGCGAAATTGCGTGTTGGCGGTCAGATGTAAATGACCGATTTTCATGACGTCATCCATTGGCCGTTTCACCACCTTGATCGGCAATCGAAACGATGTCGTCCAGGCTGATCTCTTGGCTTCCGACTTGTGCATACTGAACTTTGTCCCGGATCGTTATCGCATCGACGATCCCGCTCTGCTGCTGCATTTCGCCGGTATCGGAGTAATCGTACCATTGCACGGTCTTCCCGATCATCGTCGAAGCCATGCCCAAGTTCTGACGAAGTGCTGCAAGTTGATCCGCCATATTCGTGAGCTGCTCTACTGAGGTGAACTGAGCCATTTGAGCGATGAAATCTTTATCTTCCATCGGCTGCATCGGATCTTGGTTCTGCAGTTGCGTGACAAGGATTTTCAGAAAATCATCCTTACCCATAGAAGTATCTGCCGGTTTGTTCGTCGCTGTCTGTACGTTGCTCGCACTGTAATTCGGCCAAACGTTGCTGGTTGATACGCGATCTGCCATTTCTTCTCGTCACCTCCGTTCAGTGGGGCTGTTGAGCATGCAGTCCTTCGATTACGCGATGGTATGAATACCGCGGCCTAGCCCCAAATCACGGGCAGCGGCCTGCTGCGCGCTCAGGTCTTCAAGATCAGTCGCAAACTCAATATCATCGATGGCATCGTTATTCGATTTATTCCGCTTCGCGGAGCCTTGCTGCTGTCCTTGAGTACCTTGACGGTCTTGGAACAGGTTAGGCTGAACCGATGTCTGCGAAACGACTAGCTTGTCTACTTGTAACCCTTGCGCTTGCAAAGCAGAACGCAATTGCGCCATTTGATTCTCCAGCATATCTTTCGCAGCTACGGTATCGGTGAGAAACTGCGCGGTCAATGTACCGTTATGAACGGAGATATTGACGTTGACTTGTCCCAGATGTTCCGGATACAGCGTAAGCTGTGCTTGGGAGACTCCGTTCGCAGTCGTTACATTAAACTCCTTGACGACCATGCTTTGAATCGTCGAAGCGAATTGCTGAACGGGCACTGGCTGGGCAAAGTTTGGTTTGTTGACCGTCGTTAACTGGCGTTGGATATCCGCATTGGCAGCGCTGAGCTGCGCATTCATATCAGCCGTTTCGGTTACAACCTTCGAAGCTGCAGCCTCGCCTGCGTTCTCTTCCGGCTTCTGTACCGCGCTCAGCACGCTTACATGAAGGAGCTGATGGGCCATTCGCTGAAGATGCGTGTTGCCTTGCGGCGTGTTTTGCAGCGCCCGAACGGAATCAATGACATCCAAGGCTGCCGCGTCAACCGGTTGACTATTGACGTTAGCCGCTTCGGCTTTATTGCCGCTGATGAGCTGGTCAATCGAAGTCAGCTGCTTACTAATAAGAGCAAGCTGCTCGCTGTTCGCCGAAGTGCCTTTCTGATCTTGCAGCAGCGAACGCAAGTCTACGAGCGCTTCCTGCAGTCCGGCTTTCAAGGCGTTTAGTTCCTCCAAATTCGCTACGACCGCTTGCGATTGATTCGGTACAGCGGTTTCGGCTGCCTGGACAGATGTGCCTTGAGCAGCAAGAGCATTCAAGTTAGAGACGATCGCCAGCAACGCTCCGCCATTGTTCGCCGCATCGTCGTCGGCAGAAGAGCTTCCTTCCGCTGTCGAAGCAGTCAATGTTGGCACGATCGTCGGCTGCGGCAATGCCGGAACGCCTGCCAGGGTGCTGAGCAAATTATCGAGCTGCAGCAGCGCATCCTTCAGATCGCTCTCCGTCGTCTTTTCAGAAAGCTCGTCGGAATCGGTATTGCCAAGTTTCTGGAGCAACCCTTCAATCGCGTTTAGCAGGTCAGCTGCAGAGAGATTACTGCCCAGCAGCGAAGCGATCGCGTTCGAAGATACGTTATTCACGGGAGCGGCAGCACCGTCGCTTCCGGCTTGAGCATTCGCTTCTGTGCTTTGCGCGCCGGCAAGCGATTGAACGAAGGTTTGATTGAACTTGCCCTTCTCCGTTACTTTGACGGAAGCTGAGCTTGGCGGCGTCGAACCCGAAGCTGAACTCGCAGCAGCCGGAGCCGCGCTTGGCGAAGCATTTGAAATCGGCATTTGCATGTTTTGTTTCACCTCCTTTCTATTTCGAAAGTATGGTTAGGTGCCTTCTTACTTGCCGACCATCAGCTTCGATACCAATTGCGCGGTTATCGCTTTATTCGCTGTCGACATCTCCGCCAAAATTTTGGAACGGGATGCATCGTTGACCGCATTCAGGATGCGGAGCACTTTGCTAGGACTGACGTCCGCCATTTTGAGCAGCAAATCGGACGCGCTCTTCGGATCCATGCTGGAGAAGGTCGTGTTCAATTGCGCCGTGCTCAGAACCGATTGCGAACTATCGGAGGTTGTTTCCAATTTATGAATGCGAGCTTGAAGCGCCGCGATTTGGCGATCCTTGGCTGTCTTCGCATCTTTGAGCATCATTGTGGCATCCGCAGCTTTCTTCGGATTCATTTTCTCGAGAATCGTCGCACGATCTTCGGGTCTCATCGATTCGAGGACGAGAACGGCTTCCGCCGTTTCCATGCTTTCCAGAATCGGCGCTGCCTTGCTTGGCGTCATCTTGGTATACATCGAGGACAGTTCGCTGACTTTGCTTTGATACGCTGCGTCATCAAGCTGTTTCGTCGCGTTCGCCTGCTTCAGCGATTCCATTTGCTTCTGAAGATCTTTGACGTTCTGAGCCAGTTTCTTGCTCTCTTCCGACGTTGCGGCAAGCTCCGATTCTTTCGTCGTCAATTGTGCTTGGAGCTCGGTGATTTTGGCAGAAGAATTCGCGGCCTTCATCGCATCTTCGTCAGAGACTTGTCCGTCTTTCGTCGCCGGCTCTGGAAGCACCTTGCTCAAGAAAGGAATGTCATTGCCGATTTCCAACGCCTTGTTGCGTAAATCAAAATTGAATAACGTCACTAGCACGCCTAGTAGTATCAGGGTAAATAAGATTGGCGTCACGAAAAACATTAATTTTTCGATCCCGCTGTAACCCTGCTTTTCCATTTCCAAGTCCGCCAAAATAATTTCCCTCCCTCGGGTATTGGCTCCCGATTCGCAAAGCTGCTTCTCTGTTAATGTGCCGCGTACATGAACCGTGAGGTCGTCAGCTCATCCAACGCGTTTTGTTCCTTCACCATCATGTCGGCTTTAAATCGCTGCAAGGCGTTCTCCCTCGTTTTCAACCAAACCTTCTCGTCCATCATTCGACTGGACAAGAACTGCCTGCCTTCATCCACGGCCGATTTCGCCTTCTTCACGTCGCGAAGCTTGCGCATGATGCTTTCATCCACAAAATCGATATAACTTTGTATCATCGTTATTTCAGAGAGCGTTACTGCATGAAGCGAAGCGTTTTGCAGCCTGTCGCACCAGGCAGCGCGCTCTGCTTGAAGCTGTTGAAGACTTGCCTCTTCTTGGTTCAGCTTGCCGACGACGACAGATAACTGCCACTCCGCCTGAGATTTCTCGCTGGTCTTCAAATCTACGATTTTTTGATAGGCGTAATGAAATCGAGTCATGAATCAGTTTCAACTCCCGAAGCTCTGATGGAATTCGTGGATCAGCCGGTCGCGCGACGCTTCATATTCGGCTTTCTCATTCGTCTTCTGGCGCGTAAACGCCCGGATGGATTCATTCATTTCGATCGCCTGATCAATTTTTTCGTTCGAACCCCTCTGGTACGCCCCAATATTGATCAGGTCTTCCGAATCTTTGTAGATAGCAAGCAACCGTTTCAATTCATTGGCGGCTTCCTGCTGTTCTTCCGGAACGATTTCTTTCATAACACGACTGATGGAAGCCAATACGTCGATCGCTGGAAAATGTCCCTTGTGCGCCAAATCCCGGCTCAGTACGATATGTCCGTCCAAGATACCGCGGACCGCATCCGCGATTGGTTCGTTCATATCGTCCCCGTCGACGAGTACGGTGTAGAAGGCGGTAATGGTTCCCTTTTGCCCGGTTCCGGCGCGTTCCAGAAGCTTTGGCAAGTTCGCAAACACGGACGGCGTGTAACCTCGCGTCGCCGGAGGCTCGCCAATGGCAAGTCCCACTTCTCGCAGCGCCATCGCGTAACGGGTTACGGAATCCATCATCAGCATGACGTTCATCCCGCGATCACGAAAGTATTCCGCGATGGTCGTCGCAATCAAGGCGCCTTTGATCCTTATAAGCGCCGGCTGATCTGAAGTCGCCACGATGACCACGGACCTTGCCAGCCCTTCAGGACCAAGATCCTTCTCGATAAACTCGAGTACTTCGCGGCCCCGTTCACCGATCAAAGCGATGACGTTCACATCGGCCGACGTGTTACGAGCCACCATGCCAAGAAGCGTACTCTTCCCGACACCGGAACCTGCGAAGATTCCGACCCGCTGTCCTTGACCGACGGTAAGCAGTCCGTCTATCGCGCGAACTCCGATGCTGAGCGGATCCTTGACCCGCGGTCTCATCAACGGATTGCTGGGCTGGTTGTGCGTGGAATGATGCGGCATCCGGCTGGGGATGTAGGAACCGTCCAAAGGCTGCCCCAGACCGTCTAGTACTTTGCCGAGCAATTCCGATCCGACTTGAACGCCAAGCGGTTTGCCGGTACCGACCACGTCGCAGCCTGGCCCTATCGATTGAAGCTCGCCAAGCGGCATAAGAATGACTTTATTGTCTCTGAAACCAACCACCTCCGCTTTCAGCGGTTTGGATGATTTCGCGGGATAGATCAGGCAAACATCTCCGATGCTCGCGTCCGGACCTTCCGATTCAACCGTCAGTCCGATAACCTGCGTAACCTTGCCGTTCACGCGAACCGGGTCGATCGGTCTTAAATGTTCGATATAGCGTTCAGCATCCAGGCGATTAGCTTTCATCCGTGGCCCCTCGTTCCTCAGCCTGCAGGGCAAGCTGGATCAGTTCCCGCTTAATCTCGGACAACTGCGTATCGATTCTGGCGTCGATGCTGCCGAATGAGGAGCGAATGACGCAGCCGAACGATTTGACGGATACATCGGGTACGATTTGAAGCTCTGCCTGCGAGTCGATCGCAAGCGACAGTTCTTCGCGCGCAGCCTGAACGTATGTCAACTGCTGGGGCGATACGCACAAGGTGATGACACCCTGTTCTCTCCGCCGTTCCAACGCTTTGCGGACAATATCGAGCGACCAATCCGCTTCGACGGTCAGCTGTTTCTGGATGATTTTCTCCGCGATCGCCGTGCTCAGCGAGACTACGAACGGTTCGGCTTCTTGTATGATTTGTTCCTTCGTTTCATACGAGGAATCAAGAATCGATCTTGCTTCCGTCAGCATGGATTCCCATTGGGCACGCACTTCGGCTTCGGCCTGCGCCTTGCCTTCTTCGAAACCGAGTTGATATCCGTCATGACGAATCCGCTCCATCGTTTCATCGTCCTGCAGGCGGCGTTCGAGCCACCACTGGTCGATTTGAGCAGTCGCATCGGCGTACATCGTTTCGATTTGCTCGCCTGTTTCCTGGATACGCTGATTCGCAAACTGTTCGGCATCATCCAAAATTTGGTCGCGGAGCGATACCGTTTCTTCACTCGGCCCGACGGGCGCTTCCTGTTCCGGAGCCGGCTTTACATACCGGTTATACCATTCCAGCCGTTTTAAATCTTCTACCGAGACAACATGGGAAGATTTATACAACTTAGACAATGATATCATCTCCTCCGCCACGGGCGATGATGATCTCACCGGACTCTTCAAGTCTGCGGATCGTTGCTACGATGCGAGTTTGTGCCTCTTCAACGTCACGCAGCCGTACAGGTCCCATATATTCCATTTCTTCTTTGAATGTTTCGGCCATGCGTTTGGACATGTTGCGGAAAATCGCTTCTCGGACTTCTTCGCTGGCCACTTTGAGAGCAAGCTGCAGGTCGGAGTTTTCGATATCGCGAATGATACGCTGAATGGCACGGTTGTCGATATTGACGATGTCCTCGAATACGAACATCCGCTTCTTGATTTCTTCGGCCAACTCGGGATCTTGAATTTCCAACGCATCCAGGATCGTGCGTTCCGTTCCCCGGTCGACGCCATTTAATATTTGAACGATAGATTCAATACCGCCCGCGCTTGTGTAATCTTGAGTAACGGTAGCGGACAGCTTCTGTTCCAACACGCGTTCGACGTAAGAAATGACATCCGGCGACGTGCTGTCCATCAAAGCGACGCGGCGTGCAACTTCCGCCTGCTTGTCTTGAGGAAGCGACGATAGGATTTGAGACGCTTGTTCTGCTTGAAGATAAGACAATACGAGAGCAATGGTTTGCGAGTTTTCGTTCTGAATGAAGTTCAGAATTTGAGCGGCATCGGCTTTGCGTGCGAAATCGAACGGACGAACTTGCAAGGTTGCCGTCAATCGGCCGATGACTTCCATCGCCTTCGACTCGCCGAGCGCCTTTTCCAGAATTTCGCGAGCGTATGTAATACCGCCTTGCGAAATGTATTCCTGTGCCACGCAAATTTGATGGAATTCATTCAAAATCGTTTCTTTATCGAGCGTATCCACTTTGCGCACATTTGCAATTTCGAGCGTCAGCTGTTCAATTTCTTCATCTCTTAAATGTTTAAAGATCTGAGCGGAAACTTCAGGACCTAGCGAAATTAACAATATAGCTGCTTTCTGACGACCGCTGAATCCTTGTAACTTTGCCATCTCAGCCACCTCTATTCATCAACAAGCCAAGTCCGGAGCAAATTAACGAACTCTTCCGGTTTTCGCTTGGCCAATGTTTCAAGCTGCTTGCGAACTTGACTTTCGTTCTGAACGCTGTCCAAATCGATCGTCGGATACTCCACTTTCCCTGGAACTGCCAATTCTTCGGCAAGCTCTGCTTGTTTTCTGCGGCGAACGACGACGTAACCAAGACCGCCGATCAGCGCAAGCGCAGCAAGGCCAATACCGACCATCCATCCTGTCGAGAGTGCCTTGGAGGAAGTAGCTCCGCCATTGTCGATAAAACTTTGCGCCATGATCGAAACTTTTTTGTCCATTAGCGCGTCATTAGTTACATCTTGACCAGACTCGACCAATTGAGAGCGTACGATATTCGCAACAACATTTGTCATTTCTGTTTTGGCCTGGGCACTTAACTTTGTTTTTTCTACGCCGATATTAATGGATAGATCCTTGATCACATAAGGCCCGGACTCTGTTTGAATATTGTTCCTGCTAATCTCGTAGTTCGTTGTCCGGTCAGCTTCTTCGGAGGTGCCTCCGTTGCTGCTGTTCGTTGCTTCGTAACCTGGCACGTCTGTTGCGCCAGTTCCTGCAACGCCGCCAGCCGAATTTGCGCCGGTCGCAGTTTTGTTTGTAGAGGACTCGCTAATAATGATTCCGTTATTGTTGTTGTCAGGAAGCGGCATAACCAACTGCTGATCCGATTTGATTTTATCGAAATTGATAGAACTCGATACGCTCACGACCAAATTGTCCATACCGACCATCGCTCCTAGGAACGCCTGGATTTTTTGCTTAATGTCATTCTCGTATTTATGCTGAATTTGGTAATGTGTTTCAAGCAAATCACTGCTGCTTCCGTCGACATCGTTCGAGGCAAGCAATTCGCCTTCCGGACTAGAGATTGTAATATTCTCCGGCTTTATGTTCGGAATCGACGTTTTGACCAGATTGTAATAGCCATCGACTTCTTTCTGCGCTGGGCGATAGCCCGGACGGAACGTAATCATGATCGAAGCCGAAGCCTGCTCTTTCTCTTCCGTCGTCATAAACGGCGTCGTGTCCGGCAAGTTCACTAATACATTCGACTTCTGCACGCCTTGCATATCATTCAGAAGGCGTTGAATTTCCCCGTTTAATGCGCTGCGATACTTCACATCGAATTCGCGATCTGTCGAGCCAAACATCGACGAGCTGTCGTTAAAAGATTCGAATCCGATTGAACCGTTACGAATAATTCCTTGTGAACCTGCCTCCACTTTTACTTTGGAAGCGTCCGCTGTCGGAACCGAGATCGTTTGCCCCGCATCGGAAAGCTTGTAAGGTATTTTGCTTGAATCCAAGTAATCCATTACAGCGGCTGAGTCCGTACTATCCAAATTGCGAAATGCAACTTCGTAATTCGTTCTCGAAAAAAGGAATGTCATCAAGATGATCGCCAAGATGAGGAAAGCAGCTGAAGCGCCTAGCCAAATCTTCTGTTTCTTCTCCAATACATTCCAATACTGAGCGACCTTCGCTCGATATTGGGCAAATTTCTCGTTCACGTTTCCACCTCACTGTTAGCTTCTAATGCAAGTTGATAGGCCATTAGATCTGCATCCGCATGATTTCCTGATAGGCTTCGATCACTTTGTTGCGGATTTGTGAGGTGAGCTGCAAGCCGAGTTCAGCTTGCTGTGTAGCGACCATGACTTGGGAGACGTCCACGTTTCCAAGTAAATATTGATCGTTCATCGTATGTACGTTTTGTTCTTGGGCGCTAACGCCGTCCAATGCTTTTTGAAGGAAATCACCGAAGGTTTTCGTAAGGTCTGCCGGTGAAGAGGAAGTGCTGAGGTTGTTTGTTTCGACCGGTTTTATCGACTGGGCTTGTACCGGGTTTAAGGTCATGGGGTTAATCAAGAATATCCCTCCGCGTTATCTCTGGTTATTTACCGATTTCAAGCGCTTTGACAAACATGCCTTTTGTTGCGTTCATAGCCGTTACATTCGCTTCGTAAGAACGGGATGCAGATATCATATCGACCATTTCCTTCAACACGTCGACGTTCGGCATTTTGACATAACCGTTCTCGTCCGCGTCGGGATGGGTCGGATTATACACCAGTTTCAAAGGCGTTGAATCTTCGATTATTTTCGTTGCTTTTACGCCCGGCGTTTGGCTTGAGCCGTTCATTTGACTGTTCAGCGTATCGGCGAACGACTGCGAAGTAGGTTCAAGAACGACCATTTTACGTTTGTAAGGTTCGTAGCGTCCATTCACGTAAGAGGCTCTCGTCGTTTCCGCATTTGCAATGTTTGAAGAAATGACGTCCATCCGAAGACGCTGAGCGGTCAGCGCGGAGGCGCTGGCATCAAACCCGTTCGTCAATTTCATAATCAGCCTCTCCCTTCGATTCCGATGCGCATCATTTTCACATCGTGATTCATCTGTTGCACATAGAAATTGTAATTCAATTGGTTTTTGGCGAGCAGCGACATTTCTCGATCAATATCGACATTGTTCGTGTCGTTATTCATGACACTCACTTCATCTGTAATGACCTGAGCTTGAGGAACCGATGAGGAGGATCCAATTGGAATATGCTTTGGATTCGTTCGTTTGCCCGCAATTTGAAACGCCCCGGACCCCATGCTCTGCTCGAGCAGCTGTTCGAAAACGACCTCGGAGCGCTTGAATTTCGGCGTATCTACATTCGCAATATTGTTGGCAATTACTCTCTGACGCATTTCCGCAGCATTTATGGCGCCTTGTAATCGACCAAATTCCGGGCCATTCAACAAATTCACTGAAAAACCCCGCTTTCTATTTCGTGTGATGTTAATATTCAACAGATTTCCAAGCATTCCTTCTTTGTTCGACAAAGAATTATGAAGTTTATGAGAGAGACTTGTCGAACATTTCTACCAAACTAATCTTCCTCAACTTCCTAATTTATTACAATAAGAAAAAAGCCCTATCTTTGTCGAAGATAGGACTAAAAGTTGGGAAATTTGTACTGGTTTCTGAATGGATTTGTAATGATTATGCAAACGTATTAATTTTTATTCTTTTTGAGTTCCTGAAGGAGCTGGGTATTCAAAATTCGTATATACGTCCCCTTCATTCCTAGAGATCTTGTTTCAATTACGCCAGCGCTTTCCAATTTACGAAGCGCATTCACGATGACCGATCTGGTTATTCCGACCCTGTCCGCAATCTTAGAAGCGACCAGAAGCCCCTCTTTCCCGTCCAGCTCATCAAAGATATGTTCAACCGCCTCTAACTCGCTGAAGGATAACGAACCGACTGCGACCGCCACGACCGTTCTGCTTCTTGCTTCCTGCTCGATTTCCTCTGCGCGTTCGCGAAGAATCTCCATGCCTACGATCGTGCTTCCGTATTCGGCCAAAATCAATTCGTCGTCGCCGAAAGGATCCGCGCTCCGCAGCAGTATCAAGGTCCCTATACGGTCTCTGCCGCCTACGATTGGCACCACAGTCATGATATCTTGCGCCGCCATCATCGGGAACGACTCCGCAATGCCGACATCCGGCGTCACATTCGTTGCTGTTTCTTGCATACTCATGAAACGTTCGTTGCTCTCAGGAGAAAAACGAAGATCGCCAATCGGCAATGCGCGCAGCTGCTCATGCTGATATGGACCTGCCGCGGCACACCCTAGTACTTTACCTTTGCGGCTGACGACGAATACGTCCGCCTGTATGGTCGTACAGAGTACTTCCGCCATCTCCCGGAAATTGAGCGCCCCTCCGGCCGCACGCTGCAGCAGCCGGTTAAGCGTTCTTGTTTTTGCCAATAAAATCATTTCTGTTGCCCCCTACTTTCCTGTCCGTCCCTTACAGTATATATTGACTTAGATCACGGTTTTTCGCAATATTGCCCAGTTTCTCCCGCACGTACTCCGGTGTTATGGTCAGATGTTCCAAAGAAAGCTCCGGCGCTTCGAAAGATAAGTCTTCCAACAGTTTTTCCAAAATCGTATGCAAGCGCCTTGCGCCGATATTCTCCGTGTTCTTGTTCACTTCCGCTGCAATGGAAGCGAGTTCTTGAACCGCATCATCCGAGAACGTAATCGTAATCCCTTCAGTTTCCAACAGTGCCGTATATTGTTTCGTCAGTGCGTTCTTTGGCTCCGTTAAAATCTTCACGAAATCTTCAAGGGTCAAGTTCGTTAATTCGACGCGAATTGGGAACCGCCCTTGCAGCTCCGGAATGAGATCGGACGGCTTCGCCATATGAAAAGCGCCAGCTGCAATGAACAAGACGTAGTCCGTTTTAACCGGACCGTATTTTGTCATTACTGTGGACCCCTCGACAATAGGTAAAATGTCCCTTTGCACGCCTTCGCGTGATACATCGGGACCAGATCCGCGGGATGAGCTCGCAATCTTATCGATCTCGTCAATGAAGATCATGCCCGACTGTTCCGCTCGGTTGACCGATTCCGCAATGACGTCGTCCATATCGATTAGTTTGTTTGCTTCTTCTTGAATCAGTGCTTTGCGCGCTTCCTTGACAGGAAGCTTGCGCTTCTTGGCTTTCTTGGGCATTAGCTGGCCGAACAGCTCTTGCATATTCGCGCCCATCCCCATGCCTTCGTTGCTTTGACCGGCCAGCATATCGAGCATATTCGGAGAATTGTCTTCCACTTCAATCTCAATGACTTCGTTCTCCAGCTTGCCGGCTGCCAATTGTTCCTTCACTTGCTTGCGGCGCTCGATAACCGATGCGCTCTCTTCCGGCTCCACTTCGGGTTCTTTCGAGCCATTGGAATTGCCAAACAGCATTTCAAGCGGATTTTTGGACGATTTAGCTTTCACGGACGAAGGAACGAGCATGGTTACGATACGCTCATTTGCCAATACCTCGGCTTTGTCTTTAACCTGCTCCGTCTTCTCCAGCTTCACCATCCGAATCGCGGTTTCTACAAGATCCCGAACCATAGATTCAACGTCGCGGCCTACGTAACCGACTTCCGTAAACTTGGTCGCTTCGACCTTGACGAATGGAGCGTTGACTAGCTTGGCCAGCCGTCTGGCGATTTCGGTTTTCCCGACGCCGGTAGGGCCGATCATGAGAATGTTTTTCGGCACGATTTCATCGCGGATCGCCTCATCCAGCCGGCTTCTCCGGAACCGGTTGCGAAGCGCGACCGCCACGGACCGTTTGGCCGCCTTTTGGCCGACGATATATTTATCCAACTCCGTCACGATTTGTTTCGGTGTCAATGCTTCGTTTGACATCTATACCCCTCCAATTCAAACCTTGTACTAGTAACGTATTCGAAACTTACTCGATTTCTTCCACGATAATATTCCGATTCGTGAAAACGCAAATATCCGCGGCAATTTCCAGCGCCGATTTAACCATATCCTTCGCTTCCATATGAGGTGCATGCTGACGTACGGCACGGGCAGCCGCCAGCGCGAAGCTGCCTCCGGAGCCAATGGCAAGAATGCCGTCATCCGGCTCGATAATTTCTCCGCCGCCGGAAATAAGCAGTAAGCCCGTTGCGTCCATTACGATCATCATCGCTTCCAGCTTGCGCAGGACGCGATCCGAACGCCAGTCTTTAGCGAGCTCTACGGCTGCTCGCTGTAAATTGCCGTGATGTTCTTCCAGCTTGCCCTCGAATTTCTCGAATAAGGCTATTGCATCGGCGACCGATCCGGCGAATCCGGCAATAACTTGCCCCCGATACAACCGGCGAACCTTCTTCGCGTGATGCTTCATCACCATGCTGTTGCCGAACGTCACTTGCCCATCGCCGGCAATAGCACCTTTTCCGTTATGCCGGACAGCGCAAATGGTCGTCGCGTGAAATTCCATGTTCATCGTAATGCCTCCTCCGTTTGATTAATCGAAGAGCGAGATATGTATTTAATGAAGCGATCTTTTTCCTTTGGTGCGAATAGCTTGATTTTTGAAAAAACTTCAAAAAAAGGAAACAGCGGCCGCTGTAAGCTCATTGCTGCCGCTGTCATTTGTCATGAATCATTACCGAAGATTAATCCTGCAGCGCTTCTTGTATAGGTTCGATACCGGACTCAAGCGTTTCTTTGAATCTAGCCAGCTGTTCAAGCGCCCGGTTCGCGATTGCGTCATTCTTGTCCTTCTTGCTGCGCATCCGTTTCTCAAGCGGCGGGAAGAGCCCGAAATTAGCATTCATCGGCTGGAAATGTTTGAAATCCGCTGTCGTAATATACTGCGCCATGCTGCCGAGCGTCGTATCGCCAGGGAATACAATCGGCTTCAACCCTCTTGCTAGTCGACCGGCATTCATGCCGGCGATGAGTCCGGAGGCGGCTGATTCGACATAACCTTCTACGCCTGTCATTTGGCCCGCGAAAAACAGATTTTCCCGTTTCATCGTTTGATACGTCGGCTGGAGCAGCTTCGGCGAATTAATAAACGTGTTCCGGTGCATGACGCCGAATCGCACGAACTCCGCGTTCTCGAGGCCAGGGATGAGCGATAGCACCCGCTTCTGCTCGCCCCATTTCAGGTGAGTCTGGAAGCCTACCAGGTTGTACAGCGTTCCAGCAGCGTTGTCTTGACGAAGCTGGACGACAGCATGCGGGAGCTTGCCAGTGTGCGGATTAACGAGTCCAACAGGCTTCATCGGTCCGAACAGCACGGTTTGCTTGCCGCGGCTAGCCATGACTTCGATCGGCATGCAGCCTTCGAAATATTGTTCTTTCTCGAATTCCTTCACTTCAGCCGTCTCGGCCGTAATGAGCGCTTCATGAAAACGTTCAAATTCCTCTTCCGTCATCGGACAGTTCAAATAAGCCGCTTCGCCCTTGTCGTACCGGGAAGCCAAATAAACTTTCGACATATCGATGGAATCTTTCTCGACAATCGGCGCTGCCGCATCGTAGAAATAGAAATATTCCTCGCCCAGCATCCCTTGAATTTGAGCGGAGAGACGCGGAGCCGTCAACGGGCCTGTCGCGATCAATACGATGCCTTCGGTCGGGATGTCCGTCATTTCTTCCGTGCGCACGTCAATCAACGGATGCTCTTTCAAAATCCGCGTCACATCGCCGGAGAAGCCATCCCGGTCGACGGCTAGAGCACCGCCTGCCGGCACGGCGTTGCGGTCCGCGCAGTCCATGATAAGCGAGTTCATACGGCGCATTTCTTCTTTCAGTACGCCGACGGCGTTGGTCAATCCATTCGCGCGGAGACTGTTGCTGCAAACGAGTTCTGCAAAATTGTTCGTATGATGAGCCGGCGTTTTGGTAGCCGGCCGCATTTCGTAAAGGGTAACCGGGACGCCTTGCGAGGCGATTTGCCAAGCGGCCTCGCTTCCTGCTAGCCCTGCGCCGATTACGGTAACACGTTGTACTTCTGACACTGTTCTTACCTTCCTTTCAATCCTGAGCCAAGCGCCTACAATTCGGCGGAATCCTGCTCATCTACCACTTCTTCGTTATATTCGCACTGCGTACACGCAAGCTTCGCTCCGCTTCGATTACGCTTCTCTACCATTAGACTGCCGCAATTCGGACAAGGCTTGCTGGCTGGTTTATCCCAAGAGACGTAATCGCAACCCGGATATTGATCACAGCCATAAAAATAACGTCCTTTTTTGCTTCGGCGTTCGATGATTTTGCCGACTTTGCATTTCGGACAATCGACGCCTATATCCTTGACGATCGGCTTCGTATTCCGGCAGTCCGGAAATCCGGAGCATGCAAGGAATTTCCCGAAACGACCCATTTTGTAAACCAAATGCCGGCCGCATTTCTCGCAAATCTCATCGGAGATTTCATCCTGCAGCTCGACTTCCTTCATTTCCTCTTCCGCGACCTCGAGCCGTTTCTCGAATGACTCGTAGAAGTTGCCAAGCACGCGAACCCAATCCTCTTTACC
The DNA here is from genome assembly GCF_010365285.1 of Paenibacillus rhizovicinus. Classification (NCBI taxonomy): domain Bacteria; kingdom Bacillati; phylum Bacillota; class Bacilli; order Caryophanales; family Paenibacillaceae; genus Paenibacillus; species Paenibacillus rhizovicinus. Next base: position 881,879 of record NZ_CP048286.1, read on the forward strand.
GTCTTCCACATGGTCAAGGTCTTCTTCCATATGGGCGGTAAATTCCGCATCCAGTATTTCCGGGAAGAACTCCTCCATCATTTGAATGACGAGATCGCCAAGCTCCGTCGGAATGAACTTCTTCTCTTCCATCGCGACATACCCGCGCTTCTGGATCGTTTCCAGCGTCGGCGCATATGTACTCGGACGGCCGATCCCGATTTCCTCCATCATGCGGACAAGTCGCGCTTCTGAATAACGAGGCGGCGGCTGCGTGAAATGCTGTTTCGGTTCAACGGAATCCGCCGGGATAGACTCGGAAACGACAAGCGGCGGAAGAAACTTCTCTTCGTCGGTCGTTCCGTCATCGTTGCCTTCGACATAAATCTTCATGAACCCGGGGAACTTCACTTTCGAACCGACGGCCCTGAATACGGCTCCGTTTCCAACCGTGAAATCAACCGTCATCGTATCCAGCACCGCGGAAGTCATTTGGCTGGCAATGAAACGTTCCCAAACGAGCTTATACAATCTGAATTGATCCCGGCTTAAAAATTCCTTCATGGAATCGGGATCACGCAGCACGGAAGTCGGACGAACCGCTTCATGGGCGTCCTGCGCATTGCTGTTTTTCTTCGCGTACACGCGAGGCTGTTCAGGAGCGTAGGAAGGACCGTATTTCTCTTCGATGTAGCCCTTCGCTTCTTCCTGTGCGATCGGGGAAATGCGCGTCGAGTCCGTTCTCATGTAGGTGATCAAACCTACCGTACCTTCTTTGCCGAGTTCAACGCCCTCGTACAGCTGCTGCGCGACAGACATTGTTTTGGAAGCTCGGAAGCCTAGCTTACGGGCCGCTTCTTGCTGCAAGGAGCTTGTCGTGAACGGAGCAGCCGGATTACGCTGGCGCTCCTTTTCCTTCACTTCGCCGACCGTGAATGCCGACGACCCCATTGCGTCTAGAACCGTTTGCATTTGCGCTTCGTTGCCAAGCTCGATCTTCTCGCCGTTCAAAGAATGAAATTTGGCTTCGAACGAAGCTGAGCCTTTCTTCAACTGGGCAGTTATGCTCCAGTACTCTTCTGGAACGAATGCGTCGATTTCGTTTTCGCGATCGATTATGAGCTTGACCGCAACCGATTGAACGCGTCCTGCCGAGAGCCCTTTTTTGACTTTCTTCCATAATAGTGGGCTGATTTTGTACCCGACGAGCCGATCGAGAATCCGTCTCGCCTGCTGGGCATTAACCAAATCCATATTAATCGGCCGCGGCGTCTTGAAAGCATCCTTGACCGCTTGTTTCGTAATTTCATTAAATACGACACGGCAGGTGTCGCTTTCGTCGATTTCGAGATAATGCGCCAGATGCCATGCGATCGCTTCTCCCTCGCGGTCAGGGTCAGCTGCGAGATAGACTTTCTTTACTTTCTTGCTGGCATCCTTCAGTTCTTTCAGGACGCTGCCTTTTCCGCGAATCGTAATATATTTAGGATGAAAATCATTTTCTACTTCGACGCCGATCTGACTCTTGGGCAAGTCGCGGATATGACCCATCGATGCTTTGACGATGAACTTGCTGCCGAGATATTTACCGATCGTTTTCGCCTTTGCCGGTGATTCTACAATGACAAGTGAATCCGCCATAGCTGCGCCCTCCTCTCCACTTCTTTGTTACATTACACTATATATGGAACCAGGATGCTGTTCAATCTTACGTTTTATAGTTAAATTTATCAGAACTGAATGCAAAAGTCCAAACGGAAAGGTTGAAAGCTCGTGAAGTTCATCCGTCGTTCGCGCTTCTTCCTGTAAGAGACGGTAGATAATCGCCTCTTGTTCCGTGAGAGAAAAGTCTGATTCAGCTTCGATTGGACGACTATGTTCCGCGGAGGGACGGCTTCGAAAATCGAACAATCCTTCGTATTCCTCCATAATGTCTTCGAAGGAAGCGACCAGTTTTGCTCCTTGGCGAATGAGTCCGTTCGTCCCCGCGCTCTTCGGAGATGAAATAGGACCGGGTACGGCAAAGACGTCGCGCGACATTTCAAGCGCCTGATCCGCCGTAATGAGCGAGCCGCTTCTTTCAGCGGCTTCCACTACGACCGTACCTAGCGAAAGCCCGGCGATAATACGATTCCGAAGCGGAAATAATCCGGGATGGAACGGCGTTTCCGGTGCAACCTCGGAGAGAATAAGTCCTTGATTGGCAATTCGCTGGTATAGAGACCGGTTCTCAAGCGGATATACGCGATCTACCGGCGTCCCCAGGATCGCAATCGTACTTCCAGGCCCATTCAACGCTCCTTCATGCGCCAACGCGTCTACACCCCTTGCAAGCCCGCTTATCACGGTGACGCCTCTAGCCGACAGCTGCTCCCCGAGCGTCAAAGCCGTCTTTCTCCCGTAAGACGTAGGTCCTCTTGTTCCTACAATCGCAATGGAATGACGCTCAAGTAAATCGAGCCGGCCAATTGCATATAATACCCACGGCGGCTGGTGCATTTGTTTAAGCAGTGCGGGATATTTTGTATCGAAGTAAGTAATGAGCGCAATACCACGAGACGCGGCTTCTTGTTTTCTTGCGATCGGATCTATGTTTGAAAACGCATTCGATAATGCTTTCGCTTGTTCAGGCTTCAATCCGACCGAGGAACTCCACGCTTCCGGGGTAAATCGGTCAAATTGGCTCCAATGTTCGCAATCGAACGCTTTACGTATCGATTTCCACCCAATTCCCGGCGTTTCGTGCATTGTAATCAGCGCTTCAATTCTTTTCTCCAACTCGTACATAACGTCGTCCCCTCGTCTCAAGGGCCCGCATCCTATTGTGCTTGAGCAACAAACAGAATGCAAGCCGATTTTAAAATCCATATAAAAAAAAGCAACCTCTCCAGCCCTAATAGGACAATCGGAAAGGTTGCTTACCTTTAATTCGAACTTATAGTTGGTTTACTTGTTTAGTGCGTTTTGCATTTGTCCAGCATGCCGCGCTCTTCAAGAACGCTAACAAGCGTGGAACCCATCTCGGAAGGCGTAGGCGCTACGCGAATGCCGCATTTTTCGAGCGTTGCGATTTTCTCTGCTGCCGTACCTTTTCCGCCGGAGATGATTGCGCCGGCATGTCCCATACGTTTGCCCGGAGGTGCTGTTGCGCCGCCGATGAAGCCTACGACAGGTTTCGTCATATTCGCTTTGACCCACTCAGCAGCTTCTTCTTCTGCGGAGCCGCCGATTTCACCGATCATGATAACCGCGTAAGTATCCGGATCTTCATTGAACATGTTTAGGATGTCGATGAACTCCGTACCTTTAACAGGGTCGCCGCCGATGCCAACTGCGGAGGATTGTCCGATGCCGCGCGTCGTAAGTTGGTGTACAGCCTCGTAAGTGAGCGTTCCGCTACGGGAAACGACGCCTACATGGCCTTTCGTGTGAATGTAACCCGGCATGATGCCGATCTTGCACTCGCCGGGCGTAATAACGCCTGGGCAGTTCGGACCGATCAGGCGCGTTTTACGGCCTTCCATGTAGCGTGTTACTTTGATCATGTCGATGACCGGGATACCTTCGGTAATACAGATAACCAGATCAAGCTCCGCATCGACGGCTTCCAAGATGGAATCGGCAGCGAATGCAGGCGGTACGTAAATAACCGATGCCGTTGCGCCAGTTTTTGCGACTGCGTCTGCTACTGTATTAAAGACCGGAAGGGATACGACCGTTCCGTTCTCAAGCGTGATATCAACATTGGTTCCGCCTTTGCCCGGCGTTACGCCGCCAACCATTTGCGTACCGTATTCCAGGGCGCCCTTCGCATGAAACAACCCTGTGGCACCTGTGATGCCCTGAGTAATGACTTTTGTATTTTTGTCTACCAAAATGCTCATCGAAACTCACATCCCCTAAAAAGAATTCGTATGCCGCCGTATTGCGACAAAATGTTGTCTTACTTCACAAGCGCGACGATTTTTTGTGCACCGTCGGCCATGGAGTCGGCTGCAACGATGTTTAGACCGGATTCGTTCAACATTTTTTTGCCGAGTTCGACATTGGTGCCTTCCAAACGAACGACGAGCGGACGATCCAGTCCAAGCTCTTTCGCCGCTGAAATAACGCCGTCAGCGATAATGTCGCACTTCATGATACCGCCGAAAATGTTTACGAAAATGCCTTTAACCTTCTCGTCGGAGAGAATGATTTTGAAAGCTTCCGTAACTTTCTCTTTCGTGGCACCGCCCCCTACATCGAGGAAGTTGGCAGGGTCGCCGCCGTAATATTTGATAATATCCATCGTTGCCATCGCAAGACCCGCGCCGTTAACCATGCAGCCGATGTTGCCGTCCAGCGCGATGTAGCTCAGATCGAACTTGGATGCTTGAATTTCCTTCTCGTCTTCCTCTTCCAGATCGCGCAGTTCAAGGATGTCCTTGTGGCGATACAGCGCGTTGGAATCGAAGTTCAGCTTGGCGTCAAGCGCCATTACGTTGCCGTCGCCTGTTACGACGAGCGGATTGATTTCTGCAATGGAGCAGTCTTTCTCAACGAATGCCGTGTAAAGGGAAATCATGAATTTAGCTGCTTTATTAACCAGCTCATTCGGAATATTGATTGCGTAAGCAAGCTTACGCGCTTGGAACACTTGAAGGCCGACAGCCGGATCGATGACTTCTTTGAAGATTTTCTCCGGGGAATGCTCGGCGACCTCTTCGATCTCCGTTCCGCCTTCTTCCGAAGCCATCATAACAATGCGGCCCGTTACGCGGTCGACGACAAGTCCGATGTAATACTCTTTCTTAATGTCGCAGCCTTGCTCGATCAGCAGACGTTTAACTTCCTTGCCTTCCGGACCCGTTTGGTGAGTTACGAGCACTTTGCCCAGAATTTGGCTCGCATACTCGCGAACTTCATCCAAATTTTTAGCAACCTTAACGCCGCCAGCTTTACCGCGTCCACCTGCATGAATTTGCGCTTTTACGACCACGACTGGTGTTCCCAGCGATTTTGCCGCTTCTACAGCCTCATCAACAGAGAAGGCCACTTTGCCGTCAGGCACAGCAACCCCATATTGTTTCAGCACTTGTTTACCCTGATACTCATGGATATTCATTTACGAAAATCCTCCTATCCGCAGTCAAATCCTACGTATGTACACAAAACCAATAAGTATTGTAACACGATTCGCCATGGCTTTCCTATTTTTTTAATGTGAAAAGCCATCTTTTTTGATATCAGTTTCATCTCATAGCGATATGAAAGCAGTCACAAAACGCTCAACTTGGAGATGTATTGATACAGAGCCTAGTATTGCCAAAGATCAGCAAAATATTGACGACGAACATTTGTTCGGTTTAGACTAATATTAACACGAACTTCAAAAGGGGGCAACTGCCAGACATGGAAGATTTCTCGAAGCTCATCGTTTCGTTTCAGTCCTTCATTCCATTTGCAAATTCACTCCGCGGAATGAGCGCTGCCCAATGGAACCTCCCGCTCCAACCTGGCAAATGGTCCGCCTCGGGAATCATCGGTCACATTATGCTGTGGGATCGGCATTTCATGACCGATGCTATTGAACCTATCGCTTCTGGCGTCCCCTTGCGATTGAAGCATTCTGATTATGACACATTTAATGCACAGGCTGCTGCATACGCCGCAACCGTAACTCAGGAGCAATTGATCGATGCCACTGTTGCACAGCGTCAGCAGCTGATCGATCTGCTTCAATCCTTATCCATTACACAGCGCGAAACAACATATTTGGACTTAGACGGCAATCCTTTTACGATCCATGCCTATCTCATTGATTTTATAGATCATGACAGGCATCATCGACTGCAAATTGCGCATTTTCTACTCAATTGAATCGTATTGATTGACAGTTCTTTTTCGCATGCTCTATGATACTTACAATAATGATGATACGGACCTGTGAGGAAGCACCTTCAGCCGAAATGGCGGAGGTGTTTTTTGTTATGTATACCCAAATTTGCAGCGGAAGCGTATACGGCGTCGAAGGACGAATGATCGCTGTTGAAGTGGACATTTCGAGCGGACTTCCGCAAGTAAATGTGGTTGGATTGCCAGATCCCGCAGTTCGGGAATCAGTAGAGCGTGTCAGAGCAGCTGTCAAAAATTGCGGATTCGCGTTTCCAATGGAACGCATTACCGTCAATTTAGCACCGGCTGATTTGAGAAAAGAAGGAACAGCTTTCGATTTGGCTATCGCCGCAGGCGTGTTGGCCGCCAGCGCGCAACTTCGAAGCGAGCTGTTTCAAGATTTCCTCGTACTCGGCGAACTTGCCTTAAACGGCGAATTACGCGCAGTTCCCGGCGTACTTGCGATGGTCGAACAAGCGAAGCTGCGCGGAATGACCAAAGTGCTACTCCCTCGCGGCAATGCAGCCGAAGCTGCCTGTATCGAGGGAATGGAGCTGTTTGCCGTCTCGCATTTGCGCGATCTCGGCGAACCCAAATCGTCCGATCTGTCGTGGGAACCGCTTCGCTATGACTCCAATTCGGATCGAAATCATCGCCTCGACTCCGTGGCGTTTACCAAATACCAAGCCCTGCACGGCGACTTTGGCGATGTCTTAGGGCAGCATCATGCTAAACGGGCACTGCTGATCGCAGCCGCTGGCAATCACAACGTTCTATTGACGGGACCGCCAGGAACCGGTAAAACCATGCTGGCGAAACGGCTTCCCGGCATTATGCCCCCTCTCCGTGAAGAAGAAGCGCTGCAAGTAACGAAAATCTACAGCGCCGCCGGGAAACTGCCTGGCGGGATACCTTCCCTCATGCATGAACGACAGTTTCGAAGCCCTCATCATACGATTTCGGCTGCAGGTCTTATTGGAGGCGGCTCCATCCCAAGGCCTGGCGAAGTGACGCTAGCACATCGAGGCGTCCTATTCCTGGACGAGCTGCCCGAATTCTCCAGAGCAGCCCTCGAAGTGCTCAGGCAGCCATTGGAGGACCGGGAAGTGACGATCGCCCGCTCCCGCGCTGTATTTCGTTTTCCCGCGTCGTTCCTGCTTGCCGCCTCTATGAATCCTTGTCCGTGCGGCTACTACGGCCATGATTCCGACGATCAACGCTGCATATGTTCTGAAATTCAAATCGCGCGTTACAGGACCAAAATATCCGGCCCTTTGCTCGATCGAATCGATATGCATATCGAAGTCTCGCGCCCGCTTACATCCGAGGGATTGACGAGCGGAATGACAACGGAGCAGATGAGGGCAAAGGTGCTGAGCGCCGCTAACCGCAGGCTCGAGCGCGAGGATGGCCGAAGAGCTCTGAGCGAATTGGCAGGCGCTTCCCTTCGCAAAGCGGTCACGCTCACCAAGGAGGCCGAAAGCATGCTGCAGCTAGCGTTCGATTCGTTAGGCATCAGTCTACGCGCTCATGACCGTATTCTTAAGCTCGCTAGAACCATCGCCGATTTAGATGACCTTGAACGCGTCGATAGTCCGCATATAGCAGAAGCCATCGGATACAGGAGCTTGGATCGGAAGCTGCAAGCCTTGTAGCCATTTGGAAAACTGAAGAAAGCCTGTTACGAGAGCTGCTGCATACATACGCTCGTTGAAAAAAAGAGATGCCTCATCGGCATCTCTATTTCAAAACAAACGCTTTCCTCCCACTCAGAAAGCGGATTCTAGATGTTTCAACTCCATCACTTCATATTTTACAGGCTCCGACTCGATCTGCGTTAATGTGATGGCGATTACGTCGAAACGGATCTGCGAACCATGGAGCTTATTCATGGAGAGGTAGACCTCCGCGGTTGAGCGCACCTGAAACTGTTTTCTGAAATCAACCGACTCCACTGCGGTGCCAAACCTGCCGCCAGCTCGGCGCGTTCGCACTTCAACGATAATAATCGTATTGCCCGTCCTGGCTACGACATCCAATTCTCCCGTTCGGCAGCGCCAATTCCGATCCAGAACGGCATATCCCTTTTCAAGCATATATTCAACGGCTATCGTCTCGCCATAGACGCCGATCGAGCGTCTAGGATCTGGTTTACCGGCTTGCGTTGTTCTTCTCAAGACGAACTTCCTCCTGCACGCTGATCGGATCGGTATACGAACGAAAGAATTTCAGCAACGAGCGTGTACAATTCCGGCGGGATTTCCTGATCGAGATCCAGCTTCGACAACACTTCGACAAGCGAAGAATCCTGCTGCACGGGCACGCCGCTTTCCGCCGCTTTCTCCATAATCGCTTCAGCCAGTTTCCCCTTACCTTTCGCTACGATGACCGGCGCCGTGTTCTCGCCAGGTTCGTATTTGAGGGCTACGGCTTTCTTCGAGGGCTCGTACGATTCCGTCTTCGCAGTTTTTGAACGTTTCTTCGCGGTACTCATACTCGAAGATCCACTCCTTTGTACGGCTTCGTGGACCAATCTTGTCCTTCCGCCGTAAACTGGAGTCCGTCGTGTCCGTTTAATCGATCCACAATGCGCTCCGGCATATCATCAACGCGCAGCGTGAGCAGCTGATATCCGGCATTGGCCATCGCGGTATTCAGTTCATTTCGCGCGGATTCGACAAGCTGCGCAGTCGCAGGATGATCATTCCAAACGTGAAGATTAACGATTTTATTGATAACCTGCACGTCGACAACCGTATCGCCGAGATTTTTCATTCGCAAATCGAAGACCAGCCTGCAGTTGTCGCCATCCAACTCTCCTTTGCGCCCTCTCCGTGTCTGGATGTGGACGGAAGCCGTTTGACTGCCGTCCTGTCCCTTCATGGGAATAAACATCGTGACGTGAGAGAACAATGCGCCGTTCTTCTCCGGGGAAAGCAGCAGCTGCTGGCCTGTGATATGAGAAACAAGCTGCTGCGCCGTATCGCGAAGCTGTTGCGGCACATCATCGCTTGCCGCTATGGTCATTAACGCGCTCTTCAGCGACTCCGACGTATTCATGACGCCATCATCGCCGCTTAAATCATCTTGCGTCAGACCGATTGACGGCATTTCGACGGATTGCTGCTGATTCCGTTCCATTAGCATGCTTAAAGATCTCGCCTGACTCCCCAATACCTGAGCATGGTCATTAGCCGTTTTCAAGTCGGAATGGTTTCCTGGCCTTTGCTCCGCTGCTTCTCTAACATGGGTAGCGGCAGGGGGACTCGCATTGTTAGGCGCACTCGCAGTTGTAGAAGCTTGATCGGCGGAATCCTTAATCGTAGCCGTCGCAAGCAATCGCTCGTGATCGACACCCATCCATTTCATGACTTGCTTTACCCAGCTGCCACCGGCATTATCCTGGGTATTCGCTTCTGAGGCTTGCAAGCCTTCTGGTTGCGCGCTTCCTGTGGATGCGACTAGCGTCCTGAGACTGTTCGCCTGATCCACATTACCGCCTTGTTGTCCGCCATGCGGCAGCATCGTTGCCGCCGTTTGATTCACGCGTGCATGGACTATCGAAGGGTTCGACTGAAGCGGCACCGCAACGTCATGTCCATTCCCGTTTAAAGGCTGCATGCCTCCCCTGAGTGCTGCCTGACCTTGCGTTTGTTGCGCAGAACCTGTACTAGTACGAGAAACACCGTTAAGTTCCGCTTCTTGAGCTGCATGGTCAGCGCCAATCGTCTGCTGCATCCCGGCGCCTTGCAGCACGCCGTTTGCTTGCTGCGCGCCAGCCGGCGCGCTCATGCCCGCCGCGCCAGCGCCGGCGGCCAGCGGCGCGGCGGCGCCGCGCGCCGCCGGAGCAGCAGCTGCGCCGGCTGCTCCCCGGGGCACCGGCTCCGCCGAAGCGGTGCCCCTTGCGCCCGCGGCGCCAAAGGGCGCCAACTCCGCGCTCCCGCCGTCGCCGCCCACGCGCATAAGCGCTGCGCCTTCGGACAGCAGCGCCTGCAGCTTCGCTGCGGCCGCTTGCGCCGCCCGCGGCGGCTGCGTGGCACCGCCCGGGGCCTGCTCCCCGGCCCCGGACGCCGCCTCGCCGCGCCAAGCGGCAAGCCCCGCCTCCAGCGCATCCAACAGCTCATGCGCCGGCGGCCCGGCAAGAACCTGCTGAAGCGCGCCGATCGTCGCGCCTGTCATCGGCAGTCCGCGCCGCACCGCGAGCGCGGCCGCCTTTGCCCAAGACTGCGCATCGCCGCCGGCAGGCATGGCGGCAAGCGCCGCTTTAAACTGACTCGCCAGCTCGCGAGTCAGGACGACACCGTCCTTGCGCAATTCGCCGACCAGATCGGCGGACGCTTTCGTATCCGGCAAGCCAAGCGCCTTCATCCATTCCTTCACGCCGGCTTCGGCGACGACGGCCGATTTCGGATCGGCCTGCTTCAATACCAGCGTGCCGTCTCCGGATTCAGGCTGCACTTGCAGCAGCATCGCTTGTCCGGGCTCCAGCGGCGTTTCCAGCTTCGCATGAACGGGAGTCCCGTTAATTTGAATAATGCCTTCCTCAACGCCGGTCATTTTCACAAGTACGCCGCGGACCGTTTGGCCGACTTTAAGCTCTATCGCCTTGCCTTCGCTTGGCTGCGCATCGCCAACAAGACCCTTTATTAATTGTCCGATCGACATCGACATCATCCGCACATCCTTCCACTCGCACAAACCTATAGCTCTATTATCGGTTCTGCCGCGCCATGCCTGAACCCCTAATCCGCTTGCTTTCGCTCCGTGCTCCTACCAATTACCACCATAGCAGCCTTCACGCATCCTGATCCTGCTTCATCCCCTAGAACAATACCTGCTGCTCCGCAAACAGCTTCCCCAGAAAACTCTGCCGATGCATCGGGCTCGGACCGAATTCCAGCAGCTTCTCGCGATGCAGCTTCGTCGCGTATCCTTTATGAATCGCGATTCCGTACGCAGGATAGAGTTTATCCCATTCGTCGCAGCAGAGCCGGTCACGCGTCACTTTGGCGAGAATCGAGGCCGCCGCAATGGACTGGCTCCGTGCATCTCCTTTAATAATGGCTTGCTGCGGCAAGTCGATGTCGACCTTCTCCGCGTCCACGAGCAAAAACTCCGGCTGGATGCCCAGCATCTCGACCGCCTGCTTCATCGCCAGCCTTGCGGCTTGTTTGATATTAATCTCATCCACGACGGCCGCATCGACGCGCGCGACAGCCCAGGCTTCAGCACAATCGAGAATTTGCCAATACAGCTCTTCCCGTTTTTTCTCCGATAGCTTCTTGGAGTCGTTAATCCCGTCCAATACGAGCCCGACAGGCAAAATAACGGCCGCTGCAACGACGTCCCCGAACAAACAGCCGCGCCCGACTTCATCGATGCCTGCCAAACTATGATAACCCTGCTCCCACAGAGGCTTCTCGAACTCTTCCAACATTCCCGTTTCCCCGCTTCCACGATTCATGCTTTGCTTATGTATACCGCATCTATATAGGCTATTATCGCAATTTCTGCTCTTGCTGTCATGCAGCTTTTATCCATATTCCATTCACAATTTCAACCATCCTGCATCGGCATGGCATCCCCTAAAAAACAAAAAAACAGCCGCCTTGCGAACAAGGCAGCTGTTTCTAATATTTACAGCCAAGGCGTTTCCAGCGTAATGCGACCCAAGTTGCCAGCACGAAGCTCCCGCAGAATAACGCCGGACGCTTTCTCCAAATCCACGCGTCCGCCGCTTACGAGACAGCCGCGTTTGCGTCCGATATCTTCCATGACGCGTACAAGCTCATTATTGTCTTCCGTGTCGCTTGGCGGTTCGGTCAACCCGAAACGTTCTGCGAGCGCATCCCAATAATAAGTCGTCAGCTCTTTGATCGCGAAGAATGCCACTTCTTCCACGTTCAGAACCTGCTCGCGGATCGCGCCGGTCATCGCCAGCTTAAATCCGACGAGCTGGTCTTCGAATTTCGGCCACAAAATCCCTGGCGTATCGAGCAATTCCATCTCGGTGCCGACCTTGATCCACTGTTGGCCTTTCGTTACGCCGGGCCGATCTCCGGTTGCCGCGATATGGCGTCCGGCCAGACGGTTGATCAGCGTCGACTTTCCGACGTTCGGAATGCCCACGATCAGTCCGCGAACGGCGCGCGGGATCATGCCCTTGGCAATTTGCCGGGCGATTTTGTCATGCAGCAGTTCTTTCACTTTCACCGGAATTTCATTGACTCGCGTGCCCGTAGAAGCGTCGATCGCCAGACTTGCAATGCCTTTGTCGGCAAAATAGGCCCGCCATTTCTCCGTCGTCTTCGGGTCCGCCAGATCTGCTTTATTCAACAAGATGAGCCGCGGCTTACCTTGCAAAATTTCGTCTATCATCGGGTTCCGGCTGGAAAGCGGTACGCGGGCGTCAAGGAGCTCGATCGCGATATCGATCAACTTAAGCTTCTCTTGAATTTCCCTTCTTGCTCTCGTCATGTGACCGGGAAACCACTGAATCGTCATGCTGTCATTCACCTCATCCGTGTTTCACGAAAGCCATTTTGTTCATCGGCCAGAAAATGATATCCGCCCGACCGACGATTTCCTTGTCGTCCACATAACCGATAATCCGGCTGTCCTTACTGTTTCGGCGGTTATCCCCGAAAGCGAGCACATGGCCCTCGGGTACGACGTCCGTATCGAAGTTCGAATTCGGGAAGTTGCGTTCCGGTCCGCCTTCGTTGTTGAAAATCTCGCCGTTAGCCTTGGCTGCAGCGATCGATTGCTTCAAATACGGCTCATCGACCAATTTCCCGTTAACGTAGAGATTGTCATCCTCGTATTTGATCTTATCGCCTGGCACGCCAATAACGCGTTTAATGAAGTCTCTGCCCTCGTCAGGCACATGGAATACGATGACTTCGCCGCGTTTTGGATGTCGCAGCTCGTAAACCGCCTTGTTGACGATTAATCGTTCACCTGTATAGAAATTAGGCTCCATGGAAGGTCCATCCACGATGAATGGCGCAAACAGGAAATAGCGGATCACCAGCACGAGAATCGCGGCAATCGCAAGCGCCTTGACCCATTCGAACACTTCTTTCTGCGCGCGTCCTTTGGCTGGCGGCTTGCTTGGCGTTTCAGGAGCATCCGCACCGTCAACGACCGTATGTTGTTCCTCTGGCTTTACGTCATCCTGCCTCATTAGTTGTTCGTCATTGCGCTCCTGTTGATCCATGATTACACCCTCTTCTATGCAGGAATATAAGCCCTCGTCCGCCAATCCGATACCTGTTCAATTATGTACAAGAAGAATCAGCATTCTCGTTATAAGACGGAAAAAGCTGCTTCTCAGTTTCAATGCTCACAGAAATGTCACCGTTACGAACTTTTTAAAAAGCGAAAAGGGACTTGTTTGCGCAAGTCCCCCTCTTGTCGTTCATTAGCGAATTTCTTTGATTCTCGCAGCTTTACCGCGAAGATTGCGGAGATAGTACAGTTTCGCGCGACGGACTTTACCGCGGCGTGCAACTTCGATCTTCTCAATTTTCGGCGAGTTCACTGGGAACGTTCTTTCTACGCCAACGCCGTACGAAATTTTACGTACTGTAAAAGTAGCACTGATACCGCCGCCGCGACGTTTGATTACAACGCCTTCGAACAGCTGGATACGCTCGCGCGTGCCCTCGATAACTTTTACGTGTACCTTAAGCGTGTCGCCTGGACGAAAGCTAGGAAGGTCAGTACGAAGATTTTCTTGCGCAATTGTTTGCAAAAGATTCATTTAGTTTCAACTCCTTCCACCATAGACGTTCTTATAAGCTACCGGAATCCCTTTGGAAACCGGGTCTCTGCTTTATAGCGGACCGTCCGAGTTAACAAAGCAACATCTGCTATTTTAACATAACCCCGCCCAGAACACAACAACAGGATTGATGCAAAATCTCGAGTTTCATGAAGGCCGTTTACTGCGATTCATTTTGCTGCCTGTTCTTGATCTGCTCCGCAAGCCACAGCCGTTCTTTCTTGGTCATTTCGACGGTATCCAGCAGCTCCGGACGGCGCTCCAGCGTACGCAGAATCGATTGCTGACGCCTCCAAACCTCCACGTTCGCATGGTGGCCGGACATGAGCACTTCGGGCACTTCCCAACCTCGGAAAACAGCCGGACGCGTATAATGAGGGTGCTCCAGCAAGCCCGTGCTGAAGGAATCCGTAACAGCCGACGTTTCGTTGCCAAGCACGCCGGGCAGCAAACGCACGATACTGTCGATCATCACCATCGCCGGCAGCTCGCCTCCGGTCAGCACATAATCGCCTAGGGAAATCTCATCCGTCACGAGATGCTGGCGAATCCGCTCGTCATAGCCCTCATAGTGGCCGCATACGAAGATAAGATGCTCTTGGGCAGATAGTTCTTCCGCCTTCTTCTGCGTATAAGGCTCGCCCTGCGGGCATAGCAGGATGACCCGCGGCTTGTCTCCGCCTTCAGGCATAAGCGCCTCCACGGCCGCGAACAAGGGCTCTGGCTTAAGCACCATGCCCCCGCCTCCGCCGTAAGGGTAATCATCTACCGTATTATGCTTATTATTCGCGTAATCCCGGAAGTTAACCGCATTCAAGCCGACGATTCCCTTATCTCGCGCTTTGCCAAGAATACTGGCTCCGAATACGCCATCGAACATTTCGGGAAACAGCGTCAGTACATCGATGCGCATGAGCTAAATCAGCCCTTCCATCAGATGAACCTTGACGACTTTATTCGCGACATCCACGTTTAACACGACTTCGTCAATGACGGGAATGAGCACCTGTTTGCCTTTCGGCGGTTGAATCACCCACACGTCATTAGCGCCGGGAACGAGAATCTCCGTAATAACGCCAAGCTCCGCGCCTTCGTCCGTTACGACTTTGCAGCCGATGATTTGATGCTGGTAATATTCGCCTTCATCCAATTCGACCAAGTCTTCCTTGGATACCTTCAGCGACCAGCCTTTGTATTTCTCGACTTCGTTGATGTTTTCGTAGCCTTTCAGCTTCACGATGTACATCCCTTTATGTTCTCTTGAGCTCAGTACTTCCACTTTCAGCTGCTGACCATTCTCTTCGTTCATAAGCGTCAATACCTTATTCGGCGCAAAACGTTCCTCGGGAAAATCCGTTTGCGAAAAGATTTTCACTTCGCCGCGAATGCCGTGCGTATTGACCAGTTTGCCGACAGATAACCATTGTTGATCCATTCGTTGTCTCCTGCCTTATTCGTAATTTGCCAAGGTGAAACGGCAAGCGCCGTCCATCGGAGGCGAAGCGCGTTTCATTCCGGAGAAATAGAAGCCCATTTATGTGAAGAAAAGCTAATAGATCCTTATATTTCATCGAAAAAGAGCTAGGATGGCTATCCTAGCTCTGTCTCGATGTACGATCGCCTACGAAATAATATCGACCATGACGCGCTTCTGCGACTTTACGGCAGCAGAAGCGACGACTGTTCTTAGATTTTTGGCGATCCGTCCCTGCTTGCCGATCACTTTCCCGACATCGTCGGGATTGACCGACAGCTGATAGACGGTGCCGCGATCGTCTTCTTTCACGTCGACGCGTACATCCTCCGGGTTATCCACTAAAGCCTTCGCTATGACAAGAATCAATTCTTTCATCACAATAGGCCCCCGCATCGAGTGGTTTATTTTTGAAGTTTCGACTCGTGAAGCTTCGTCATTACGCCTGCTTTGGAAAGCAGGTTGCGGACTGTGTCGGAAGCTTGCGCTCCGTTTTGAAGCCATTTAAGAGCTTTCTCTTCATCGATATTAACTTGAGCCGGTTGAGCAACCGGATTATAAGTACCGATTTCTTCAATGAAGCGACCATCGCGCGGGGAACGGGAATCGGAAACTACCACACGGTAGAAAGGCGCTTTATGCGCACCGATACGTTTCAAACGAATACGTACTGCCATGAGAATTCACCTCCTTCAAAAAATATCCTTGCTTAGCAAACCATTAAAACGGGAACTTCATTCCTTTTGGGAGCATGCCTTTGAGGCCTTTCATGCCGCCCTTCGGACCTTTTGGACCCATCATGGATGAGAATTGCTTCATCATCTTCTTCATATCGTCGAACTGCTTGATCAGCCGGTTCACTTCCGCTACGGAAGTACCGCTGCCTGTTGCAATCCGTTTGCGTCTGCTGTGATTGAGAATTTCGGGCTTGCGCTTCTCTTCTTTCGTCATCGATTTGACGATCGCTTCCACGCGGCCGATTTGTTTCTCGTCCACCTTCATGTTCTTCATGTCCTTCATCTTGCCCATGCCAGGCATCATGTCGAGCAACTGATCCAAAGGGCCAAGCTTACGAACCTGTTCCATCTGATCCAGGAAATCCTCGAACGTGAATTCTGCCGTGCGCATCTTGCGTTCCATCTCGGCCGCTTTCTCGGCGTCGATGCTGGATTGCGCCTTCTCGATCAGCGACAGCATGTCGCCCATGCCGAGAATACGGGAAGCCATGCGTTCCGGATGGAACGGCTCCAGCGGTTCGATCTTCTCGCCCGTTGCCGCGAATTTAATCGGACAGCCGGTAACTGCTTTGACCGACAATGCCGCACCGCCGCGCGTATCTCCGTCCAGCTTCGTCAAGATGACGCCTGTCAGCTCGAGCTGGCTGTGAAAGCTTTGCGCCACGTTAACCGCTTCTTGACCCGTCATGGCATCGACCACAAGCAGCACTTCGTCAGGATTCGTCGCTTCATGGATTTGGCGAAGCTCCGTCATCAACGCTTCGTCGATGTGCAATCGGCCGGCCGTATCGATAATGACGTAGTCATGACCGTTATCCTTGGCAAGCTGAAGTCCCTGGCGGGCGATTTCGACCGGAGAGGTCTGATCGCCTAACGTGAACACCGGAACGCCGATCTGCTCTCCGAGCACTTGAAGCTGCTTGATCGCTGCAGGTCTGTAAATATCGCCGGCAACCATCAACGGCTTATGCTTGTCCTTGAGCAGCAGTTTCGCCAGCTTCGCGGACGAGGTCGTTTTACCTGCACCTTGCAAGCCTGCCATCAAGATGACGGTCGGCGGCTTGTTCGCTTTGGCAAGCTTCGTGTTCGAGCCGCCCATCAATTCCGTCAGCTCTTTGTTTACGATATCGACGACGACCATGCCAGGCGTGAAGCTCTTCGACACTTCCAGACCGACCGTCCGTTCCTTCACCTTCGCGATGAAATCCTTGACGACCTTGAAGTTAACGTCAGCTTCGAGCAGCGCCAAGCGTACTTCGCGCATTGCCTCGTTCACATCATCCTCGGTTACTTTGCCCTTGCCGCGCAATTTGCCGAAAACATTCTGCAGTCTGCTGGACAATCCTTCAAATGCCATAGTCGTCACCTCCTGAAAGTTTATACATGAAGTCTCAACCGGGACACCGGTAAGATAATGAAAGCTATGTAATTATCGTCCCGTCATTTCGCAATCCGTGCGCAATGGCCATAAGCTCGGCGCGAAGCTCGCTGTCTATAAGCCGATCTGCCGCTGCATCCAGCTTTTGCAGCCATTGCTCGGCCGCCTCATGCTTGGCAAGCAGCTTCAGCTTGCTTTCGCATGTTTCGAGTACGGCTTCCGCCCGCTTGACGTGTTCATAAACCGCTTGTCTGCTAATATCGAACTCGGCAGCAATTTCACCGAGTGAATAGTCGTCATGGAAGTAATACTTTAGAAAGGTCTGCTGTTTCTCCGTCAGCAGCTGCTCATAGAAGTCGAACAGCATATTGATCCGTGTCGTCTTCGCCAGGGCGTCGGTTTCATAAACCGTCATGTGATCCGCTCCTTTGCGTCAAGGCAATTACCTTTACACCATATCCACGACGACTATCATAGCTCAGCGGCCTATACACTGTCAAGTATATTCCCTTGTCACCTTCGAACTCAACTTTAACAACGTAAATTCATGCTGTGAAAGTTGCGTTATGCCCGGCCTGATTCTTGCTCGTCTTCAACCGATTGAAGCAGTCCGCCGAACAGCGCATGAACGAATTGCTCGGAATCGAATTCCTGCAGATCCTCCATTTTCTCGCCGAGTCCAACAAGCTTCACCGGTAAATCCAGCTCGTTGCGGATCGCGATCACGATGCCGCCTTTGGCGGTTCCGTCGAGCTTCGTCAGGACAAGCCCCGTAACGCCGCTCTTCTCGCCGAACAGCTTCGCTTGACTGAGCGCGTTCTGACCCGTTGCCGCGTCGAGCACGAGCAGTACTTCATGCGGCGCGCTCGGTACTTCGCGCTGAATGACGCGGAAGATTTTGTTCAGCTCCTCCATCAGATTATGCTTGTTCTGCAGACGTCCAGCCGTATCGCACAACAAGATATCTACATTCCGCTGCTTCGCCGCTTGGACCGCGTCGTACATAACTGCCGCCGGGTCCGCGCCGGATTCCTGCTTGATGACGTCAACCCCGACGCGCTTGCCCCATACTTCCAGCTGCTCGATGGCACCGGCACGGAACGTATCGCCGGCCGCTAGCAGAACGGACTTGCCTTCGCTCTTGAATTTATGCGCGAGCTTGCCGATCGTCGTCGTTTTGCCGACGCCGTTCACGCCGACGAACAGGATAACGGTCATGCCCGATTCCGCCATACGAAGCTCGGTTTTCGCGTTGCCTTTCAACAGGTCCACAAGACGTTCGGATAGGATCGGCTGAAGTTCTGCCGCTTCCTCGATCTTCCGTTTCTTCACTTCCGCCCGCAACTCGTCGATCAGCTGCATGACCGTGTTCACGCCTACGTCGGCGCCGATCAGAATTTCTTCCAGCTCTTCGTAGAACGCCTCATCGATTTTTTTGCGGCGCAGGATAAGCTCCTCGATTTTACCTACGAATGCGGTACGCGTCTTGGTCAGGCCTTCTTTGAATATGGACGTGACTGCCTCGGTCTTCTGCGCGATGCTCTCTTTCAAACGTTTAAAAAAACTCATTATTGAACCTCCGTCTCTGCTTGCAAAAGCCGGGCCTCGCTGTTAAGCGCGCTCGGCTCCGGCTTCCTTGTATACGTTCGTTTGGATGAATCGGATGCAACGAATTACGCGGATACCGCTTCCTCGTCTTCCAGGCGGACGGAAACGAGCTTGGATACGCCGCCCTCTTCCATCGTCACCCCGTAAAGCACGTCAGCTTCTTCCATCGTGCCTTTGCGGTGCGTAACGACGATAAACTGCGTGAGCTCCGAGAATTCGCGCAAATATTGGGCGAACCGGGCGACATTGGCTTCATCCAGCGCGGCTTCGACTTCGTCGAGCACGCAGAACGGAACCGGCTTGACCTGCAGGATGGCGAACAGCAGCGCGATTGCCGTCAAGGCGCGCTCGCCCCCGGAGAGAAGCTGCAAGTTCTGCAGCTTCTTCCCTGGCGGCTGGGCAACAATATCGATGCCGCTGTCAAGCACCCTGTCCGGTTCAACCATGATCAGATCCGCGCGCCCGCCGCCGAACAGCTTCGAGAAGACCACCACGAAGTGACCGCGGATCGCTTCGAACGTCGTTCTGAACCGGCGGCTCATCTCGTCGTCCATTTCGCGAATAACTTGATACAGCGTCGTCTTGGCTTCGATCAGATCGTTCTTCTGGTCGTTCAGGAACGTATACCGCTCCTTGACGCGCTCGTACTCGTCGATTGCGCCGAGATTGACTTCGCCCAAGCTCGAGATGCGGCGTTTCAAATCGCGAACATCATTCTGGAGCGCAAGCACGTCTTCCGGAACCGGATAACGTTCCTTGGCCAGCTCGTAGCTTAATTCGTATTCCTCGCTCAGCTTGCGCAGCAAATTGTCCAGCTCGACATCCAAACGGTTGACGGCGATTTCGATTTGGCGCAGCTGATCCTCGACATTGCGCAGCTGCGTGCGCTGCTCTTTCGTCTCGCTCTCGCCGTTTTCCAGTTCGCGCGTCAGTTCCACGCGTTCGGCGCGTTTCAAATCCGTTTGATCGGCGCAGTTGTCTTTCTTCAGCTTCAAGGCGTTCAACTGATCCGTCTGCTTCGTGCTTTCTTCCCCGTGCAGACGCGTCTCTTCGTCCTGGCGCTGCAGCATGTCCCGGATGCCGGCCAACTCTTGCTTGGCGCGTCCGATATCGGAACGAACCCTTGCCGCCTGATCCTCGAACGACATTTTCTCTTGATCGGTTTTGGCTAGCGCGATCTTAATATCCGTCAATTGATCCTGCAGCTGTTCCTTGGCGGACTCTCCGGCTTTCCGGCGTTCCTCCGCGATACGGATCGCTTCCTGCAGGCGCGCTTCTTCCTTCGTCAGCAATTCAAGCCGCTCTTCCGCGTCTTTCGCGGATTTGCTGATCTGCTGCTGTTCCGTTCTATGGCCCGCGCTGTCAGCCTGGAATAGCTGCGCTTGATCGTCCAAATTGCGCTTCTCGTTGTCGAGCTGCTGCAATTCCGCGCGAAGATGCTGCTCGTCGATACGAAGCTTCTCGCCCAACGTACGGAGCTCGTCCACATTTTGATTAAGGATCGATTGTTCTTTGCGCAAATCGCTGACTTTGTCGCGGAGCTTCGCAAGCTGCCCGTCCGTCGACTTGATCTCCTCATCCAACTGCTCGATCTGCCGCTGGCGGCCGAGCAGGTTCGCGCCCTTCTTCTGAAGGCTGCCCCCTGTCATGGAACCGCCGGCGTTCACGACGTCGCCTTCCAGCGTTACGACCCGGAACCGATATTGAATTTTGGCCGCGATTCGATTGGCCTGCTCCAAGGTTTCGGAAATCAGCACGTTGCCTAGCAGGTTTTCCACGATATTCGCGTACTTGGCGTCGCAGGACACCAGTTCGGCCGCAACGCCGACGAATCCTTCCATGCCCGCAATCGTTCTGCGCTCGTGATCCGGGATATTGCGCCCGCGAATAACGTCGAGCGGCAGGAAGGTCGCGCGGCCCAGCTGACGGGATTTCAAGAACGCGATCGCCGCGCGGGCGCTGCGTTCATCGTTCATGACGACATGCTGCAGCGCGCCGCCGAGCGCGGTTTCGATCGCAAGCTCCACTTTCTCCGGCACGCGCACAAGCTCCGCCACCGCGCCATGGACGCCTTCGATGCCGCCGGACGTGCGGCGCGACGCTTTCAGCACTTCTCTGACGCCGTGCATGAAGCCATCGAGATCGTCCTGCATTTCTTTCATCGTATCGCGGCGGGAGGTGAGCGCCTCCATCTTCTGCTCCCATTTGCGGATCGCGGACTGCGCTTCCTCCAGCAGCTTCTGACCGTTTTGCAGCCCCTCGGCTTCGGTAATGTACTTGGTGCGCATTTTGTTGATGTCCGCAAGCGTCGTCTCCAGCTTCTTCTGAAGATCCGTTCTCCGGGTCGTTACCCGCCCATGCTGCTCCTGCCACTTGGCATGTTCGTCGCCGAGCCGTTCCATCCGGCGCTGCAGCGCTTCTTCTTGTTGGAGCGCATACCGGATTTCATTGCGCAGCTGCGCCATGGTGCTGAGCACGTCGAGCAGTTCGCCTTTGAGCGATTCTTCCGCGTCGCCGGAAGCCGAAGCCGTCGTTCCGAGCAGCTGCACTTCCTCTTCCGCCAATTTCTTCCGCAAGCTCTCAAGCTCGTTCTCCAGCAGAGCCGCCTTGCTGCGGAATTCCGCTTCTTCCTTCGTCAGCGCGCCGATCCGTTCGTTCTGCGCGGCCATCGATGCTTCCAGCTGCGTGCGGTTCTGCTCCATGTTGCGTTTGCGCTCTTTCAACACTTCGCCGTAGCCTTCGCATTTCTCGTACTCTTCGCTGTACTGAAGCATCGCTTCATGGAGCCGATCCAGCGCTTCCTCTAGTTCGCGGAGCTTCTGGCGATCCTTCTCCAGCATCGCATCATGCTTGCTGACGACCGTCGACAGCGCCAGCTGCTCTTCTTGCAGCTTTGCCATGCGGGTATTCGATTCCGTCCACGATTGGTGCACCGTCTCGATATTATGTACGTACATGGAAATTTCCGCGGTCTTCAGCTGATCGCGCAGCTGCTTGTACTGAATCGCTTTCTCCGATTGAACGCGAAGCGGTTCGACTTGATCCTCGAGCTCCGTCACCAAATCGTGAATACGCAGCAAATTCGACTCCGTATCCTCCAGCTTCTTCTGTGCTTCTCGCTTGCGCGACTTATATTTCACGATGCCCGACGCTTCTTCGAAAATACCGCGGCGATCCTCGGACCGCGTACTTAGAATTTCCTCGATCCGTCCCTGTCCAATGATCGAATAGGCTTCCTTGCCGATCCCCGTATCCATGAACAATTCCGTTATATCCTTCAGTCTGCACGACTGCTTATTGATCAAATATTCGCTATCTCCGCTGCGATGTACGCGCCGCGTAACCGTCACTTCGTTATAATCAAGCGGAAGCGCGCCGTCCGCATTATCAAGCGTCAGCGATACTTCGCCGAAATTGACCGCTTTGCGGGCATCGCTTCCAGCGAAAATGATATCTTCCATTTTGCCGCCCCGCAGGCTCTTGGCGCTTTGCTCGCCCAATACCCAGCGGATGCTGTCGCTGATGTTGCTCTTGCCGCTGCCGTTCGGGCCAACGACCGCCGTAATGCCGCGGACGAATTCCAGCTCCGTCTTGTCGGCAAACGATTTAAATCCAGCTAACTCAATCCTTTTCAGGAACATCGAATACCTTCACCTCAACGCCTATTGTACCATAATTGCATCAAAAGATCAGGGTCGAAATACGTCGAAATAAGTCGGGGATCTCCTGTTCGTCCGACCTACGCATCCATAAAAGGGGGGTATTTTCCATACGAATCATCCCTCGATTTAGAAGCTGCGTCTGCCGCCGATTTCATCCGATTCGACGTGTTTCTTCCCTATAGAATCGTAACTCGCGAGAACGAATCCTGCTTCGCTCTTAAAATAAAAAATCCCGGTTACCTGAGGTGACCAGAATTTTCGTCTTGCCGTGTATTTCGTTACGTAGCCAGTTTGCGCCAAGCTTCAGCCGCGGCCTGCTGTTCCGCTTCTTTCTTGGTCCGGCCGCTGCCGGAACCGTACGAGGTCTCGCCGATGTAGACCGCCACGATGAATTCCCTGTCGTGCGCAGGACCGCGCTCTTCGACTATCCGGTATTCGATCGGCCCCATGCCCGCCTGCTGAGCTTTCTCTTGCAGCGTCGACTTGAAGTCCTTGCCCACCATAACCCCGTCGCTGTCGATATGCGGAAACATATGCGAAGCCAGAAACGTTCTTACGGCTTCCAAACCTTGGTCCAGATAGATTGCCCCGACGAAGGCTTCGAACAAATCGGCGAGCAGCGCGGGACGCTGCCTTCCGCCAAGCTGTTCTTCTCCGCGTCCGAGCAAGATATGCGAACCGAGATCCAGCATTTCCGCAAATCGGGCCAGCGATGCTTCGCAAACGATCGATGCCCGCATCCGCGTCAGCTGTCCCTCCGGCCGTTCCGGGAACGTCCGGTACAGAAATTCCGACACCGTCAGCTGCAAAATCGCGTCGCCTAGAAACTCGAGCCGCTCGTTATGCTCCGTGGCGCTTTGACGATGCTCGTTTACGTACGAAGTGTGCGTGAACGCTTGCCGAAGCAGCTTAACCGCACGAAAACGGAGCTGCAGTCTCTGCTGCAGCTCGTCAAATTGATCATGCTTCATATTTCTTCATCACGATCGTCGCATTATGTCCCCCGAAGCCGAACGAATTCGACAGCGCGTATTGAACATCCGCTTGGCGCGGAACGTTCGGTACATAATCGAGATCGCATTCCGGATCTTGATTGTCGAGATTAATCGTTGGCGGAATGATGCCGTTCTTAAGCGTCAACCCCAGGATGACTGCTTCCACGCCGCCGGCTGCGCCGAGCAAGTGACCCGTCATCGATTTCGTGGAGCTAACCGCCAGCTTGTAGGCATGCTCGCCGAACGTTTTCTTGATCGCCGTCGTTTCCGACTGATCGCCAACCGGCGTCGATGTGCCGTGCGCGTTGATATAATCGATTTGAGACGGCTCAAGACCACCGTCGCGAAGCGCTTTGGCCATGCAGCGCGCAGCGCCGTCCGGATCCGGTTCGGTCATGTGATGCGCGTCGCCGCTCATGCCGTAGCCGATAATTTCCGCGTAGATACGTGCGCCGCGTTGCTGCGCATGTTCCAGCGACTCCAATACCAGTACGCCGGAGCCTTCGCCCATGACGAAACCGTCGCGGTCCACGTCGAACGGACGGGATGCCCGTGCCGGCTCATCGTTGCGAGTCGACATCGCACGCATGGAACAGAATCCTGCCATGCCCGTCGGTCTGATCGTCGCTTCCGCACCGCCGCAGATCATCAGGTCGGCATCGCCGCGCTGAATGAGTTTATACGAATCGCCGATGGAATGCGTGCCCGTCGCACAAGCGGTTACCGCCGTGCTGTTCGGACCCTTCGCACCCGTTGACATCGATACTTGACCGGATGCCATGTTCGCGATCATCATCGGGATAAAGAACGGACTCACGCGCTTCGGACCTTTCTCCAGCAAAATGTTATGCTGGTCTTCCCATGTGCCCAAACCGCCGATGCCGGATCCGATCATGACGCCAACGCGTTCTGCGTCCACGTCCGATCCGATGTGAATGCCTGCATCCTTGACGGCCAGCTGGCTGGCGACGACCGCGAATTGCACGAATCGGTCCATACGGCGCGCTTCTTTCTTGTCGATGCCGTACTCTTCCGGGTTGAAGTTCTTTATTTCAGCCGCAATGCGGGTCGAATATTCGGAAACGTCAAATGCTTCAACGGTGGAAACGCCGGACTTGCCTTCCATTAAATTGCCCCAAAATGTCTCCAATTCGGAACCGAGCGAAGTCATAACCCCCATGCCCGTAACGACTACTCTCTGCTTCATGTCTATTCACCTCTAATGAGAACTCTAATTCAATCTATTTATAAAAACGCTAATGCGCTTTCACTTCGTCAGGATGCAAAGGCTGCATCGCTCTAATATGGAGAGAAGTCCCGCTATTGCAACGGGACTTGTCATCTTCTATTACTTCGCTAGAGAAGCTATGTAATTTACGACTTCTCCTACACTCGTAATTTTCTCTGCATCTTCATCAGAGATTTCCATATCGAACTCATCTTCCAGTTCCATGACCAATTCAACGACATCAAGAGAGTCCGCTCCAAGATCTTCTTTAAAAGAAGCTTCAAGCGTTACTTCCGACTCGTCAACGCCAAGGCGGTCGACTACGATGCGCTTTACACGATCATATACATCGGACATCCGGTTCACCTCCTCCATGGTATTATACGAGAATTGCGGACAAAATGCCATACACCAAACGGCTCGGCGTCTGCCATGCCATGTCCGGAAACGCTACATGTACATCCCGCCATCGACATGGATCGTTTGACCTGTCATATAGGCAGCTGCGTCCGAAGCTAGGAAACGTACCGCGGCTGCGATATCTTTCGGATCCCCGAGACGGGCGAGCGGAATGTCCGCTGCCAGCTTCTCGCGCATTTCTTGCGGCAGTTTATCCGTCATATCCGTCTGAATAAAGCCCGGCGCGACGCAGTTCACTGTAATGCCGCGCGAAGCCAGCTCGCGGGCAGACGCTTTCGTCAGCCCGATGACGCCCGCTTTGGCGGCGACATAGTTGGCTTGCCCCGGATTGCCCAGGACGCCGACGACGGACGAAATATTAATGATGCGGCCCGAACGCTGCTTCATCATTTGGCGGGTCACGGCCTTCACGCCGTTGAACACGCCTTTCAAGTTCGTCTCGATAACTTGATCGAACTCTTCTTCCTTCATGCGCATGATTAGATTGTCACGCGTAATGCCTGCGTTATTCACCAAAATATCAATGACGCCAAAAGTTTCAATGACTTGCTTCACCATGCCGTCGAACTCGTCGGTTTTGCCGACGTTCGCTTTCAGCACGAGCGACCGGCGTCCAAGCGCCTGAACCGCTTCGGCCGTCTCCGCCGCAGCCGCTTCGCTGCCGGAATAGTTGATCGCGACGTCTGCACCGGCTGCTGCCAGCTCGAGTGCGATGGCGCGGCCGATGCCGCGGGATGCGCCGGTGACCAATGCTACTTTTCCATTAAGGTTGGCAAATATTTGAAATCTCTCCCTTCAGTGATTTACGGCCCCCTATATCCCCCTCGCCAGGGGGACCCCAAGGGCTTCCAGCCCTCTGGACACCCGGAAAGGTATAACGTTCGTGCCACAGAGCAGCGCTCTCGGGTTATGTATGTGCTTGGCTCGTTTTCGTCCCTGACGGGACACACTTTACGTTTGGCGCTCGCGAGTTACCTGCTGCCCCTTTGCGGGGCCATTGTAACGTCGTGCGCCGCAGAGGCGGTTGAGAGCCACTGTGTGCCGGGCCTCGCTTTCGTCCCTTGCGGGACACGCTTTACGTTAGTGCGCGTTGCAAGCCTGCGCCTTTGGCTGGCTTGCCGGAGGCGGCAGGTTCTCGCCGCCGAAGTTGGTGTTACAGCTGCCTGGGGCAGCTGCTTTCTTAGCTAGCCTTCGCCTTTGGCTGGCTTGCTGAAGGCGGCAAGTCCTCGCCGCCGAAGTTGGTTGTTACAGCTGCCTGGGGCAGCTCCTTTTTTTTGGCAGGCGATGCTGCTTGCAGCTTTTGCTGCTTGCAGTATCGCCTGTGGCGAAAGCCCTGCAAGACCGAAAACAGGTGAAACAAAGTGACCGGAGGTCGGTATGGAGTCGGAAAAGCGTAAGCGTTCGCCTTTGTACTCGGATTTCAACCATTCTTGAATGTATAAATTCAAGAAATCCGAGTACAACAGCGATTGGAGGCCCATACCGAACGCAGGTCATGCCCCCTTCACCTTTGCGACTAGCATGCTTTCAAGCTCTTCAAGCTCTTCAAACTTTACAAGGCAACAGCCTTCAAAGCTTCCAAGCTGTTGACCGAAATAACCTTAACCGTTTTGTCGATCTTCTTAATCAGACCCGCGAGCACGGTGCCCGATCCGATCTCGACGAACGTGTCGACGCCTTGTTCGATTAAGCAGCGTACGCTGTCCTCCCACAATACAGGCGAGTATACCTGTTCTGCGAGCAATTTGCGAATTTCGCCGCTTTCGGTGACCGGCCGAGCGGTTACATTGGCGATGACCGGAATCGACGCATCCTGCATGGAGACGGACGCGAGCACGCCTTCAAGGCGTTCCGCGGCTGGTTTCATCAGCGAGGAATGGAACGGTCCGCTTACTTCGAGCGGGATAACCCGTTTCGCGCCTGCTTCTTTGCCCCGCTCGACAACGGCTTGTACGCCTGCTGCGGTACCGGACACGACGATCTGCCCCGGACAGTTGACGTTTGCCAGCTCGACTGCTCCCGCGTCCGCGGATGCGGACACGCATAGGGCCGCCAGCGCTTCGCGTTCTGCGCCGAGCACGGCTGCCATGGCGCCTTGGCCGCTTGGAACGGCCTGCTCCATGAATTCACCGCGTGCGCGGACCGTGCGAATCGCGTCTTGGAACGACAGCGTGCCTGCCGCGACAAGCGCGCTGTATTCGCCAAGCGAATGGCCGGCCGCGTAGTCGGCTTTAAGGCCGCTTTCTTTTAACGCTTCAAGAAAAGCGATACTGACGGCGAGCAGCGCAGGCTGCGTATTCGCCGTTTGTTTCAGCTGCTCCTCCGGGCCTTGAAAAATAATGTCGCTTAGTTTAAAGCCCAGCGCCTCGTCAGCCGCGTCGATAACGGCTCGCGAAGCCGGGAAAGCTTCATAAATATCTTGTCCCATGCCGACGGCTTGAGCGCCTTGGCCAGGGAACACGAATGCAGTCTTACCCATGCGTAACAGCACCTCCGAGACGTATACTTGTCGCTCTTATAAGGAAAGAAATAATTACCACACCAGGACGGAAGCGCCCCAGGTCAATCCGCCGCCGAATCCGACCAGCACGATGCGGTCGCCTTCGTTGACACGGTTTTGTTCTACTGCCTCGGCAAGCGCGATCGGAATCGATGCTGCCGAAACGTTGCCGTATTTATCCAGGTTGATCATGCACTTCTCCTGCGGCAGATCCAAACGGTTCAACGCCGACTGGATGATCCGGATGTTCGCTTGATGCGGAACGAGCAAATCGATGTCTTTTTTGTCGATCCCCGCTTTTCGCAACGCTTCTTCCGCAGCATTGCCCATGATGCGCACCGCGAATTTATAGACTTCGTTGCCGGCCATATAAATAAAATGCTGCTTGCCTTCGATGCTTTCCGCCGAAGAAGGCATACGCGAACCGCCGCCGCAGACGCGGAGCAGCTCGCCGCCGGAACCGTCGGCACCGAGCTCGAAGGATTGGAAGCCGCGGCCTTCGGGCACTTGGCCCAGCACGACCGCGCCTGCGCCGTCGCCGAAGAGGATACAGGTGTTGCGGTCCGTGTAATCCGTAATCCGGGACAGGCATTCCGCCCCGACCACGAGCACATGCTTATACATGCCGGTCGCGATCATATTGGATGCGGTCGCCAGGCCGTAGATGAACCCGGAGCAGGCCGCCGACAAGTCGAACGCCGCCGCTTTACGCGCGCCGAGCTTCTCCTGCAGCAAGCAGGCCGTCGACGGGAAGAACATATCGGGCGTGATCGTCGCTACGATGATCAGGTCGATATCCTCGGCCGTCAATCCAGCTGCCTTCAACGCTACCAGGGAAGCTTCATAAGCCAAATCGGACGTCGCTTGCTCCGGAGCCGCAATGCGGCGCTCGCGCATGCCGGTCCGCGTGACGATCCATTCGTCGTTCGTTTCGACCATTTGTTCCAGATCTTTGTTCGTTAAAACGCGTTCAGGCACATATTTGCCAGTGCCGATAATACCTACGGGATGTAGCTGCATGCTCCCACTCACTTCCTGCTAATTTCCGCTGCAATAGAAGATACCAAGCTGTTTTCGATCGCCAATTTAGCTTGGCGGACCGTATTTTTGACGGCTTTGACGTCCGAGGATCCGTGGCATTTGAAGACCAGTCCGTTAATACCAAGCAGCGGAGCCCCGCCGTGTTCGTTGTAATCCATTTTCTTGCGCAGGATGCGAAGCTTTGGCATGACGACCGCCGCGGCCAATTTAGACAGCAACGAGCTGGTGAAAATATCCCGAATCGTCTTGAACAGCGTTCCCGCCGTCCCTTCCATCGCTTTAAGCATAATATTGCCCGCGAAGCCGTCGCAGATCAATACGTCGCAGTTGCGCATAAGCACGTCCCTGGCTTCCACGTTGCCGATAAAATGAATCGGCGCCGTTTCCAGCAGGTCGAACGCCGCTTTCGTCAATTCGTTGCCTTTCATGGCCTCCGTACCGACGTTGAGCAGGCCGACGCGCGGTTTGCTTTGCCCGTTCATGCGGGATCTGTACATGCTCCCCATGATGGCATACTGCAGCAAATGCTCCGGTTTCGCGTCCATGTTCGCGCCCAAGTCGAGCGCGAGCACGCCTACGTCGTCCATCGTCGGCAGCATCGTGCCGAGCGCCGGACGCTCGATGCCTTCCAATCGGCCTACAACGAGCAGCGCCGTCGTCATGAGCGCGCCGGTATTGCCCGCGGACAGCATCGCTTCCGCTTGACCTTCGCGCACCATTTGTCCAGCCATGACCATGGATGAGCCTTTCTTCCGGCGTACCGCTTTGACCGGCTCGTCGTCGGGACCGATAACGTCGTCCGCATGAACGATTTCGATGTTCGACGGCACCTTGGCACCAAGATGCGTCTTGATCTGCTCCGTATCACCTACGAGAATGACCGTAACCTCGGGCATTTCCAATGCCGCTTCCAAAGCGCCTTTTACGATTTGGGAAGGAGCATGGTCGCCCCCCATCGCATCAATTGCGATCCGCACCATCCATACCTCCTTCGATGACCGACTCGCCTGCGGAACGAAAAATAACAAAGCTGCCCTGAAATACCATTTCATCGCTTACATAAGAAAAGACTTCGACTTTCGCTTTGCTGCGTCCGCCGGAGATGGACCTTACATATGCTTTGGCTATGCATTTCTCGCCAAGTTTCACTTGCCGGACAAAGCGGATATCCGCCGTGGCCGTCAATGCGATTTCATCGTTTATCACCGCTACCGCGAGCGAATTCGCCTGCGCAAACACATGATGGCCGCGGGCGATGCCGGTTCTGGAAAATACATGTTCTTCTTTAATTTCAAAAATGGAAATGCCGCTGTGATCCAGCTGCAGATCCACGATATCGCCGATTACTTCATCCAGCTGCAATGAACGGACCGGGTCGTACGAACGTTCCGCCATTAGTTTCATGCGTTCCCGCAGTTCGGGAATACCCAGCTCCAGCCGGTCAAGCCGCACCGTTTGGATGCTGACTTTCAACTGTCGCGTCAGCTCTTGATCCGTTATAAAGGGATTATCGTCAATCAGCGAATTCAGCAGCTGATGACGCTCTCGTTTCGGAAGTCGTTCGATGGTCCGCACCACCTTTGCCAAATATCCTAAGTATATGCCCCGGCTGCAGTTCATACTCGGCAAGGCCGAACCGGCGGCCGATTAAAACGGAGCATGCCGCCTTACAATCAGCTATTATAACCAGGTACTAACAGTATATAGAAGAACGCCGCTTCGTGCAATGTCGGACGCCTATTTCATTTATAAATCGCCATTCGAAAGGCGGATTCCCGCAAAGTAAACCTAGCTTCTCACCTAAAATGATAAACGAATTGTCCCTCAAACAAACAATAGCACTCCATCCGAAGATGAAGTGCTACCCGTGAGCCTCAAACTATTGTTTGATGATCTCTCTAGTTTTGTAAGTTCCGCAAACTTTGCAAACGCGGTGAGCCAATTTCAATTCTCCGCATTGATCGCACTTCACCATGCCCGGCACCGCCAGTTTGAAATGCGTGCGGCGTTTGTCACGACGCGTTTTCGATGTTCTACGTTGTGGTACTGCCATGTTTCCCACCTCCTTAACAGAATTGCATCAAGCGCATAGCGCTCTTATTCCTTCGAGTCTTTAAACAAGTCTTTCAAGGCGGCAAGCCTCGGATCGATCCGCTCGTTCGAGCAGCCGCAACTTTGCTCATTTAGGTTGCTTCCGCATGTGTGGCAAAGTCCTTTACAGTCTTCGCTGCACAGCGGCACGAATGGCAGTTCAAGCATCAGCATTTCTTCCAGCATCGGCTCGAGCTCCAGCTTGTCCTCTTCCACCGGAATGGTATCTTCCGGCTCCGATCCGTCCACTTCGGCTTCAAGCTTGAAGCGTTCGTGAAACGGCAGTACGACATGCTCCTTGGTAGGTTCCAGACAGCGGGAGCAGGACAGTTCCACGTCGATCGCCAATTCGCCCTCCACATGGGCAACGCCGTCTTCTCCCCAAGCCGTCATGTTCACTTCCATCGGACTCGCGTTCAAGACATCCTTGCGCACTTGCTTCAGCCAATCGGTGTTCAAGCTGGACTTGAACGTCGTTCTTATTCCTTTGGCTGATAATTCGCGTACATGAATCTCCATGGTATCACTCCAAACAAACAAAGTTTATTATATCGATTATCGATTCGTTTTGTCAACATTTTCACGCCGTGATATAGTGAAAAATATACGATACAGTCGTTCGGAGGTTTGTCCATGCGTACAGTTGGGATTATTGTCGAGTATAACCCGTTCCATAACGGACATCTTTATCATTTGCAGCAATCGCTAAAAATAACGAAAAGCGACGCCGTCGTCGCGGTCATGAGCGGACATTTCCTGCAGCGCGGGGAGCCCGCGCTGCTGAACAAGTGGACGCGCGCCGAGATGGCGCTGCGCGGCGGCTGCGACGTCGTCATCGAGCTGCCCGTCGCCTATTCCACGCAGGCGGCGGAATGGTTCGCTTACGGCGCGGCGGCGCTGCTGGACGCGACCGGCGTCGTAGACGCGCTCTGCTTCGGCAGCGAGGCGGGCGACATTGCGCCGCTCCGCCGCGTCGCGCGGCTGCTCGCGCATGAGCCGGAAGCGTTCGCGGGGCTCATGGCGGATGAACTTCGGACGGGCGCCAGCTATCCCGCCGCATACAGCGGCGCCGTCCGGCGTTTCATGGCCGCGGCCGGCGACGAGGAAGCCGCGGCCTTCCCGTTCGAGCAGCCCAACAATACGCTCGGGCTGCATTACTTGCTGGCACTGGAGCGGCTGGGCAGCGCCATAGAACCGTTCTCGCTGCGCCGCGAGAAAGCCGGCTACGCGCAGACGGACATCACCGATGCGCAGATCGCCAGCGCAACGGCCATTCGCAAGCTTGTCGCGGAATCGCAATCTCCGGACTGCGCGGCACCCTTCGTCCCGTCGTCCACGATGGAGCTATTGCTCCGCGACCACGAGATCGGCCGCGGCCGCAACGGCTGGCAGCAGTATGCGCCGCAGCTCTTCCACAAGCTCGTCAGCGAACCGGCGGCCGCGCTCGAACGCTATCATGAAATTAGCGAAGGGCTTGAGCACCGCATCAAACGTACGCTGACCGAACTGGACGCACTGGCGTTCGAACCGCTGCTGGAACGCCTGAAGACGAAGCGTTATACGCGCACGAAGCTCCAGCGGGCGCTGCTCGCCGTTCTGCTCGGGCACGACAGAGAGCTTCTCTCGCCGGAGCGGCTGCGAACCGGCGTTCAATATATCCGCGTCCTAGGCTACAGCCCCCGCGGCAGAGAATTGCTGAAGAGGATGCGAACTACAGCGAAGCTGCCGGTACTGCAGAGCGCCGCCGGGAACGACTTCCCTTATCTGGCACTCGACGTCCAAGCGACGTCGGTATACGCACTCGGCTGGCCGAATGCAACACCGCGCGATCTATTCCGCGATTATTACGAGAGGCCCGTCAGCATCTAGCAACTCCGGCGGCGAGAACCTGCCGCCTCTAGCAAGCCAGCCAAAGGCGCCGGCTTGCAAAAAGCAGCTGCCCCAAGCAGCTGTAACAACCATCTCCGGCGGCGAGAACCTGCCGCCTCCGGCAAGCCAGCCAAAGGCGCCGGCTTGCAATGAGCAGCTGCCCCAAGCAGCTGTAACACAACCAACTTCGGCGGCGAGAACCTGCCGCCTCCGGCAAGCCAGCCAAAGGCGCCGGCTTGCAAAGAACAGCTGCCCCATGCAGCTGTAACAACCAACTTCGGCGGCGAGAACCTGCCGCCTCCGGCAAGCCAGCCAAAGGCGCCGGCTTGCAACGCGCACCACCGTAAAGCGTGTCCCGCCAGGGACGAAAGCGCGGCCCCGCACGCATTGGCTCCCAACCGCCTCTGCGGCGCGCAACGTTATCATGGCCCCGCAAGGGGCAGCAGGTAACTCGCGAGCGCCAATCGTCAAGTGTGTCCCACCAGGGACGAAAACGAGCCACGCACACAAGTAACCCGAGAGCGCTGCTCTGCAGCACAAACGTTATCCCATCCAGGTGTCCAGAGGACAGAGTCCTTGGGGTCCCCCTTGGCGAAGGGGGATTTAGGGGGATCGCCGGGTCTAATCTTCACTAGACAAGCGTAAGCATGTAGTGGCGCCGGTTTGTCCGGCCGCCCTACCCTGTATATGGAGTGAGGTACGATGAAACGCACCCTCTTGCTTGCTTGTTTATCCGTTCTGCTCGTCGCATCGATCATTACGAGACCCGATGAAGCGTTCCAGGCTTCCTTGCAAGGATTGACCGTGTGGTGGAATATCGTCTTTCCCGGCCTGCTGCCGTTTCTTACGCTCCTGGAGCTGATGCTGGCCTTCGGCGTCGTGCACGCGCTCGGCACCCTTCTGCATCCGATCATGCAAAAGTTGTTTCGCCTCCCGGGCGAGGCCGGAATTGCGCTTGCGCTCGGCTGGACAGGCGGTTTCCCGTGCGGAGCCGAAGCAGCGGCCGCGCTGCGCAAGAGGGATGCGTTGACCGTCAAGCAAGGCAATCGGCTGCTCGCGCTGTCCCATATGCCGAATCCGCTCTTCATGCTGCTTGTCGTCGGCACGGGGTTCCTGCATCGTCCCGAGCTGGGCGCGGCCATCACGATCGTCGTCTGGCTGGCTGCCCTGCTCCCTGTTCTCGTCGTCGCCAGAATGACGAAACTCGAAGCCGCTCCGGCCGAAGCCCGCTCGTCTGCCAGCCTTTTTCGCAAAGCTGCCAGAGCAATGCGCGAAGCGAGGGAACGCGACGGGCGCTCATTCGGCAAGCTGCTCGGCGACGCCGTTACCGTGGCTGTCTATAAACTGATGGCGATCGGCGGATTCATGATTTTCTGCGCCGTGCTCGTGAAGCTGCTGGAACCGCTGATGCCCGGCTCCATCCCCGCCTTCGTGCTCCCCGGCCTCGTCGAAAGCCATATCGGCGCATATGCCGCATCCGCCGCTGCGTTCACGGGCGGCTTGCCATGGAAAGCTGCCGCCATTGCCGCCGTGCTCAGCTGGGGCGGCTTGAGCGCCCTGCTGCAAGCCGGAGCGGCCATATCGGGCACCGGCCTCACCTTGCGGTCGTTAGCCGCAGCTCGCCTCCTGCACAGCGCCACGGCTTTCGTGCTGATGCTTACGTGCTGGAAACCCATTACCGTCATGATGAGCGGCCTGTCTCCCGCCGCCGCGACCTTTGCCTGGCGGTACGAAGAAACGGGTCCCGGTCCGTCTGGCGTCATTCGTGCCAGCGACTTGCATTCTTTATGGCCCTATGCGCCGCTGCTTCTTCTCGTATTCATCTGCACGATGACGCTGCTCGTCTGCGTATCCGCAGCAACAGCGAAGCTGAAGCTCCGCTAGTTCGTCACGCTTCGGAATATTTCGCAATCAGCGCCGACTGCACTTCCGGCGGGACCAAATCCTGCACATTGCCGTGGAACATCGCGATTTCCTTGACGATGCTGGAGCTCAAATACGAATATTTCGGGTTCGTCATCATGAAGATGGTTTCGATATCCCCGTCCAATTGATGATTGGTCGAAGCCATTTGCAGTTCATATTCGAAATCCGTTACGGAGCGAATGCCGCGCACGATGACATGCGCTTCCTTGGACTTCAAGAAATTGACGAGCAAATCGCGGAAACTATCAATGGACACATTTGGCAAATCCTGCGTGACATCGGCAAGCAGCTGCTTGCGTTCGTCCACGCTGAACAACGGTTTCTTGCTCGTATTGTTCAGGACCGCCACGATTAAATGATCATACTGCTTGGCTGCGCGGCGGATAATATCCAAATGTCCGCATGTCACAGGATCGAAACTGCCGGGATACACCGCGACGCGCCGTGCCGGAGATCCTGTTGTCGATGTCGTTGCTGCCATATTTTATTCCTCCGTTACTCCAACCGTTTCAATAGACGCTTCGCCTGCATCGTAGCGGTAAATCGTTACCGCCGTATCTCCGTATTCCGAATGCTTGAGCTGCCGGTAATGCGCAACCGATTCCGGATACCGATGCTCCGCGTCATGCTCGACGACGACCGTCGCGTCTTCCTCCAGCAAACCGCGAGTCGCCAGCTCCGTCATCAGATCGTCCATGTCCTTCATCCGGTAAGGCGGATCGAGAAAGACCAGGGCGAATTTCAGATCCCGTTTCGCCAGCGCCTTGACCGCCCGGACGGCATCCGTCCGATAAATCTCCGCGCGATCCGACAAGCCGGCAGCTTGCAGGTTCTGCTTGATGACCTCGATGCTCGCTCCTTCCAGATCGATAAAGACGGCGTTATCCGCGCCTCTGCTCATGGCCTCGATGCCGAGACCGCCTGTGCCGGCAAACAAATCAAGCACGGAGCCGCCGTCGAAATACGGACCGATCATGCTGAATATCGCTTCTTTGACTTTATCGGTCGTCGGGCGCGTGTTCTTGCCCGGCACCGCTTTTAAAGAACGGCCTTTGGCCGTGCCTGCGATTACTCTCAATGCTGCTGCTTCCCCTTTCACGACCAAACAGGTTACATACGGTAAGTATCGTAACACATTTCATCCGAGGTGTTAAAGATTTGGTTGCTCGCTTAACTTATTTGCAAGATTCGCAAGCATGCCGGCATCATGCTCTTGATCATCCATACCTGCCAGCAAGGTCAAAAAAAGCGTTTCGCCGCCTGGGCGAAACGCTTTTCTTCTAATAATTAGGCATAATGGCAAGCTGCCCAATGGTTCGGTTCCACTTCGCGGAATGCCGGCACCTCCGCCGCGCATTTCTCGGTTGCGAACGGGCAGCGCGTACGGAACGGGCAACCGCTTGGCGGATTGACCGGACTTGGCAGATCGCCGGATAATACGATGCGTTCTTTGTTCGACACGACGTCGAGATCCGGAACCGGAATCGCCGACATCAAAGCTTTCGTGTACGGATGCTTCGGATTGGCATAGAGTTCTTCGCTTTCGGCGAGTTCCACCATTTTACCCAAATACATAACGGCTACGCGGTCGGAGATATGCTTGACCATCGCCAGGTCATGCGCGATGAACAAGTAGGTCAACCCGAAATCGCGCTGCAAATCTTGCAGCAAGTTAACGACCTGCGCCTGGATCGACACGTCCAATGCGGAAATCGGCTCATCGCAGACGATGAATTTCGGATTTACCGCCAAGGCGCGCGCAATCCCGATCCGCTGCCGTTGACCGCCGGAGAATTCGTGCGGATAACGCGATGCGTGTTCCGAACGAAGGCCGACGCGGTCGAGCAAACGCTCGACTTGCAATTTCCGTTCTTTGCTGCCATGGGCCAACCCGTGGATATCCAGCGGCTCGGCAATGATATTCTCGACCGTCCAACGCGGATTAAGCGATGCGTACGGATCCTGGAACACCATCTGCATTTCGCGGCGCAGTGCTTTCAGCTTCGCGCCTTTCGCTTTCATGATGTCCTGGCCTTGGAAGTTTACGGCTCCCGCGGTAGGTTCATAAAGGCGAAGAATCGTGCGGCCCGCCGTCGACTTACCGCAGCCGGACTCGCCGACCATGCCGAGCGTCTCGCCTTGGCGGATGCCGAAGCTCAGGTCATTGACGGCTTTCAGCGTCTGATTGCCGCCGACCTGGAAATATTTTTTCAAGTGATCGACTTCGATCAACACATCGTTGTTTTTGCTAATCATGCGCTAGCACCCTCCTTGCAGGCTGGGTCGTGGAGCCAGCATCTAGCGGCTTGCGTCTCGCTGATCGGGTAGTTCACCGGATCGTTGTCCACGCAAATGCGCATCGCTTCGTCGCAGCGCGCGCAGAATGCGCAGCCCTTCGGCGGAGCGGACATGTCCGGCGGCGTACCGTGAATCGGGATAAGCGGTTCGCTTTTGCTATGATCCAGACGCGGCAGCGAACGCAGCAAGCCCCGCGTATACGGATGCTGAGGGTTTTTGAAGATTTCTTCCTTCGTACCGGTCTCGACCACTTTACCGGCGTACATGACGACGACGCGGTCGCAAGTTTCCGCGACGATGCCGAGATCATGCGTAATGAGAATGATGGACGTGCCCGTCTTCTCCTGCAGTTCTTTCAACAATTGCATGATTTGCGCCTGAATCGTCACGTCGAGCGCCGTCGTAGGTTCATCGGCGATCAGCAGCGACGGATTGCACGCCAGGGCAATCGCAATCATAACCCGTTGACGCATACCGCCGGAGAATTGATGCGGGTATTGGCGCACGCGATCCGTAGCATTCGGAATGCCGACCAGCGTCAGCAATTCAGCCGCGCGATCCGTAGCCTGCGATTTCGTCATGTTCTGATGTTTAACCAGCACTTCGGAAATTTGGCGGCCGACCGTCAGCGTCGGATTCAGCGACGTCATCGGATCTTGGAAAATCATCCCGATCTCATGACCGCGGATGGCTTCCATCTCCTTCTCGGACTTCGCCAGCAGATCCTGACCCATGAATTCGATGGAGCCTTGTTTGTATTCGCCCGGAGGCGTCGGAATCAAACGAAGAATCGATTGCGCCGTAACGCTTTTACCGCTGCCCGACTCCCCGACGATCGCCACGGACTCGCCGCGTTTCACGTCCAGACTGACGCCGCGCACCGCTTGAACCTCTCCGCCGCGCACGTGAAACGAGATATGCAAATCGGTAATGCTTAAAATCGGATCGTTCATAGAGCTCACTCCCAGCGCTGTTATTTTTTCATTTTCGGATCGAATGCGTCCTGCAAACCATCACCGAAAATATTAAAGGCAAGCATCGTGATACTGAGCAGCGCAGCCGGGATAAGCATCAACCACGGATACAAG
This sequence comes from Paenibacillus rhizovicinus, assembly GCF_010365285.1. Classification (NCBI taxonomy): domain Bacteria; kingdom Bacillati; phylum Bacillota; class Bacilli; order Caryophanales; family Paenibacillaceae; genus Paenibacillus; species Paenibacillus rhizovicinus. The sequence goes on from NZ_CP048286.1 coordinate 919,833, forward strand.
GTCCACGAAGACAAAGCTTCGCCGATCAAGGAACCGAGAGAGGCTGCCGGCGACTGAACGCCCAGACCCAAGAAACTCAGGAACGCTTCGGAGAAGATCGCCGACGGCACCGACAAGGTAACCGTAACGATAATCGGACCTAGCGTATTCGGAATCAGATGTTTAAACAGGATACGCGCGTTGCTCGCGCCCATCGATTGGGCAGCCAACACGTATTCTTGCGTTTTCAGCTGAAGAATTTGACCGCGGACGATCCACGACATCGTAATCCAGCCCGTAATCGACAAGGCGATGATGATGGTCGTGAGGGACGAGCCCATAACGACGCTGAGCAAAATCACGACGAGCAGATGCGGAATGGCATACAGCATTTCGGCGATTTTGTTCATGACGCCGCCGACGCGCTTGCTGGCATAACCCATGATACCGCCATAAATGATACCGATGAGCAAATCGAACAATGCGGCCGCGACGCCGACTGTCAAGGAAATACGGACGCCCATCCACACGCGCGTAAATAAATCGCGTCCTAGATTGTCCGTTCCGAACCAATGCTTGGCCGAAGGCGATGCAAAGGTATTATCCAAATCGTTCGTATACGACGTATACGGCGAAAACATCGGACAAACGATGGCAAGCACCGTAATTGCGACGAGAATATACAAACCGGTCATGGCCCAGCGGTTGCTGCGCAGCCTTGCCCAAGTAATTTGCCAAGTTGATCGGCTTTCGGTTGCGATAACCTCGGCCTCGGAATGCTTTTGTTCCAGCTTTTCGAACGGCGACGGAGCAGTTTGACTCATGGTTTAACTACACCCCCGCTCAGTTTAATGCGTGGATCTACGAAAATGTACAGAATATCTGTCACGAAACGCGCAGCCATCAGAATGACAGCATAGAAAATGGTGATCCCCATAATGAGCGTGTAATCACGATTCATAACGCTGTCTACAAAGTAGGCTCCTAAGCCCGGAAGACCGAAAATCTGTTCAACGACGACAGAACCGGTAATAATGTTAGCGGTCATCGGTCCCAAATAAGTGACGACCGGCAAGATACCGTTACGCAAACCGTGTTTCCAAAGAATGGCTCTTGGCGTCAAGCCTTTAGCCTTAGCTGTACGAATATAATCGGAAGTCAACACTTCCAGCATGGTAGAGCGGGTAAGACGGGCAATAAAAGCAATCGGGAGCGTCGACAGCGCAATCGTGGGAAGCACATAGTCGATCGGACTTTCCAATCCGGCCACGTGGAAAATCGGTACTTTAACGGCCAAAAAATATTGAATCATGGATCCAATAACGAAGTTAGGCACCGAAATGCCGATAACGGCCAGCATCATCGCTGAATTATCGACCAATTTTCGATGACGCAGTGCTGCCATCATCCCCAGATAAATACCTACGATAACCGAAATGATAACGGCAAAAATACCGATTTTGGCCGATGTGCCAAAGGAATCCGTAATGATGCTCGTAACCGTACGATTTTGACTTTTCATGGAAAGTCCCAAATCGAATTGAAGCAATTTCTTCATGTACACCAAATATTGTTCGCCGAGCGGTTTATCCAATCCGTAATGCGCCATAATGTTCGCTTTAATTTCCGGTGGAATAGCCTTCTCTTGGGTGAAAGGGTCCCCAGGGACTGCTTTCATTAAGAAGAAGGTTGCGGTGGCTAGAATAAGAAGGGAAAACACGATGTTGACAAGTTTACCACCCAAGTACCGAACCATCTAAGCACTCTCCAATCATAGAGAAGGGATATATATGGGTGTACCACATATATCCCTATGTCCCCTGTATTCTTATTGCGTATTATTTTTCGATCGTAATATGCGAGTAGTCGACGTTGCCACTGTAATCCACGACGTAGTTTTTCACGTATGGTTTGATCAGCTGCGCGGACGAGTAGTAGTAGAGCGGCATGATCGCCATGTTATCTTGGATCAAGATTTTCTCTGCTTTCGCCATCGCGTCTACGCGTTTTTGTTGATCGTTCGTGCTGTATGCTTCTTTAACGAGCGCATCGTATTCAGCGTTCTTGAAGCCGATGTCGTTGTTGCCGCCTTTGGACGTGAACATATCGATGTATGTCATCGGATCGTTATAATCCGCGCCCCAACCTGCACGAGCAACGTCGTAGTTCAGGCTTTGACGGTTTTTCAGGAAGACTTTCCATTCTTGCTTCTCGAGCTTCACGTCGATGCCGAGGTTCGTTTTCCACATGTCGGCGATCGCTTGAGCCACTTGCTCGTGCGTGCCTTCGTTGAAGGAAAGCGAGAATGCAGGCATTTTCGTCATGCCTTCTTCAGCAAGACCTTCTGCAAGCAATTGTTTTGCTTTTGCAACGTCTTCTGTGAAGTAGTTGTCTTTCACTTCCGTACGATACTCGCCGCTCACGCCGTGAATACCTGTCGATACGAAGCCGAATGCCGGTACTTGACCCGCTTTCGTAACTTTATCCACGAGGTCTTGGCGGTTGATCGCCATCGAAAGCGCTTCGCGGACTTTTGCGTTATCGAAAGGCTTCTTCGTGTTGTTGAAGTTATAGTAGTACGTGCTTGCGATACCTTTGATGGAAAGCTCTTTGTTGTTGTCTGCGCGGTATTTCGCGATTTGTTCCGTCGGGATGCTGCCTGTCGGAGCGCCTGCCCAGTCAAGCTGGCCTGTTTTGTACATGCTCAGCTCGGTATTCGGATCTTTAACCATCGCGAACTTAACGCTAGTCAGCTTGATGTTGTCTTTGTCCCAGTAGTTTTCGTTCGGAACGAGTTCGATCGAATCGCCGTGTTTCCACGATTTCATTTTGAACGGACCGTTACCTACATAACCGGCAGCTTCTGCGAACGTCGAATCTTTATGCACAGGGTAAGCCGTGAAGAAAGCCGCGATGTTCAGGAAGTAAGGCGTCGGGTTTTCGAGCTGCACGACCAATGTTTTGTCGTCCGTAGCTTTTACGCCGAGTTGGCCCGGATCCGTGATGTGATCAGGGTTGTCCTGAGCGATGTTATAGTTTTGACCATTTTTAATGTAATAGAGCTGGTAAGCATATGGAGCTGGAGGATTCAGGTTTGGATCGAGCGTGCGTTTCCAAGAATTCTCGAAATCCTGAGCCGTTACTTTATCTCCGTTGGACCATTTGGCGTTATCGCGCAGATGGAACGTGTACGTTTTGCCGTCAGCGGATACATCCCATTTCTCGGCAACGCCTGGAACGATGTTTCCGTCCTTGTCCATGCGAGTCAAACCTTCGAACAGACCGGACAACACAGTGAAGGATACTTGATCCTGCGCTTGCGCGACGTCAAGACTTGGCGGTTCGGTCGTAAGATTCATCCGGAACGATTGACCGGATCCCGATCCGCTCTTCCCGCAGGCAGATAGAATTCCTGTCAGGACCAGCATGAGTGAAACCAAAAGCAGCATTTTCTTTTTCATTCTTTAGAGCCCGCCTCCATGTTTCAAATGTATAATTTTTTAAACCTGTAGCCAATCATACATCGGATTTAGCAATTTGTAAAACAGTTTTTGAACACTTGTAAAGATTTGCTATCTCATGATGTCAATTAACTTCACATTTATGTAACAGGTAATGAATTCACGTTCATTCCATCTGTTTTTACCTTTAACATTATATCCGTAACGCAAAAAAACACCGCAGGCCAAATTATGGCTGCGGTGTTTCTGCATTGAACGTATAGCTATAGCTTATTTATTGACCGGCTGCTGCGTTGTTCGCTGCACCTGTCTCGGTCGTTGTTGCATCTCCTGCGGCGCCTGTAGCTGTATCCGTAGCAGCCGCATCGTCTTTCGCAAGCGTATTCGTGATTTTAGCTTTCGACTTCACATCGTCCAGCCATGCCGTCGACAATTCAGACACTTTGTCGCGTACGAGCTGTTCCTTGATTTCTTCTTTCTTATCAGCCAGCGTCGCCGCTTTGGCGTCTTTGTGATCCGTTACTTTAATGATGTGGTAACCGAATTGCGTTTTTACCGGTTCCTTCGTCGTTTCGCCGACTTTAAGCGCGAATGCCGCTTTCTCGAACGCCGGGTCCATGACGCCTTTGCCGAAGAATCCGAGATCCCCGCCTGCATCTTTGGAGCCGTCCGTCGATTTCTCTTTCGCCAGCGTCGCGAAGTCAGCGCCTTCGTTCAACTGTTTCAGGATCGCATCCGCTTCTTCTTTCGTAGCGACAAGAATATGCGATGCTTTCACTTCTTCAGCTTGATCGTACTTTGCTTTGTTGGTTTTGAAATAATCTTCGATATCCTTTTCCGTAACTGTCGCTTTCGGCTCCAGGATTTTGCGAATCGTCAGCTGCATCGGCGTTTGCGCCTTCAGATCGTCAAGCGTCATGCCGTTTTGCTGCAAGGCGCTTTCGAAATCCGCTTCTGTCGGGAATTGCTTCTTGATATAATCGATTTCTTTGTTGACATCCGCATCCGTAATCTTAACGCCGGCTTTGTCGGCTTCTTGATTGATCAGCTCTTCTTGGATCATGTTCTCTACGGTTTGCGAGCCGCCAAGCTTCACCATTTGATCATAAAGCTGGTCTTTGGTAATGGATACGCCGTTGACGGATGCGACCGACTTCTTGTCCGAACCGCCGCCGAACGGAGGCTTGACCAGCACGACAATCAGAATGAGCGCCAAACCGAGCGAAATGTACATCCACGATTTGCCGCCGCTTCTTGCCGGGGCACCAGGCGCATGACCCGCAAATACCGAATTGTTTCTTTCTTCCCGCTCTTCCTCTTCACGATCCTCGGCAGCATCTTGCTCAAGCTCCTGGTCATGCGTATTTGCGGAACTATAATTTGTTTCTTCGCGGTCGTGCGCAAGCTCTTGCGTCGATTCTTCTGTATCGGCACCCGCCTTGTTATCTTGCTCCAACGAAAGTTCGTTGTCTTGCTTCAAATCTTTCTCTTTCTCGTTCAATTTGAAATCTCCCTTCCGTCATTAGCAGTCGTCTTTTCTCTACTGTGTCACTATATCAGATAAAATATCGGCAAACCTTAAGAAAAGATAAAAGATGAAAAAAATAAAAAATTGTCGTTTGCGATGAAACGCGCAGCGCTTTCGCCGTCCATTGCGCTTCATACCGGAGAAATACAAATCAGAATAAGTTGTAACTTTGGCATTCATGTTTATTAAAGAAGCCATGCATGGACCGGGAGCAGCAAGACGGGCGTGAATACCGCGCTCGCCGCCATCGCGAAGCCGCCAAGCCCCCCTTGCTCCTCCGATTCCGCCATCAGGCGCGCCGAACCGATGCCATGCGCCGCCGCGCCGATCGCGATCGAGGCGGATATGCGATCCTTCACGCCGCAAAGACGCAGCAGCCACGGACCCGTCACGCTGCCGAAGAGCCCGGTCAAAACGGTTAACGCTGCCGTCAGACCCGGCGAACCGCCAAGCCATGACGACAAGTCCACCGCAACGGCTGCGGTCACGGATTTCGGCAGCGCCGACCGAAGAAATTCGTCGGTTCCGCTGAACAGCAGCACGCAAGCCCCGTTCACGAGGAGTCCGGCAGCGCTGCCCACGAAAGCGCCTAGCAGCAGCGAAGGCAGCATGCTCCTTAATCGCATCGCATGTTTATACAGCGGCACGGCCATTGCGACCGTCGCCGGTCCGAGGAAGAAGGAGATGAGATCGCCGCCGATTTTGTACGTTTCGAACGAAATATCGCCAAGCTGCAGCGAGAGATACACGAGCAGCGGCGCGCTGATGAGCGGATGCAGCCACGAGATTTTGCGATAAATCCATATAGCCGCCGCGTAAGCGCCAAGCGTCAGTACCGACCCGAATAGCGGATCGGCAAGCAGGCTATCGTTCATCTGCCGCCTCCTCCTTCCGCTTATGCGTGAGCCCTTTCGTCACAAGCCCCGTGGTCACCATGATCAGCGCCGTCCCGATCGTCAGGCTGACCGCAGCGGCAAGCCAGGAATCGCCGAGCGCAGGCAGGAATGCGGCAGCTCCAGCCAGCAGCGGCACGAAAAACAACATCATATGCTTCGTTAGAAAAGCCGCACTGTCTTCCACCCATTCCAGCTTAATGACGCGCAGAAAAAGGGCCGCCGTCAGCAGCAGCAGCCCCAGCACATGCGACGGCAGCGGCAGTCCGGCCACCTGATGCAGCAGGAAGCCCGCGCCGTCAAAGCCCATAATGATGCAAAACCCGCGCATGCGCTCAGTTCACCCGGTTAACCGCGCCGCCTTGCAGGAACATGCGCAGATTGTCGGCGGCAATGGCCATCAGCCGCCCTCTCGCCTCTACCGTGGCCCAACCGATATGCGGCGTCAGCATGCAGTTGGCCGCCGACAAGAGCGGATTGTCCGGCGCTGGCGGTTCAACGCCCAGCACGTCCAAGCCGGCCGCGGCAATGATGCCTTCGTTCAAGGCGTTAGCCAATTCACGTTCGACGACATGTCCGCCGCGGGCCGTATTGATGAGAATTGCGTCTTTCTTCATAAGAGAGAGCGTCTCGCTATTGACGATGCCCTGCGTATCCGGCGTCAACGGGCAATGCAGCGAAACCGCATCCGCCTCGCGGAACAGCGCTTCTTTCGAAACGAACCGCACCGACTCCAAACCTGCGATATCCTTCACCGTTCTGGAGTGAACGATGACCTGCATGCCGAACGCCAGAGCGATCCGCGCGACTTGCTGGCCGATACTGCCGAAACCGATAATGCCGAGCGTCATGCCGGCCAGCTCGTGCAGTGGAGACAATGTGAACGAAAAGTCTGGCCCGGCCGCCCAACGGCCGCCGCGCGAAGCTTCGCTGTGCGCATGGACCTGGCTGGCATGCGCCAGAAGAAACGCGAACACAAGCTGCGCAACCGAATTATTGCTGTAGTTCGGCACGTTCGTCACGACGATGTCCCGCTTCGCCGCTGCCTCGACGTCCACGATGTTGAAGCCGGTCGCCAATACGCCTATATATTGAAGCTTAGGCAGCTCCGCGATCGTTTCTGCCGTCAGCGGCGTCTTATTCGTTAAAATGATTTCCGCACCGGCCGCACGACTGACGATTTCCTCCTTCGGTGTTCGATCGAAGACCGTCAGTTCCCCCAGCTTGCCGATTTCGTCCCAGTTCAGATCGCCTGGATTCAACGTATAACCGTCCAAAACAACGATTTTCATACTTGTTCCCGCTCCTCTCGCTCGCATGTATGTATGGATAACCAATAGTACGATCATACACCATGATCGCACACCCCGTAACATATTCGGAATAAATTTCCGTCCGAGGTATAGAACGCTCCAATCTGGGCATTCTTATTATATCGGCGTCGCGAGATGCCGTAGACAACCGCGGAGAAGACTTACGTTTCCCCATAAGCTCTTCGTCCGGTTTCTCCTCTCCCATGAAAGGGGCTCGCAGCAATGCGAGCCCCGGATTTTTTTATTACTGTTTAAATAACACCCAGTATTTACAAGGAACAACGCATATTGCAGGCTGTATCATTCACACTGATATAGCCTGCTTTTTTATATTTACTCGCGACCGGGCCCCGAAACAATCCAAGCCGCTTTTCTCGTCCATTCGCGTTCGTCACGTCCGCCGGTCCGTCTTCAACGGCACCGCATCCGCCGTTTCCATATAAAAGGTCAGCAGCCGCTCCTTGAGCGCGGCCAGCACGTCCGCGAGCGAGGCATCGTCGATCCGGTTATGGACCTCCATCGGATCGCACTTTAGATCGTACAGCTCGTCCTGCTCGTAGAAGCGCCGCACGTATTTATAATCGCGCGTCCGGCACATGACCGCCTTCGTATGCTCGGGCCCATCGAGCTGCTGCAAGCCGACTCGCGGCCAGTACAAGCCGCTCGGCTCGCTCATCGACGTGCTCTCCAACTCCATTGCTTGCAACTCTCCGTGAAGTCGTCCGCCTTCGGCGAAGACCGCGTCCCGATGCTCATCCGTCTCGCCGGCAAGCACCGGCAGCAACGAACGCCCGAAATGGGTGTGACAGGGCGTCAAGCCCAGCAGCGCCTCGACAGTGGCGGGAAAGTCGATCAGCTCGACCAGCGCTTCGCTGACGCGCGGCGCCGTCTTCACGCCCAGCGGCGGCTTGATGACGAACGGAACGTTGGTCAGGCAATCCTCGAAGGTGTTCTGCGTCTTCTCGACCAACCCGTAATCGCCGGTGAAATCGCCGTGATCGGAGAAGAAGAAAACCGCCGTGTCATCGTAGATCTCCGTTTCCTTGAGCGCGTCCAACAAGAGACCGAACTGATGGTCGACGCGCGCGCACATCCCGTAGTAGGTCGCGCGCAGCTCGCGCCAGCGTTCCTCGTTCCATCCCTGCAGCTTTTGCCGGTCGAAGATGCCCTTCAGCATGCTCGGCTTGCGCGACCAATCCGGCGCCGGCGTACGCAACGGCATCTTGTTCCGGTCGATCATGCCGAACCAGGGCTCCTCGACGCCGTACGGCGGGTGCGGATAAAGCAGCGGCAAATAAATGCAGATCGGTTTATCCTTCGGCGCGCTGCGGATAAAATCGATCGCGCCGAGCACCATCGCCCAGTCCCCGTCGTAATAAAGCTCTTCGTCCGTCGCCTTCTCCAGCTTGCCGGCATAGAACGAGTAGTAGTTGTCCCCTTCGGGATCGCCTCGCCATCCGTCGGCGGCATGGAGGTTCGTTTCCGGCCGCGGCCGTTTCTCCGGCACGTACTTGATGTCACAATAGGCGCCGAACCCGGTATCCGCCGGGATGAGATCGTTTTTGCCGCCCCACCATACCGTATAACCTTCGTCCTTCAGCGTCTTCAGCAGCACGGGCTCATCCTCGTGCATCATGTGGAACATCGTCCGGTGACCGCGGACATGGGGATACCAGCCGCTCATGAACGAGCATCGGCTCGGCGTACAGACAGGGTTCTGGCAGTAAGCATGACGAAAAGATACCGCCTCGGTCTCCACGAGACGGTCCAGATTCGGCGTCACCGCCGCTTGATTGCCGAAATGGCCGACGACGTCCGCTCGCCATTGGTCAGGATTGAAAATCAGGATATGCGGTCTATTGGACATGCCAATGCCTCCTCTATCTTTTACCAGCTTGTTGGTTGCCGAGCTCCCGTTCGTATAAGACCCTCTAACGCAAATAACCGCATTTACGCGGCTTTAAATGATATAAATATTTTTGCTGACCGGCAACAGATCAAGATCATTCGTTTCGGGAAATCTTCTTCAGCTGCTTCGTATGCCGACAACGTATTAATTCGCTATGTATATCAACAATCCTGCCCACGGTCAGTCATGTATCTGCGTGTATTGTTCGGAGCATTATTCTCATGTCTTCCATATAGGAAAGCCGTGTTCCGTACCGGCGTAGTTGCCCATGTCATGTTATTTTCATGATGTCCGGATAGGAAACCGGGCACGAAATCTCGAACAAAGTCCCCTTGTTCACTTCGCTTTCCACGCGAACGGTTCCATTCATGGCTCTAATAATACTGAAAGCTACCATCGTACCGAGACCGGTGCCTTTCTCCTTCGTGGAGTAATATGGCGTGCCGAGCCGCTGAATCTGATCTTCATTCATCCCGCAGCCCGTATCCTGAATTCGCATCACGACGGCATCCCCCTCCATGATCGCCGAAATATCGACTCGGCCATTGGAAGAAGCTTCGATGCAATTCTTGACGAGGTTGATGATACATTGACGAAATTGCTGGCTGTCGCCCAGAATCGGCTGATCGGAGTCGACCGTAACCGTTAACGTTACCTGCTGCATGTTGGCGTACGGCGTCAGTACGCTGACCACCTGCCGGAGCTCGGCTCCGAGATCGAGCGGCATCATTTTGGTTATTTGCGGCTTCGCGAAAGTAAGGTAATCCGAAATGATGTTGATCGCAGTGCTTAACTCGTGCAGCGCCACTTCGGTCAAGTTCTCGCGCTTATCCGCCGAAAGTTCCTTCTCTCTGAACAACTGCAATAGTCCTTTGACGGTCGTAAGCGGGTTGCGAATCTCATGCGATACGCTCGCCGCGATTTGGCTGATGACCCTCATCTTCTCGATCTCTTGCAGCTCCATTTGAATACGGAAATGTCTGCACACCAGCTCTACGAGATATACCGTAACCCCGATCGAAGCAAACTCGACCAATTTGAAAACGATGAGATGCAAGAATTCATCGAAGTTTATGAGGTCTGTACTGAGCCAGACCAGCTTAAGCATGATCGGAAACAAACCCGCGGATACGAGAATGGACTGAAAGAGCCGCTTGCGGTTGTTCAACCGTACTTTAAGGGAGAAGATGACCAGGCTGAAGTATGTAATAGCCGCCGAGGATGCTGCGAGGAAGGCGCCATCTCCCCCGCCGATCATGTAGCGGTAGCCGATTAATAGAATAAGGAGCGCCGCTCCGACCCAGGGACCGCCGTAGATTACGCCGAGCACGAGCGGTATAAGCCGAAAATCCAGCAAGTACAGCGTTCCGTAATGATACGGAAACGTCATGCACAGGATGAGCGTAATGCTCAGAAAAACGGACAAGACGATTTGTTGAAGCTTCCCCGACGTCTTGCCATACTTTGTCCAGAAAACAAAATATAGAATGGATGGTATACAAATAAACATATAATTGCCTATGATGCTCTGCGCTATTTCTGCCAAGAAGCCCTCCACCTTTGAGAAAAGATTCCTTATATTCCCTCTATTCAACGTTTAGTATAAAGAACCTATATTAAAATACAATTAAATTCCCTTAAACGACAGAAATTTTCCCGCGAATTCCCGATCAGGGGAATAATTGACGAGACTTCTCCCACATGTACACAACAAACCCTCTCAAACGGGAATGCTTGAGAGAGTTTGTTTGCGCCTTCGTCGCCGCTAGAGGCGTTACGCCGTATTTACTTCGCTTCCGCGGCCTCAACCGACTAGATCGCGATACAGCTTGTCGTATTCGCGTGCCGATAGGCGCCAGCCGAAGTCTTTTTTCGCGCTGTTACTCAAAATTTGCGACCACGCCGTTTCATCTCGATAAAGGGACAGCGCGCGGCGAATCGTGTACAGCATGTCGTGCGCGCTCGCAGGCCCGAACGTGAAGCCGTTTCCTTCGCCGGTGTATTCGTTGTACGATGCGACCGTGTCGCGAAGCCCCCCGGTTTCCCGAACGATCGGCACGGTCCGATAACGGAGCGCGATCAGCTGGCCGAGGCCGCATGGCTCGAAGCGGGAGGGCTTCAAATACATGTCGGACGATGCAAAGATCCTTCTGGCGAGCCCTTCGTTGAATCCGATCCAAACGGCGATCCGGTCCGGATAGCGCTCCCGTGCCGCTTGCAGCATCGCCTCCAGCCGAGGCTCGCCCGAGCCGAGCGCGACGAGCTGCAGCCGTTCGTTCATCAATTCCGGGATCGCTTCTTCGAGCATGTCCAGCCCTTTTTGCCAGACGAGCCGGGATACGATGCCGATCATCGGCATCGTTTCGTCCTCCGGCAGCCCGAGCTCGCGCTGCAGCGCTTGCTTGTTCTTCCGTTTCTTCGCGACCGAGTCCCGGTAACGCACGGCCAGATGCTCGTCGCGCATCGGATCGTACGCATCCGTGTCGACGCCGTTCACGATGCCGGTCAAGTCCCCTGCCCGCTGCCGCAGCACGCCGTCCAATTGCTCGCCGTACGTCTCCGTCATGATTTCCCGCGCGTAGGTCGGACTGACCGTTGTCAGCTTATCCGCGAACCGGAGGCCGGCTTTCATGCAGCTGGCCGCTCCATAGAATTCAAGCGCGTCCGGCGAGGACAGGTCGTCGCCGGCCGCCAGCAAATCTTGCAGCAAGTCGCGCGAGAAGACGCCTTGGTATTTCAAATCATGAATCGTATATACGGTTTTGATGCGGCAAAGTCCGGGGTGACCGGCATATCGCGTACGGAGCAGGAACGGGACAAGCCCGGTTTGCCAGTCATGGCAATGCAGCACGTCCGGCAGCTCATCAGCCGCTATCAGCGCTTCGACGACCGCGAAGCTGAAGAACGCGAATCGCTCCGCATCGTCTCCGTATCCGTACAAATGGCCGCGTTTGAAATAGTACTCGTTATCGACGAGCACAATCCGCACGCCATCCATGTTCACTTCGTATAAACCGCAGTACTGGCGGCGCCAGCCCATCTGCACCCATACGACCTGTCGCAACTCCGCGCGGCTCGCGATCTCATGCGGAACTTCGCCGTACTTGGGAAGCACGACGGTCACGTCCATGCCCCGTTTCGCAAGCGCCTTCGGCAGCGCGCCAACGACATCCGCCAGCCCGCCTGTCTTCATGAGCGGCATCGCTTCCGATGCAGCGAACCATACTTTCACGGGCGTCTCGCCCTCCTCTTAGCTAGAATCAAATCACTTTGCGCTTGATCGCGAGAAACGGCATCTCGGGAACCCCGCGCAATTGCTGAAACGGCCGGATTTGCACTTCCTTGTCGAGGATGCAGCTTTCGAGCGAGCCGTCTTCCCCGATCACGCTGTTATGCATCACGATGCTGTTGCGAACGACCGCGCCCTTCTTCACCTTGACGCCGCCGAACAAAATGCTGTTCTCGACAATGCCGTCGATTTCGCAGCCGTTCGCGATAAGCGAATGGTTCACGTAAGCGCCGGTCAAATAGCGGGACGGCGGTTCGCCCTGGCTTTTCGTAAAGATCGGACCCGGCCGGAAAAATAGTTCGCGCCCGATTTCGGGCTGCAGCAGCTCCATGCTGTGACGGAAGTACGAGGCGATGTTGTTAACGACGCCAAGCATCCCGTCGTACATGCAGGCGCTCACTTTGAGCTGGTCAAGGCGCGAGTTGATCGCATGGCGCAAGAAGTGGTCGCAGCCTTGCGCCAGCGACGTTTCGATGAGGTCGATTAGCAAGTCTTTGCGCATCACGTACATTTCCATCGATACGACCTCGTCGGATAAGCGGCCGAAGTGGTCTTGGATTTCCTTGATCCGGCCCGATTCGTCCACCTTCACTTTGCGCGCCGTACCGACGATGTTCCCCGAGTTCGCTTTGCAAACGACGGTGATGTCAGCACCTTGATCGCGATGGTGGCGCAATACGTCCGCGAAATTCACGTTGCATATCATATGGCTGCGGCAAATCACGACGTATTCGTGCGGACCGTGCGCGAAATAATCCCGGTTCCGATAGAAATGATACAGGTCGCCCCGGGCGAAATCGTTCTGGTCTTCGATGGCCGGAGGCAGCACGTACAGCCCGTTCTGTTTGCGATGCAAATCCCAATTCTTCCCGGTGCCGAGATGATCCATGAGCGAGCGGTATTTCGTGTGCGCGAACACCGCGACCTTCTGCACGCCGGAATTAACCATCGAGGACAGAACGAAATCGATCAGGCGATAGCGCCCGCCGAACGGCAACGTCGCAAGGCATCTTCCTTGCGTAAGCACGCCCATTTCATCCGTTTCATGAATGAGATTGATAATGCCGAGCATCGGCAGTTTCATACCGGCTCCACCTCCTTCAATTGATGCTCAGCTATCCGCTCGCCGCTGCCGACGACCTCGATTTCATCCGAGTCGGCTCTCCCGACGCGCATGCCGTCTTCGATGACCGCGTTGTCGCCGACGATCGCGCGGATGACGCGCGCGCCGCGCCCGACGACCGCCCCGGGCATGAGCACAGCATGTTCGACAATGCTGCCCTCGCCGACGTGCACGCCGTGGAACAGCACGCTATGGTACACCTCGCCTTCGATGACGCAGCCCTCGTTAATGATCGAGCTTTGCACGCTGGCTGTTGGCGATACGTACTGTGCCGGCTGGTTCGGGCAGACGGAATAGATGCGCCACGAACGATCGTTCAAATCCAGACCCGGCTTGTCGCCGAGCAAATCCATGTTGGCCTGCCACAAGCTTTCGATCGTCCCGACGTCCTTCCAGTAACCGTCGAACCGGTACGTGAACAGGCGGGCGCCCTCTTCCAGCATCTTCGGAATGACATCCTTGCCGAAATCGTTGGACGAGCCGAGGTCCGCTTCATCCCGAATGAGCATTTCCTTCAGCGCCGGCCACGAAAACATGTACACGCCCATCGAGGCAAGGTTGCTCTTCGGCTGTTTCGGTTTCTCCGCGAATTCGGTCACGCGGCCCCGGCCGTCGATGTTCATTATGCCGAAACGGCTCGCTTCCGCCCAAGGCACCGTAATGACGGCGATCGTCGCGTCGGCGCGGCTGCGCTTATGCGATTCGAGCAGCAAATCGTAATCCATCTTGTAAATGTGATCGCCCGAGATAATGAGCACGTACTTCGGATCGTAACGCTCGATAAACCCAAGATTCTGATAGATCGCGTTCGCGGTTCCTTTATACCACGTGCTCCCATTGGATCCGACGTACGGCGGAAGCACGTGCATGCCGCCTTCGCGGCTGTCCAGCCCCCAAGAGCTGCCGATCCCGAGATATTGATTCAGAACGAGCGGCTGGTACTGCGTAAGCACTCCGATCGTTTCAATGCCGGAATTCACGCAGTTGCAGAGCGTAAAGTCGATAATGCGATAATTCCCTCCGAATGGCACGGCCGGTTTGGCCAAATCTTTGGTGAGCACCCCCAAACGGCGTCCTTCTCCTCCGGCAAGCAGCATTGCAACACATTCTTTCCGTCCCAAGCTCCAGCACTCCTCTCGCGTCAAGCAGCACGATTTTCATGAAAGTTACATTCCGTTTTCAAAAAAGTCACGCACAAGCTGCGTCGTTCTGTTCGAACGGCGTTTTCCAGTGCCTGCGACTTGGTTTTGTAAACGATATGTTGATAAGCTTCAGATTATGTAATGGAAATCATCACCATTGACGAACGGTCAAGTCTGCTCAGTTGTATACGATCGACTTATTGTACGATTCCGCTCGTTTGATGGACAATGCGCCTGCAGGACTGTCTTCTCGCCATAAATCGCGTAAAGATAGAGCCATAAGCTGGAAAAACATCGACACTTTACGGCAAATCATGAGTTTCGTGTCGATTCATCGCGATTAAATCAAAAGCCCACGACTCCTCGTGAGCTAAATTATGTCGTGCGTATGAAAATCGATCGGAAGCAGAAAGCATTTTACACTATTTGGATTCCCCTTCGGTCGTTCACGGCTACAGCAAAGAGCCCGGCAGAAGCCGGGCTCTAATTTGAATGTTCGGTTCCCTACTCGTTGACCATGACCATCTTGATCGCGGACCCGCGGTCGTCTCGCAGCGACTTCATCGCGTCCGGAAATTCGTTCAACGCGAACGTATGCGAGATCAGCGCTTCGCCGTCGACGGCGCCTGATTTCAGCAGCTCGAGGCCTTTCGGGAAGAACAGCGCCGGCGTCGCGTGGGACGCCCGCAGCTGCAGCTTCTTGAAATGGAACTCGTTCGCGTCGAACGTGATGTTCGCGCCGGCACCGTACTCGATGCCGATGAAGCCGATCACGCCGCCGGTCCTTGCAGCCTTGAACGCCGACGGAATCGTCGACGGCGGAGCCGAGACAAGCACCCGATCCACCCCGCCGCGGTCGAAAGCGTATGTCTCGAGCGGCGTCTTGTCCGTATAGATGATTTCGTCCGCGCCGAACGCGAGCGCCGTCTCGATTCGCTTGACGGAATGGGAGCGGGCCGCCGCGTAGATTTTGCGGGCGCCCCGAAGCTTCGCGAGGCGAAGCGCCATCAGGCCGATCGGCCCGAGTCCAAGCACCAGCACGTCATCGCCCATTCGGACATCGACCGTCTCCATCAGGTCAATCGCCACGCCCAGCGGCTCCGCCAGCGACGCGACCGCGAAAGACAGCCCCTCGAAAGGCACGACGACTTCCTTAGGGGCAACGATATAGTCTGCGAAGCCCATGGAGAAATTCCGGCCCCAGAAGCTCGGTCCCTTATTGCACAAGTCGTACCGGCCATCCCTGCACCATTCGCATGTCCGGCAGAATGTGCTCGTCTCCAGCGTCACCGACGCGCCTTCCGCGACATGGTCTACGCGAGCGCCTTTGCGAACGACGACGCCCGCGATTTCATGACCGATCGCTTCCCAATCGGCTGCTGCCGATTTCACGCTCGTCATGTCCGTCCCGCAAATACCGCAGGCTTTGACGCGAATCAGTACCTCGTCGTCGCCGATCTCCCCCAGTTCGCCCTCGCGAAGTTCGAACTGAAACGGCGCCTTGGCATACCACGCTTTCAATTTCATCCCCATAACCCTTCTCCGTCCTTTCGTGCGCTAACAACCAGCATATTATAGCGCCCAGACACTCCGATCCGATAGCTGTCCGGTTTAAAACGGAGGTGAATAAATAAAGTCCTTACTTACTTCATCGAGCGATTTCAAAACGTCGGCGGAAAGCTCGAGATTCACCGCCTTCAGATTCTCGTCAATCTGCGACTCGCGAGTCGCTCCGGCGATGACCGTGCTTACGGACGGTTGATGCATCAACCAAGCCAACGAGAGCGCCGTAGCCGAAACGCCTAGCTCCGCGGCGATTTTCGTCACCTGTTCGCCTAACTGCACTCGGGCCGCATTCAAGCGATTCGCAAAGTTAGGGTTCATGTCCAACTGCGATCCGCTCGGCACGTTACCTCCCGAATATTTGCCCGTCAGAATTCCTCCGGCCAGAGGGAAATAAGGAATGAGTCCGATCCCCTGATCGACGCAAAACGGAACCAATTCTCTTTCCACGCCGCGGTCAGCCAGGGAGTAACCGGGTTGAACGGACGCGTATTTGATCAGGCGCCGGCTCTCGCTAACGGCGAGGGATTTCATCATTTGCCAAGCGGAGTAATTCGAAGCTCCGACGTATCTCACTTTGCCCGACGTCACGAGATCATCCAAGGCACGAAGCGTTTCGTCGAGTGGAGTCTTCGGATCAAAAACATGGATCTGGTACAGATCGATGTAATCCGTTCGCAAACGCCGCAAACTGCCTTCGATTTCTTGAAAAATATGTTGGCGCGAAGCACCTCTGGCGTTCAGACCTTCGCCTCGCTTAATACCCGCTTTCGTCGCGAGGAGCACATCCTGACGCCTTCCCTCGAACGCTTCGCCGATGATCTCTTCCGACTTGGTCCCGGTATAAATATTCGCGGTATCAATGAACGTAATCCCATTGTCGACCGCATGGTGCAGGACTCGAATCGACGTCTGTTTATCCGCGCGGCCGCCGAATGCGTTCGTTCCCAACCCGAGCACCGAAACTTCCAACCCGCTAGTCCCTAAATTCCGATAACGCATGCCAGTCCCCTCCTTCTGCTTATATCGAGCTCGCTGCGGCCGCCATTACCATGCGTAAGCTTGCGGAGCGTCTCCGCCTGGTCCCGGGAAGATCGCATCCAGACGTTTCATCGTCTCTTCCGAAAGCTTGATATCCACCGCACGCAGCGTATTTTGGAATTGTTCCAGGGTCCTTGGTCCAATGATCGGCGCCGTCATGGCCGGATGCATCAGCGTCCAAGCCAGCGCGACATTCGCTTCGCTTTCGCCGATTTCCCGGCAAAGGCCGGCAAACCGTTCCAGCTTGTCCCGGTTAGCTTCCACTCGTTCCTGGGAGCGGGTGCTTCTCGCGCCGCCCGATGTCTTCAACGCATTCCCTCCGAGCAAGCCGCCGTCGAGCGGGCTCCAAGCAATGACGCCGATCCCATGCTCTTCAGCTGCCGGAAGCACTTCCAACTCGGGCAGCCTGCACAGCAGACTGTACTTATGCTGTTCGGACACGAGTCCGAGCTTATGTCTCGCTTTTGCTTCGTATTGGGCTTTCACCAGATCTCTTCCGGCAAAATTACTGGATCCCACATATCCGATTTTCCCTTGATTCACTTGCACTTGAAACGCTTCCCAAAGCTCGTCCCAGCTAACGTTGCGGTCTACGTGATGCATTTGATACAGCTCGATATGATCCGTGTTCAAGCGGCGGAGCGATTCTTCCAAGTGGCGGCGAATTTTGTAAGCAGACAACCCCCGCGGCTGGTTAGGACCGTCCGCCGGATTTTCCATATCCCCGTATACCTTGGTAGCCAGAACTACCTTTTCCCTGCGACCGCCGCCCTGCGCAAACCAGCGTCCGATGATTTCCTCGGTTCTCCCCCTGTTTCCTTGCCCGCCGTAAACGTTTGCCGTATCGAAAAAGTTCACTCCTGCGTCCAAAGCGGCGTCCATGATCCGGAACGACTCTTTCTCATCCGTTTCCGGTCCGAAATTCATCGTGCCCAAACATAGTTTGCTAACCTTCAAGCCGGACTTTCCCAGATAGGTGTATTCCATTTACAATTCCTCCCGATCCGCTGATTTATCGTTTCCTGAAACAAGCATTTGGCTTCTGCCGCTAATCGCACGCCTTCTCAAGCCAGACAACCCGTCAAATCTCTCTGATTATTTAGACAAGTTCGATTATAGAGAATCCGACTTGAGATGAGAAGACGTGAAAAATGTTATATCTAGTTACTTCAAGTTAACTAGCGATACCTGCGTGTACGATGTTCGTTCGATCGAAGCTTCCGTCTTAACCAGCCTCGTCTGATCGGCTGCGAATCATGGATGCATCAGGACGCTTTCCGCGTTTCAACCGCGGCGGTACGCCGCTTTCTGCCCGCCGGCAGCAGCATGAACAAGACGGTAAGGAGTGAAGCCGTCAGGAAAACGGCCGAACACGCGATAGAAACGGAGATCGCATGGGCAAAAGAGGAACCGGAAGGAACTGCCGGCCGGTCCACCGCCTCGAAGACTGCGATCAATACCGCGAGCCCGAGCGATGCGCCAGTCTGATGCGCGACGTTGACGAGTCCCGATGCCGCTCCCGCATCCTTGGCCTCCACGCCGGACAACCCCAGCGTCGTGAACGGTTGGAAGATCATCCCGGCACCGCAGCCCATGACGATCAACGGGAATAATAAATGAGGGAAATAACTCGAATCCGCCGAAATGCGGCTCAACCAGCTAGTTCCGGCGATCGCGATTACCAGACCGGCAATCAGCACCCTCGTGTTCCCAAATCGGGCTACGAGCGATGGCATCACATACATGAACCCGAACTGAACGGCCGTGAACGGCATGATCGAGAGTCCGGCCTCCAATGAACTGAAATGAAGGACGTTCTGCAGAAATTGCGGAACGAAGAAAAAGATCGGATAGTTTCCGCACAAGAGCAGCAGCCTGCCCAAGTAAGCTCCGGACCGCGTTCGGTTCGCGAACAGGCGGAGAGGCGTAATCGGCTCTATCGCTCGCGCTTCGATCCATACGAAAGCCGCTAGGGAGACGCCTCCCAGAACTAGCGAGCCCCATACTTCCGGAGCATCCCATCCGACGGATGCGGCTTGAACGAAGCCGAATGCCAGTGCCGTCATGCCGATCACCGACGTCATGGCTCCCATGATATCCAGACGGCCGGCCTTCATCTCCGTCTCCTTCATATATCGCGGTACGATTAGGAGCAGCGCGACGCCGATCGGAACATTGAGAAACATCCCCGCGCGCCAAGAAATCACATCCGTCAATAAACCGCCGATGATCAGGCCGACGCTGCCGCCGGCGCCCGATACGGCGCTGTAAACGGCGATCGCTTTGGAGCGTTCCCGAGGTTCGGAGAAGCTGACGGATAACAATGCCAGCGCCGACGGCGTAGCCATGGCTGCCGCCAAGCCTTGCAATGCGCGACCCGCGAGCAGAAACGAAGCCGACGGCGCCAATCCGGCCAGCATCGAGGCTAGCGAGAACAAGGCAATTCCAGCGCTGAAGGTTCTTCTCCTTCCCAGGACGTCCCCTGCCCGGGCGCCTAGCAGCAGGAAGCCTCCGAACGTCAAAATATATGCGTTTTGCACCCAAGTCAGCGCAGCCGTAGACAGATGGAGCGTGCGTCCGATTTCAGGGATCGCGGTAACCAGGACGGATGCGTCGAGCACCATCATCAATTGGCAGGCGACGATCATCGCCAAAATAATTCGTTTCGATTGTTCAGTCAAGCGGAAAACCTCCCTTTCATGTTCTACGGTCATTATGACGCGTATCTCAATCGGAAAGTAGTCCGTTCCTGTCAATAAATTGCTCAATCCTGCAAATTGAAAATGTGAAAGATTCGAATACAGGTTGGCACGCTTAAGAAGAAAGGCGTATAATAGGCAGGAAATACGGAAAGGAGGCAATGTTCTCATGCAAACGAAACTGGATCAATTATTGGAGATGGCTGCATCCCTTGATCTTGCGGAAGGTCGTACGGAGACATCCGTACCTTTCTTCTCGCTTGTCCTGCGCAGCAAGCCGACGGCGATCATCCCCGGCGTCCTCACCCCTTCGTTTTGCCTGATTCTACAAGGGACCAAGAAGCTTCAGCTCGGTCAAGACACGCTTTATTATGGCGCGGGCGATTATTTGGTTTCATTGATCGATATACCAGCCTCCGGTCAAGTAGCCGACGCTACGAGCCAATCGCCTTATATCGGCTTGCGGATCGATATTACGGCGGAAGAAATTGCTTCCGTCACGGAGGACGCCGGCATCAGCGTGAAGCCGCTCGATCATAAGCTCGGCCCCGGAGCCTATGTAGGTAAATCCGATGAGCATCTGCAGCAATTGTTCATCCGTCTGCTAGAACTCCGAGACAAGCCCGAGGCGGAGATCCGATTCTTATCTTCGCTGATCAAACGCGAGATTATTTTCCGCTTGCTTACGGGAGATTACGGGCATTTGTTTGTCAAACGCGTATTCATGGACCAGCAGAACGAGGGCATTAGCACAGCCATTGCGTGGATCAAGGAGAATTACAACAGAACCTTTACCATCGAAGAGGTTGCGAAATCATCCAATATGAGCGTTTCGGGACTTCACCACAAATTCAAAGCCGTCACGACGATGGCTCCCCTGCAATATCAGAAGCAGCTGCGTCTTCAGGAAGCGAGACGTCTTATGATGCACGGCTTCGCGAATGCGACGGCCGCCGCGCTAGAAGTCGGATACGAGAGCCCGGCTCAATTCAGCCGGGAATATCGGCGCCTCTTCGGACTGCCTCCGCTTCAAGATATGAAGGCCTTTCACGGAAAACCGGTGCCGGAGGTATTCGAGACCAGCTAATCACTTTCATTCAGGCGCGGAGGGAGTGGCTCGACGCGCCTGTGCGGCTGCCCTCATTTCCGTAATGCTTGAAGGATATCCTTCGTTACCTCGTTTATGGATTTCAATCCGATAATCGTATGCAATATTCCCGCTCCGCGATAGTAGCTCGCCAGCTCGCCTGTCAATTCCCCATTCACGCGCAGGCGTTCCTTCACCGTTACTTCCTGGTCATCCTCGCGTTGAACGAGAACCGCATGGCATAAATCGCATTGACTGTCGATCTTCGGAGGATGATTCACGACGTGATAAGTCTCGTCGCAATTCGAACACACCCGTCTGCCCGTAATGCGTTTCAAAAGGATCTGCTCATCCATCCAAATGTAAATCGCCTTGTCTATTTTCTTGGACATCGAAGCAAGCTGCTTTTTCAAAGCTTCGGCCTGGAACAAATTCCGAGGAAATCCGTCTAATAAAAAGCCGTTGTTGCAGTCAGCCCGTTTCAATCGTTCAAATGCAATGCCGATCGTAACCTCATCCGGAACGAGTTCTCCCTTGCTCATATAGGTATGAGCCAATAATCCAAGCGCCGTTTGTTCCTTATAGGCCTTGCGCAATAAATCGCCCGTAGATATATGAGGGATATTCAGCTCCTGCGTGATCCGCGCAGCTTGCGTGCCTTTCCCTGATCCCGGCAGCCCAAGAAGAACGATATTCATTTTGAACCCTCCCTCGCTACATCCGACTCCTATAGTGTAATTTCCAGCCAGAAGAATCATTCCCTTTATACAAGCGCACCAGCCCGTTAATTTGCATACGATGATTATCAATCTTGAATCGCCTGATACAGAAAGGATAAGAATAGCATGCCTACCAACAATAACGAATCGTCACAGCCTTCTAGAGAGCTGTTAATCGCAAAAATAGCTTTTCTCGGCGCCTCCGTTACGCTTTTGGGCGACGGGTTATCGGCACTTGCTGCAGGTCTGGCTCTGGAATCGTTGGAAAACGAACAGAGGACTCCCTATCCGGGCGTTCAGGCGCAGGTAGAACCCGCACAAAAACAACTCGATTATTTGATAAATGAACTCATCCAACTGAGGAAACGTTTTCGATAACGATAAAAAACGAAACGGGGACCGCGAATGGGTCCCCGTTAAGCTGTATGAATTTATAGGAAGCTAGGAAGCTTTACGCATCCAGCCGTTCCGCCTGAAACGGCCTCCCCGTCAGGCTTCGCTCGAACATATCGATGATGAACAAGAAATGCTCCGCTTCCCGAAATACATGATCGGCCAGCAGCGGATGAATGATGCTCTTGATCCGGCAGGCCTCGATGAGATCCCGCGCGGTTTTCTTGAAGTCGCGCAGCGACTTGACCGACACGCGGTTCTGATCGAGAAATTGGTCCAGCAGAGGAACGGTTTGCGATTGCGGCCGCATCGATTCCAGATCCCTGGCTTGGAACAGCAATTTGTCGAATTCCTCGCTGAAATGATTCGCTTGATCGATCAGCTTCCGCTCCGAAGGATCCAGCAAATGGCTGATGAATTTCGCATGGTCGGCCATAATCCGGAGGAAGAAGACATTCTCGTCGATAATGGCATCCGGAAGCGGCTCCAGCGTGCCCGTGTTCAATTCCGTCAACCGATTACGGAAATAATTGGCTTCGCGGCTAACATGGTCGACGAGCAAGGGGAAATTGTTGGATCCGGGAAGCTTGCAGGTCAGAATCAAACCGAGCACTTTGCGCTTGAATAACCAAATATGAGATACGGCATTGTGGACCTCGTCGTTGAAACGCTTGATAACATTGGGATCCGTGCCCCCCGTGAAGGCATTCGCACGGGCCTCGATACTTTCAAAGATCGCGTAGAAGTGATTGGCTTCATTGATAAGCGACGTATCCTCGCATCGAAAGCCCAGTCGCAGAAATAACGAATGTTCTTTCATGATCCGCGACCAAAACCTCACTTCTTCCAGCGAACGGGCAACGAACGCATCCGACATTCCGATCCCTCCTCAAGGACAGCACTTCAACATAATATGTCGGAGTGCGATTTATATTCGGCATCTGATCTATTTTCCGATAATCAATGTCATATATAGGGGAAATACTAGTGTCAAAACGATAGAATTCCCATATCATACAGCATGTCTTATAAAAAAAGGAGATGAGTGGACATGCCTTTCTCTACTGGAATCGTAACGAACACGAGAGACTTCGGCACGGCGGCTTCCAATATCGTAGTGAATGCAAGGAATCTCGATACCGTGAACCCGGTAACGGTCATGGTGCAAATTTTTGCTTCGGTCGACTCCGACACATTCTATACGGCCTACCTGAATTCATTCGACGTACCGGCCAATTCTTATGAAGTCTTAACGTTCTTCATTGCCGGAAACGTTGCATACGAAGTGCAAATCAGTCTTTCCGCCGACCCGCCAAGCACGCTCATGAGCGTTGTCGGTATCGACGAATTCGGGAACCTGGTAACGGATCAACAGTACCCGCAATCCCAGCTTTCCTTTATTACAGCACTTAGCCCGATCATGTAAGAATTCTTACCGTAATCCTTGCTCATTGAATGGAATGAATCGAACGAACAACGAAACAGCCCTTTCGGCATGCATACCGAAGAGGGCTGTTTCGTTGTTGTCTCTTGACTGCTGCCGATACGCATGAATTAACCTAAGGCGGGGATCCTACCATTACCATTTGAAGGAGGCCATTCCCCTGATCGCTACTCGACGAACTTGGATGAACAATGACATCCCCTTTGCCCGCAATGCCCCGCTGCACTACATGATCACCGTGTTCGTGCTCTGCTTGGGCTTATCGGGGCTATCGCCGACGAATCGGCAGCAGTGGCTTGCCGAAAGTATAGCCATTGCTGCGCTCGCGCTCTGTATCGCGTTCGGCTATAGATGGTATCGGTTTTCGAACCTATCCTATTTGCTGATGCTCCTCTTCATCGTACTGCATTTATATGCTGCCCATTTCACTTATGAAGGCACGCCATTCGACCACTGGCTCAAGCATGCATTCCACACGAAACGAAGCTATTACGACCGGGTCGTTCACTTTTTCTTCGGGCTGTCATTCGCCTTTCCGTTCCGAGAATTGCTTAAGAACAAAGGAAAGATCGCGGGAAGCTGGACCTTTACTCTGGCGTTGCTCGCGATTCTCGGATGCAGCGCAATCTTCGAAATCATAGAGATGCTGGCCGCCTCGGTTGCCGGAAAAGGCGGAGAAGCCAAATTTATCGGCGCGCAAGGCGATGTGTTCGATTCGCAAAAGGATATGGGACTTGCCGGATTAGGCGGGTTACTAACCGTCGGCATGCTCGCATGGGTCGATTGGCGTAAAGGAAAGATCTGAAGCTGCGGCAGATTACCGTGCAAACCGCTCTATGCAACGAGGATCGTCTTGTTTGCGGCTGGATCTCTGCTGCTACTCTCGTCCTTTTTTACCTTTCTCCCGCTCTTTCGGATCTCCATGTTTGTGAGCCGGCGGTTGAGGCTTGTCTTTCTTCGGATCGTCTTGTTTATGATCGGGATTGTCATGTTCCTCGCGATTGGGTTTCTCTTTCTTTTCTTTAGGAGGTTTCGGCTTGTCCTTGTCCTCTTCCTGCTCTTGCCCTGCTTGATGTTTGTCTTGATCTCCGCCCGCTCGAGGATCGTCCTTCTTCTTCTTCGGACTGCCCTTCGCTGCAGGAAATGCCAAGACAGGCTCGCCGCGCAGCGCTTCGGTCATTAGTTTCTGGAAGACGGCAGCCGCAGCTTTCGATGTCGTCGTTAAGTAATGGCTGCCATCCGTATGGTCATAACCAAGCCAGACCGCTCCGACTAACTGGGGCGTATACCCCACGAACCAATTGTCCTTGATGCCCTTCCCTCCGGTCCCCGGCATTTCCGTCGTTCCCGTCTTGCCGGCCACGGGGCGGTCCGCAAGCGCGGCCAATTCCCCTGTCCCTTCGCTCACGACGCCTTCGAGCACCGTCGTCATCGTTCGGGCTACCGCTGGTTCGGTCGTCTTCACCGCTGTTAATTCTTTTGCTGCGGGTACGATTACGCCATCGGCAGATTCTATGCGCATAATCGAGTGCGCCGGCATTCGCGTGCCATCATTCGCGAATACGCCGAACGCTTCGGCCATCTCCAGCGGCGAAACGCCTTCCTGCAAACCTCCGAGCGCCAGTCCGAGCGTCCGGTCGGCATCCGTAAGCTTAAGGCCAAAACGATTCGCCGACTCCATGCCGGCATCGATACCGATTTCATTCAGCAATCGAACGGCCGGAATATTGTAGGAATTAACGATCGCATCATATATGGAAACCTCTCCATGATAGCCCCCTCCGGCATTCTTCGGCTGATAGCCTCCGAAATTTACCGGCTCGTCCAATAGTTTGTCTTCGGGCGTGTAGCCTCGTTCGAAAGCAGGCGTATAGACCGAAATCGGCTTCATCGTCGAACCGGGTTGACGCTTCAGCTGTATAGCGCGGTTAAACCCTCGGAACGGCTGCTTGCCGCGGCCTCCGACCAGCGCTCTGATTCCTCCGTCTCGCGGATCGACGAGAACCGCACCGCTTTGGATCAACTGATCGGCTGCGCTATCCGGAAACGCGGATGCCTGCGCATACACGCTTTCGGCAGCTTGCTGCATGCTCGGATCTAGCGCCGTATAGATGCGCAGTCCGCCGTGGAGCACCTCGTTCTCCGTTAATCCGTAGCGTTCGGCAGCTTCTCGAATCACCTGATCCACGTAATAGGGATACTTGATGGCATCCGCACTGCTCGGCTTAGCGCTCAGCAAATGAAGCGGCTCTTGGGTGGCAGCCTCATAAGCAGCAGAAGTGATTTTTCCTTGCTCCTTCAAGAGTTGAAGAACGACATTGCGCCGATCGAGAGCCTTCTCAGGGTGACTGTACGGAGACAACGCAGACGGCGCCTTAATAAGGCCGGCAAGCAAAGCTGATTCCGAGAGCGTAAGCTTGTCGACGCTAACGCCGTAATAGACGTCCGCCGCCTTCTGGATCCCCCAAGCTCCTTCTCCGAAATAGATTTGGTTGAGATACTTCTCCATAATTTGCGTCTTGTCGTACGTTTTCTCGATCTTCTGGGCAAGCAGCAGTTCTTTCCATTTCCGTGTCCATGTACGCTCTTGGGACAAGAAGACGTTCTTGGCCAGCTGCTGCGTAATCGTGCTCGCTCCCTGCACCGTCTTCCCGCTTGTCAGGTTGGTCAGGAACGCTCTGCCGATCCCCCATAAGTCTGTCCCGCCATGTTCAAAGAATCGCTTGTCTTCCACGGCGACTACCGCATCTACCAAATGCTGCGGCAAACTGCCATAGCTGACGGCCTCGGACGTGCGCTGCGATATCCGCAGCGCTTCCTTCCCGTCCTGATCATAAACCATCGTCGCGGCGGGCATCGGTTTCTCCAACAGGGAAACATCCTGTTTGGCGACCAACAGGCCGAATATCATCCAACCGATGGCTGCGAACAGAACGGCTGCCAAAATGCCTGCTACGAGGATGGTCTTCCAAGATTTGCGATTACGCTTCCGTATCTTTTCTTTGCTGACTCGTTTCATGCCATTGCCTCCATGCTCTATCGATCCCAACTTTCGTCATGGATAGTTATTCGCAGGAGAGATCGGATTTCAGTGCGTTCGACCTATAAAGCATCGAATTTCTGTTCCGTAACAGAAATTGGCAACAAGCCCGATCTCGTAGAGAACGGGCAAGTTCGTGATGTAATCGAAGGGCAAAATGCTGCCAGCAGCGTTTATTTCTTCGCTCTCGCGTTCTTGCGCGCTGTTGAATGCGCTGTCGAGTATGCTCTCGTACGCTCCTTCGGATAGGCTTTCGCGTACTTCATTATTTTACGGAACACGCTTGCATCCGGAATTTTTCTGAACACATACGGATCCGGACTGGTGTTGACTTCCAGTATCCAAGGATGCAGCGTTTCGTCCATGGCGATGTCGAGTCCGATCTCGTAAACGCCAGGAAATGCGCTTTGCATCGCTTTGCCCGCCTGAACGCCGAGTTTCGATAGCGCATGCAGCTTCGAATGAACATCGTTTGAATACGGACGCAGCAACCGGCTGGCCGAAACGAGCTTCCCGCCGCCATGGATATTCGTGACGACTTTGCCCTTGGCCGCGACTCTCCCGATGATCCCCGTCGTTTCCCAGCTGCGGGCAGGCGACAACTGAGCCATCACGCGGATGTCGAATCTTCTGCCTTCGTGTTTGAGCAGGCGGATGCCTTTCTGTACGAGATAGCGCTTGCGTCCCGTTTGAACCAGAATCGACTTGTACATGGCGTCATAGCCGGCGAATTCGCGGCTCCCTTTACCAAGCTGATACCTATATCCTGTCCCTAATCGTTCCACGCGCATGACGCCGTTGCCCCATAGCCCGTATTCGGGTTTGATATAGACCATGTCGTATCGCTGTAAATGCTTCAGCAGCGTTTCCTTCGTCATTCGCAGCGTATCCGGTACATATTGGGCTAAGGCCGCATGCTTGAGAATCGCCTTCGTTTTTGTCCATTTGCTGCCTACATATCGCGTCATTGAATGCCATTCTCCCCTCGCGCGTCACGGATGTAACAACCTATTCATGCGGCGTCTTCGGGTTGATAGGCAGGTATGGCCATTCAACCGAACTTCAATGCTGCGGATATAAAATGGATAAATGTCTCGCCGGAGTGAGACATTAAATGCGTTTCCAACTCGCTGCATGGCATGCTTACAAAGGGGCGTCTACAATGAGTCCGAAAAAAGACAGACTGTCCATCGCCGCGCTCGGCGGCGTGCACGAAATCGGTAAAAACATGTACATTGTCCAATATAATGACGACCTCATCGTCATCGACTGCGGGTCCAAGTTTCCGGATGAAACCTTGCCCGGCATCGACGTCATTATTCCGGACATCTCCTACTTGCTGGAGAACCAAGGCCTTATTCGAGGCTTGATCGTCACGCACGGGCATGAGGACCACATCGGCGCGATTCCCTACGTGATCAAGCAGTTGAATATGCCGATCTACGCCACCCGCCTGACTTTGGGATTGATTCGAGCCAAGCTGAAGGAGCATGGTTTGCTCGGCAGCACGAAATTGCATGAAATCGACTCGAATTCCACGCTGGTGCTCGGCGCGATTCCAATCCGTTTCTTCAGTACGAACCACAGCATCCCGGACTGTCTCGGCATCGCCTTCCATACGCCGCAAGGCGTCGTCGTACATACGGGAGATTTCAAGTTCGATTTAACGCCTGTCAACGCGCAGTATGCCGATATTCACAAGATGGCCGAAATCGGGAAGAACGGCGTGCTGGCGTTGTTATCGGAGAGCACCAACGCAGAGCGGCCGGGTTTCACGCCGTCCGAACGCATCGTCGGCGAACATATTGAAGAAGCGTTCAAGAAGGCCGAAGGTAAAATCTTCTTGGCCACGTTCGCCTCCAATGTCCACCGCGTTCAACAGGTGATCGATGCCGCGGAGAAGACGGACCGCAAGCTGATCCTTCTAGGCCGAAGCATGATTAACGTCGTGGAGATCGCCTCGTCGCTCGGGTACTTGCGGATGCCCCACGGCATGCTCCTGGAACCGGACGATTGCAATCGCTATGCCCCGCACGAGCTGGTCATTCTCTGCACGGGCAGCCAGGGCGAGCCTATGGCGGCGTTGGCCCGGTTAGCCAGCGGTACCCACAGGCAAATATACGTCGCGCCGGGTGATACGGTCATTCTGGCGTCATCCCCCATTCCGGGCAACGAACGGAACGTCGGGCGAATCGTGGACAATCTGTTCGAACGCAAGGCGAAGGTCATCTACGGTTCCGGAACGGTGACGGGCATGCATGTCTCCGGTCATGCCAGCCAAGAAGAGCTTAAGCTGATGCTGACCTTGATGAAGCCCAAATACTTCATTCCCATTCACGGTGAATATCGCATGCTCCACCAGCATCGGCAGCTGGCGGAGGCGGTCGGGGTCGAGCCAAGTCGGATTTTCATCGTCAATAACGGCGATGTCGTCGATATCATCGGCTCTACAGCCCGACAGGAGCGCAAAATTCAGAATGGAAACACGCTCGTTGACGGGCTTGGAATCGGAGACGTCGGGCAAATCGTGCTGCGTGACCGTAAAGTGCTGTCCGAAGACGGCATCCTGATACTCGTCGTCTCCATTGCCAAGTCGGACGGCAAAGTCATCTCCGGTCCCGACGTCATCTCCCGCGGTTTCGTCTATGTCCGGGAATCCGAAGGTCTCATGGAGGAAGTACAGCGGATTGCCCTAACGACGATCACGCGCCTGCAAGAGGCGAATACGACCCAAATGAACGAATATAAACAAACGTTGAAAGACACCATCGGCAAATTCTTGTTTACGCATACCAAAAGAAGGCCGATGATCATTCCGATCATGATTCAGATTTGATTGCACGGCCGTACGGTTGAAGGCAGTTGACGTTCGCGCCTGACGGACGCCAGCTGCCTTATTTCGCTTAAGAAGCACACTCGAATTCCGATAAGCCATCGTCGCTATGCGGTCCTGCTATCGGGAGAAACAGCCAATATATGCGCAGTATGAAAAACGCGAGGGGCCCGCTTCTCCAAGTCGTAGGCGTGCACAAGGCCGCCTTGGACGGCATTCACGCGAATGCGGCGCTGGGTAATCCGCCCGCTTCGATCCAAATAAATCATCGCCACGATTGCTCCCACATATTTCTCAGGCATACATAAGTCCCTCCTGTTTCGCAAGCCGGTTGTTGACTCCATCATAAAACAGAACATTTGTTCTCGTCAATATGCGAACAACTTCATATTTTCGGAAAATAACGGCAAAGCAAAATCTACCGCCTTTAACCCAAACCGAACAACCGAACAAACAAACAAAGCCCAGTACGAACCAAGCTTGGAAACGCACTTCGTTCAAGTGCGGAATACCGGCTTTTTTCGCGGGCTTACGGTCCTGCCCGTCTCTAATTCTATTAAATGTGCGTTTGACCATTACGTTTGGCTAATCAATTGCTAGATTCCCAACATAAACTAACGTAAAGGGAGGTGATTCGATATGGCACTTTTATTGCCTGAACAAACATTCAACATCGGTCCGAGCATCGGAAAATCGTACTTCGAGGATCTGCAAGGAGGAACGAATGCGACCGTTACGGTGAACAATCAAGGGGCGTTCCCCGTTGATTTGGTTCTGACACGCGTCAACGCTCCAGTTATCACGTACACGGTTCCGGATGGTACAAGCCTTACGCTTGCGCTTGGCTTGCTGCTGGTCGCCGCTCTTCTGACGTCCGCGGCAGGCGGAACCAACGGAACAATCCAAGTCGCAGTAGACAGCCTCTAATCAGTTCCAATACTTGACGCTTGCGAAATGACTGAAATCAAATCAGGCTGCTCATCGGCAGCCTGATTGTTGTTTTCCGGTCCAAAGCCTTGACGCACCTACATAAGTAACGCAGATAACAAAAAAGCAACAATTGCGGGCTACAGCAAATTTGCACGGTGCAGCACGGACATGATCCGGTAGAAATCATAGCTTCCGCCTTTAGGCGTATCGACCAGATTCGCACTCACAGCCTCGTCGATCGCATCCTTCGCCCATGCAGGAATGTCCGCTATAGCATGAAGCCCTTCGAGCTTCGCGGCACGCTGCCGCAGCGCGAGCAGTGCGTTATTTTGCCCGGCAAGCTCGGCCTTCAACGCCTCATTATCGGATGTCAGCTGCTTCACCGCCGCTTGGAGCGCATCGAATGCCTGCTTCTCTTCCGCCGTCATCGGCTCCCCCTCCTCTACTTGCGTATCGTAGTTCGTTAAATGATCGGCATTGATAATCGCAATTATTGTCGCCGCATAATCCGGCGCGCTCGCATAACCGCTGGCTTGCAGCATGCGCGCCTGCTCGACTGGAGTCGCCGCATTCCGCACAGCCAAATACCGACTTCGCCCGTACAAAATGTCCTGGTCCTTATAGAAATCGCCGACGGTGTCATAGGCGCGGAAAACCGCAACGAGGTCTACACGCCGCCCGTCCATCCACTCCCAGGTGCTTTTATTCACGACTTCCCCTTTCCAAAACCCGTTCGGCGCGCCGCCGCCCGCTTTATAGCCGCCCAAATTGTTCCACGCCGGAATTTTTCCGCCGGTTTCCAGCCAACTCTGCGCCAACCGGACGGAAGGAAAGATGGAAGAGCCTTCGGCGTAAAGCTGCCTCGCAATCGGTCCAAGCATCGCGTAAAACGACGGTTTGTCCACCACTGATCACCTCCATAATTTCGTGCTGGTTGCAAAACTCTTTTATACATATGCAGCCGTATCCGGGACGGATTGTGCGAACGCCGCAGCGGACGCAGCGACCGTGACGAACGCCCATGGGCATTGCCGCATACGATGTAGAGCCACCAAGACTGTTTTTCCGAAAGGGAGGATTCAAGTGGAATTACATTTGGTTCCGCTTCATTGGGTATACCTCGCTTTTATCGTGCTCATCCTCGGCGTACTCATCAAACGGCGGGATACAACGCTTGTCTGCGTCGTCGGGATTTTCGCCCTCGGGTTAATCGCCACCGACAGCTTAAGCGGTTCGGTCAGCGGAATTTTCAACAGCTTTATCTATGCAACCCAAGAATTAATCGGCACCATCTTCATCATCTCCATCATCGTAGCCATGAGCCGGATACTCATTCGAACGGGCATCAACGAAATGATGGTCGCGCCGCTGACTCGCTTCATGCGCACGCCGGCCCTTGCTTTCTGGGGTATCGGCCTGATCATGATGGTGACCTCATGGTTCTTCTGGCCGTCTCCGGGCGTTGCGCTTATCGGAGCCGTGCTGCTGCCTGTAGCCGTCCGGGTCGGTTTGCCTGCGCTCGGCGCAGCCATGGCGATGAACCTGTTCGGGCATGGAATTGCGCTCTCGGGCGACTATATTATCCAAGGTGCGCCAAAGCTGACGGCCGACGCTGCCGGTCTGCCGGTAGCCAGCGTCATGGAAGCGAGCGTGCCGCTCGTCATCGTTATGGGCGTCGTCACGACCGTTACCGCCTTCTGGATGATGCGCAGCGATATGAAAAAAGGCAAATGGCGCGACGGCCTCGTCGCTGGCCACAGCCCCGTTGCATCCACGGATGAAGAGCGCATCGCCCTTCCGCTGCGCTGGAAGCAGACGCTCGCCGTGCTCATCCCGCTGCTGTTTATCGTCGATGTCGTCGGCATGTTCATGCTCGATTTGCAGGGCGGCGACGCTACGGCGCTTGTCGGCGGAACGGCGATCTTCATCCTCCTGCTCGTCACGATGCTCGCCCACCGCAATAAAGGGCTTGAGCAGACGACCGAATATTTGATCGAGGGATTCCAATTCGGGTTCAGAGTGTTCGGTCCGGTCATCCCGATCGCCGCTTTCTTCTACTTGGGCGATTCCGCGTTTACGACGCTCTTCGGCAATGTGCTGCCGGAAGGTTCGCAGGGCATCGTCAACGATCTCGGCGTTGCGCTCGCCAACCATGTGCCCCTCAATCAAGCGGTCGCATCGGTAACGCTGACTGTAACCGGGGCTATTACCGGACTCGACGGTTCAGGATTCTCCGGCATCTCGCTCGCAGGCTCTATCGCGCAATTGTTCGCTTCCGCAATCGGTTCCGGCGCCGCGACGCTTACCGCGCTGGGGCAAGTGGCCGCAATCTGGGTCGGCGGCGGCACTTTAATTCCGTGGGCGCTCATCCCCGCTGCCGCGATCTGCGGCGTCAGCCCTTTCGAGCTCGCCCGCCGAAACTTAAAGCCCGTGCTGATCGGCCTTGCGGCTACGACGATTTTCGCTATGTTTCTTGTGTAAGCGTTGGGTGATGGAACGCAGCAAAGACATAAAGGTAAATGGGGACGAAGCAGCTCGATTTCTGTTTCGTCCCTTATCGCTGGGGATATCGGGATAACTTGCAGGTTGTTGTGAGAGTTGAATGAGATTGAGCAGATTGGAGGGCTTGGAGAGCCTGGAATATTCGGGGAGCTTGGAGAGTTCGGGGAGCTTAAAAAACCTGGAGGGCTTGGAAAGTGGAGAACTTCGAGAGATTGAAAAGCATGGAGGCAAAACCCAAGAAACGACTATTGACAAATATTTATTTTTGTGTTATAATAATAAATTAACCATTTGACTACCCACATTCACTTCGACTATGATGGTTGCGAGACTTTTATAGCGGAGGGATATCATGATCATTCACAACGGCATCGCCATGCTGGCACTCAGCGCCAACGTCATGGGCAAAACGA
Organism: Paenibacillus rhizovicinus; assembly: GCF_010365285.1. Classification (NCBI taxonomy): domain Bacteria; kingdom Bacillati; phylum Bacillota; class Bacilli; order Caryophanales; family Paenibacillaceae; genus Paenibacillus; species Paenibacillus rhizovicinus. The sequence continues at coordinate 953,134 of NZ_CP048286.1, forward strand.
CCGTCATTCATCCGACGCTGCTGTGGGACGGCGACCGCGTCGTGCTCGTCGATACGGGCTTCCCCGGTCAGCTCCCCCTTATTCAAGCAGCGATGGACGAAGCGGGCATTCCGCTCGATACGTTGACCGATCTGATGCTGACGCATCAGGATATCGACCACATCGGCTGCCTGCCCGCATTGCTGGAACGAATTAAACCTAGCCCGGTCGTATGGGCCTCGGAAATCGAACAGCCGTATATCCAAGGCGACAAGCTGCTGCTCAAAGTAACGCCGGAAGCCGTCGACAAAGCGGTTGCCGCGCTCCCGAAAGACGTGCCGGACGAAATGCGCCGCGCTTTCCGGCATGCCTTGTTGAACCCGCCAAAAGGCCAAGTCGATCGCCTCATCGGCGGCGGCCATAACGACTTGCCGATCGATGGCCTCACCGTCCTTGATACGCCGGGTCATACGCCTGGTCATGTGAGTCTTTATCACGCAGCAAGCAAAACGCTCATCGCCGGCGACGCGCTCGTCGTCCATGAGGACAAGCTGCAGCTGGCGGACGCGAGCATCAATATCGATAACGCGCAGGCGCTACGTTCATTGAAACCGCTGATCCAGCTGGATATTGCAGGTGTCATCTGTTATCACGGCGGCTATTTCAAGGGCGATGTGCGGTCGCGAATCCTTGAGCTGCTCGAACAAGGTACCGAGAACTAGTCCATTTCAAATCAAAACAGCGTCACGCCAGCCTCTGCAAGAGAAGCGGGTGTGACGCTGTTTTGTGTTTTTACTGTTGCTTGCGCGGTAAGCTACTCCTTCTGGCAAGCCTCGCAGACGCCGAACACTTCAAACCGGTGGTTCATGATTTTGAAGTTGCCGGGCAAGTCCAGCTTCTGCTCCATCGGGCAGTATTCAAACGTCAGCGTCTTCTCGCAATTGATGCAAATCAGATGGTGGTGGTGATGGTCGAGGCAGCTGGCACGAAACTTCAAGCCGCCGTCCATGAAATAAAATTGTTCAAGCGCGCCCATCTCGCTCAACAGCCGCAAATTCCGGTATACCGTGTCAAAGCTGACGCCGGGGTACGCAACCGTCATTTGATCATACACGTCCTTCGGGGACATATACCCTTCCGAACGCGCGAAGATTTCCGCCATCTCCCGGCGCTGCTCCGTAATCCGCCACCCGTTTGCCGACATGACCCCGATCATTTGCTTTACGGAATCATGGTGGTGTGAATCAGCCATCTCCCTCGTCCTTCCTGTTTCCTTATCGTTCAGCGGCGAACTCGCCAGCTCATTCGTACATTGCCGTATGCGGCCCCAAAATCTTCCAGCCGTGGTCCATCAAAGCCTGCATGCACAGACCTTGAGATTCTAGTTTAGCATAATTCGTCGATTATGCCTCTTTTTTTGGGTAAATAGCTTGGAAGAAATCGCAGCGATGTATAAGTAAGAGCTAAACTTTTCTTCTATCTCGATACAAATACGCTCCTCTGATTGAGAAGCGTCCGCGTACGTTAAGTATTAGATTTTGCCGGGGCTTCGTGTACTGGCCACGCTCGCATTGATTGCAGCAGCGGCTTTGGAGCCAGTCAGATATCGGCCTTCTGTCGAGCCATCGAGTGCAATTGGCAAGCCCTTGTCGGCCTTTGTCGGCCCTTGCCGGGCCTTGTTGCCAAGGCCGGGACCGGCAGGGCCGGCAGTTAGTCCTCGCCGGCCAGCAAGCGCTCATACCGCGCGATTTGCGCGACGGTCGCTTCGCGCAAGGGCAGCCCTTTCATCCACGCCGCGTACCACTCGGCGGTCAGCGCGACAGCCTGGCGCGCATCCAGCCGCGCATGCCAGGCAAGGCGCTCCGCGGCCTTGCCGGCATCGAGCACGGGCGCCGCGAACGGCTGGCGCCCCCGCTCTCCCGCGCCCGCGCCGGCGGCTCCGCCGTCCGCCGGCGCGGGCGCGGCCCAATGGCTGCCGAGGCCAGCGCACAGCGCCTCGGCCAGCCACGCCGGCGTCCGCGCATCGCCAGCGCGCGGACCCACGTTCCACGCCTCGGCGAAGCTGTCGCCGCCGGGCGGGAACAATCGCTGCGCGAGCGCGAGGCAGCCAGCGAGCGCTTCGAGCACGTGCAGCCACGGCCTGGCCTCGCCCGGCCCGGCGGCTGGCAGCTGCGGGGCGCGCCCCTGCGACACGGCGCGCACGCAGTCAGGCACAAGGCGGCCGGCCGCAAAATCGCCGCCGCCGATCAAATGGCCCGCGCGGACCGTCGCGACCGCGGGCATGCCGGCGCCGCCGGCAAAGAACGCGCGCCGGAACGCGGCGACAGCCAGCTCCGCGCACGCTTTGCTCGCGGCGGCGGGCGTATCGCCGCCAAGCGGATCGCTTTCGCGCAGGCCGGCCGTCCAAGGCCGGGACGCATAGCAATCGTCCGAAGTCATGACGACGACCGCGCAGATCGGCACGTCGCCGCTGACAAGCCGTACCGCATCCAGCAGCGCGGCGGTGCCGACGACCTCCACATCAAACAGCTCCGCCAGTGACGGCGGCTCATCTATCGATGCAGGCGCCGACGCGCCCGCCAAATGAAATACGATTTCCGGCTTTGCCTGCTGCAATGCCGTCATCAAACGAGAAGTGTCGCGGATATCGCCGCGAATCCAAGGCACATGGGCCTCGAGCCCGCACAGCCTATACATCGAAGCGCCCGCCGCCAGTCCCCCGCTGTAGCCAGTCACCACGGCGCCCAGCCGTTCGAGCCATACCGTCAGCCAGCTGCCCATAAAGCCGGTATGCCCTGTAATCAACACCCGTTTCCCTGCCCAGAACGTGCCTTCCGTCATTGCGGTCATCATCATCCTCTCCGCTTCGCATGCGAAGCTGTCAGAGCTGAACCGCTCTTTGTCTACAACGTATGCAGGGGCCCTCCCAGGCGTTTTTGTCCCACTCCGAACTGGGCGTTCGGGCAGCCTTTCTTTAAACTTTTCACAACCCCAACCCCCTAAAGCGTTTCACAACACCCAACCCCCTAAAGCGTTTCACAGCCTCCAACTCCAAAAAGCCTTTCACAACCTCCAACTCCAAAAAGCGTTTCACAACCCCCTAAATCCCCCTTGCCTAAGGGGGACCCCAGGGACTCCGTCCCTGGACCCGGAATTAGCGTGCCTGCTGCGGGGCCGTCTTCGAAGCTTCTTTGGTGGAAGGCTCGTTTTCGTCCGCTGCCACGGACACACTTTCAGTTTACGTTCTTCCTTTACTTGGTGCCTGCAATTAGTTGAGCGCTAGCCGCTTTGAATCATGAGTTCCGGCGCTAACGAATCCAGTTGATTCTATTTGCCCCCAAATTTCGATTTTTAAATCCTAACGAATCCCAGCCGAGCTATTTGCTCATTTTATCGATTTTGCAAGTCATTTTCGCCTCAATAAGACGTATTGGATCCTTTAGATTGCTTCAGCTGCCTAATTGGTTGGTTTAAGACGTGTACGATTCGTTAGCGGCGGGAGTAACAACTTAAATCCCCCTTGCCTAAGGGGGACCCCAGGGACTCCGTCCCTGGACCCGGAATTAGCGTGCCTGCTGCGGGGCCGTCTTCGAAGCTTCTTTGGTGGAAGGCTCGTTTTCGTCCGCTGCCACGGACACACTTTCAGTTTACGTTCTTCCTTTACTTGGTGCCTGCAATTAGTTGAACGCTAGCCGCTTTGAATCGTATGTTTCCTACGCTAACGAATCCAGTTGATTCTATTTGCCCCCAAATTTCGATTTTTAAATCCTAACGAATCCCAGCCGAGCTATTTGCTCATTTTATCGATTTTGCAAGTCATTTTCGCCTCAATAAGACGTATTGGATCCTTTAGATTGCTTTAGCTTTCTAATTGGTTGGTTTAAAGCATGTACGATTCGCTAGCGGCAGGAGCCCCCAACAGCCGATCCCCCCTAAAGGGAAGGTTCGTTTTCGTCCGCTGACGCGGACACACTCTCAGTCCGCGTTCTTCCTTGACTTGTTGCCCTAGACCTTACAATCCGCTCTTTCTAGCCCTTGTTCTTACCCTTTCTCTCCTCCTTGCTTCTCTCCTCGCCCTCGCCTCCCCCCATCTCCAAAACAACAAAAAAACCGGGGGTTCTCACCCCCGGCTCCTGAACTTTTGCGTATGCGCTTTGGCCTCGTCGGTATTCGTTACCCGATTGCGGCTCCATTCGATTAAGATGCGGTCGATATACCGGAAATGCAGCTTTCCGGCAAACACCGCTTCTTTGAGCGCGAAGCGGATCAATTCGTCGGGATAGCGGTCCTGATCGACCCAGGCGCTGATCGTCTCGCATTCCATCGGCGAGAGCGGGCGTCCGAACTCCTGCTCGAACGCCGTGAACAGATCCGCCGGCCGTACCCAATCCGTATCGTCCGCCGAAGCGGCAGCCGTCACGGATGGCCCGCCCTGCGCTTCGCGCTCCTGCTCCAACGTACGCTTGGCTTCTTCCGCCAGCCATTCGGCGCTGCGAATGATGAAGCCCGTCCAATTGTAGCGCTCGATGCCGATGCCGCTGACGGCGTCTACTTCGCCGTCGATGGCGAGCAGTCCTTCCTTCATCAAGCGGCCGAGCAAGCCGTGCGCCGCCTTCGGCAGAATGCCGAGCCGGTCCGCCAGCTGCTCCGGCGTCGGAAAATCGATCCCCTCGACTTGCCGGAACTGCATCAGCTGCAGCATCAGCATCATTTCCGTATCCGATAAACCGATGCCGCGGTAAGCCCGCAGCAGACCGGCCGGGACGGCAACGCTGCCGCCGTTCATCGCAGCCGCCATCCCCCGCGCGTACGCTTTCCACATTTCATTTTTCACCGGTCCATCCCCCTTGCCCAATCCATCCATCTCCCACGGTTTATGGGTATAAGCGATACAGCATGCGAGGGAACGGAATCGTCTCCCGCACATGGTCAAGTCCGCAGATCCAAGCGACCGTCCGCTCCAAGCCGAGTCCGAAGCCGGAATGCGGCACGGTACCGTACTTGCGAAGATCGAGGTACCATTGGTACGCTTCCGTCGACAGCTCATGCTCCGAGAAACGTTCCGCGAGCAGCTCCGGATCGTCGATCCGCTGCGAGCCGCCGATGATTTCCCCGTAGCCCTCCGGCGCGATCATATCGGCGCACAGCACGACTTCCGGACGGTTCGGATCCGGCTTCATATAGAAGGCTTTGAACGACGCCGGGTAATGCGTAATGAATACCGGACGGTCGTATTTCTCGGCAATGGCCGTTTCATGCGGCGCTCCGAAATCTTCGCCCCATTGGATTTCTTGTCCCTGCTCCTGCAAGAATGCGATTGCCTCGTCGTACGTGATGCGCGGGAACGGCGCTTGAATCGCCTCCAGCTTGCTGATGTCGCGTCCGATCGTTTCCAGCTCTTTGCGGCAGTTCGCGAGCACGTTCTGCACGACGAAGGAAACGAACTGCTCCTGCACGCGCAGATTCTCTTCATGATCGACGAACGCCATTTCCGGCTCAATCATCCAGAACTCGATTAAATGGCGGCGCGTCTTCGACTTCTCCGCGCGGAACGTCGGTCCGAACGAATACACCTTGCCGAGCGCCATCGCCGCGGCTTCCATGTACAGCTGGCCGCTTTGGGTCAAATACGCGTCCTCGTCAAAATATTTCGTATGGAACAGGTTCGTCGTCCCTTCGCAGGAGGACGGCGTCAGAATCGGCGGATCCACCAGCGTGAAGTCGCGCTCGTCGAAGAATTGCTGGATCGAACGGATGATTTCCGCCCGCACGACTAGGATGGCCCGCTGCTTCGGCGAACGAAGCCACAGATGGCGGCGGTCCATCAAGTAATCGACGCCATGCTCCTTCGGCGTGATCGGATACTCCTGCGTGATTTGAATAATCTCGATCTCTTCGACGGTAAGCTCGTAGCCGGATTGGCTGCGCGGCTCATCGCGCACGATGCCCTTCACGTAGAGCGAGCTCTCCTGCGTCAGTTCCTTGGCGGCGTCCCAGATCGTTTCCGCGACTTCGCTCTTTACAACTACGCCTTGCACGTAACCCGTACCGTCGCGCAGCTGCAGGAATTGAATTTTACCGCTGGAGCGTTTGCCGTTCAGCCAGCAGCCGATCCACACCGATTGTCCGACGTTCGCTTTCAGTTGACTAATCGTCGTTAATGTTCTCATCGTTCATCCTCGCCTTCCTTTTCTTGCTCCTTATCGTTATCGCTCTTCTTGCACCAATTGATACGTGTCGCGGGCAATAAGCAGCTCTTCGTTCGTCGGCACGACCAGCGCCTTGACGCGGGAATCGTCGGTCGAGATAAACCGTGCTTCCTTGGAGCGTACCTCGTTGCGCGCTTCATCCAGCTCGATGCCGAAGAAAGTGAGATTCTCGCATACGGCCTTCCGTACCGCGACGGAATTCTCGCCGACGCCAGCCGTGAATACGATCGCATCCAGCCCGTTCATGCCTGCCGCATAGGCGCCGATGTACTTGCGCAGCCGGTACGTATACATGTCGAACGCCAGCTTCGCCTGCTTGTCGCCCGCGTCCATCGCCTCGACGATTTCGCGCATGTCGCTGCCGATGCCGCTGATCGCCTGCAGCCCGCTGTGCTTGTTCAGCATGGAGTTGACCTCGTTCAGGGTCAGCTCTTCCTTGTTCATCGTGAACGGCACGATCGCCGGATCCAAGTCCCCGCTGCGCGTACCCATCATCAAGCCTTCGAGCGGCGTCAATCCCATGCTGGTATCGAACGACTTTCCGTTCATGATCGCCGCGCAGCTCGCGCCGTTGCCGATATGGCAGGTCACCAATTTGAGCGATTCCAGCGGCTTGCCGAGCGTAATCGCCGCCTGCTTGCTCACATAGTCGTGCGACGTGCCGTGAAAGCCGTACCGTCTGATTTTGTGGCGGCGATACAACACCATAGGAATGGGATACAGGAAGGACTCCTGCGGCATCGATTGATGGAACGCCGTATCGAACACGACGACCTGCGGCACTTCGGGCAGATTGTATTCGACAGCCGCAATGCCCATCATCGCCGGCGGATTATGAAGCGGCGCCAAGTCGAACAGCCGGCGGATTTCCTTCTTCACGTCGTCGGTAACCAAGGTCGATTGCTTGAAGCTTTCGCCTCCGTGAACGACCCGATGGCCGACCGCGTTGATTTCCTTGATCGATGCCAGCACGCCGTATTCTTTATGCGTCAAAATTTCGATCAGCTTGCGGACCGCCGTGACATGATCCAATATTTCGCTGACCTCGTTCACTTCCTGCTTCCCTGCGGGTTCATGCACGAGTATCGAAGCGTCCATGCCGATTCGTTCCACGCGGCCGGTAGCGAGCACGGACTCTTCTTCCATGTTGTACAGCTGGTATTTCAGCGAAGAGCTGCCTGCGTTCATAACGAGTATAATCATATTCGGCCACCGTCCTTGTCATACTCGAAAAAGCCATGACCGCTCTTCACGCCCAGCTGGCCGCCGCGTACCATTTTCTTCAGAATGAACGAAGGTCTGTACTTCAGTTCCCCGTATTCCCGGAACATGCGTTCCAGCGCGGCCAGCACGGAATCGAGCCCGAACCGGTCCGCCATTTCGAACGGCCCATGCTGGAAGGCGTATCCGGTCCGCATCGCGCTGTCGATATCGTCCGCCGAAGCAACGCCCTCTTCCAAGACGTGAAGCGCCTCGTTGATGAACAGGCAGATGAGACGCGTCGTTACGAATCCGGGCGATTCGAACACCATGACGCCTTTCTTATGTATGGTCGACTCCACGAATTGCTTCGTCCGTTCGAACACGGCATCGCTTGTTTTCAACCCGCGCACGATTTCGACCAAATCCGTCTTATTCACCGGATAGACGAAATGCATGCCGATCACCCGGCCCGGATTGGACGTTACGCTTGCCAGTTCCGTCAAACTGAGCGTAGACGTATTGCTCGCGAGGATGACATCAGGCAGGCAGACGTTGTCCAGTTCCTTGAAAACCGCCAGCTTGCTGTCCAAGTCCTCTGTTATCGTTTCAATGACAAGCTCGCAGGATTGCAGCTCGTTCATGGATGATTTGGGATGGATGCGGTTCAAGACGAGCTTCTTCTCCGCCGCCGTCACCGCCCACCGTTCCATTTGCTTGTCTAAACTTTGTTCGATCATGCTAATGGCATGAGCAAGCCGTTCATTGTTCTGCTCTGCCAGATAGACATCAAGTCCGTTGGAAGCAAGCATTTCGCAAATGCTCTGTCCCATCGTTCCGGCGCCGACGACGCCTACTTTTCGTACTCCCGTCAACTTGCACACCTCCAAATTTCATCTTTTATTATACCGTTTTTCCGCAAAAATAAGAAGGCGGACACGGTCCGCCTTCTTATCCCTCTACTTTGGAACCGCCTATTGCGCGACCGCTTCGCTCTGGCTAGCCGTCAGTTCATGCAGCAGCGTACGGAACCGGTCTCCGCTCAATGTTTCTTCGCGGATCAACGCGTCGAGCGCCGACAAGAATACGCTGCGGTTCTCTTCGAGCATCAGCTTGGTGCGATTCATCAGCCCGTTAAGGATGTCGGCGTTCACGGCCGCCCACTTGTCCGGCGTCATCATGGAACCATCGATGATGCCGAGCTCCGTCAGACCGGCTTCCACCATGGAACGGACGATGTTCATCGCCTGCTCGAAATCGCCTCGCGAGCCCGTGCTGCGCTCGCCGTAGAACATTTCTTCCGCTGCGGCGCCGCCCAGCGCGATCATGATCTGGCTGTCCAGAAACTGTTTCGTATACAGATATTTATCCTGCTGCGGATTATGCCGGACGTAACCGAGTGCCCCGCCGCGCGGCAGCAAGGCAACTTGGGATACGCTGCCTGGACGAACGAGCTCCGCGGCGATCGCATGGCCCAGTTCATGCAGCGCTACGCGCTCGCGTTCCTCGTTCGTCGCTTCGCGGTCGGTCCGCTCGCCCATCATGACTTTATCGATCGCCATCGATAAGTGACGCTGGCTGATCGTGTCGCCGTCTTCGCGCATCGCGTAGATGGCCGCTTCGTTCATCACGCTCTCCAGCTGCGCGCCGGAGAAACCGAACGATTCTTCCGCGATTTTCTCCAGGCTGACTTCCCCTGCGGCAATCGGCTTGTTGCGCGCATGCAAATTCAAGATGTGCTCGCGGCCTTTCTTATCCGGCAAATCGACGGCAATGTGACGGTCGAACCGGCCGGGACGAAGCAGCGCGCCGTCGAGCATCTCTTTGCGATTGGTCGCGCCGATTAGCAGAATGCGCGGGGAATCCGTCGTATGAATGCCGTCCAGCTCCGTCAGCAGCTGGTTAAGGGTTTGATCGTATTCGCGCTGCTGGCCGCCGTCGCGTTTACCGCCGATGACGTCAATCTCATCAATGAAGATGACAACGCTGCTCTTGCCTTGCTTAGCGGCCTTTTGACGACCTTCTTTGAACAGATCGCGGATCCGGCTTGCGCCGACGCCGACGTACATTTCAACGAACTCCGAACCGGACGCGCCGAGATAAATCGAATCCGTATAGTTGGCTGCGGCTTTCGCCAGCAGCGTTTTCCCCGTTCCCGGAGGTCCGGTAAGCAGAATCCCTTTCAACGGCCGAATGCCGAATTTCGAGATTTGATCGACATGGACGAGAAAGTCCAACGCCTCGATCAGCTCCTGCTTCGCTCTGTCCTGACCGCCGATTTCCTCGAAAGACAGTGGCTGCAGCGGACGCGGCTTGCCTTTGCGCTCGCCGCCTACCGTCGCCAAGTGACCGCGGGATCTTGCCATATAGATCAGCCCGCCGACGATAACAGCCAGCAGCACGAACGGAATCACGTTAACGCTCACGGCAAACTGCAGAAATAAAATCAAGACCGGCACGAAGCCGATCAGAATCTCTTTCCCGTATTTACGCATTTGGCCACACCCCGATCGTATTGGATACGCGCGGAAGCACGATATATTTAACCGCCTTGTCGTCTTTCAACGTAATATAGACGTTCGTATCGTCCATCTCCGATACGGCTTGAATGCCGGGATTCTTGCTCTCTGCCTGCTTCATCGCCGAAGGAATATCGGAATAGCTGCGGTGATCCATCGCTTGGGCGACTTCGAACAGCATCGATGCCCACGCGTCTTCCAGCTTCTCGGACGAGCCGGATTTCTCGATGTTCAGCTTCAAATCTTTCGAACCGATAATGTCGTCGCCTTCGGTAGCAATCGTATCGTATATGTTCCGGAGATTCGCATCCCGGTCAAGGGTCAAGTTAAGCGTAATGGAGCTGCGGCCGATGACAGGCTTGGCGTTCGTAACGCCGGGCGCGCTTGTCGCAATGCGGTCGAGCGGCTTCAGGTCGGCTTCGTTGCGGTACGTGAACCATCCGCCGATCAATAGTCCGGCCGTTATAACAGCGGTCAGCACGACCGGTAAAGGACGTATTTTCATAGCAAAAAGCTCCCTTCATCCAACAGAATAGGTTGTACACTTTCGTCTATCAATCACGCTATACGAAAGTATATCATAGACTGTTGCTTCCAGGAGCCTGTAATAACAGGGAAGACTGGCTGATCTTGCTTTGCCTGTCAGTTCGCCTTCATCATTGGGACGGCAGCTTATACATCACGATCAGCGAACCGTCGCGGAAACGATAGAAATCGTAGAAGTGATACACTTTCCCCGCTTGATTGCGCGAATAGAAGATTTCCCATACCGGCTCGCCGCCGAAAATGCCGATTCGGGTATGAGCGATATCCGCATCCGGCTTCTCTTGCAGAAACTGTGCTTCAATCGCTTTCTTCGTCAAGCCGTCGCTTGCATGCAGCGTAATGGAGGAATCCTTCTTCAGCCAAACGTAGGTGTCGGCGTCGCTCTCGTCTTTCCCTTCCACGACCCAAACCGGCTCGTCCCATGTATAGGCATAGGAATCCGTCACTTTCTTCAGGCCGCTCCGCTGTTTGGCATCCGCTTCGACGGTTTTCTGCTCCGTCCACACAGGCGATTGCACGTAACGGTAGTAGACATTCACCGAAACCAGCAGCACGATGATTACGATTACGCCAAGAAATATCGATCGTCCAACCGTCATGAACGGAGACCGTTTAAATTGTTTGGCGCGCATTAGCTCGACAGCAGCCTTTCAAAGCAGCGCTGCGCCTCCGCACGAATCAATGCATCGTCCAGGAATACGCATTCGCCCTCTTTGACGACTTGAACGCCATCGACCCACACATGCTTCACGTCCCGTCCGGAACCGGAATAGACGAGATGGGACACGATTTCCGTTCGCGGATAGAAATGCGGCTGTTCCGCGTCAATGGCGATAAAGTCGGCTTTCATGCCTTCCTTCAGCATGCCGATTCGCTCTTCCTGCCAGATCGCGCGAGCCCCGTATACCGTACCGAGCTTGAGCGCTTCCCAAGCCGGAATTGCCGTCGGATCTCCGGAGACGCCCTTATGGATAAGCGCCGCCAAGCGGATTTCATCGAACAGGTCCAAATTATTATTGCTCGCCGCGCTGTCCGTTCCGAGCGAGACCGTAACGCCCGCTTCGAGCATCGCCGGCACGCGCGCAATGCCGCTTGCCAGTTTCAAGTTGCTGGCCGGGTTATGGGATACGCTGACGCCGCGCCCGGCAAGCAGCGCGATTTCGTCATCCGTCAGATGAACGGCATGCGCGACCAGCGCCGGACGGGAGAAGAAGCCAAGCTTGTCCAGATGCTCGACGGGACGGCAGCCGTAATCGTTGACGTTCTGCTGCACTTCCGCCGCCGATTCCGACATATGCGTATGCAGCGGCACGTTCAGTTCATGCGCCGCTTCGACGATTCGCTGGATATAATCGGGCGGACATGTATAAGGGGCATGCGGGGACAGCATGGTCCGGATGCGACCGTTCGCGCGGCCGTTCCAATCCTGTACGAATTGCTTTGCTTCGTTCAGCTTGGCCGTTTGCACATCAGGCGGACACAGGCCGATTACGCCGCGCGTCAATAAGCCGCGAATGCCGGACTGCTCCACGACTTCGGCTACGATATGCATGCGATCATACATGTCGACGAACGTCGTCGTGCCTGATCGAAGCATTTCGCTGACCGCGAGCGCCGTTCCCCAGCGCGCGTCTTCGTCGGTATATTTCCCTTCCATCGGCCACATTTTCTGCTCGAGCCATACCTGCAGCGCTTCGTCGTCGGAATAGCCGCGCAGCAGCGACATCGCAGCGTGACCGTGCGTATTGATCAGTCCAGGCATGAATACGAGCCCATGGCCGTCAATGATTTCGGCGCCTTCCGGAGCCGGGTCCGGCAGTGCTTCGTCCAAGTAGAGAATGGTATCTCCCTCGATAACCATATGTCCTTTGAGCACGGGACGGGCGTCGTCCATCGTGACGAAGGTCCCCTCTTTAATCCAAATCCGATTCATCGTCGTTCTCCTCTTCTTCGTTCAAGTAATAAGCCAAGCTCATCAGCTCGGTCGTGAAATTCGCATAATGAATGCGCACTTGATCCTGCAGGCGGAGAATCGTCGGCGCGAAATTAAGAATGCCGTCCACGCCTGCTTCCACGAACTGGTCCGCGACGTTCTGCGCTTCGACGGCCGGAACGGTAATAATGCCGATCCGAATGCGCAGTTCGCGGATCGTCTCCGCCAGCTTTTCCATCGGCAGAACCGTCAAGCCGTTGATGGAGGTGCCGATCATCGACGGATGAACGTCGAATACGGCCGTTATTTTCATATTGTCCTTCAAATACATATTGTAATTGCATAGCGCCCGGCCCAGATTTCCCGCTCCGACGAGCGCGACGTTAAGCGGTTGATCCAGCTTCAAGATCTGCTTGATTTTCTCGATCAGATACGTGACGTCGTAGCCGATCCCTTTCCGGCCGAAGTCGCCGAAATAAGCGAGATCCTTCCGGATTTGGGCTGGATTCAAGTCTAACCTGTTGCCGAGTTCTTGCGATGAAACCGTCTGCACATCCCGCATATGCAAGTCGTTCAGCACTTGCAAGTAAACGGGAAGCCTGCGAACGACCGCTTCGGAAATTTTCATCGGTTTCATGGTGATTCCACTCCTTCTTCGCGCAGAGACAGCCATTCGCGCATGCGCGGAACGATCTGATCCAAGTGCATCGTTTCAATCTTGGGTCCCGGTAGCGAATAGAGAAAATATTTGCCATAGTAGGTATCGATTACGCGAGTATCATAGATAAGAACGATTCCGCGGTCTTTCCCCGACCGAACCAGACGGCCGAAGCCTTGTTTGAACCGGATAACGGCCTGCGGAATGGATAGTTTCATGAACGGATTCTGATTCTGCTCCTGCAGCAGCTCCGACTTCGCCTCGACAAGCGGATGATTCGGCGGCTGGAACGGCAGCCTGACGATGGCCAGGCAAGTCAGCGCATCTCCGGGAATATCGACGCCTTCCCAGAAGCTGCTCGTGCCGAGAAGTACGGAAGCCGCTTGCTGCTGGAACCGTCTTGTCAGCTTGCTCCGGTTGCTGCTGTCGATGCCTTGTCCGAGCACTTGAATGTCGTGCTGGGCCAATGCTTCCTTCAACGGCTCGTATACCTGCTTTAACATTTTGTACGACGTGAACAGGACCAGCATGCGGCCTTTCGTCTCGATCGCAGCTTCTGTAAGCGAGTTGACAAGCATTTCATTGAACATTGGATCGCCGGCAGCGCCTTTAAGCACCGGGAAGTTACGAGGGATGATGACGAGCGCCTGTTCCCGATAGTTGAATGGCGAAGGGAGCTGCACGGTCTTCAGACGGCCCGCTTCTTCCTCGCCCGTCAAGCCAAGCTGTTCGCAGGCGTACTGGAACGACTTCTGTACCGATAATGTCGCCGAAGTCATGATGACGCTTCGTTTCGTGTCGAAGAAATACGTTCGCAGCTGGCTGCTCACATCCGCCGGCACCGCATACAGCTGCACGGATTTAGCCCGCGAGTTGCTGTTCGCTTCAAGCCAATAGACGGTATCCGACTTATCCGCTTTAATAAACTGGCGCAAGTCTTCGCGAGCCCTGGCTAAATCTTTGACTGTTCCGCTCAAATCCGTGACGAGCGCCGCGATGCCGGGATCGTCCAGCTCTTCTTTGATCGCGGCGAACACTTTGTCCAGCGGACGGATGATCTGACTCAGATAGCCGTGAACCGCTTCTTCGATCAATTGCGCTTCCTTCCACAGCTCCGGCAGTTTGCCGCCGCGCAGCCGCAAAACGAACTGCCCCGCTTCGCTGCCACCCGTCCCGTCCTGAGCCGCATTTCTCGCACCCGCATTGCCGTTGTTCATCAAGCCGTACAAGAGCTCGAACAGCCGGTCCCATTCGTCCCTCAGCTCGCCGAATACCGGTACGACTTCATCGATTTCTTCCCGCCATTTCTGAGTCTGCTCCACGCCTTCGTTGGCCAGTCGGCTGTTCAGCGCGATCAGCTGCCCGTTCCTGGCATCCTTGCACAATCGGAATACGGGCTGCTGGATGGAATAATAAGACAACTGCGTGCCGAGATGCTTGCCCGCGACGTCTTCGAGGTGATGCGCCTCGTCCAAGACGAGATGCTCGTAGCCCGGAAGCAGGCGATGATCCGCCCGAATATCTGTAAACAGCATGGAATGGTTCGTGATGACCACGTCTGCAATGTTCGCTTCTTGCTTCGCGCGATGGTAGTAGCATCGCTTAAACCATGGACAACTCCGATTCAGGCAAGAATCGGCATCGCTTGAAACGACGTTCCAGAAATCCGATCCGCGATTGCCGAAGTTCAATTCTTCTTGATCGCCATGCTCCGTTTCGCTGAGCCATACGACCATTTGCGCCGCCGTAATTCGGTCTTCGGCCGGCGCGCTGAAATCGCGCATATTCACTTTGCCTTCGAATTTGCGCAGGCACAAATAATTGCCGCGTCCCTTGAAGACGGCGGCTTTGAACGGATATGGCATCACGGCAAGCAGCAGGGGCAAATCTCGCGAACGCAGCTGCTCCTGAAGATTGATGGTATGCGTGCTGACGACTATCTTCTTGTTATGCTGGACACCATAGAAGAGAGCCGGAATGAGATAGCCGAGCGATTTTCCCGTGCCCGTGCCGGCTTCGATAAGCAGATGACGCTCTTCGTCGAAGGCGTCGATGACTTCCTGGAACATCATGTTTTGCGGATCGCGTTCCTCATACCCCGGTACGATGGCGGCAATGCCCGCTTTAATATGGGCAAGGAACGACGGAAACGTCCAGTCCGCAACCGATGCGGCCTGCTCTTCCTCGTTACGCGGATGCTGCTCCTCCGTCCAATCGCCGGCTTTCATGGCGAATTGCCGGAAATACGTGTAAGCGTCCAAATCGATGGACGTCTGCATTTCTTTCTTCATCGCGAATTGCGACATCAGCCATCCTAGATCATCCAGATCGTCACCAAGCAATTGCGCAAGCCGTTGAAGCGTAAGAAGCGGCATGCCGTCCAGCTTCCTGCAGCATGCCGCGAACAGCTCGGCCGTTGCCATGGCGTCGCTGTCTGCGCGGTGATGCTGATCATGCGCGATTCCGAACAGCTCCGTTACCGCGCCGAGCTGATAGGTCGTCAGCGTCGGATATAAGATGCGAAGCAATTCGACCGTGTCCAGCCGCCGTCCGTCGAATGGCACATAGCCGCAGCGATCAAGCGCCGCGTTCAGGAAGCCTGCGTCGAATCCGACGTTATGGGCGACGAGCACGGAATCGCTGAGCAGCGGAACGACCTCGAGCAGCACTTCCTCCAGCTCTGGCGCATCCGCCGTCATCGACTCGTCGATGCCGGTCAGTCCCGTTATGAATGCGGGAATCGGGATGGAAGGTTTCACGAACGAACTGTACGTCCGCACGACCTTCAATTCCTCATCCAGCAACACGAGACCAACCTGTATAATATCATCGCCGGCACTGTGGCCGGTCGTTTCCAAATCCAGTACGGCGTAATTCATCCGGTACTTATCCTCCCCAAGTTCAGAAGAAACCGCCGCGCCTTAACGGGCGAGAGCGGTTCTTCCTTAAAGAAACGGCAGCGCCGTCTTTGCCTGCGATGCAAGCTTTAGCTTATCGCAGCCGGAACGGCTGCTGGATCGAATCTTTCGTTCCGGATTACAGTTGGCCGCTTCCGAAATAAAGCGATAATTGACCCGCATGCTGCTCGCATGACTTCATGTTCGCCAGCGGATCGGTAAAATTCGGATCGGCCTCATGCGCTTGCTCGAAATATTGCGCCGCCTGCACAAGGTTCATGCGAACGGCTTGTATGCAGCCCAGCGCGTTCAAGCCGAGCGCCCTCCACTTCGGATGCTCCGTCACTTCCACCAAGAGCTGAAAATGCCGCTGCGCCTCATGCCATTCCTGCAGATGCATGAACGTCATGCCGAGAAACAATCGCGCCCGGTTATCGTCCGGAAACAACGTAACGGCGTCCTGGAAGTGCTTGGCCGCGTCGCGGAACATGAGCAGTTTGAAGTAACCTTGGCCCTTCGACATGAATTGGTGCAGATCTTCGGCCGCTTCCCAATCCTTGCTCTGTTCGCTTGCCGTCTCCTGCATGGGTAAACCTGAAGGCGAAGGCGTAGGCGGTGCTTTAGGAACCGCGGAAATGATTTTCGGATAATTTGCTGCCTTTGCCATCGCCTGTTGTTGCTGCATGTCGGGAATTGCACTCATGGGCTTGCCGCCATGCTGCTGCTGCAGGTCACGGAAATCAGCCATTTTCTCCTCGAACTGCAGCCATTCCTCGATAAACTGATCGCTGAAATGCTTCAGCTTGGCTAATTGTTCATCCAGACGTTTGCGTTCTGTGTCGTTCGCATGCGGATAATGGATAATAATGTCCTGGAGAATGTCCTGCATCGTTGCAAATACATGCTTGAACATGGTACGCACCCACCTTCACGCCGTAGTCGTAATGAATGAAGCGATTGTTGCGAATCGCGCCACGCCGCCATCGGAACGGCGACAACCGATTCACCATGTGCTCATTCTTTGCCCGGGCACCGCTTTTCATACTCCATCCCATACGTTTCACAACGCTGGCAGTGCGCTTCATGTCTTCATGCTGCAACAAGTCGTATGTTTACAAAATCGTAGCGTGCAGTTCTTCGTTCATCAATTGGACGGGCTTGTTAGCCGCATCCAAAATGACGACTTTCGGCTTGTAGCTGCGTGCTTCTTCTTCCGTCATCATGCCGTATGCGATAATGATGACATTGTCGCCGGGCTGCACGAGTCTTGCCGCAGCGCCGTTCAAGCAGATAACGCCGGAGCCGCGCGGGCCTGTAATGACGTAGGTTTCCAGACGGGCCCCGTTGTTGTTATTGACGATCTGGACTTTCTCGTTCGGCCAAATATCCGCCATTTCCATCAGATCTTCGTCGATGGTAATGCTGCCGACGTAATTCAGATTCGCCTCAGTTACTGTAGCTCGGTGCAGCTTGGATTTCATCATTGTTCTGAACATGAGGTTCACCTCCGGCCGTTTGAAATAATCGGTTATCGATCAAACGCGTGCCGCCGAATTTGACGGCCAGCGCGAGAATAAGCTTGTCGTTCAATTCCGCAAGCCGACGATCAGGTTCAATCGGCTGCAAGGAAGGGTAATGCAGCAATTCCACATAATCAATGATGGCGAGCGGTGCCGACTGAATCGTTGCTTTAGCCGCATCCAGCAGCTTGCCTGCCGTCATATCCGGCTTGTGCAGCAGCTCTCCGGCTTGATTTAACGTTCGGGATAATATGAGTGCTTGTTTGCGCTGCCCGGGCTCCAAGTATACGTTCCGGGAGCTCATCGCCAATCCGTCCGGCTCGCGTACGGTTTCACAAGGAATGATGTCGACCGGCATGTTAAGGTCGTGTACCATTTGTTGAACGACCGCCACCTGCTGCGCGTCTTTCATGCCGAAATAGGCGCGGTCGGGCTGTACGAGGTTAAACAGCTTGCTGACGACGGTACCGACGCCGTCGAAATGGCCGGGTCTGGAAGCGCCGCAGAGCGAATCAGTCACTTCGCTGATCAATACTCTCGTCAGCGGCTTCGTCGGGTACATCTCCTTGACAGAGGGAACGAACAGCAATGCCACTCCGTTCTTCTCGGCCAGTGCAGCATCCCGCTCCAGATCGCGCGGATACTTGTCGAAATCCTCGTTCGGGCCGAATTGCAGCGGGTTGACGAAGACGGACACGACTGTGAACTCGCATTCGCTTCCGGCACGCTGCATTAAGCTGGCATGGCCCTCGTGCAAATATCCCATCGTCGGCACCAAACCGACGAATCCATTTGGCGATTTACTTCGCTGCCGCGCCAAGGCGGCTTTCAGTTCAACGATCGTCGTGCATATAATCACGATTGGCCGCCTCCTTTCACGGCATCCGCCGAAGGAGCGTTTAGTTGCTGCTTCAAGGGCTGTTTGACCGTACTATCAACGGAAGCCTGCGATTCGCCGCCGCTTCCGTAAAGCCGCTGCAGCAGCTCCGGTTCCATCGGAAAAGCATGCTCCTGTTGCGGAAACTCGCGCGTCTTAACGTCGCTTACATAAGCGCTGATCGCATTGCGGATCGTCGTGCCGATATCCGCATAGGTTTTGACCATGCGCTTCTCGTGATAAGGGGAAGCGTATTGCAAAATATCATGATACACGAGCACTTGACCGTCGCATCCGCGGCCGGCTCCGATTCCGATCGTCGGAATCGACAACGCCGAGGTGATTGCTTCCGCGAGCGGCTCCGTTACGAGCTCCAGCACGATGCTGAACGCGCCTGCGGCTTCAAGCGCCTTGGCGTCGTCGATTAACCGCTGCGCTTCCTTCTCCAGCTTGCCTTGCACTCTATAGCCGCCCAGCTGATGCACCGATTGCGGCGTCAAGCCGATATGGCCCATGACGGGGATACCGGCCCGCACAAGCGCCGCTACTTCCTCTGCTATCTCTGCGCCGCCTTCCAGCTTGACGGCATGCGCATGACCTTCCTGCATGATTCTGGCCGCGTTCCGAAGCGTCGTTTCCTTGCCCAAATGATACGTCATGAATGGCATATCCGTAACAATGAACGTGTTTGTTGCCCCCCGGGCGACCATTCGGGAATGATAAACCATATCGTCTAACGTAACGGGAATTGTCGTATCGTACCCAAGCACGACATTACCTAGCGAATCCCCGACGAGAATGATGTCGATTTCTGCTTCCTCCGCCAGCTTGGCGGCCGGATAATCGTAAGCGGTGAGCATGGAGATCGGCTCGCCGTTTTGTTTCATTTTTTTCAGCTTCGTAATCGTCAGCGGTTGTTTCATGGGTTTCGTCCTCCTTCGATTGGATGGGCGTCCGCGAAGTTCGTCATGCCTAGTTTAAGCTTTCACGATCGGCGTTCGTCCTATGTGATCAACACAAAAAAACCTTCTAGCCGCCGCTAAAAAGGTTCCGATCAAGGTGAAACGACCTGCTGCCGTCCATTGGCGGCGCAGCGCAGTTTCTTTCCCAGAAAGCGGGCTCCTTCTGTCTCGGTCCCTGACGGCTCAGAGCAGAATCGCACTGCCTTGCAATTGAAGCGTATGATCGTCATGCGGCATTCTGCATGCCCCTTGAACAAAGGTGTGGTTCGCGAATGCGATACCACCCCGTCTCAAAGCATGACTGGTAAGGCGAGTATATCAAAAAAACGGTTCCCCGTCTATGAACGGTTATCCCGCGGGAGATATCTGTTCAGCCGAGAATAACGGTACGATTGTTCCGTCATCCTTCCTGGCAAGGAGGGCGCCCTGCTCGTTCAGTCCGATCGGAGTCGCGATCGTTTCCGCTCCCCCGATGAACAGCCGCGTCGGCTTATGAAGCGTGACGGACAACGCCTCCCATAGAGTCTGAATGGGCGAGAACCCTTCCCGCTGATAGATCGCGTAAAGCTGCTGGAACTGCGAGAAGAAACCGGCGATGATTTCGTCTCGGTCAAGCGGCTTGCCGAGCTGGATCTGAAGAGAGGTCGCGATATCAAGCAATTCCGGCGGATAATCCTCCGTCGTCAAGTTGACGCTGATGCCCACTCCCGCGATCACGTAACGCAGCCGTTCTTCCTCTGCCGTCGATTCCAATAGAATGCCGCTGATTTTTTTGCCTTCGATCAATAGGTCATTCGGCCATTTAATTCCGATATCGAGCGGCGATGCAGCTGCCCGCAGCGCTCGGCACAGGGCGACGGCTGTCAACAGCGTTAATTGCGGGGCAAAATGAATCGGCATGCCCGGACGCAGGATGAAGCTCATCCAAATCCCTTTGCCGGACGGCGACACCCATTTGCGTCCCATTCGGCCGCGGCCGTTCGTCTGCTGTTCCGCGATAACGAGCGTGCCTTCGGGAGCGCCGTCTTCAGCGAGGCGCTGCGCGATATTTTGCGTCGAATCGACCTCGTCGAACAGCCGGATGCCGCTGATCATCGATACTTGCTTTTCCTGCAGCTTCACTGCAAGGCTCTGAGCGGTTAGTCTGGATGGACGTCCGACCAGACGGTAGCCGAGTCTCCGCGACGCTTCGATCTTATATCCGGCGGATTCAAGCTTCTTGATCTGCTTCCAGATCGCCGTCCGGCTAATTTGAAGCTCTTGACTGAGAACTTCGCCGGATAAATAAGCATCGTTGCCCTGCTGTTCCAACAATTCGAGAATTCGATGATTCATAATTAGTCACCTCAATGCCAATCGCTTTAATTTTCGTCCTTATTCAATACGGCCGCTGCCTCGTCCAGAAGCGGTCCTTTCTCGTTCGGCACTCTGCCAAGCGCCGCCGCCTCGACCAAGCTTTGCAGCAGTTGTCCGAGCCAAGGCCCCGAAGGCTTGCCGGTCAAGCTGAGCAGGTCTTTGCCTTTGACAGCAAGCTCCCGAATCGAACGGACAGCCATCGAATGCAAGGTTTGACGGAGGCGATTCCATTCGTCTTCTATTGAAGCAAGCCGTTGATTGGCAGCAGCCGCGCCATAAACCAATTCGGGAATCGCGACGACGATGCCAAGCCAGCTCTCGGCGGCGGACATGCCGTATTTGAGCACGGTCAATCTCCAATGGTCCTGCAGCTCCGACTCCGCCTGAACAATTTCGCCTTCGCCGTCAGGATGGCCGGGGGCAATGTTCATGTTCTGGTGAAGACGCGGCGCCATTGCACCATGCACGCCAAGAATCGCAGCGAGGCGAGCAGTGCGCGAAGACGAATACCTTAGCAGAGCGAACAGCTCGGAAGCTTGTACGATTTGCATGGACAAAGCCGCGCATACGGCTGCCCATCGATCCTCGTTATCCTCTAACCGGTGCAGCCGGCGCATGGACTGCGCGACAAGCGTCATTCGTTCGCTTTGAGCTTCAGGGCTTACCGTTGCACCCGAACTTGTATCCCGTTTCGACGACTTCTTATATCCTGCTGCAGCTTCAAGGATGGCTGCCGGAAGACGGTCTTTCGTATATGCCAGCATGCCGCTCGAGGCAAGCAGCGAAGCCGCCCGATAAGGCCGGCTGCCGGCAATCATTTTATCCAGCTCCAGGCCTACCCGCTCCATCGCAATATGAGCCAGCAAACCGCGATGGCGAATTATCGCTCGCCACGTCATGTGCGCGATCCGCAGCTCGTAGGCTGCAGCGAAACGTACCGCCCGTACAATCCGGAGCGCATCCTCCTGCAGTCTGGCATCGGCATCGCCCACGCACCGCAGCAGCCCGCTGCGAAGATCATCCTGACCATGGAACGGATCGATAATCGTTTCGTCATATCGCATAGCCATGCTGTTAATCGTGAAATCTCTTCGCAGCAAATCTTCGTTCAAGCTCGTGACGAACTGCACCTGCGTCGGCCGGCGGTATTGTTCGTAGGCCGATTCCGTGCGGAACGTGGTGATTTCGTACGTTTCCTTCTCATGCACCACCGTAACGGTCCCATGCTGCAGCCCGGTCGGCACGGTATGCGGGAACGTCGCAATCACCTGCTCCGGCGACGCCGCCGTTGCGATGTCCACGTCTTTCAGCGGCTTCCCAAGCAGCGTATCGCGAACGCAGCCTCCGACGAATACCGTTTCATAGCCTCGTTGCTCCAGGGCATAAAGCAAAGGGAGCGCCTTCGTCAGCGCTTCGCTCATCGACATGGCCCTCCCTCCTATCTATCGCTTATCGTTTATTCACAAACCGGTTCCGGGATATCGGCTTCGATTCCGAGCGTTTTATAGTAAATGCGCTCGTATTCCGCCGTGATGAGATCGTTGCAGAACTGCCGGCGCGCACGGTTCAAGCACGCTTCGCGCACTTGGCGATACAAGGACTCGTTGCGCAGCAGCTTGATGGCATTGTACGCCATGTCCTCCGTATCGCCGATCGGCGAGAGGAATCCCGTCTCTCCGTGGGTTACCAATTCCGGAATGCCCCCGGCGACAGAACCGATTGTCGGTACGCCGCAAGCCATCGCCTCCAGCGCGACCAGACCGAAGCTTTCCTTCTCCGAAGGCAGCAGCATGACGTCCGCAATGGATATGACCTGCGCGACGTCGTCCTGCTTGCCAAGGAAATGAACCCGGTCTTGCAGTCCCCGCTGGGCAATCCATGCCTGCACTTTCGGCAGATCCGGTCCTTCGCCTACGAGCAGCAGCCGGCTTGGCACTTCTTTCGCGACTTTGGCGAAAATATCGACAACGTCCTGAAGCCGCTTGACCGGTCTGAAGTTTGAAATATGCATCAGGATCTTCTCGTCGCTCGTTGCAAAATCGCTGCGCAGCGAGCTGCATTCGCGCGGGAAATAAACGCGTTTATCGACGAAATTATACGTAAGCTCAATATCCTTCTCGATATCGAGCAGTTCTCTCGTTTCCCGAATGAGGTCTTTGGATACCGCCGTAACGGCGTCGCTCTTGTTAATCCCCATCCGAATCAGGTCTTTCAGCGATTCGTCCTGTGCCAGCACCGTGATATCGGTTCCGTGCAGCGTCGTCACCGTGCGGAGATCGCCGCCGACCATCTCTTTGGCCAAGTACGCGCATACCGCATGGGGCACGGCATAATGCACATGAAGAAGGTCTAGCTTTTGCATTTTGATGACCTGCGCCATCTTGCTGGCAAGCGATAAATCGTAAGGCGGATAACGGAACACGTAATAATCGTTTACTTCCACTTCATGATAAAAAATATTTTTCTGAAATTGCCCCAGCCTGAAAGGAACGCTGTGCGTAATAAAATGAATCTCATGCCCTTTCTCCGCGAGCAGTTTCCCGAGTTCCGTTGCTACAACTCCGGAGCCGCCCAGCGTTGGATAGCATGTAATTCCGATTTTCAGTCTTCTTGCCATGCGTTGCACCTCCAGTTCATTCACTACCTATGCCTATGCAGCGCCATCCCGGTTCTGCACGTACGATTATGCCTTTAAAATAAAGTTACTTCATGAGGGCGGCGAATTGCAAATCCTTCCGCATACGCCCAGCCGCGCGTCTGGCCAAGCAGCATGTCCCGTGCTTCGACGCGCTGGACATAGCGATCCGTCAGCGGCGTCCGCACGCGGTCTTCGCCCGGCGCAGGCGGAGCGAATTGCGAACGATAAGCTTGCAGCGCGGCAAGCTTCGTTCCGATCTGTTCGCTAATATCGGTAATAAGACTCACGTCGCCGCTATCGTTAATATAATAATAGTACAACTGATCTACTTGAACGGGCGGCAATTCGGGCAAATAATTGCGCAGCTTCGCGTTGAAGACCGCTTCCTCGATCAGCTTGCTGCAGGCGACATGGTCCGGATGCCGATCGCTCCAGTAAGGCGCGAATACGACCCGGGGACGCAGCCGGCGGATTTCGCCGACTACCGCTTTCAGCTGATCGGCGGAACCGGTCAATCCCCGGTCTGGCAAGCCTAATACGGAACGGTGCGATAGACCAAGCACCGCGGAAGCTTCGGCGGCTTCCTGCCGCCTCGTTTCCACGGTGCCGTTCGAAGACATTTCGGCTTCGGTCAAATCGCATATCGCGACTTTATAGCCCTTAGCCGTATGCTTGGCGATCGTTCCGCCCATGCCGATCTCGACATCGTCGGGATGGGCGCCGAATGCCAGAAAATCGACGGATTGCAGCATTACGCTTCACCTGGCTTATATTTATGTACGAGCTCCCGCCATGCGAAATCGCCGCGTTGCAGCGCTCTCACGAGCAATTCGCCCGTCGCGACGTTCGTTGCAACCGGAATGCCTTGCACGTCGCATAAGCGAAGCAGGGCAATAATATCCGGCTCATGCGGCTGTGCCATTAGCGGATCCCGCAGGAAGATAATCAGATCCATTTCGTTTTGCGCTACGAGCGCGCCGATTTGCTGGTCGCCGCCGAGCGGGCCGGACATAAAGCGGTGAATGTTCAAGTTCGTCTGTTCCATAATCCGCAGCCCGGTCGTGCCCGTGGAATATAGGTTATGTCCTTCGAAAACATGTTCGTATGCGGTAACAAAGTTCACCATTTCATCTTTTTTTCGATCGTGTGCAATAAACGCGATGTTCAACCCCGCCGCACTCCTCTCTTGATTATCCGATAGCTGACAGACTACATGTCCATTACATGTTCGAAACCATATATAAGTCCGGAATACGTCATAACATTCTTGCATGCCACGGCGACCCCTGGCATATAACCGGCGCGTTCATACGAATCGTGACGGATCTTCAAGGTTTGGCCGTAGCCGCCGAATACGACTTCCTGCTGAGCGAACACGCCCGGCAGCCTCACGCTATGTATGCGAAACCCGTTATAATAACCGCCGCGTGCGCCTTCGATGACTTCTTTCTCGTCCGGATTGCCCTGACGCAGCTCTTGACGCGCTTCCGAAATCAATTCAGCGGTCTTAATGGACGTCCCCGACGGCGCATCCAGTTTCTGATCGCCGTGATATTCGATGATTTCCACATGAGGCATGTACTTGGCCGCTTCCGCAGCGAACTTCATCATCAGAATCGCGCCGATCGAGAAGTTCGGCGCTACCAATGCACCGATGCCTTTCTCCTTGCACAGCTCGTCCAATTCTTTCATTTGCTCTTGCGTCAGGCCCGTCACGCCCATGATCGGACGCACGCCGTGGGCGATCGAGATGATGGCGTTCCCATAGGCCGCATGCGGAACCGTAAAGTCGACCATAACGTCCGCGTTCGCATCGCTAAGCGCGGTTTCCAGATCGGCTTGTACGGCTACGCCGCAAGGAGCAAGGCCGACGAGCGTTCCCGCGTCGACCGGACCCGTTGATCGGCTAATGGCCGCCGCCAGCGTCATACCTTCGTCTTGGAGCACCATTTTAACGACTTCGCGCCCCATGCGGCCATTAGCACCCATTACTGCTACTCGAATTTGTTCTGCAGCCATTCCAATCACCTGTTCCTTTTCCGTTTGCTTCGATGACCGTATGCGCGCAGCGCTCTGCTTTTCCGCTTCAGCTCCGTATACAACCGGCTCGCGGCAGCATGCTCGGGGTCCAGCCGAACGGCTTCCCGCGCATAAGCAGCGCCTTCGTCGTATCTTCGCAGCGATGCATACACCGAGCCAAGCAGCAGCAGCGCCTCCATGTTCAGCGGATCCATGCGCGATGCCTCAATCAGCATCGACAAGGCATGTTCCGTGTTCGCAGGCGATTGCGATAACAGCTGTTCCGCTTCGCTGACCATCGCTTTCGCTTTGACCGTTTGCAGATGATACACGTACTCCTCATGCTCCGAATCCAGCAGCACGGCCTGTTCGGCGTAATGAAGCGCCTTCTGCCATTTGCCGCTGCGCGCACAGGTAATCGAGCATTTATAATAGACCGCTCCGTTGTCCGGTTCCAGCGCAATCGCTTCTTCGAACCGCCCGATCGCCTGTTCGTAATCGCCGCCAAGGATGGCTTCGTAAGCTTTTTTGATGCTGCTCTCTACGTCCATCCGCCCATCCTCCTTGTACACAGGTTGATGGTACAGCATATGTAGGAACACGTATTACGGTTCGGCTTACGGTTCGACGTTTTTTCTCGTCCACCGGTTTGCGTCCCGGGTATTGAACTTATTCATGACCCGATCATGCGCATCGGCCAGGTCGATACCAAGCGAATTGGCGAAGCAAACGACGATAAACAGGATGTCGCCGAGCTCCATTTCGATGGAGTTTTCCGCCTCGTCCGATTTTTTCGGTTTCTCGCCGTAGTGATGATTGACTTCGCGGGCCAGTTCCCCGACTTCCTCGCTCATCCGGGCAAGCATCGACAGCGGGCTGAAGTAGCCTTCTTTAAACTGACCTATGTATGCGTCTACCTCTTTTTGTATGTCTGCGAGCGACTTTTGCGACAACGTGCCAGCTCCTCCCTTTTGCATTGAGGTTTCCCTACATATGTTATATCAAACCGTTTCTGAAAACAATGCTTTTGACTTTCCCTTAGAATAGACATACTATGTCATAGCTATCATCATTACAGGAAGACTCGAAAGGAGCCCGTTCTGCTTTGAAAACCACAAGTTTGCAAATGCTTCGCAATCTGATTCCCGTCATGATCGGGACCGCGATTTATGCATTTGGCCTCCACTATTTCCTGCTCCCCAACCAACTGATGGAAGGCGGCGTTACGGGGATCGCGATTCTGCTCAATTACGCGATGGGCTGGCCGCTGTCGATATCGACGCTCGTCTTGAACATTCCGCTGTTCGTTATCGGTTATCGCATCCTCGGTAAGTCCCATACGGGGTATACGGTCTTCGGAGCTGTATCGTTATCGGTCTTCCTCGCGCTAATGGAGAAATTGATTGCGATCGGCTGGGTCGTGCCGTTCCGTACATCCAACGATTACATACTGGCCGTACTCTATGCCGGCGTCACGCTGGGAACCGGCCTCGGTATCGTCTTCCGCTTCGGCGGCACGACCGGAGGGGTGGATATCGTCGCGCGCATCGCTTCCAAGCTGAAGGGATGGAGCATGGGACAAGTCATTCTGACGCTCGATATCGTTATTATCGGCTTATCGCTGCTCTACATTCCGAAAGAGAAAGTGCTGTATACGCTTGTCGCCGTCTTCATTGCCTCGAAACTGATCGACTTCATTCAAGAAGGTGCTTATGCCGCCAAAGAGTTTTCGATCATTACGGAATTGGGCGATGAAATCGGTTTGAAAATCACGACGGACATGGACCGCGGCGTCACCCTATTCCCGGCGAAAGGCGTCTACTCCGGCAAAGAAAAGCAAGTCGTGTACTGCGTCGTTGCCCGCCACGAAATCCGCATGCTGAAATCGATCGTGCGCGGCATCGATCCGCGCGCGTTCATCGTCATCAATGACGTTCATGACGTGCTCGGAGAAGGCTTTAAAGAAGAATAACCGGCCCCTGGGCCGGTTATTTTTCTTTAACGATTATTCTGTTTGCGAGGTTTCAAGCAAACCAACGAACTGCTCTAGCGCTTGTTTTTATTGCCGGAGAAAGGCAGGCCTTTATCCTGAACGCCGCGGTACTTGCGCCAGCCGGCATAGCCGAGCACGCCCATGACGAAGGCCGAGATAAAGAGCTCGGCGACCTGCATCGAAGTTTCCCGCTGCTGCCCGACCGTCATGCCCGGCGGCAGCGCTTCCGACATTGCCGCTTCGCCGCCTTCATAGCCCGGTTTCCTGAACAAGGCGCTTGCCGAGTCATTCAGGCTATCCAGGGCGATAATGACCGCTTCAGGACGTACTTGACCGGAGTCTGCGGCGTTCACGATTTCCTTTATGTATGCAAGCCGATCCCGAAGCGCCTCGATCGAACCGGCATCCCGCTGCATGAGGGCCGCGACTTCCAATCGGTCGATATGCGCTCCGTAGATGCCGATTGCCGCTTCCGCAGCCATTGCCCGATCCTCGATTTGCGACTGCCAAGAGACGCGTATTCGCTGCACGTCGTCTCGAAGCACCCCTTCATATTGCAGCCATAACGGCGATTCCGGCCGAAATACGGCATCGCTCGCCAGCTTTAGTTTGGCGGCTTCGGTATACCAAAGCGAAGCTGTCCCTTGCACGGGCATCGCCTTCTTGGCTGCCTGCAGGCTCAGATCGAATGCATGCCATCCGGCCGGCGTCCCTGAACTGCGAACGTCTTTCTTCGCAGCCAGCCCTTCGATCCGCTGCAATAAGAGATAAGCTTCCTGCCGGTTGGAGTTATTCGCTGCCGCATATAATGCATCCGACCAGCTGCTTAATTGCTCCAATGCACCGGTTTCCGAGACCTCTGATGCTATCGTCGCAGACGACCGCGCTGCAGCCAACCCCGGCTTATCGTCCAAGTTACAGCCGGTAGATAGTACAAGGATCACGCCGGCGCAAACCAGCGCGAATATCGATGATGCCTTCATGGACATCCCTCCCCCTATCATCGTATGGAGGGATGTCCGATCTTAGACCTTCACCTTGCGGAAAGCGATTAAAAGCCACGTCACGAGCAGGCTGAATACCGACAGGCCCATCGTAAAGGACTGAATCGCATTCAAGTCGTTCTCGAGCACGTCCGGAAGCCATGGAAACACGAAGAACGTATAATCGACCGTGTCGTTCACCAGTAGCCATACAAGCGCAATGAACGCCATAAACCGTCCGAACACCATATATCTGACGAACAGCATCGCCTCGATCGCCATCCCCAGATGAGAAACCATGAGCATGTAATGCTCCCATTGCAGGTGATCGCCCTGCGCTCCGCCTGCCATGATCATCGTTACCGCCCAAATCCCGTACTTGATCGACGTGACTACGCCAAGCGCCTCGATCAAAGAACGGAAAACGATACCCGCGAGGCTCGGTTTGACGAGTCGGGGAAACAGCAGGAATAGAAGCGATAACGTGAAGAAGAGGCTTGCCGTCGGACTATCGGGCACGAAGATCACTTGCCACGCCGACTGCGTTTCGACGGTATATTCCATCTGCGAACCGTACCAAATGTAACCGTATACGGTACCCAGCGCATTTACGATGAATAACAACCACAAGATCGTGCGATTCAGTAGAAGATCGCGTGTCCACGGAAGAACAGCTGCTTTCATTTTGAACCTCCTGATTCCGGTATTGAAATGTGAACAGACAACGGATGCCGATTATGTAAAAGGAATTTCCATGTAGAACGCACACTTAAACCTGCTCATATTTAGCAAAAAACCTGATCGCGATTACGATCAGGTTTTCGTTTCATGCTTATTTTGCAGGTGCTTTTTGTTTAGCAAGCCATGTTGTCAATTGATCGATTTCCTCGGCAGACAGCGTGTCTTTGAATGGCGGCATTTTGCCGTTCTTACCGTTGGTTACGATATCGACCAGCTCGTCTTTGGTGAATGTATCCCCGATTCCGTGGAACGATGGAATACCCGAGCTTTCGTTACCTTTCAGATCGGCGCCGTGACATGCGATACACTGCGCTTTCTGAGTAATGGCTACTGCAGGGTCTTTCGGATCAACGAGCGGAATTTCCGCTGCCGGTTGTCCAGCCGGTTGACCGGAGGCTGCAGCTTTCTCGGCAGCTTCACGCGCTTTCTCTTCCCGCGTAATATTCTCTGGTACCGTGTTCGTGATCTTCAGCTCGTGCTGGTAGTGATCCCAGGACTGCTTCGTCAGATAGAACACGGAAATGAGCGACATGAACATGAGAATCGAAGTGATCGGGCGTCTGTAGAAGCGGCGCTCTTTGCCCGTATCCAGGAACGGAGCAAGCAGGAGCGCGCCAAACGCGACGCCCGGAATGCCTACCGTACCGAGAACGACATAGTCCTTGGATACGTATTGCAATTTAAGGAATTGATACAGGAACAGGAAGTACCAGTCCGGCATCGGAATAAATGAAGCATTCGTAGGGTCAGCCGGGTATCCGAGCGGAGCCGCTTCGGAAATCGTCAGTACGAGGAACCCGACGAGAACGACGACACCAACCATCCATTCTTTAAGCAGGAAGTTCGGAATGAATGCTTCCGATTTACCTGGATAAGCAGAATAATCTGGCGGTGTAACCGGACCAGGAGCCGCTTTTTTACGAACCCGGGAGTCACCAACGAATACAACTTTCTCGTTCGACTTGTGGCCGTGTGCCATTCGCAAAATGCCTCCTTTCGTCTTATAGTGGGCCCGAAATACCTTGTTTCCGGATCATGAAGAAGTGAGCCGCCAGAAGCGCAAGCAGTGCGCCTGGCAGGAAGAAGACGTGAATTGCGAAGAAACGAGTCAACGTCTCGGCGCCTACGATCTCTCCGCCTTGCATCAGTTCTTTGATGTATGTACCGATCCACGGCACGGATTCAGCGATTTGAATACCGACCTTCGTCGCGAAGTAGGCTTTGTTATCCCATGGAAGCAGGTAGCCCGTGAAACCAAGACCCAGCATGATGAAGAAGATCAGCATACCGACAACCCAGTTCATTTCGCGAGGCGCCTTGTAGGAACCCGTGAAGAAAACGCGAAGGGTGTGAAGGAACATCATAACGATTACGAGACTCGCGCCCCAGTGATGCATGCCGCGAACGATACCGCCGAATGCGACTTTGTGCTGCAGGAAGTCAACGCTCTTATAAGCATTGATGATATCCGGCACGAAGTACATCGTCAGGAACATCCCCGACAAAATTTGAATGACCGTAATGAAAAACGTCAATCCGCCAAAGCAGTACACGAATGCGGAAAAGTGATGCGCGGGGTTAACGTGTTCCGGTACCTCGTGGTCCGCAACGTCCCTCCACATCGGCGTAATATCAAGACGTTCATCGATCCAGTTGTAAATACCTTTCATCATCTGATTATTACGCCTCCTTATACCCGTGTATTTGCTTTGATTGGTCCGAGATAGACCCAACCTTTTTCAATCTTCAGATCGTATTCATCCAAAGGTTTTGGCGCTACGACCAAGTTCTTGCCGTCCTTCGTGTAATGTGCACCGTGGCAAGGACATACATATTCTTCGTTTTTCTCTGTGTTCCAACCGATTGTACATCCAAGATGCTTACATACCGGCGAGAGCGCGAACGCTTTTCCCTTAGCATCTTTGGAAATCCAAGCCGTCAATTCAGGGTCGCTTACATACCAGCCATCCACCTGGTGGATTTTGAATTTAAATTCTTGTGGTTCATTGGTAAGTTTCGTTTCCTCGACGACTTTAATCCATGTTCCTGCTGCTTTTTTCGTCAAAATCGGATCAACCGCAAACCGGATCATCGGAAGGGACATGCCCGCTGCCATGAATGCGCCTGCGCCGCCGAGCGTATACGACAAAAATTGACGCCGGGACATGCCGCTGCGTTTCACAGGACCGTGCGAGTTTTCGTGTTCATGGTTACTCATCTTCTGTTCTACCCCCTTTGCTGAGCCATATCTTGTGTTCTGCCGGAGAAGGCAAAACATACGATGAACTAGGACATTACTTATAATAGCCTAGGTGATTTGGAGCGTCAAGAATATGGCAAACAATTTGCTGGACGTTCAAAATGGGATCTGACATTTGTTATCATTTTGTCACAATTGACCTTGTCTGGGATTTGTTTTTCCCCATCCACTGTCACCTTATGCAAATCCCTGCAAGCTCGTCCGCATATTGATCACGCACGGCCCAGCCAAAGCTTGCGAACGGCTTCATTCACCGTGCCCGCGTCAGGCACTTCGTTATCCGCTTCCGGACAAACGACAAGATCGGCGCCTGTCGCTTCGGAACCATGCAGCGGAATCGCCGATGCCAGCAGGACATACTTGAAACCGACCGATCGCAGGTTGCGGCAAACCTCATTCAACTGCTGCAACGTTGCAGGCGTTTCATCGCCATATTGCACAGCCGGATAAGTCACGATTCTTCCTTTGAAGGGAAGCTCGATCGTGTCCAGCACATCGCGCAGCCTTTCAAGCCTTTTCGTCGCTTCGTACGGCATTTCCGCTCCAGTCAATCCCGTTACCGGAAGCACGGCCGTATCCAGGTAAGGTTGAAGCTCGGCCCACTGCTCCGCGCTTAATTCACTGAACTTCATAGCTGTCTTCTCTCCTCCAGTCATTAGCATGTGTATATGTACCAAAATCCATTCTATTAATATACCACACGAATTGCTTCTTTATTGAAAGAAAAAAATCGCCGGCAGCAAAAATGCCAAGACGGCAAGGGGCTTCCCCTTCGTCTTGGCAGTATGAACCGTCCGGTAAGTTATGAACCTTTCGGTTGGCGCGAGCCGCATGACGCTAAACGTGCAGCGACTTCAGTTCGTCGGTTAAGCGCTGAAAGGTATCCTTGTCGCCTGAGGCAAGCGCCGTATCGATGGCAGCATAAAGCTTATCCATCCGATACTTGAGTACGGCTTCATCCAGGAGCATTTCCGCGGCAAGTCCGAGCATCACTTCATAAGATACTTTCATTTTGTCCATAGGATACACCTCCAACTTTGCGTTTAAGAGATCCTATATTCCTTTCCTTACGCCACTTGCTTCCTAATCGTCTCGTTTCTCCATGCCAATCGTCTTCTGTCCATGCCGACGACTCCCGCTGGCGAATAAGTGAAAGCATATAGGTGGGTCCAAGTTGTGTTCACCTGAAGGGTGAAACGTCTCTACTAGATTATATTCAACCGTTTACAAGAAGCGCAGTGCGTTGGCCCGCTTCCTGCACTTAATGTGCTTTGGCCTAGCTGCCGTGCAGAGCAAGCCGGCAATGTCAGCTGTTCAATACGATCGCTTCGTCATCGAGACTAAGCCCGGCAACGACCGTCCTTCCGAGCGGCGTCATTCGGATGACTTGACCATGCTCGGCATGCTCGCCGATGCGAAGCAAGCCCAGATGCATCATCATCCCGATCAGGCGCTGCTCAAGAATGGTTTCAGATTGGTCGTAGAAGAACGGTTTAACGTAAGGGGTTAGCGTACGCATGATCGTTTCGGCTCTCACCCAGCGGCTTCCGAGCTTATCGATCCAATGGGCCAGCGACCTGATATTCGGAATCGGTCCTTTATAGAGCCGAAGCCAGAATTGATACAGCTTGTCCGTTCCTTCCGCCGTTCGCAGCGCTTGACGTTCCTTGCCCGCAGGCGTCAGCTCAAGCAGCTCGTTATGCTCGGCAATCCATCCTTGATAGAAACAGTAGTCGTACAGGAGCGAGAAACGGTTCGGGTATTCTTTGATCTTGCGGCCATAGCCAAATCTCCATTCGCCCTTGCCGGGCAGCGGCTCCTTCACGCCGAACAGCTCGAGCAGCTGCAGAATGGTGCGTTTGTACATCATGCCTTCCGAAGTTAACGGCACTTCATTGAGATGGATGAACGTCAGCAGATGAACAATATCTTCGCCCATCAGCATTTGCTCGTCCCGGTAAGCATGAGGCTCGTCATCGGTATACTCGACCTCGGAAGCCAATCTGCGCTCCATCGACTGCTTGAACCGTTCTTTCAAATCGCTCGGCACTTGAAACAGATAACGTTCAGGTCCCGCATAACCGTTGAACAACCAGCCGTATTGCTTAAAGCGCGAAATCGTTTCACGCGGGCCGCTCTCGGGTTCAGGCCGTTCTTTGGCCGGCTTGCTTTTGCCCGTTCGCTTGGCAGCCGACGATTTAGCCGCGGTTTTCTTGACTGGCGATGCCGCGCTTGCAGCTTCATCCGTCCGCGTATCTGCCGGCGCCTCATTCTGACTTCCGGGACTGGCGAACTTGCTCTGCTGCACTCTGGCGATTAACTCCTCCAGGCTGAACGCATCTCTTGCATCGAATAGCAGCGAATTCATAAACCTCAGATCCTCGAGTTTCAAAGCGCCGATCTGCGCTTCGAACACTTCCCTGCGATTCACCGTCGATAAAATCGACTGAATGAGCTCGTTCTTCGAATTCCCGTTGCACTCGCATTGATAGGTTGTCGCAATTCGGCTCAGCTGACCGATATCCGCATAGCTGAGCATATCCGCTAGTTTCATACGCCGCCCTCCGTTCCCGGTCCCTATTGAAGGATTACTATCATTATGGGAACATTGGCGATTTTTATAACATCACCTATGAAAAAAAGCCGTTAGCCTTGCATAAATGCAAGAATAACGACTGATCGTGGACGTAAGATTTTATTGTTGAAGCTGCTCTAGATGAAGGGTGCAATTGTGCAGGATCGGGCTCCATCCGCTGCCTTCCCGCTCCAAGACGGAGAAGGAAAGATTGTGGATCGGCTTATCGCTCCATTCCCTGCACATCGCCTGCAGCAGCTGCGCAAGAAGGCTGCCGTGCGTTACGACGAGAAGATTGCGATCCGGATACGAGGCGGCGGCTTCTTCGACGAATGACAGCGCCCGCGAAAGGAGCTGTTCATCCGTCTCCTGCCCGCTGTCGCGTTTCTTCCAATCCGGACCCCAGAGAGCGAGCCGCTCTTCCGCCGTCGTTCCTTCGACTTCGCCGTAGAACCGTTCGCGCAACCGCTTATCCGGATCCAGCAACGGAATACCGAGCGCCCCGGCAATCATTTCGGCGGTTTGCTTCGCGCGCTGCAAGTCGCTCGAGATGACCGCGTCCCATTTCATCGGTTCATGGACGAGACGGTGCGCAAGCGCCTGTGCCTGGCGGAATCCCTCCGAATTAAGCGGGATGTCCGTCTGACCTTGAATTTTACCAAGTTCATTCCATTCCGTTTGTCCATGCCGAATGAGTCCGATCCGCAATTGAGCGACCTTCTTTCAAATTAAAAATCTCCAGCGAAGAGGCTGGAGTCTTGCCGTATGCCTGTGTATTTATGTATGCGTCAATGTCGCGTTCGTGAAAACCAATTCAGTATAAGCAGCGTCATAATAATACCGAGCAGCGACAACGCAACGTAGTATTGCGGAATGGTCGGCACCATATTCAAGACGATTGGATCGCTTATGCTGGCAACTGGTACGTCGGCGTAGAAGGAAGCGCTGATTACGGAATCGTCGCTGGCCGCGTTTGCCGTTTCGATCAAACCGGTCAATTTAGCGACTTCCGCCGTAGAAGAACCGTGATTGCCGGTCACCACATAGAACAAGCCTACCACGAACATCGCCAAACAGCAGGCAATGATCGCCGTCACGTTCCGCCGGAACGCCTTGGAGAATTGATAGCTTCTGCTCGGAACCGGCATGAACCAGGACTGTTCCGCATAAATTCGGTCCATGACACCATGATTCACGTGATCCATCGGTCCGATGGCTTCGGTATCCTCGGAGAAGAAACGAATGAGCTGCTCGCTTTCTTCCCAAATTCGAAACTCCTCCCTGCATGCTTCGCAGGTTCGGAGATGATCATCTACTTGTTTGCGTTCGCTGTCATCTTCGGTTAAGTCCCAATAAACACCGAACGATTGCTGCGCGTCCTGGCAGTTCATCGCATTTTCATCCCCTCGTACTCTTCCAGCATAGGCGATTCGCCAAAATATGGTTCCAGCTGAACCTTAACGCTGCTGCGCGCACGGAACAAGAGCGATTTCACGGAGCTTACGGTTTGACCGAGAATATTGGCGATTTCTTGATAATCCAATTGGTCGTACTCACGTAAAATAAGCGCGGAACGCTGCTTCTCAGGCAAGCTGTTAATCGCTTCGCGAACCATCGACATCCGCTCGTTCTGAAGCAGACGCTGTTCGGGAACGGCTTCCGGCGGCGCAATCGGCACAAAACCGACTTCGTCGAACGAAACATTGCCCGCTTTTTGTTTGCGAAGTTCGCTGAGCACCGTATTTCTTGCGATCGTGTACAGCCAAGTTGAAAAGGAAGCATCGACTTCCCTGAAGGAGTGAAGACTGCGATACGCTTTGTAAAAGGTTTCCGAGCATAGATCCTCTGCCAGCAGTTCGAGCTTAGCGCTCTTCAACATGTGGAAGATAAAGGCAAGGATTTTACGTTGGTAACGCCCCATCAACTCCGAATACAGCTGTATGTTTCCATCTTTGATTTCGCGTATAAGCTGGGAATCCGTCATCGCGGGCGACCCTCCTTGGCCTTAGGAGTGCTCCCGCATCGGTTTATACATTGTACCGACACGTGAGTAAAAAGTTGCGCGATCATTAAAAAAATGTTTCCTCGCTTTATCACTTATTTGATTTCGAGATATAAATCCAAATTCCTGCTTCTTTCGACACAATGGCAATCCCCACTTTTTTACATAACCTACACCGATTGTAACATGGCCGATGCTTCGCTAGGGTAAATTATTCACAAATAATTGAATGGATGAGTGAGATCTCCCAAGTTATCGACGTACTGCAGGCCCGAAAAGTTCCACGCAGACAAAAAAAAAAGACCGCCTATAAAGGCGGCCCCGCAAATTCTGCGATGGATTTGGATAGGAGTGGAGAGAAACCATACTGTACTTTTATTATATGTATACGTTTTCATTTTGTCAATAAGCGTTTTCAAAATAGACCCAATCGCTTTTAAAAATGGACCGCGTATCCGATTTCTCCCAGACGCTCGACCGCACGGTCCAAATCGTCCTGCTTTCTGAAGCTGAGCCGGAGCACGCCGGGTACGTCTTCCCTGCTCTCGATGATTTGCACGTTGCTCAAGTTAATGGCGCTGTTTCCAAGCTCCGTTGCCACTTTCCCGATAATGCCGGGATGATCGGGCACGTCGATATAACATTCGTAAATCGAATGGATCATGCCTTTGCGGCGTTCAGGCAGCTTGCTGCGGAATTCGCCTGCTTCCTTGAATGCGGTCTCTACGGCTTCGCCGTTCTCGTTCTCCAGCATGTCGATAAATGTTTCCATGCCTGACTGCCATTCTTTCAGCAGCTTCAGCAGCACGTCCCGGTTGTTGACGAGAATGTCTCGCCATACGACAGGGTCGCTGGCCGCGATGCGGGTGATGTCCCGGAATCCGCCTGCGGCAAGCAGGCTGTAGAGCGAATTGCTTTGACTGTAGCCGCGGACAAGGTTGACGAGCGCAACTGCGATAATATGCGGCAAATGGCTGATCGCGCCAACGATTTCATCATGCTCTTCAGGATGGACATGAACGATATGCGCTTTGGTGTAAGCCAGCAGATCCGTCAATTTATCAATGTACGGCTGCGGTGTCTCCGCCTCAGGGGTCAGTACGTAGAAAGCATTTTCGAACAGATATAAGGATGCCGCTTCCACGCCGGAACGTTCGGAACCCGCCATCGGGTGTCCGCCGATAAATACGGCGTCGCCCAGACGGGCTTGTCTCGCGCAAGCCGCGACGGAGGCTTTGGTACTGCCTACATCGGTAATGATGCAGCCTGGCTTCAGATCAAGCTGGCTGAGTTCGTGCACGTACGATTCGAGCGAACCGACGGGCACGCACAGAAATATAAAATCCGCGCCTTCTGCAGCCTCGCGAAGAGACATCGTCACATGATCGACGACGCCCCGCTCGAGGTATTTGGCAGCGGAAGATTCGCGTATGGCATGACCGACTACGGTAATGCCCGGCTTGCCTTTGAAGCAAAGCCCGAGCGAGCCGCCGATCAAGCCGACGCCGAATATCGCTATTTTTGTCATGATGTTAACCTAGCACCGCCGCTTCTGTAAGTACGGATTCCAGAGCCGCAATGAATGCTTCGTTCTGCTCTTGGCTGCCGATCGTAATTCGGATATATGTCGGGTAATGCTTCCAGTTCGCGCGCGCAATGACGCCTCTGCGAAGCAGTCCGTCGAAAGCTTGACCGGATGGCAGCTTCACGTCAACCATGATGAAATTGCCGTGCGCTTCGTAATATTGGAGACCCATGCGATCAAATTCCTTGCACATATAGGCTTTGCCTTCGGCATTGCGCGTTACGCACGAATTCAGGAACTCGACGTCTGCCAGCGATGCCACTGCCGCTGCTTGCGCCATCCGCGTCGTATTGAACGGCTCGCGCACTTGATTGACCATGCGGATCAAATCAGCATGTCCTGCGCCGTAGCCGATGCGGAGCGAAGCCAGTCCGTAGGCTTTGGAGAACGTTCGCAGCAAGATGACGTTCTTGAACTCGCGCATGAATGCCAGGCTGTCCGGGAAAGCACCGTCCGTTACATATTCGATATAAGCTTCGTCCAGCGCCACGATCACATTCGATGGCACTTGGCGGATAAACGCGTCCAGCTCCTCGTGACGGATGATCGTACCGGTCGGGTTATTCGGGTTGCACACCCAAACGATCTTCGTGCGGTCGGTGATTCGGGCCAGCATCGCGGGCAAATCATGCGTGCCGTCCTTCAGCGGAACCTCAATGCACGTTGCCCCTTCGATGACCGCGTTATGGCGATATTGCGGGAACGTTTCGTTCGCCATGATCGTTTCGTCGCCCGGCGTCAAGAACGCGCGCACCAGCATCAGAATGACTTCGTCGGATCCGGCGCCGAATATCAACTGGTTCCGTTCGATGCCCAAATGTTCGGCGACCGCTGCCGCAAGCTCCGTGCTGAAGCTGTCGGGATATATGCTAATGTTTTCAAATTCCTTGAGAATCGCAGCTTTCGCTTGTTCCGAGCATCCGAATGGATTCTCGTTCGACGCCAGCTTGATGACATCGTTCAAGCCTAATTCGCGTTTGACCTCTTCGATCGGTTTGCCGGGCTGATAGACGGGCAAGCTGACGATACTTTGTTTAGGTTGCATAGTAATCACCTCGTAAAATGGTTCATTGCTCGATTGTTATTCCAACATTGTCTCATATGTCGATCGTATTTAAAAGAGTAAAACCGATATTTCTTTCGCGCTTCTACGCTTCTACGCACAGAAGCGAAGGTTTACGCGCCGCTAACGCAAAAAGAGCCTCCGGCGGCCTCGGCCACCGAAAGCTCTCCCGTCAAATCCGTTCCCGTCAAGCTCAGCCCTTCAGCCCGCTGACGAACGCGCGGATCTGCGCAAGTCCTTCCTGCTTCGTTTCGGACGCTTGCAGCAGCGGCACGACCTCTTCGATCTTGCGCACGATGGCGCTGCCGACGATTACGCCGTCCGCTTGCTTGCTGAAACGTTCCACTTGCTCGCGGCTGGAAATACCGAAGCCAACCGCGATCGGCGTATCGGTCGCGCTGCGAACCGTCGACAGAAACTCGTCGATCCCTTGGTGGAAATCGGCGCGAACGCCGGTTACGCCAAGCGAGGACACGCAGTAGACGAACCCGCGCGCCTTCGCGGCAATGCGTTTCACCCGGTCGTTCGAAGTCGGCGCCACGAGCGGAATCAGATGAATGCCCGTATCTTCGGCCATGGCACGAAGTTCGGCATCCTCTTCGATCGGCAGATCCGGAATGATCATGCCGCTGATGCCTTTGGCCGCAATCAGCTCGAAGAAGGGTTCCAGTCCGTATTGAAAAATCGGATTGTAGTACGAGAACAAGATAAACGGCAGCTTCACGCCTGCCTGGCGCGATTGCGCCGCGACTTCGATGACGTCGGCCAGCGTAACGCGCGCATTGGCCAGTGCCCGTTCCGACGCGCGTTGAATGACCGGACCGTCCGCGAGCGGGTCCGAGTACGGCACGCCCAGTTCGATCATATCGGCGCCGGCTTGTTCCATCGCCTGGATGATTTCAACGGAAGTCGCCAGATCGGGATCCCCGATCGTTATGAACGGGATCAGCGCCGTGCGGCCTTCTTCGCGAAGCCGTTGAAACGCTGCATCGATTTCGTTGATTTGGATGCCCATGCGATTATAAGCCTCCTTCGAGATAACCCATGATGGCTTGTACGTCTTTGTCTCCGCGGCCGGACAAGTTGACGACGACGATTTGGTCGCTGCCGAGCGTCGGCGCCAGCTTCATCACTTGCGCGATGGCATGCGCGGATTCCAATGCCGGAATGATGCCCTCCGTGCGCGA
Organism: Paenibacillus rhizovicinus; assembly: GCF_010365285.1. Taxonomy (NCBI): domain Bacteria; kingdom Bacillati; phylum Bacillota; class Bacilli; order Caryophanales; family Paenibacillaceae; genus Paenibacillus; species Paenibacillus rhizovicinus. The sequence continues at coordinate 992,836 of NZ_CP048286.1, forward strand.
CAGCAGCTGAAGCGCCTCGAGCGCTTCCGCATCCGTGATCGGCACGTAGGCAGCGCGTTCCGTATCTTTCAAATAGGAATGCTCCGGTCCGATGCCCGGATAATCAAGACCTGCGGAAATCGAATGCGCCGGCAGCACTTGGCCGTGTTCGTCTTGAAGGACATAGCTGAGCGAGCCTTGGAATACGCCGTGACGGCCCTTGGTCATCGTAGCTGCATGCTCCTCGGTCTCAACGCCGCGTCCCGCCGCCTCGACACCGATCAGCTTCACGGATTCATCTTCGATGAACGGATAGAACATGCCGATCGCATTGCTGCCTCCGCCTACCGCAGCGATAATGTAATCGGGCAGACGGCCGGCTTCTTTGACGATTTGCTGTCTTGTCTCGTCGCCGATAATACGCTGGAAATCACGAACCATCATCGGATATGGATGCGGTCCCGTAGCGGAACCGAGAATGTAATACGTATCGTCTACGTTGCTGACCCAGTAACGTAGCGTTTCGTTGCAAGCGTCCTTCAGCGTACGCGTGCCGGACGTGACCGGAACGACTTCGGCGCCGAGCAGGTTCATGCGGAATACGTTCAGCTCCTGCCGCTTCGTATCTTCTTCCCCCATGAACACTTTGCATTCCAGCCCCAGCAATGCGGCTACTGTCGCGGAAGCTACGCCATGCTGGCCTGCGCCGGTCTCGGCGATGATCTTCGTTTTGCCCATTCGTTTGGCAAGCACGCCTTGGCCGATCGCATTGTTGATTTTATGAGCGCCGGTATGGTTCAAATCTTCCCGCTTCAAGTAAATCTGCGCGCCGCCGAGATGCTCAGTCAACCGCTTTGCATAGTACAACGACGTCGGACGGCCTGAATATTTCGTCAATAACGAATGTATTTCCGCGATAAATTCAGGGTCTTTCGAATAATGCTTGTAGGCTTCTTCCAGTTCGATCAGCGCGTTCATCAGCGTCTCGGGCACGTAACGTCCGCCGAATTTTCCAAAGCGCCCGTTCTCATCCGGGACTTGAGTCATAAACCTTGCACCCTTTCCGCAAAAACTCTAATTTTCGTACGATCCTTCACGCCTTCCGTCTCCACGCCGCTCGATATATCGACGCCGTCCGGCGAATACAGGGCCAGCAATTCTCCCACATTATCGGGATCCAAACCGCCCGCTACATACAAGGGTAAACCGGCCGCAGCCGACTTATATCGGTCGATGACATGCCAAGCGAACGTCTTGCCGGTTCCGCCGCCCGCCGTATCGATAAGGAACGCATCCACGCAGCCAAGATACGGCGCCAGTCTCTCGGGCCCGTCCGAGCCTTGCTCAGAGGCATCGTTCTCCGTTACGGAGAAGACTTTCCACACCGCCGTGCCAAACGTGCTGCGGACCTCCTCGCAAAACGCCGGCGATTCCTCGCCATGCAGCTGCACGACGTCGAGCGGAGCCGTACGGAGCGTCTCGCGAAGCTCGTCTATCGTCGGATTCACGAATACGCCGACCGTGCGCGGGGTACTGCCGTCCAGACTCCGCAGCTTGCGGACCTCCGCAATAAGCTCGGCCGCGAGCTCGGGAGCGACTTGACGGCGGCTCTTCGCGAATATGAATCCGACCTCGTGAATCGGCAGGCCGTCCATGGACTGAACGGTGCTAGCATCGCGCAGCCCGCAGATCTTTACGCGCGTCGTGCGGGAAGCGGTGCTGCTTTGATCGAGAGGATGCATTACTTCTTCACCGTACCCATCAGCTGTTCGACCGCCGCGCCTACATCCGCTTGACGCATTAACGACTCGCCGACGAGGATGCCTTTGGCTCCGCATGCTTGAACGAAAGCGACGTCTTCCGGCGTGGCAATCGAACTTTCGCTAATTACCGTTACCCCTGGAGGAACGACGCCGATTAAGCGCTCCGTCGTCTTCAAATCGGTTACGAACGTATGCAGATTGCGGTTGTTGATGCCGACAAGCGTCGCTTTGCCGAGACCCAGCACATCCTGCATTTCTTCTTCGTCATGCACCTCGACCAGAACATCCAGCCCGATCGATTGGGCGATCGTATAGAATTCAGAAAGCTTGGATGGGCGCAAAATAGAAGCGATCAGCAACACAGCATCTGCGCCTATCAAGCGCGCCTCGTAAATTTGACGATAATCGACAATAAAGTCTTTCCGCAGCAGCGGCAATTTCACCGCTTCGGAAACTGCAGTCAGATATTCGTTCTTTCCTTGGAAATAATCTTCGTCTGTCAATACGGAAATGCAGTCCGCTCCGGCTTGTTCATACGTCAGCGCCAATTGGGCCGGGTCGAAATCCGCGCGAATCAGCCCTTTGGAAGGCGATGCCTTCTTAACCTCTGCGATCAGGCCGACCGGACGGTTCGTCTGTCCGGCCAGCGCGCGCTCGAAGCCGCGGCAAGGCGCAAGCTCCGCAATCCGGCGCTCTGCCTCAGGCAACGAGAAATGCTCCGCTAGCTGGTCGACTTCCCGGTTCTTCGTAGCTACGATTTTATCAAGAAACATGGCTCAACTCTCCTGTCGTTTCAATCAACTGACGCAGCTTCGCTGCTGCAAGACCCGAATCGATAATCGTACCGGCTGTTTCAACGCCTTCGCGAAGCGATGCGGCCGACCCTCCGACGAAAATGCACGCGCCCGCATTCGCGAGCACGATATCCCGATAAGCGCCGAATTCGTTCCCGTCGAAGATGGAACGGATAATCCGCGCATTCTCGGCGGAATCTCCGCCGATGATTTCGGACAATGCATGCGTGCGAAGACCCAAATCTTCCGGAGTCAACGTGTACGTTCGGACGATGCCGTCCTGAAGCTCGGAAATTTGCGTCGGCGACGAAATGCTGATTTCGTCCAATCCGTCGAAGCTGCTGACGACCATTGCGCGCTTCAATCCGAGGTCGCCCAGCACGGAGGCGATCGTCTCCGTCTTGGAACGGTCATAAATGCCAAGCAGCTGCCGGTCCGCGCCTGCCGGATTCGTAAGCGGTCCAAGCATATTGAAAATCGTGCGCACGCCAAGCTCGCGGCGCGGGCCGGCGGCATGTTTAAGCGATGGATGATACAACTGGGCAAACATAAAGCAGATGCCGATGGCCTCCAAGCAGCGCGAAGCCTGCTCTCCGGACAGCGAAATATTAACGCCGAGCGCCTCAAGCGTATCGGCGCTGCCGGACTTGCCGGACATCGCGCGGTTGCCGTGCTTGGCTACTCTGACGCCGGCCGCGGAAGCGATGATCGCCGAAGCGGTAGAAATATTGAATTTATGAATGCCCGAGCCGCCCGTTCCGCAAGTATCCAGCAAGCCGGTGCGCTCGGTAACGACATGATTGGAGTGCGCGCGCATCGCTTCGGCAAATCCGGTGATTTCATCCCGCGTTTCGCCCTTCATGCGAAGCGCGGTCGCAACGCCGCCGATTTGGGCGGCCGTCGCTTCTCCGTTCATAATGATATCCATGATGCCGCGCGCTTCTTCGCGGGATAGGCTCGTGCCGCCAACCAGCAAGTTCAACGCCCGCTGCATCGTCATGATTTCGTTTGTCACCGTCATCGCCGCTTACCCCTTTACTTCCGCATAGTAGTCCATGTTAATCATGCTGCTTCCCCGTTCAGGCGGCGCGAATGCGACTTCCGCCACGCGCACGGCTTTGAGCAGCGCCATCGCCTTGTTCACCGTCTCCATGTATTCATTCTCCGGAACGGAATCCCATACGATGCCCGCACCCGACTGGACGTACGCTTTGCCGTTCTTGAAGATCATCGTCCGAATCGTAATGCACGTATTCAGGCTGCCGCCGAATCCGAGATAACCGATGGCGCCGCCATAGGCCCCGCGCGCTTCGTTCTCCAGCTCGGCGATGATTTCCATCGCCCGCAGCTTAGGCGCGCCAGATACCGTTCCCGCCGGCATGCAGGATACGAAAGCATCGAAGAAATCCTTGTCTTCCCTTAGCTTGCCAGAAACGTTGGAAACGATATGCATGACATGGGAATAGCGCTCGATTTCCATGTACGCATCGCAGCGGACGGAGCCGAATTCCGATACGCGGCCGATATCGTTGCGTCCAAGGTCGACCAGCATCAGATGCTCGGCGCGTTCTTTCTCGTCGGCCAGCAGCTCTTTCTCCAAGGCCAGGTCCTGCTCCGGCGTCTTGCCCCGCGGACGCGTGCCGGCGATCGGACGCGTCTCGACGCGTTCGCCATCGACTTTCACGAGCGCCTCCGGCGACGTGCCGACGATGACTTCGTCGTCCATTTTCAAGCAATACATATAAGGAGACGGATTCATCGTCCGCAGAACGCGGTACACGTGAAGCGGATCGACGTCCGTATCGATGCTGAAGCGCTGCGACAGCACCACTTGGAAAATATCGCCCGCGCGAATATATTCTTTCGATTTCTCGACGTTCGCGAGAAATTGTTCTTTCGTCAAATTGGAGGAAATCTCGCCAAGATCCGGATCGGCAGGAATGCTGCCGCCCGTCATGAGCGATGTCGGCATCGGCTGCTGCAGGCGCTCGATCGTCGCATTGATTTTGGAGAGCGTCCGCTCGTACGCCGCCTGAATGTCCGCATCCGTAGCGCCTTCGGGAATATGCACGTTGCCGATCACTTGCACCTGTTGTTTGAAATGATCGAACGCGATGACCTGATCGCAGAACATAAACTGCAGGTCGTTCATCTCCAAGTCGTCGACGCGGTGGGCCGGGAGTTTCTCGTAATATTGAAGCAGATCGTAACCGAAGAATCCGATTGCGCCGCCGGTGAACGGCGGAAGGTCTTTCAGATCCGGACTGCGGAAGGAACGCAAATGCGCCTTCAACAGTTCCAGCGGCTTCTCGCGCAGCACCGTCGATTGTCCGTTCTGTTCGATGACCATTTCGCCGTTCTTGCCGTGGATGAGCATGAACGGATCGGTGCCGATGAATGAATATCTCGCCCATTTGACCCCGCCCTCAACGCTCTCCAGCAAGAACGCGCGGCGTTCGCTGTAGAAATGCTGAAAGATCCGGATTGGCGTTTCGGTATCCGCCATCACATGTCGGACGATCGGAATCAGGTTATACGTGCCGGCTTGCCGGATAATGTTTTGCAGTTCTTGGTTCATACTTCATCTCTCCCTCTCCGTGGATAAAATAAAAGCTCCTGCCGCAGCAGGAGCATTAAGTGTTAGAAGATGAAAAATGAGTATGAACGATAGGGAAAATAGCAGTGCGCACGGAAAATTCCGCTGCATACTGTTAGGATCTCTGCTCGTTACACGTATTACCTGTACTCATCTCGGCTCTGCTCATCTCTTCTAACTACGGTACTGCTGCTCGTCTCTGCTCTGCTACTCCATGAATATGCTATTAACTATACAATAGCGGATTTACATCCGTCAATCCCGATTCCCTCCGGATTGTTCGCGGCTTGCCGGACCGTTAGGCTTTCGCCAAATCCGGACGCAGCGCCTTCGCTCCGCCCAAATAAATATGCTCGACCTGCTCCTGCGTCTTCTCCGTATTCACGAGCACCATCAAGCGGATGCATTTTGCCAGACTGCCTTTGACCGGCACTTCAAGCGCGCACATAAGCGGGACCAAGTCCCAGCCAGCCATGGCGCGGATCGCTCTTGCCGGAAACGTGGCATCCAAATCGCCCGTAACGGTAACGAACACGCTGGCGATATCGCCCGGTACGATTCCGTTGCCGTTCACGATGCCGTTCAGCAATTCAACGGTCGCTTGCAAGATCGGTTGTTCTTCATTGACGTCTACCGTAATGGCGCCGCGTATTCCCCGTACACTCATCCTAAACGGCCTCCTGTTTCAGCTGCTCCACGATTTCCCGAATAAGGGCCGTGGATACCGATTTATTAATTTCCACTTTACCAATGGCTACCGGCACGATAAACGTAATCGTGCCTTCTTGGAACTTCTTGTCGTGCATGAGCGCACGCATGATTTCGTCCGTATCCAGATGCTCCGGAAGCCGGACCGGCAAGCCCATACGCGACAGTACGCGCTTCGTCACGCGATATACCTCTTCCGGCGCGCCAAGCTGCACCGCAAGTCTCGCGGAGCCGATCATCCCGATCGAAATCGCTTCGCCGTGAAGGAGCTCGCCATAACCGGCGACGGCTTCCAGCGCATGGCCGATCGTGTGGCCCAGATTGAGAATGGCGCGCAGGTCGTTCTCGCGCTCGTCCTGCGAGACGACTGCCGCTTTAACGCTGCACCCCTTGTAGAGCGCGTAGCCAAGCGTCTCGCCATCCAGCGCCAGCAGCTGCTCGGCATGCTCGTCGCACCAGGTTACGAATTCCGCATCCCAGATTAAGCCATGCTTTACGACTTCCGACAAGCCTGCTTTCACTTCGCGCTCAGGAAGCGTCTGAAGCGTCAGCAGATCATAGAGAACGAGTTCCGGCTGATGGAATGCGCCGATAATGTTCTTGGCAAGCGGATGATTGACCGCCACTTTGCCGCCGACACTGCTGTCATGAGCAAGAATGGTCGTCGGGACTTGAACGAATTTAATGCCGCGCATATAGGATGCAGCGACGAACCCGGCCAAATCGCCGACAACGCCTCCACCGAGCGCAACGATCGCGGACTTGCGATCGAGCCCGTTCTCAAGCGCTAGCCCGACGAGTTTCTCCAGCTGGCCGAGCGACTTCGACGCTTCGCCTGCCGGAATCACCGCGCTGGTAACGGTGAAACCGCCATCGCGCAGAACCGTTTCCAAGTGCGTTAAATGCCGCTCCGCGATATTTTGGTCCGTAATGATCATGAGCGGCGATTTTTTGCTGATCCCGTGCTCGGCAAGCAGCTTGCCCGCTTCGTCCAGCAGTCCCTCTCCGATATAGATCGGATACGAACGCTCCCCGAGGTTCACGGTCAGCTCGCGAACGCCGGCCATTAGTAGTTCCTCAATTGCGCGAGGTAGTTATTGTAATTCGACCGGATCTCTTCCATGGAATCGCCGCCGAATTTCTCAAGAAACGCTTTCGCCACTTCCCAAGCCACGACATGCTCCACAACGACGCTGGCCGCAGGCACCGCGCAGCTGTCCGAACGTTCCACTTGCGCCGTGAACGGCTCCTTCGTATCGATGTCTACGCTTTGCAGCGGCTTGTACAGCGTCGGAATCGGCTTCATCACGCCTCGGACGACGATTTGCTCGCCGTTCGTCATGCCGCCTTCAAAGCCGCCAAGCCGATTCGTCCTGCGGTGGTAGCCGCGTTCCTCGTCGTACATGATTTCATCATGTACTTGGGAACCGCGAATCGTGCCCGCTTCGAAGCCGATGCCGATTTCGACGCCTTTGAACGCGTTGATCGACACGACGGCTTGCGCAATGCGGCCGTCCAGCTTGCGATCGTACTGCACATGGCTGCCGAGACCGATCGGCACGCCTTCGACGATGCATTCCACGATGCCTCCGATGGAATCGCCTTCGGCTTTGATCTGATCGATATACGCGGTCATTTTCGCTTCGGTATCCTTGTCTACGACGCGAACCGGCGATTCTTCCGTCAACCGGATCAGTTCGTCGAGCGGCAAATCGTTCGCAGGCGCTTCGATCTCGCCGATACGAATGACTTGTCCGCCTACTTTAATGCCGAACGCGGACAGGAATTGGCGCGCAACCGCGCCAACGGCTACGCGGGCTGCCGTTTCCCGCGCGCTGGAGCGTTCCAGCACGTTGCGCAGATCTTTCAAATTGTATTTCAAGCCGCCGTTCAAATCGGCATGGCCCGGACGAGGACGGTGCACGCGGCGCTTCTCTTCATCGCTGCCTTCGATCGGTTCGATATTCATAACAGACGTCCAGTGCTTCCAATCGTTATTTTCCACGACGAGCGCGACTGGAGCTCCCGTCGTTTTGCCGTGGCGCACGCCGCCGACAATATTCGCGGTATCCTTCTCGATTTGCATCCGGCGGCCGCGGCCGTGACCCTTCTGCCTGCGGTGCAATTGAAAATTCAATTCCTCGAAATCAAGCTGCAGGTTGCTCGGCAGCCCTTCGATAATAGCCGTCAACTGTGGACCATGCGTTTCTCCAGCTGTCAAATAGCGTAAACTCACAGTAAAGCTCCTCCTTCATTCCGAGCACGTTTCGTCAAAAAATGATTTCGGTATGTATGTCAGGTCTCAAATATCTTTGCTCATTATAGTATAGCGTCTGGCGTTTGACAAGAAAATGCAAGCCTAGCAGCAGCCTCCTGACGAAATAAAAAACTGCCCTTACCGCCTTCAATAAGGCGATAAGGGCAGCCGGCGCTCGGCACTCTATCCGTTCACGGATTGTTTGCCGCGCGTTAACTGCGAATCGGAGGTCAAGTTGGGATCGTTCATAAGCCCTTTCATTTGACCTGTATCAATGCCAAGAATTTGGGCGCATTCGTGGACGCTGATAAATCCCCTTTTATACGCCGCAATGACTTTGCGTTTGTCCATGCTGCACCTCCCTAAGGTAGAATGGGAAGAAACTTGCCGCGCCGCCTCGAGATGCCGGCGTCCGTTTCTTCTTACTACGCTCAGTATTGGAGATGCTGGTAATTCCTATACATGGCCTCGCTACGCTTTGCGCCGGTAGAAGAAGGTTTCCGCCGGCTCGAAGTCGTATTGGCCCGGGGAGAAAATTTGCTCCGTGCTGCCAACGAACAGCAATCCGCCGGGTTTGAGCGCTTTGGAGAACTTGTGATACAGCACATGCTTCGCTTCTTCCGTGAAGTAAATCATCACATTGCGGCACACGATAATATCGAAACCGCTGTCGAACGTATCATGAAGCAAATTTTGCTGCTTGAACGTAATGATTTTTTTCAAAGCGTCCGTTACCACGACTTCGCCTTGATTATGTTTATTGAAATAATTCGTCATATAATTGCGTGGAACGTCCCGGATGGAACGATCCTGATAGATGCCTTGCGCCGCTTTCTGGAGCACGAGCCCGTCTAAATCCGTTGCCAGAATCGACACTCGGTCCTGCGCGCCAAGCGCGTGCACGATCATCGACAGCGTATAGGGTTCCTCGCCGGTCGAACAAGCAGCGCTCCAAATTTTCACCCGGCCGCCGTTCTTCAACGTCTCCGGCAGAAACTTCTTCTCCATCGCTTCCCACCGGTTTGGATTGCGCCAAAACTCGGAAACATTGATCGTCATTCGATCCAGAAACTCGTTCATCAGTTTCTTGTCCCGGTTCATCTCGGTGAAATAAGCGGCGAACGTGTCGAAACCGTATTTTTGCCGCAGCGTCGTCAATCGGCGCTTCATCTGCGCTTCTTTATACTGCGATAGATCAATGGCCGTCTTTTCCTTGATTCGTTCAATAAAGAGTGAAAAGTCTTTATCCTCCAAGTCGATTTCCCCCGCAGCAGACGCTTCGTCGCAAAATAATTAAATCCACTGTCCGATCGATTGCGTATAGTCCTGCAATTCTTCGGGCTTGAAGAAGATATCGATTTCCCTCTTCGCGCTCTCCACCGAGTCGGAACCGTGGATCAAATTGAAATTCGTATGAATCGCATAGTCGGAACGTATGGTTCCGGGCGCCGCATCCAGTGCGTTCGTTTTACCGATCATGGCACGCGTAAGTCCGATAACGTTATCCCCCTGCCACACCATGGCGAACACGGGACTTGACGTCACGAACGCTACAAGCGGTGGATAAAAGGGCTGCCCGATATGTTCCGCATAATGGCGCTCTGCGATTTCCGGCGTAATGCGCATGAATTTGGCGGCAACAAGTTTCAATCCTTTGCGTTCAAAGCGCGACACGATTTCGCCGATTAAACCGCGCTGCACGCCGTCAGGCTTTACCATAAGAAATGTTCTTTCCATTCGAGATCCCTCCTAGGCACTTTAGTAGTTTCGTTTGGCTACAAAATACGCGATATCGGTTAAATTCTTCTTCGCCGGAATGCTCGGCAGACCGCTCAGCGCATCGATCGCCTTGGCGATGTACCTTGCGGCCATCCCTTCCGCGGTGCGAATGCCGGCGCTCTTACGTATTAAGTTCAACGCACGTTTCGTTTCACCTGCACCATTCGACAATTGAATCCGATTTATTTCCTCCTGCAGTTCCGCGGCGATCGCGGGCTCCCGCAGCGCAAGCAGTACGGGAAGCGTAATGTTCCCTTGCCGAATATCGGAACCCGGAGGTTTGCCGATTTGCTTCTCCGTTCCCAGCAAGTCGAGCAAATCGTCGCTGATTTGGAAAGCCATGCCGAGATTGTAGCCGAAACGATACAGCAGATTCGCCGTTTTCCGATCTGCGCCTGAAGCGATGGCGCCAAGCTGGCAGCTGATCGCGATCAGCAGCGCCGTCTTGCGCCTTATGCGAAGTAAATAATTGCGGACGGATTGCTTGGTATTGAAGAAATCGCGGATTTGCTCCATTTCACCGATGCACATTTGCACCATGGCTTTGGACAATATTTGATGAATCTGAGGATTCTCAAGCTCTGTTATGATGGTAAGCGCCTTGCCGTATATGTAATCTCCGGTGTACATCGCAATCCGATTGTCCCACTTGGATTTGACGGTCAACTGGCCGCGCCGGGTGTCGGCGTTATCGATAACGTCGTCATGCACCAGCGAAGCCATATGAATGAGCTCCAGCGGCACTGCGACCTTCTCGAGCACGTTCAAATCGTAATTCCCGAATTTGCCGGACAGCAGCAAAATAACAGGACGAATACGCTTGCCGCCGGCTTTAAGCAGATGCGTCGACGTATCGCTCAATAACGCGTGTTCGGACGTGACGCTCCGCGCGAGCTGAGCTTCGATGACATCCAAGTCGCTTTTCATTTTGGCGTAAATATCAAGTAGTCTCATTCGTTCTTCACCTTTAGAGCGGCTTGGTCCTGGAAGAAGCGCATTTGCACCTCATGCGGCAGCAATCCCAGCTGATGCGCATATTCGAAGTACAGCGTCAGTCCCGCCTGCTCGTCCGATCCGAAATTGTAGTGTAACTCATTAAAATAACGATTCCAATAAGCAGGTTCACCGCCCAATTGCGCACAGGCTTTTTCGATCAAAGGCGTTAGATTGCGCAGACTCCGTTCTTTGCTCTCGGTCAAAGCGTGCAGCACGTCGGACACCGCTTCGGGGTCGCCTTCGGCAATTTCCTTGCGAACTGCAACCAGCGCGAACGTCATCCCGTAACCGGTCCAATTACGCCACAGCTCGCCCAGATCGATGACGGTTAATCCTTTATCTTTCTCTTTGTTCGCCCACGAAGCATGAATCGCCGTATCGCCGATCAGAAGCGCGGCGTCCGCTTGTGCAAGCATTTCATCGAGCGAAGGCTCCATCGTAACGTAGGAGGGCTCCGCTTGATAGTACAGTTTCATCAGGATCTTAAGCAGGTTTACCGAAGTGGCAGACGTCGCAGTCATGGCGATCCGCCCTTTCAATACTTGTTCCAGCGGCTTCTTCATGAACAGCAGGATGGAATTGACGCGGCCTTTCGCGCTGACGGACAAATCCGGCAGCAGCAAATAGTTGTCGGCATTCTCCGCATACGCGAAGGAGGACATCGACGTGATGTCGATCTCGCCTTGTCTCAGTGCACGGTTCAGCGCGGCCGGTACCCGCTTCTCGATCCGAAAGCGATCCTCCGGCAGCTGCTGCTCCGCGTAATGAAAAATTGGCCATACATTCGCATAGTCAATGCGGCCGACCGTGATCGGACGATTAGTTCCCATGCTGTTCATCTCCCCATCTTCTGTACAAATCATGCTCCAGCGGAAGCTGATCAAGCACTTTCCCTACCATAAAATCGATCATATCGTCCATGCTTTGCGGCCCGTAATAAAAAGCCGGCATTGCCGGGATGATTTTGACACCTAGCTTAGCGAGCGTAAGCATATTTTCCAAATGAACGGCGTGCAGCGGCGTCTCGCGCGGGACGATGAGCAGCTTGCGGCCTTCCTTCAGCATAACATCCGCGGCGCGCGTCATCAAATCGTCGGAAATACCGTGAGCGACCGACGCGAGCGTACCCATGGAGCAAGGAATAATGATCATGCCTTCCACGCGAAACGAACCGCTTGCGATCGATGCTCCGATATCCGCATTGGGATGCAGCGTCAGACGACGTTGTTCCATCGCTTCTTCGAAATGCGCTGACAGCGCGGCTTGGCGCTTGGTCGTATCCCAGCCAAGCTCTTCCTTCAGCACCCGCCAGCCTGCCTCGGTGACGACCAGATGCACGTCGATGCCGCTTTCCAGCAGGCAGCGGATCAGACGAATGCCGTACACGGAGCCGCTAGCTCCCGTGATGCCAACCACCCAGCGCTTGCGCGCTGCGCCGTTGCCTTCTCCTACCATTCGTGAAGCACCACCAGATCAAGCAGCGTAAAAGCGAACAGCGTAATGCTCAGCGCTCCGTTCATCGTGAAGAATGCGGTTTGCACCCGGCTGATGTCGTTCGGCTTCACGAGCAAATGCTCGTACCACAGAAAACCTACCGAGGCCACGGCGCCGATCAAATAAATCCAACTTAAATCGGTTAACCAGTATAAAGAAATAAATCCGACGGCGGTCAGAAAATGAAACCCGCGCGCAATTTGCAATGCGTTCTTCAATCCGAAACGAGCCGGAATGGAAAACACCCGTTCGCGGCGGTCGAATTCGAAATCTTGACATGCGTAAATGGTATCGAAGCCGGCCAGCCAGCAGACAACCGAACCATACAGTACCCAAGCTCCAGGCTCCAGACTTCCTGTAATGGCTATCCAGCCGCCGAGCGGCGCCAAGCCAATCGTTATGCCGAGCACGACATGACAAAGCCATGTAAAGCGTTTCGTATACGAATAAAGAACAAGGAAGAAGACCGCGATGGGCATCAGCTTCATGCAGATGGGATCCAGCTGCGAAGCCGCGATAAACAGCACGACAAAGGACACCGCGATGAACACGACGACTTCGCCGGCTTTAAGCAGCCCGGCCGGTATCGCCCGTTTCGCGGTGCGCGGATTCTTAGCGTCGATAACGCGGTCGACGACCCTGTTCAGGCCCATTGCCGCGCTGCGCGCCCCGACCATAGCTAGAAGAATCCAACCGATTTCCGCCCAGCTTGGCATCCGCCCCTCCATCATGACGGCTCCGAGCATTGCGCCCATAAACGCGAAAGGCAGTGCGAAAATCGTATGTTCAACCTTAATCATTTCCAATATAATGCGAGTTTTGCGTATCATCCTTTGTCCGTTCCCTTCGTCCCCGTGTGTAAGGCCGCTACGCCTCCGAACAGCGGATAGGCGTGCACGTTACGAAGACCGATTTCACGGAACTTTTCCGCCAGCTGATTGGAATCCGGGAATGCCTTAAGCGACTCCGGAAGCCACTTGTACTGCTCATATTTGCCGAACAGCTTGCCTAACGTCGGCATGATTCGCTCGAAGTATAAATAATAAATGGCCTTGAATGGCTGCCACAAGGGCTTGGACGTTTCCAGGCAGACCACTTGTCCGCCTGGCTTCACGACGCGCATCATCTCGCGAAGAACCTGTTCCAGGTCCGGAACGTTCCGCAATCCGAAGCCGATCGTCGCGAAATCAAACCGGTTGTCCTCGAAAGGCAGCGCCATTGCATTACCTTGATGCAGCGAAATCTGCTGATCGAGACCCTCCCGATTCACCTTTTCCTTGCCGACCTCCAGCATGTTCTGGCTAAAGTCGAGTCCGACGATGCCGCCGGTTTCGCTGGCTCTTGCCAGAGCGATGGTCCAATCGCAAGTGCCGCAGCACAGATCGATCGCCGTTTGACCCTTCTGCACATTCATCTTGCGCATCGTGAATGCGCGCCATGCCTTATGCCTGCGGAAGCTGATCAAGTCGTTCATCAAGTCGTATTTCGGTGCTATGCTTTCAAATACGGCATGCACGTGTTCTTCTTTCGATTTGGATTGCATCGTCTGTCACCTTACCTTCTCTCGTTGAGGGCGGAAGCCGCCGGCAGAAGCGGACGCAGGAACGTCTCGCCGATCTGTTGCAGTTCGCGCATGAGCTTATCGGAATCGAGCCGCGCGACGATGGCTTGCACTTGCGATACGGACTGTCTGAGCTTCTCTGTCAGCTGACCGCGGACATCGTAGTTAGACAGCAGCGAGGTAACGAATGACAATTCTTCGTGCTTATCGTTCAGCTTGCGCTTCTCCTCGTCCGTGCCGACATTCAGCACATGCCAGTAGCCCCAGCTGTTGTTGAACTGCTCCGGTTTGTCGCTGCGCTGCAATTCTTCCATGACGACTTCGCAGCGGCCGAGCCCTTGAAGCAGCTCCATCCATACGCGAGTCATCTTCTCATCCAATATTTCTGTGAAAACCGTAAAAAGTTCGGTTTTCACTTGAACGCATTGATTCAAGTATTCTTCTGCCGTCAGCTTAAGCTGCTTCATTCTCATGTAGAAATTAACTTTGATCTTGTTCACTTCGCATACGCCGTTGCTGATCCGGCGGATCATGCCCACCTGGCCTGCCTGGGCGAGCAGCTGATAGAAACGACTGCTGTAATAATCGCCAGCGAGGATTTTCAATTGGCGCGATCGCATTTCCTTCTCGGCGACCCGACCCGATTCGTCGATCATATCATGGGTATCCATGCCCAGCTGAACGAGCGAAACGACCAACGCGTAGAGTTCGCTGTGCAGAAGCGGCGTACGTTGATTCGATAAAAAAGCAAAGAGCAGCCTCGTTCGCGTGTCAGGAAACTCCGGCAGCTCCGTATGGGCTTGAATCATATCGTAGTCGACGTATTTCTTCGCGATCTCGGGTATTTTGTATGGTTTCATTGGCCTAGCCTCCGGACAATTCAGCGTATGAAGAAACGGTTGCCGCCCGTTATCCATGCGGCGAATCGGGTTCAATAATCTAAACAATTATAGCATTATGTTTGTCGTTTCGCTACAACTGCGAAGCGGACAAACGCAAGCGCCGACGCCAGATTTCGTCTTGAAACGGCTTTGCTGCGCTTAAGTTTGACAGTTCTGTGGACAACCAGGCATCGGTGCGCCTGACATCCACCGCGGCAAGCAGCCGCGCATCGCCGCGCACGTCATCCGACTCCGGCTGAAGAGGCGCAACGAACCGGACAAGAACCCGGCTTACGTTGTCCGTCCGAATGAATGCGAGCTCGAACAGCCGCTGCAGATCGTCCATCCATCTGTCTACAGCATTCCCATATTCCTCATTCGATAAATCTACGGTCAGCACCGATCCGTTCCATGCGACTTTCTTCACTTTCAATGCCAAATGCAAGCTGATCATGGAATCGACCACGGTGTTCGAGCTTAGCCGTTTGACGGGCACGGGACGAAATACGGATACGTCGCCCGCGTTCCTCGCCGTTCGGCTGTCGGCCTGCGGCAGCACCGATATGACCAGCGTAATCACAAGCGTCGTGAGACACGCATAGAGAAGCCCTTTCCAATGCGACATGAACCATCCGTCCTTCGCGCATAGAATGTCCTGCTTCTCTTAGTGTACAAACTAAAAAAGCAGGCTATGCCTGCTTTTCAATCAACATCCGTATCCACGGTCCCGTATTTAGTTAGAACCGTCGCTTTGCCGCGGATTTTGATGGCCGACGTATGATCCGTGAACTGACAGATAAGCACTTCGCCTTTATCGAGCTTCTCGGTGTGATGGAATTTCGTATCCTGACCGCGAGTCAAGCCAATGACCTGCACGCCCTGCGCTTTTGCTTTAACGACGATATATTCGCCATTTTGATCCATCATCTACACTGTCCCCCTAATAAGGTCGGTATTCGGATTGGTACGATCAGAACACATACTTCTATTTTAAAAAACTGCCCTCGAATATCTTCGTCGAGAAAGCAGCCATTGCTTGCGATATTGCGAGAACTGGTCGGGTGTACCGGATTTGAACTGGCGACCTCTACCACCCCAAGGTAGCGCTCTACCAAGCTGAGCTAACACCCGATGCGCGTCGTACAGCCCCCTAAGCCGGAACCGCAAACAACAGTCTACTGGAATTACTTACACTTGTCAATAGAAGTTCAGGCATAGAGTCCGTTAGCTCCCGGGTACGACAAACGTCCGGATGCAGGAAGCAACCGGACGTTATCAAATCGGAATTTCTTATTTGGAAACCAAATCTTTAAGAGATTTACCGGCTTTGAAAGACGGGATTTTGCTGGCCGGGATATCGATCTCCTCGCCCGTTTGCGGGTTGCGGCCTTTACGCGCCTCGCGGCTTTTCACCTCGAAGTTTCCGAAGCCTACCAATTGTACTTTATCGCCGCCTTGCAGCGAGTCGGAGATGGCGTCAAAAACGGCATCAACCGCTTTGGAAGCATCTTTCTTGGAAAGGTCAGTCAATTCGGCTACTTTCGCAATCAGTTCCGTTTTGTTCATTTCTTTCACCTCCCCTGACGGCAGTTCAAAGGCACATCATTATCATTCTGTGTTACCGAAACCCCGGAATTTATACCTGAAGGCCCCGGTGAGAAGAAATTCCGGTATGTGCAATTCCTGCATACTGAACCTAGAACAGATTTATAGTAATACAGTTGCCTATACGATTTCAAGAGGCAGGAGGCGTTTACCCCTAAGAATCGCTGTTTTTTCAACGTTTTTTTGAATTCTGGACATATGATCCGCCATTATTCTGTCGCCGATTGGAGGGAATGCAAGATTCTTCCCTTCTTCCCCGCCGCTATCGACAACGCGGTTCCGAATTCCGGACAACAAAAAGAGACACGCAATCGCGTGCCTCCCGTGTACTTATAGGATAATCGCAATGAGGCCGCCGGAGCCCTCGTTAATGATTCTGCCCAGCGTTTCCTGCAGCTTGTAGCGGGCATTGTCCGGCATCATGGCGATTTTGCCTTGAATGCCTTCCCTTACGATGGAGTGCAGCGATCGGCCGAAGATATCGGACTCCCAGATTTTGATCGGGTCGTTCTCGAAGTCCTGCATCAGATACCGGACGAGCTCTTCGCTTTGTTTCTCCGTCCCGATGATCGGCGCGAATTCGGATTCGACGTCGACGCGAATCATGTGGATGGACGGCGCGGTCGCCTTCAGTCTGACGCCGAATCTGGAGCCTTGGCGAATGAGCTCCGGCTCGTCGAGCGCCATCTCCGCAAGCGTCGGAGCCGCGATCCCGTAACCCGTCGTCTTGACCATCTCCAGCGCTTCCGCGAATCTGTCGTACTCCCGCTTCGCATGAGAGAAGTCCTGCATCAGCTGGAGCAGGTGATCTTTGCCGCGAATTTCGACGCCGACCACTTCCATCAGGATTTGGTCATACAGCTCATCAGGTGCGTAGAGATCAATCTCCGCGACACCCTGCCCCATGTTCATGCCGCTCAAGCCTGCCCGTGCGATAAACTCGTATTCCATGAACTGCGACACGACGCGGTCTACGTCCCGCAAGCGGCGGATATCCTTGACCGTATCGCGTACGGAATTCTCGTAGTTGCTGCGCAGCCAGTGATTGTCGTTGAGCACCATGACCCAGCTCGGGAGGTTGACATTCACTTCGTGAACAGGGAACTCGTAGAGCACCTCGCGCAGGACGGACATGACCTCTTCCTCGCCCATGGACGCCACGCTGAGCGTAATGACCGGTATATCGTATTTCGCTTGCAGCTCGCTTCGCAGTTGAAGCGCTTCTTCACTCTTCGGACGCGTCGAGTTGACGATCAGCACGAATGGCTTGCCGACCTCTTTCAGCTCGCCTACGACGCGTTCCTCGGCTTCCACGTACGAACTGCGCGGTATTTCGGCAATCGTGCCGTCGGTCGTAACGACGACGCCCAGCGTGGAATGCTCTTGAATGACTTTGCGCGTGCCGATCTCGGCGGCCTCTTGGAACGGAATCGGTTCCTCGAACCATGGCGTCGTTATCATCCGAGGGCCATTCTCGTCTTCGTAGCCTTTCGCCCCGACGACCGCATAGCCGACGCAATCGACCAGCCTGATGTTTACGTCAAGCCCTTCGGCTACACGCAGCTGTACCGCTTGGTTCGGCACGAATTTCGGCTCTGTCGTCATGATGGTTTTGCCCGCTGCGCTCTGAGGCAGTTCATCGATAGCTCTTACCCGATCGGCATCATTCGTGATGTTCGGCAGCACAACCGTCTCCATGAACCGCTTGATGAAGGTTGATTTGCCTGTGCGGACTGCACCAACGACGCCGAGGTAAATATCCCCGCCGGTTCGTTCGGCAATGTCCTTGAAAATGTCCACTTTCTCCACTGAATATCCCCTCCCAATCGTATTTCGCCTGTACATGGACGTACCGTAACTGCTGCTTTCCTCCTGCTGCGTGTCGTCAGGTTTCGCCGCTACCCGCCTGCCGCGAGAGCTTGCAAGCGACGCAACTCGTACATGATTTTGGACTAGTAATAGCTTATTGCGACTGTCTCATGTTTATGACGACCAGAGGGATGAAATCTTTCGATTTCCAAGAGCTTCGTTCCCGTTACGCCTTCCAAGATTGAGATATATGAGAGGAAAACCTCAGCTATGCCTGAACGGCAAAAAAACTCCTGCCCGATTGGGCAGGAGCGAATGGTTCGCGCGCGATTGCTAGTGCAATTTCAGTACGGCTTGCGGGTCATCGCCCACGAGTTTATAGATCGGCGATTTGACCGGCACGAAGTCGGAGCTGTCGACCAGGAGTGCGCGAAGATCCGCGTCTTTTCCGGGCTTTTTGCCTTCATCGAGCTTCGTGAGCTGCTGCATAATGTCCGGTCCGTAATCGAGGTACACCTTCCCGTCCGAACCCAGCATCGCCGTCAACAGACTGCCGCTGAACACGCTCCGCAGCTCCGGTTCTTTAAGGTCCAAGGCATCGTAATCGATGGCCGTAAACGACGGATACATCGCCTCGCCGGCCGGCAGCTTGCCGCCATGCGCATCGGAGTAAGCCTTCACGGCAGCTTCCAGATCGTTCGTCTTCTGATAGAGAACGAGATTCATCAGCTTGATGGTAGGATCCTTCTCTTCATTGATGACGAGATAATAGTAGCTTCCGCCCTTCTCGAAAGCCGAATCGGGAATCGACGACATATAATTCATCCGCTGCAGCTTGTCGAAATCGACCTTGAACTTCTCGTAAACCGGCGTCGTCTCTTCGCTGTTCTGAATGGGAAGAAGACCCGTGTCCTTCTGAAATTGATCTACGACCGTTTGTACGTTTAAGATTGCGTCTTTCGGCGGCTTCTGGTATTGTCCCAGCTGATCCTTCGGATATAAACAACCGGACAACAGGGCAGTCATGCATGCGAGCACGATGGCTGCCGCCGCGCTTCTTAAGCCTTTCATGATACGATTATCCTCCTAAGTTGCATAGGCGGGCAGTTTCGACTGAGCGGAACGACCAGCCTACCATAATTCATCGTCTTCCGCCTGGCGCATCATCTGTTTTCGAACAGCAGCGCGAAACGGGTCTTCCGGCACCTCTACGACGGCGCGGCCGAACACTCTTGCCTGGCAAGCGAGCCTTGTCCCCGAACGGTCAAGACCCGCCAGCTTGCGGCGTTCGTTGTCATTGAGAGGCGAGAGCCCCGAAGAACTATGCGGCATCGTCACCTTGCACATCAGACATGCCGCTTTGCCGTCGCAGCGCGTACGGATCGGAACCCCGGCTCGACGCGAGGCATCGAGCACGGTCGTTCCAGCGCGTACCACGACGCTGCGTCCGGAAGGGAGGAACATTATTTCCACATTCATGGGAACCCCTGCTTCCATCGTCTTCTCGTTCTTCGTCAAAAACGAAAACGGCTATCACCATCTATTTCTATCTATTTGTCGTTCAAGAATTGCGTTAATTCGTGCTGCAGAGCAGCGGAGAACCGATTCCTGGCGGCGATCAGCCGCAAGGCAGCCTCGTGGAGCCCAAGCTCCTCCCGCATGCGTTGGCCGATCAGCTCTACCCGATCGCTCCTGCCCCGGAGCAAATTAAAACAAAATTCATGAGCCAGCGGCACAATCCCGACGTCATGCCGGCCTGCTGCAACCGTCGTTCGCAAAGGCTCCAATATGTCTTCGACCTCGACGGTATACCGGTCCGTGTCCGAAGCGACAACAAAACCGCCGACAAGCTCGACTTGTACACCTTGAACGTCATAATGGCTCAGCAGCGAGCGATAAATCGGGCTAATGTTCAGCTGCTGCTCGTCGACCGCATAGGGCTTAAGCGCCTTATGGATCGCCTTGGCCGCCTCGTCGTCTGCGTAAAGATCCAGATCG
Organism: Paenibacillus rhizovicinus; assembly: GCF_010365285.1. Taxonomy (NCBI): domain Bacteria; kingdom Bacillati; phylum Bacillota; class Bacilli; order Caryophanales; family Paenibacillaceae; genus Paenibacillus; species Paenibacillus rhizovicinus. The sequence goes on from NZ_CP048286.1 coordinate 1,013,056, forward strand.
CGGGGAGGCGACGGCAGCTCCAGTCCGCGCAGCAGCAGTCCTGTGCTGCCGCCTACCAGCCATTTCGCTTTCGTCGATGAAACCGCGCCGGCAATGACGGCTAGCGCGTTCTCCAACGATTCGGCGATCGGTTCCGACCCTGGTCCCGTCATCAGAAATAAGGCCGGTTCGCCGCTTTAATGAAGCCTGCTCCGGATTTCACGATAGCTTGGCATCCCAGACGGTAACCCTCTTCCAATTCTTCTTGCTCCAATCGGTCCCACTCTTCATCCGTTACTTCTTCCAGAAACTCAGCGCCTTCCTCGATCAGGCAGCGGCATCTGGCGCATGTTCCGCGCGTACAGGAGAACGCCCAGTCCAAGTTATGCTTCATCGCAGCATCCAGCAGAGACAATCCCGCTTCCGCTTCGACCGTTATCGTTTTCGTTCGGCTTTTCAGTTCTAGCATCGGTTTATTCGTCCTTTCTTCTTCACGATTCGTTCGCAATGACCCCGTTACGTGATGGAGATAAGTCCGAGAAATCCGCCGATCACTAGAAACAGAAACGCGGTCAGCGACAACGCCATCCGCAAAATGCCTTTCGTCTTGAACCTGGCAAGCGAAATCATGACGGCTGCCAGCGCCATCAGCCCGATGCCCACGAAGGAAACCCACATTTTCATCATTGGATCCATGACAACTTCTACCACCTTGTACATCCGATATTCGTTTCATTATACACTAGTGTCGATTAATGGGCTACTTTTGCGTCGTACTGTCCGGATGTGCGAAACAAGGCTACGTGTATGCATGCTGTCATTAAGAGAAAGACTCCCGCCCGGCGCGATAGCGGCACTGCAGCTGCAATGCCGAACTGCGCTTTGCGGAAGTCTCTCCGTTACTTCTTGAGCAGCATCATTTTCAGCAGCATTTCCATGTTGTTCATATTCATGCCGCTTTTCTTAACGGCGCCAACTATATCGTTGATCGTTTTCTCCGTCACGGGCACCTTTGCCATTGCAGAGACGGATTGGATCAGCTTGCGAAGTTCGTCTTCGTCCTGCATCGTATTTTCAGTCACGCCGCTCGCAAGCTTCTTGACCGCATTCTCGGAGACCGGCTTGCCGGTCTTCTTGTTAACGGCGCTCAGAACGTCCTTGGATAAATCCTTTTTACCGCTCATCGTTTCCCTCCTCCACGCTATAACGGCGATACTTGCGTATCAGCTTTAGCTCCACTTGGGTGCTTATAGCAGTTTATGAAAGAGGGCCTTTGATGGTGCGGGCCAGGATGCATGGGCGAGCAGTACTTTCAATGCGAAAGATAATTCGCATTAGGTACGACCAGCCTAGGATGCATAGGCGAGCAGTACCCTTCATGCGCGTATGTATAACCGCCATCCGGTACGACCAGCCCAGGATGAATGGTCGAGCAGTACTTTCAATGCGAAAGATAATTCGCATTAGGTACGACCAGCCTAGGATGCATAGGCGAGCAGTCCCCTTCATGCGCGTATGTATAACCGCTCATCAGGCACGGCCAAGCTCCCTATATACCCGCGGTATCTTCCGTCTCGTGCGTACGGCCTCTGCCCATCAGCGATTCGACCGCGCTGCGCGGCGTCTTCTGCTGGAAGAGCACTTGATACAGCTGCTCCGTAATCGGCATCTCTACGCCAAACTGATGCGACAACTCGCGAGCGGTGCTTGTCGTCCGCACGCCTTCCACGACCATGCCCATCTGGCTGAGCACATCATCCAGCGACAGCCCTTCCGCAAGCAAGGAGCCCGCCCGCCAGTTGCGGCTGTGCTTGCTCGTGCAAGTCACGACAAGATCTCCGACGCCTGCAAGACCCGCGAAGGTCAGCGGATTGGCGCCCATGGCATTGCCGAGGCGGCTAATCTCCGCGAGGCCGCGCGTCAGGAGGGCGGCTTTCGCATTGTCGCCGAAACCGAGGCCGTCCGTTAATCCGGCGCCCAGCGCGATGATGTTCTTGATCGCGCCGGCCACTTCAACGCCAACGACGTCTTTATTCGTGTATACGCGAAAATAATTCGTAATGAACGCGTCCTGCGCCCGCTCGGCAGCTTCCTTGCTGGTCGAAGCGACGACGACGGTCGTCGGCAGCTTGCGGACGACTTCTTCCGCGTGGCTCGGACCCGATAATACGACGAGCCGGTCATCTCCGAGAGACAGTTCTTCCGACAATACCGTCGTCATCCGTTTATATGTACCGGATTCAAAGCCTTTCGTCGCATGAACGACGATCGCATCGGCGTCCAGGAACGGAGCGGCTTGTTTGGCGACGTCGCGCATCGCGGCGGACGGCGCCACGAAGAGCACGAGCTCCGCTCCGCTGACAGCCTGGCCCATATCCGTCGTAGCGGTTATTCTGCTCGGAAGAACGGCATCTTTCAAATATCTGCTGTTCGTCCGGTGCGTATTGATTTCATCCGTCTGCGCCTCGTTGCGCGACCATAAGGCGACATTGAAGCCGTTATCCGCCAGCACGGCGGCCAAAGCGGTGCCCCAGCTTCCGGCGACGAGAACGGCTGCTTTACGATTAGACATATGCGTGCCTCCTTACCCTTTTCTGGCGCCAAGCTTGTTTTCCTTGCCTTGCATCAGCTTAACGATATTCGTACGGTGACGAACGAACGCGAGCAGGCAGATCACGAGCGCCGCCCAAACGTAAGATTGCGGTTTGTCCCCGAAATTCCAAATGAAGATCGGCACCAGCAGCGCAAAAATCAAAGAACCGAGCGATACAAACCGCGTAATCGCGATGGAAACGATCGCAACGACGCCGGCAACCAGCGTAGGCACGATCGCAAGCGAAGCCATTACGCCAACTGTAGTCGCGATGCCTTTGCCTCCCTTGAATCCGAACCAAACCGGCCAGTTATGGCCTGCGATTGCGGCCAAGCCGCACAACGCCGGCCCCCAGTCGCCTCCGGCTGCATAGATGCCTAGAATAACAGCAACGATGCCTTTCGCGATATCGAGCAGAAACACCGCGATCCCCGGGCCTTTGCCAAGAACGCGAAGCGTGTTGGTCGCACCGGCGTTGCCGCTGCCGTAATTGCGAATATCGATGCCTTTAACCCATTTTGCAATGAGTATACTGAATGAAACCGACCCTAATAAATAACTGATGAGAACTGTAAGCACAGTGACCACGATTCGCTCGCCTCTTTCGAAAATGTCCTAGTGGGCTTCTGCTCCTGCATTGCTGCGTATAAGCATCAACCTCATTCCTTGCGTGAACAGGGAAACTGGTGCCCTTCTATTAAGGACACCAGCTTCGCTTTCGAAGTCTCCGCTCCGTGCGCGTTTACGCCCGGGCTTAATCTTCGTCTGATTTTTTGCGGGTAAAGATTCGAACCGGTGTCCCTTCGAACTGGAACGCTGCCCGGATTTTGTTCTCCAAGTAACGTTCGTAGGAGAAGTGCATCATATCCGGATCGTTCGCGAACAACACGATCGTCGGCGGCTTCACCGCAACCTGGGTCGCATAGTTGATGCGCAGGCGTCTGCCTTTGTCGGACGGCGGCGGATTGATCGCAATCGCATCCGATACGACGTCGTTCAGCAGATGCGTCGGAATGCGCATCGCGTGCTGCTCCGATACATGAACGACGACCGGCAGAAGCTTGTGAAGGCGCGATTTCGTCAGTGCCGAAAGGAAGATAACCGGCGCGTACGTCATGAACAAGAAATGATCGCGGATATTCTTCTCGAACTGCTGCATCGTCTTGTCGTCCTTCTCGACGGCGTCCCACTTGTTGACGACGAAGATCGCCGCTTTGCCCGCTTCATGCGCATAACCGGCAATATGCTTGTCCTGCTCGATGATGCCTTCCTCGCCGTTGATGAGCACGAGTACGACATCGGCGCGTTCGATTGCTTTGAGCGCGCGCATCACGCTGTATTTCTCTGTCGTTTCATACACTTTGCCGCGTTTGCGCATACCAGCCGTATCGATCAGCACGTACTTCTGTCCGTCCTTCTCGAACGGCGTGTCGATCGCATCACGAGTCGTTCCGGCAACGTTGCTGACGATTACGCGTTCTTCGCCCAGCAGTGCATTGACGAGCGACGATTTCCCGACGTTCGGACGGCCGATAAGCGCGACTCGAATGACGTCATCCTCATATTGCTCGTCTTCGATCTCGGGCAGCTTCTCGACGGCTGCATCCAGCAAATCTCCGATGCCGATGCCATGGGCACCGGAAATCGCGATCGGGTCGCCGAAGCCGAGATTGTAGAACTCGTAGATATCGTCTCTGCGGTTCAAATTGTCTACTTTGTTAACCGCTACGACGATCGGTTTGCGCGAACGAAGCAGCATTTGCGCGACTTCGTCGTCCGCATGGGTAAGACCAACCTTGGCGTCGACCATGAAAATAATGACATCGGCTTCTTCGACGGCCAGCTCTGCTTGCATGCGGACGGACTTCATGATTTCGTCCTCGCCGTCGATCTCGATACCTCCAGTATCAACGATACTGAAAGCTCTGCCGTTCCATTCACCGGTACCGTAAAGCCGGTCCCGGGTCACTCCAGGCTTGTCTTCTACGATCGCTAACCGGTCTCCGATGACGCGGTTGAATATCGTAGACTTACCCACGTTTGGCCGCCCAACGATGGCGATAATGGGTTTAGACATAGTTTCACTCCTCAATATAGAAACGGCTGCATGCCGTTTTAGTAAGCGGGACTTGATAGATCCCTATAGTGCATGGGTGAACCAAGAAGGGGCTTTCTCCATACTCACGCCTACCATCATAGCAAAAAACAGCGGGATTGGCTAACATTTCATTCCGCACGGTGATCAACGAGAATGTAATTCCCGTTTTTCAAATCATGTGCGATCGCATCCAAAATCTTCTCCAGGAGGAATGCTGTCGATTCCCGTTTTTCTTTGTCGCTTTCAACGAAAATCGGCGCTCCGCCGGCGACATGGTCATGCGAATCCGTGACGATCGCTACGATTTTAGCCATGTTGCTTGCTCTCCCCTTGATTGACGCTCGCTTCGGTCGGCATGCGTACAGCGGATTCGAGGATCGGCACTTTCAGAACGACGGCCTTGGCCTTCGCCGGATCCTTCTCCTGCGGCAGCAGGAATACCGCCAACCGGCCGTCCTTGATGTCCAGCTTCGCCATCGGAACGAGCGCAGGCTCGCCATCGTCGCGGTACACGCCGAGAATGGTGGATAAATCGAATAAAATCGCCTGCCGCTGGCCGAGATTGCTGAGCGTCGCTTTTCCATTGGGATTATACGGCGTCAGTATGATGCCAAGCCCTCGTTCCGCGATGATTTGTTGGTTCGAGGAAAGTCCTACGTTCATGATATAGACATCGCCGACGTATAGATCCGGACCATCCACTTTCACTTCGGCAATCTCCGCTTTCGCTATGTGAGCAATGGATTTGCCTGATTTCAAAGAATTAACGAGCACCAATGTCAGCACGCCCATCGCGATGCCGAACGGAAGACCGAGTGCCAGCGAGGCCAGACTCGTCAGCAGCGACGATAGAATAACCAAGTAATTGCGGCCTTCAAAAACCATCGCGATCCCTTCAATGTAAGTCGAGCCGCGCTGCACAAGCTCCATGCTGTCGATTTTGGTCAGCGTTTGGCGCTCCATGTTGCGCACATCCCGAAATTGCTGTGCCGCCAGCGTCAGGAAGGTTATCGCCGTAAAGTCTTTCTTATACAGCGCCGGTATCGCCACGGCTCCGAGTGAAGCAGCTATGACGCCAAGCGAAATATGAATGATGCGCCCGTGGGGATATGTAGGGTATTGGCGATAGTCCGTTCGAAGCATCATGAGGCGTGAACCCAATCCGAAGGCCACGCCGAGCATGATGCCATACAACACATGATGAGGCTGACCCGATTTCAAATGCGTCCATATATGTTCCCACATCGTTACGAGCTTCCTCCTTCTTCGCTTGAACGTATGTCTGCTAAGCGTAACGCTTTTTCTTTCAGCCACGATTTGATGCTTCCCATGACTCTTGCGGCCGTCAACGCGATCGCTAGTCCGTCCCACCATGCCAGTGAACCGATCTGCAGCGGAGCAGCATGCGCGGCCGGTCCCAGATAATGACTGCTTAACGCGATCACGGCGCTGAATACGACAAGGATGAAATGAGACCTGAAGCGGTCGACGAGCAATCCAGCGAACAAGCCGGCAAGCACGGGACCGTCCCAACGCGGATGGATAACGATGAATACGGGATCCATGCTGTAGATATAACGCATCCAGGTCCACATGAACCCGGTCAACAGCGCAGAGAACAGAATGTAGAGCATGTTCCCCGGCATGCGGATGGAGATGAGCAGGATGACCGCTGTTCCGATTGCAAGCACTGCGCCGCCGGATATCACGAACTGATCCTGCACGGCAATCGTGATGAATTGCAGCACGCAGGACGAGCCGATAAACACGCCAAGGAGGCGGAGCGGCATGCCGTCCGCAACGGCCTGTTCCCATCCGGTAAAATATAGAATCGCCGCCATGGATAAGAGCCATAAGGCAATGAAACCGTCGTTCATGCTTCTCCCCCCTTTATTGCCTTTATTATGCGCTGTTGGCCATTCTCCTTATCCCCTCGCAGCGGCGCAATTGAACGCAAAAAAGCCGTTACTATCGCTGCTGCGATAGTAACGGCTTCTATTGTTGGAATCGTTCCTTGGAACGATCTGCTATCGTTCCTTGGAACGATCTGCTATCGTTCCTTTAGGAATCGATTATTTCAAGTTTTTCAGCTTGTCGCCGAAACGCTCAGCCAGCGTGAAGCTCATGCTTTCGTTGCTGAGGCTTACGTTCGGGTTGTTCAGCTCGACTTTAGGGCCGCGCGAACCACGGTCTCCGCGATCGCTGCGTTCGCCGCGCTCTCTCTCAGGACGAGCTGGTTGTTCCGGCGCTTCTTCTGTTTCTTTAATGCTCAGGCTAACGCGTTTCTCGGCCGGATTAAAGTCCAGAATTTTCGCTTTCACTTCTTGGCCTTCTTGAACAACTTCATTTGGCGTAGCCACGTGACGGTGCGCAAGTTGGGAGATGTGAACGAGACCTTCAACGCCTGGCGCGATTTCGACGAATACGCCGAAGTTTACGATACGGCGCACAGTACCCGTAACGATGTCGCCAATGTTGAATTGACCGTTCGCGGAATCCCAAGGACCTGGTTGAGCCGCTTTGATGCTAAGGCTGATTTTGCCTGCAGCCGGATCCACTTTCAGTACTTTCACGCGTACGGATTGGCCTTCAGCAACGACATCCTTCGGATGTGCAACATGCTGCCAGGACAGTTCGGATACGTGAACGAGGCCGTCGATGCCGCCGATGTCAACGAATGCGCCGAATGGCGTCAAGCGTTGAACCGTACCGTCGAGTTCTTGACCTGCTTGCAATCCGCCGATGATGGATTGTTTGTTTTGCTCGAACTCTTGATCCAGTACTTCTTTCGCAGACAGGATCACTTTATTGTTCTCGCGGTCGATTTCTTTCACTTTTACGCGGATCTTGCGGCCCTTGTAATCGCTGAAATCTTCTACGAAATGACGTTCAACCATGGATGCAGGGATAAATCCGCGCACGCCGATATCTGCAACCAGACCGCCTTTAACGACGTCGGCAACCGTAACTTCAAGCACTTCGCCGGCTTCGAATTGGCCTTGCAGTACATCCCATGCTTTCTCGCTGTCGATGGCTTTCTTCGAAAGAACGAGCTTTTCTTTCTCGTCATCGATGCTGACGACTTTCAATTGCACTTCTTGACCTACTTGAACAGCATCAGTTGCGCTGTCCAGTTGAATCGAGGAAAGTTCCCGAAGTGGAATCACACCGTCATATTTATATCCAAGGCTAACAGTCACTTGGTTATCTTCGATTTTGACGATCGTACCATTCACGATGTCCCCTTTTTTCAAGGACACGAAATTATCCAAAGCATCCTGGCTAATTGTTTCCGCTGCTGCGGACTCTTGAACTTTTGTTTCTTCTGACATTTGAAATAACCTCCTCAATTCATACCCCAACTTTATTTAAACGTGAAGCCGCCGCCCTGAAACAGCATGGACGGGCCCACCGTTTAAAACATGAATAACGTGTAATGATTACCCTTCCTTGACCATCCTGCGAATGTTGCTCATGATGGTTTCCGTCACTCTCTCCAGCACATCGGAAGATGAATCTTGAATGAAGTCCGACATATCGATGGGCTTGCCATACTTGATACGCATCTTACGGAAGATATTGTACTTTCCGATAATGGCGACCGGGATAACCACTGCGCCGCTTCTTAAAGCAATCATGGCAGCGCCCTTCTTGCCTGCGCTGTCACCTGCGGACCTGGAACCTTCCGGGAAGATTCCCATCACTTTGCCTTCCTTCAACAAAGTGATCGCCGTGCGGATGGCCTCCTTGCTGACCCCTCCCCGTTTGACGGGAAAAGCGCCCAAAGAACGGATAAACGGCCCGAACACGGGTACGTTGAACAGCTCCGCCTTTGCCATGTAGTGAACTTTGCGGTTCACTTTGGTGCCAACGGTCGTCGGATCAAGCAGGCTGATATGATTGGAGCAGAGAACGACGGGACCGGAAGAAGGAATGTTCTCCAAGCCGCTTGCTTCGAATCGGAAAAGGACGGCGTAAATGATGCGCAGCAAACTGCGACAGATGCTATATAGCATAGTTTACTTCGCCTCCACCGTTTTGGTTCGGCATAAGTCTAGAATAAGTGCAACGACTTGGTCGATCGAAAGCTCTGTGCTGTCGATCACTTCCGCATCCTTCGCACAAATCAAAGGCGAAATTTCCCTGCGCTCATCGCTGCGGTCGCGCTCCGCGATCTCCTGTTCCAGTTGCTGCAGCGGCACGGCTTCGTTCCCGCTCAGCTCTTGAAACCGTCTAAGCGCGCGCACCTTGACGCTGGCGACAAGGAATACCTTTACTTCCGCATTCGGCAATACATGCGTGCCGATATCACGGCCGTCCATGACGATGCCTTTGGCATCTGCCAGTCCCCGCTGAAGCTCGACCAACTTGAGTCTAACGGGTTCGTGGGAAGCGATTTGCGATACGATCAGCGTCACTTCGCGAGTCCGGATTGCTGACGTGACATTCTCGCCATTCAGCCAAACTGTCTGTCCTTCGTCGCCAGGCGCAAGCACGATCTTCAACGTTTGAACGAGCTGACCCAGCCTGTCCGAATCGTCAGGGGTGATACCCGCACCAATTGCTGCATAAGCAACAGCCCGGTACATCGCACCCGTATCAATGTAAATGTAACCAAGTTGTTCAGCGACTTTACGGGCAACGGTGCTCTTACCGGCTCCTGCCGGACCATCGATTGCCACATTAATACGGCCGCTGATGCTTCCCCCATTCATGCCCAAGCGGTGTTTGACCTCCTTGAAATTCGGGCAGCGGCTGCCACCTTGCTCTAATCGTCATTAAAAAAGCAGGCATTGCCTGCGATAGTAAAAATTATACCACAGCCTTCTAGGAAGTGCAAAGAACGCGGACAGGCAAGGTGAAGTGGCACGTGCCATCCTAAAGGCGGCACTTGCGCACTTCATTCCGGAGAAATACAAGCCTAGGATAAGTTGAAACTACTTATAGGTTCCTGAATTTAAAGAAGAAACGGCAAGGCCGTCCTAGCGGGCGGCGGAGCCGTTTCTTTCGATAACGATATAAGCCGCTCGGAGGTGTGCCAGGCACTACTGCCAGCTAGAAAGGCGTCCCCTCCAGCCGGTCTACGCCGGTCACCCATAGGCGGACTTGCGGAATTTGCAGTGCCAGCTGACTTGCCGCAATGGCGATCAGCAAGACGATTACAATGATTTTCAATACGCTCGTCACGTAATCGGCAAGCGCTATGTATTCCTTCTGCGTCTTATGCAGCACGAACGATTCCTCCCAGGCCGACACGCCGTTTCAGTACATTATCGAGAGGCGGACCCATGCGGCCGAGCCCCGGATAAGGCTAGTTTTACCACGGAAGGAATCCTTATTCATACTTGTGCGGAATTATCATTTTCGGTAGTCGAGCTGCCGTTCGAAGCAGAAGCGGATGATTCGCTGGCGCTCGCTATCCAATATTTTCGAGAATTTCGCCATCACTTGATGCTTGCCGTTCTCGAGCGTCTTGACCCGCACGACTTCCGCCTTGAACTGGGAGTGATCGACCGACCCATTGCGGTAAGGAACGAGCAGCCAGCAGTCAAGCTCTGTTCCTTGCCCGATCGGCCACTTCGCGTCGACCATGAAGGAAATGCCGCCTCCGCCTACGTCGTCGGTCAAACCGATGAAACGAATATTGCCGGACAGTTTAATCGCAATCTCAAGCTCGGCGGCAACCCGGAGGAAATGCCTCCGTTGAATTTTAGTGATGGATTCCGTTTCCGGCTTGCGGATGCGAATCAAGCGAAACGTATCTTCTTTGAACCCGAGCACATGCGTATTGAAATAGTTCTTTACGCCCTCTTGTGAAATAAAATGAGCGGAAATTTCGTCTCCGAGGAACAGCCGCTTCAATCGTCCCGTCCCCTCATGCAGGGGAACCTCGATAAGCAGTTCATCGTCGGTGCCGTCCGCAATTCTCGCTTTATATTCCAACGCAGCCTCTTCTTCGTCGGATGACGCAATTTGCAAGTATAACATTTGATTAATTACTGGCAGCATATGGTTTCCCCTCCCCTTGTTCGATTATAGCACAGCATGTCGAAATTTGGGGAGAGAGGGAAAAGGAACAAAAAAGACGTGCCTGGAGTCGCATATCGAAAGACGCCGCTTCAACAACGTCTTCCGATACGCCCTCTGGCGCGTCCCGTATACCACTGTTATTCCGGAAGCTGCTCGATGTTCTCTTCCACGCCGCTGTCCGCATTTACGTAAATTTTATAGACCGCTCCATTTATTTTGCCGACAAACTCATAACAGAGCACTTCCTGATCCGCGTCATTCTTAATCAGCGCCAGCTGCTCCCGCGATACTTTGAAATCGGGATTGAGCGAGACCCGCGCATCCGCGCTCATCAGCTTCGGCTTCGGCAGTTTGCGTTTACGGTGCTCGTACACGTAATCTGCAGCCTGAATGGCCACGGCCTCCCCGTTATCGCGCGCGATTTTGACCGTCAGCTTGGCCGGGTAGATGAGTACGCCGTCCTGCGTTTCAACATAGGTAAACGTCGCCGTGGCGTTCCCGTCATCGTAAGAGACGGCCTTCATTGCAGGATAGCCGTGGCGAGCCAGAAAATCCGATGCTTTCTGCTTCGCATCCTGAATGCTGATCACGGATTTGCCGATATCGCGCGGATTCTCGAACCAGATCAGTTGAGCGCCCTTCTGCGAGTAGTCCAGCTCGATCGGATTGTCGGCCTTGTTTGCCTTATAGGTTGCGGAGAAGGACGAATATTCGGTCCCTTTGCCATTCTCCACGACGCGGATCTCGTTGGCCTTGGCTTCGTCAAGCTTCAGAAATTTCGCCGCGAGGCGCTTTACTTCTTCGGGCGTGCTCATCTGGCCGCCCAGCATCTTGACCGTCCGCTTCTGGTACATGCTCGCGACCGAAGGCCCCCAGTCCAGCTCCGGATATTCGCTGACCTTCTTGTCCACGGTTTTGAACCCGTCGATAATCGAGTTGTCCCCCGGCTGTTTTTCCGTGGCGAGCGCGGTTTCGACGTCCATCCAGCGCAAATTGTTGCCGATGACTTTCTCTTGCACGCCGTAAAGCGACTTAGAAATGTACTCGGAATCCGCATACAGCGTCTTGAGCGTTTTGAACTCGTTCGGGCTGAGCGGCTGTTTCGTTAAGTCTCTGACCGAAGTCTTGTACGAGAAATTGGCGATTTTGGACAGGAACTCTTCCGTCTTGCTGAAAGGAAGAAGCGTAAGCGGCAGTTGATTGATTTCGTTCTGCGCCTCGCTCGTCAGCCGCCAAGTATTGACCAGTCCTTTGCGCTGAAACCCTTGGGAGGCGCTGTTGACGGCAAGCGTGTTGCCAAGCTCGCGATGCAGCTGGTCCACGTGGTAAGACAAGTCGTGAAAGGCGCGCTGGTACTGGTTTTCGGCCTTGATCAGTATGGAGTTTTTCTCTTGGTGCTCCTGGTAGCCCCAATAGATGGAGCCGATGAAGAACAGCGTCATGACCGGGAAAAGCACCGCGCTTAAGCGACGATACATATAGCAAAAGCTCCTTTCGTATGCAAAACCTGGTGTTAGTTTGGTTTGCCGAAAGGAGCTTTATGCATGTTTGGGGAAGATTTCCTGCTTCCGATTAACGCCAATCAGAGCGCTAATTCTTCGATATCGAAATCTTGGATGTTATTGCACAGGCACTGCTTGAATCCCGTGTCGATCCTGTCTTTCTCTCTGCGACCGCGGAGAACGAATTTCTCTCCGCAATGATTGCAGCGAATCGTAACCTTAACGCGAGCCATTGTGTCCATTCTAATCTCCTAAAAAGGGTTTTTCCCTTATTATGGACGGAAATGTCACAGCTTAATCTCCTCTTCATGGGCGAGCAGCCTGAACGGGGAGCCGGCATTCGCGCGATTGATTCTTCGAACGCCTCGAATCCACAAATACAGCATCAGCGGCACGATGAACAATGCCCAATACGTAGAGCCCGAACCCATGATGTAGTCGTACAAGCCATGCTCCAGCAACGGAAAAACAGCCGCTAGAATCAAAAACCGACGCTTGGCTTTATCCGCTGCCGCGAACTTGGCCTTTCCAAGGTAATAACCCATCGTCACGCCGAACAGCGCGTGGCCCGAAACGGGAAGCATCGCCCGAATGAGCAGCGATCCTACCGTCATCGGCTGGTAGATCGCGTACAGCACGTTCTCGACCGTCGCGAAGCCCAAAGAAATCGCGGCCGCATATACGATACCGTCGTATGGCTCGTCAAATTCCTTATGCTTATAAATGATGTGATAGATCACGAACCATTTCACGAGCTCTTCGACGCCCGCGGAAACGGCGAACGAGAACACGACCGGCCCGTTTCCGAGCCACAATTCCAATCCGCGTTGAATAACCATGATGGGCAGAACGATCAGAACCCCCATCAGAAATACCCGAAGCACCATATGAATCGGTTCCGCTTCGTAACGATCCTTCAAGTAAAAATAAGTCAGCAGCGCGATGCCGGGAGCGACAGCGGCCGTAATGATCGAGAAAAGCAGCATAATCTAATTGTCACCATCCACAAGGAAGCGATCACGTCCGCGGGGAAACGCGATTCATCATTAAACCCAGCCCCGCAGGCGGACCGCTTCCGCCATTTTGCGCACACCGACCATATAAGCGGCCAGCCGCATATCGACTTTCTTGAGCGCGTGCAGCTCATAGACGCTGTTAAAGCCGCGCACCATCATTTCCCGCAGCTTGGCGTCGACTTCCGCTTCCGACCAATAGTAGCCTTGATTGTTCTGTACCCATTCGAAATAAGAAACGATAACGCCGCCGGCGCTTGCCAGCACGTCCGGAATAAGCAAAATGCCTTTGTCCGTTACGATACGCGTCGCGTCCAACGTCGTCGGGCCATTCGCGGCCTCAACAATGATTTTAGCACGAATTCGGTCCGCGTTGCTTGCCGTTATTTGGTTTTCGATCGCGGCAGGCACGAGCACGTCGCAATCCAGCGTCAGCAATTCGTCATTGGAGATCGTATTCTGAAATAAATTGGTCACGGTACCGAACGAATCCCGCCGGTCCATTAAATGTTCGATATCCAATCCTTGTTCATTATACAATGCGCCGTGCACATCGGAAATAGCAACGACTTTCGCTCCGGCATCGTGCATGAATTTAGCCAGAAAGCTGCCGGCATTGCCGAAGCCTTGAATGACGACGCGAGAGCCCGCTACGGGAATGCCCTTCTTCGCCATTGCTTCGTCGATCATGATGGCGACCCCTTTGGCCGTCGCGCTTTCTCTTCCGAGAGATCCGCCCAGCACGAGCGGCTTGCCCGTGATGAAGCCGGGAGAATCGAATTCCCGAATACGGCTGTATTCGTCCATCATCCAGGCCATGATCTGCGCATTCGTCATGACGTCCGGAGCGGGAATGTCCTTGTTCGGTCCGACGATTTGGCTGATCGCCCGGACATAGCCCCGGCTCAGCCGTTCCAGTTCGCGGAACGACATTTTACGGGGATCGCAAATAACGCCGCCTTTACCGCCGCCATACGGCAAATTCGCGATGCCGCATTTGAGACTCATCCAAATCGACAATGCCTTTACTTCCAGCTCGTTCACGTCCGGATGAAACCGAACGCCGCCCTTCGTCGGCCCGACAGCGTCGTTATGCTGCGCGCGGAATCCAAGAAACACGCGGGTTTTGCCATCGTCCATGCGCACTGGAATACGAACCGTAAGCATCCGCATCGGTTCTTTCAATAAATCAATCATATCGTCGCCGTACCCTAGTTTACGAAGCGCCTCTTCGATCACGATTTGCGTCGAAGTCAGTACATTATTGTTGTCCATTCCAGTCAAGGGAATGTTCACCGCCTTTTCCTACAGTATGAGCGGGCAAAGTGTCAACTATTCGGTTCTTGGATTCGGGCCGATTCCGCTTTAGAAAAAGAAAAAGCACCAGACACGCGGACAATCCGCTGCTGATGCTTCATTCTAGAGCAAGGATTAAAAATGAGTGCAGATTTCGAGCACCGCTTTGGCGGGCACGACCACTTTGCCGTATTCTTCGAGAACGGCGGTCGTAACGGAAGCAGCTTCTCCGTATTCAGCCAGCAGGGCGATGATGGCATGATAACGCGGAAGCTCGATGCCGACCGGCTCGAAAGCTAGCATATATTTGCCGTTGTAGGCATAGAGACGTCCGTCTTCGATCAAATCCGCTGCTTTGAGCTGTTTGCAGACGGAGATGACATCCTCGATATCACGGAACGCGTAAAGCACGATATCGCTCTGCTCCAGCGTGACTTCCATCTCGTAGACGTCTTCATCGTTCTCTTCTTCTTGCATGTGGTCGTCCGATTTTCCATTTACTTTGCCTCGCGTTACGATGACGACCATGCCTTGGGCCGGAAGCGCGAACACTTCTACAGCCAGCGGTCCGCTGGCGTCGAAGCCCAGTTCGCTGTAGGCTTGATCCATCATTTCGCTGAAGAGTTCATGAACCTTCGGAATTTCGCGCCACATGTCTTCCTTCTGGATCCCACGCTCCAGCAAGTCGTCGAACGTCAGGAAGATGCGGATTTTGTCTTGATTGAGCCGTTCGATTTTCATGATAGGATCCTCCTTTTCGAATAGCATCTGCTTCGTGTATTCGGAGCAAAGACCATCTTCGAAAGCGCGCTGAACGCGGGTGACATCTGTTATACACAGCGTATGTAGCAGCTGCGGTTTGGTGAATAAAAAGTGCTTAGTGCTATGTTAGCATGTCTGGGAACGAAATGCACTAGATGCCCAAAAAAAAGAATCGTCTCCGCCCCGCAACTGTTTATACGCAGCTGCGGGCGAAACGATTCTCTTTTTACCGTATTTTTTTAATGGGTTTTCGCTTCGGCCCTGATTTCGTCGACTTGCTGTTTCACGCCGGGATCGCTGTTCAGCAGCATTTCAATTTGTCCCCAGGCGCCGCCGGACTCTCTTGCGGAACCGCTTGATTGCTTTGGGGCCGAATGCATCTTTTCGCCGCCGAATTTGTGATTGACCATGGCGCCCATCGCTTTCCTCGAAACGCCCGTCATCGCCTGGCCGGCCGCACTCGTAGCCCACGCGAACATTCCGGGTCTTCTCCTGGCAACGTAGGATGCGGCTGCGACGCCGGCAAGACCTCCAAGCAGAAATACTGACCATTTCATCGGGATTATCCTCCTCCAAACATGCTGATGCACTCCGATTCGCTGTTAGTTTTGCCTCGCGGCCGCAAGGTCATTCCAGCACAAATTCAGGAAAGGGAGGTTCGGAATGTCCGTCGTTCGGTAATAATATAGGATACAATGATCGTACAACTTGCAGCCGGATGCTGCGACTACAGGAGGCTGACCGACATGCGGAAGCTTAGAGCTTTACAGACGACGATTGCGCTGGCGCTTATGCTGCTATTGGTAGCAATAGCCGGCTGCTCAGAGGCTGCCGATTCAACATCGCAAGACAACGCGGATGCGGTTCTGCCTGGTTCCGGCGCTGTCAGCAATCCCAACAATCCAACCAGCAGCGGAACTGCTGAAGCCGCCGATACGAATAATTCCGGCGGAGCATCGAACGCCGCGGCACCTGCCGTCGCGCCCTCGAAAACGCCAAAAAAGCTGTACCGGATGAATGCCGTTTACAGCTTCGTTCCTATTAATAAGGAAGCGGCCAGCAGCAAGGTCGTGCTGCTGACGTTCGATGACGGCCCCAAGGCCGACAAAACGCTCGGTTCCCTGCTCGATACGCTCGACAAGCATAAAGCGAAAGCCATCTTCTTCGTCAACGGCTATCGCGTCAAGCAGCATCCTGAACTGCTTCAAAAAATCGCCGACCGCGGTCAAACGATTGGCAATCATTCCTGGGACCATATCGATTTGAAGAAGGAAAAAATGGAAACGGTCAAGAAGCAAATCGGCGACGTGCAAACGATCGTCAACAAAGTGACGGGCCACAAGCCAGTGTTCTTCCGCCCGCCATTCGGATCGGGCAATGATCAGGTCAAAGGCTTCGTTCGCGATAGCGGGATGCTCTATATGACCTGGTCCGACGGCTCGCTCGATTGGGACAGCAGCACGAAGAATAAGCCGGATAAAGTCGTCGCCAATGTGCTGGAACAGCTTCATCCCGGCGTCAATATCCTCATGCACGAGCTCCCCTGGACTACCCAAGCCTTGGATTCTCTGCTCACGAAGCTGGAAGCGAAAGGCTACGGCTTTATCGATCCGGCAACGATCGATCTCGGGCTCCATCCGACGGCGGCGTCCGCAAAATAATCCGATGCAGCTGCGCTTCCGTCAACAATCGGAGCGGCAGCCGCGAAGTCCCGAAACCGCAGCTGACGAACAGCTGCGGTTTCGTTGTTTTGCCGGGCAACTGAAACCAGCCTCTCCAGTAACCGGATGCATCTTCGCCTTTCCATAGAGGCCCGGTCAACGGCAGCGCGATCTGCCCCCCATGCGTATGACCCGAAAGAATAAGATCGATATATTCATCGCCTTTCAGCCGCTGCACGATAATAGGGTCATGCGCGAGGAGAATCGTGAAAAGCTTGCCGCGCCCATCCTCCATCTCGGCAAGCGCCAGCTCCGGTTTATCGTGGAAGGTCCGCGGATCGTCGACGCCCGCCAGCCGAATTCGACTGCCGCCTCGTTTCTCCAATACGACGGACTCGTTCGCCAGCAACCTGACACGCTCCTCTTCGAGCAACACCTCGTAAGGCCGGATATCTTCATCATAATCATGATTGCCGTGAACCATGTACACGGGGGCGATTTGCCTCAGCCGCCTGATGTTCTCCCGGGTGCGCAAGGCAGGAACCGACTTCTCGCGCAAATCCCCGCCGATCAGCACCAGTTCTGCGCCTCCGGCCGCTTTGACGGCGTCGATCACTGTCATCGGAATTAACCGCCGATGCACGTCGCTGATGAACAAGAGCGACGTGCCGTCGAAACCAGCCGGAAGCCTTTCGAGCACAACGGTCTGCTCATCCAGACGATAGCGGTAAGATAGAATCATCATATAACCCAGTAACGAGACGGCTGCCGCCGCGATCACGACGACAACCCACGCGATCCACATCGGACCTCGACCTCCCTTGGACAAACCGCTAGTCGTTCATCCCATATTCATATTGTCTTCCCCACCACAATAAGCCGATCAGCAGCGCAATGAACAAAACGATCAGAATCCTGTAGAACCATCTGGACATCTGTTGTCGGTTGGACGGATGCGTCCGTCCTCTTGGCGGCAGCTGCCCTGCTTCTTCGTTCGTTTCCAGTCCCCATTCCGCTTCAAGCGCAGCTGCGCTCTCGTCCACGGTCAAAACTTGCGATGCGTCTTTCTTCCTGCTGAATTTCTGAACTCTGCTCATTCTTCCCTCCGAAAACGGATGACCAGCCCCATGACCAAATCAATAATGAAATGCGCGAGAATGGGTGCCAACAGCGTGCCGGTCTTCATATAAATCCAGCCGAGCGCGTAACTGATGCAGAATACGAGTCCCGTTGGAATCCAGTGCTTTAAATATCGGACATGTATGGTCGCAAATATAATAGATGTCCAATAAGGTCCAATATGATATTGTACGGCTCCCCGGAACAGCGTTTCTTCGCAAATCGCCACGACCAGCGACAGCACGGCGATATGCCAGATCGGCCGATGACGGAAAATCCGATCGTTGACGCCTCCGTCGTCGCTCGCCTCGTCCGGCACGATTCGCGCGGCTAATAGATCGAGGACGATGACTGCGGCAGCCAATCCGACGCCCCAATAAATGAAGTGCATGCTGTCTCCGGGCTTAAATAAATTAAATGGATTGCGCCCCTGAAATAATAGCCAAATAAAACCGATAACAAGAGTAATCGCTTGCGTCGCGTACAAATTAATGAGCAGCATCCGATCATCGATGTCTTCGAGGCGCGTCGTTCTTAGCTTGATTTTGCGAATGTCGAATTTTTTCATGTCCTGCTCCTGCCATGGAAGGTTTATATTTCCTTTTCAAAGGTTTTATCCTATACTTATAGGACATTCGGGTTGAAAACTTTGTCGAAATACAGTATGAAGGGGATTAACATGGAGAAACGTTTAACTCGCACCGAAATGCTCTTTAGTCTTGGCTTCCTTTTCATGCTCGTTTTCTCGGTTGGCGCTTTTTTCTATGGCGTCAAAGTCGGTTCCGACCGGACGGAAGCAAATTTTGTCCAAAATACCAAACATCTCAGCAGCAGCAATAAAGGCGTTGCCGCCGCTTATCAGCAGCAGGATCTCGTATCCTTCTATCATACCGTATTTTTGCCTTACCGTGAATTTCAAAACGAATGGATCGACGTCATCCGGAAATTGCCGTCCGGACAATTGGACGATATCGGCTCGTCTCTGAAGGAGCTGTCCGGCTTAGCTAAGAAAACCTACGATGAAACCCAACATTCCACGGTGTCGAAGAGCTCTCCGCTTCTGGAGTCCGCGCAGCTTCAACTTCTCAAGAGCTTGCGCATGTTTACGGAAGCCGCGCAGCGCGGAGCGGGTTCGTCGAAAGATATGAAATCGAACGAATTGTACAAAGCGCTGATGAAAGACGCCTACTACGCAGACGGCGTGAAATTCGCCCTAGGCGGACAGAAGGACTATTATGCCGCAATGCTGAAGTGGAGCGCATCCGTCAATCCAAACATCCCGGAAGACTACGAGAAATCGACAGATGTCAGCATCGCGCAATGGAAATTGCTTAAGCTTACCGTCAAGAATAAAGTGGCCGCGGATCAGCTCAATGCACGCAAGACGCTTGCTTCCTTCTATCCGCAAGACTTGACTTCCCGGGTAGACGAGTTCATCGGTTCCGGACAAGCCGCTTCCATGAAAATGCGAACCGTCGACTCCGTCATCGACTTGCTCGTCAAAACCGAAGCCGTCCGAGCCGGCGATTTCAGCACCAGCAAGGACGAGCTTTATAGCAAAGAGCTGCTGCCGCAGCTGCCGTTCTTCTATCCGGTGAATGAATAATCAAGATGAATAATTAGTCATATTGGAAACCATCGAAATGGGATACCGCCGCCATTCCGCCGACTACGTTGGCCAGGCTGCCGTATCCTTTTTCATTTAAATACCGGCAAACCGCCTGACTGCGGACGCCATGCGCGCAGATGATGTAGACCGGTCGGTCCATGGGAACCTGTTCCCATGTCTCTTGGAATGACGAAAGCGGCAATAGCGTACTTCCATTAAGATGATAGTAATCCCATTCTTCTTGCTCGCGCACATCTATGATTAGAGCCGGATCGAGTCCTTCCTCGTGCAGCATTTTCCAAAATATATCCGGTTGTATCTGATTCCATCGTTCCATTATAATACCTCCCATTTACGGACGATCATATCGAATTTTTCACGTTTGAGCAAGGCGGGACGGCTGCCGCCGCCCTTTGGCGGCCTGTAACCGTCTCCATCCGAGTATGTCTCAGGGCGTTATAATCTGAATATTGATAATACTTAAATTCCAAGCTTAAAGCATTGCATTTATAGTTGCTCTTGCTATAAAATAGAAAGCATTAATGTAGACCGTATTTGCGCTTCATCTGGATTCAAACATAGCTTTGATGTGTGATCGCGTGAATAGACTCTCGACTATGGCGCTGCGCTGTGCGGCGGGATGGTCGAGGGTCTTTCACTTCTACTATACACCCCATCATACAAACGCTCAGGAGGCAATCCAACATGTTTAAAGTATTGGTCTCAGATCCAATCAGCGATTTAGGCATTCAGAAGCTCGTGGATGCGGAGGACGTCGCAGTCGACAAAAAGCCAGGTCTTAGCGAGGACGAGCTCGTTGCTATTATCGGTGAATACGATGCACTGCTCGTTCGCAGCCAAACCCGCGTCACCGCCCGCATCATGGATGCAGGCAAATCGCTGAAAGTCGTTGGACGCGCAGGTGTCGGCGTCGATAACATTGATTTGGAAGCAGCCACCCAACGCGGCATTATCGTCATTAATGCGCCGGACGGCAACACGATCACGACTTGCGAGCATACCTTTGCCATGATGATGGCCGTTGCTCGTCACATTCCGCAAGCGTACTTGAAAACAGTCGGCGGCGAATGGGATCGCAAATCGTTCCTTGGCGTCGAGCTGCGCGGCAAAGTGCTTGGCGTAATGGGCATGGGCCGTATCGGCAGTGAAGTGGCGAAGCGCGCAAAAGCGTTCGGCATGGAAATTTGGGGCTATGACCCATTCCTGACGGAAGAACGCGCCGAGAAGATGGGCGTTCGCCTGTCCAGCGTCGACGACATCGTACGCAACGCGGACTTCATGACTGTTCATACGCCTTTGACGCCTGAAACGCGCCATATGATTTCCCGTCCTCAATTCGAAGTGATGAAGAAAGGCATGCGAATCGTCAACTGCGCACGCGGCGGCATCATCGATGAGCTTGCCCTTGTGGAAGCAGCCGATCAAGGCATCGTTGCCGGCGCAGCGTTCGACGTATTCGAAGTCGAGCCTCCCGCAGCGGATCACCCTTTCCTGAAGCATCCGAAAATCATCGTTACTCCGCATCTTGGCGCATCCACGGTAGAAGCGCAAGAGAACGTAGCGATCGACGTTTCCGAGCAAGTGTTGAACATTCTTCGCGATAAACCATTTATGAACGCAGTGAACATGCCTCCGATTCCGGCAAACGTACTGAACATCCTGCAACCGTACTTCTCGCTCGGCGAGAAGCTCGGAAGCTTCGTATCGCAGCTGACGGAAGGCGCGATCGAAGAAATCTCGGTCAGCTATGCCGGCGATTTGGCTGAAGTCGATACGCAGCCGCTCACGCGTTATATCGTTCGCGGCGTGCTTTCCCACCACTTGGGCGCGGAACAAGTCAACGTTGTCAACTCGATGCACCTGGCCAAAGAACGTCTGGTCAACATCGTCGTGAACAATCAGCATGCAGCCCGCGACTTTACGAATTCCATTACGGTCGTGCTTCGTTCCAAAGTAGCGACACGCCAAGTAACGGGTACAATGCTGACAGGATACGGTCCGCGTATCGTTCAGATCGATCGTTTCACTGTCGACGTCGCGCCGGAAGGCAATCTGATCCTGATCTCGCACAACGACAAGCCGGGCATCATCGGCAGCGTCGGCACACTGCTTGGCAACAGCGGCGTCAACATCGCCGCCATGCAAGTTGGACGCGAGCTTCAAGGCGGAGCAGCTATCATGGTATTGACTGTGGATAAGGCGGTATCCAAAGAAGTAATCACCGAACTGGTGAAACTGTCCGAAATCAACAAAGCCAAAGAAATTACGCTTTAATCGTCATACACCGATTGCAGCTAATGATCAGACAAAGAGCGCCGTTCCTTTCGGGGAACGGCGCTCTTTTTATCCCTTTTCGGCGTTTACGGAAAGAAAATGTTTCACGACCAACAAGATTTGTCTACTTCCTTCAACAAGATGTGACTTTCTGTCGCTCCTTCTCCGACATAAGAAGAGGCGTCCCGCAGTGCGGGACGCCTCAGGCTGTCGAGAAAGTCTCGACAGCCTTCACTTTGCCCAATTAATTTAATACGACACCGCGTTAATATGTTATAATATAAGTAACATTTACGAACGGATGGTGCCGCGGTGCTACGATCGAACAAAGAAAAACAGCAGAATTACGAATTGGTTTCCATAGAAGATTTGGTACCTGCGGATCACATGCTTCGCAAGATCGATAAATACATTGACTTCACCTTTATCGACGAGAAGGTTCGCCATCTCTATTCGCAAGACAATGGGCGTCCAGCTATCGATCCCCTTGTTCTCTTCAAGATGATCTTCTTAGGCTATTTCTACGGCATTCGTTCCGAACGTCAACTGGAACGCGAGGTCCAAACGAACTTGGCTTATCGCTGGTTTCTAGGATTGGGACTCACCGATCGTGTTCCGGACCACACCACGATCAGCTGGAATCGTCGTACGCGTTTCAAAGGTACCTCGGTTTTCCAGGACATCTTCGATGAGATTGTGCTGCAAGCCATCTCGCATCGGATGGTTGGCGGTCGTATGCTCGTTTCCGATTCCACGCACGTAAAAGCCAATGCGAATAAACACAAATACACCAAAGAGCAGGTTCAGCAAAACACGCGTGATTATCTGGACGAGTTAAATTCCGCGGTCGAATCTGACCGAAAAGCGCAAGGAAAAAAGCTCTAAAACCACGAGAGGAGGTGAATGAAGACAAGGAAGTGAAGGTCAGTACAACCGACCCGGACAGCGGTTATATGTTTCGAGAAGGCAAGCCGGAAGGCTTCTTCTATCTGGACCACCGCACCGTCGATGCGAAACACAACCTCATTACCGATGTCTTCGTCACCGCAGGCAATGTGCATGATTCCGTGCCGTATCTCTCACGCTTGGACCGCCAACGTAACCGATTTGGTTTTGCCGTAGAAGCTGTCGCACTTGATTCTGGTTATATGACAACGCCGATTTGCAAGGGACTTGAAGACCGTAACATTTTCGGCGTCATTGCGCACCGAAGATTTCAACCAACACAGGGTCTGATTCCAAAGTGGAAGTTTACCTATGATGCAGAGCGAAACGTTTACGTATGCCCACAGCAGCAAGAGCTGCCCTACCGAACCACGGACCGTGAAGGTTACCGGCACTATGCTTCAAACCCGAAACAGTGCGCATCCTGCCCGATGCTGGAGAAGTGCACACGATCCCACAACAAGCGAAAGATTGTGACCCGGCATATCTGGGAGGACAGCAAGGAGAAAGTACGTTTGAATCGCCTGAGCAAGTCGGGGAAAAAGTTGTACCGAAAACGAAAAGAAACAATTGAGCGAAGCTTCGCGGATGCTAAACAGCTCCACGGGTTTCGCTATTGCCGTTTGCGGGGGTTACATAACGTGATGGAACAAGCGTTGATGACCGCCGCCGTACAGAACATGAAGAAGATTGCCCTCCAACTAGAGAAGAGGGCTTCGGAGGGGTAATACGCCCTCCGAAGCCCTGAAATTGAAAGAGAGATAAAAAAGAAACCCGCCGTTTTTAAAAAAACGTGGGTTTCTCTACACTCTGAGGCGTCCCGCAGTGCGGGACGCCTCTTCTTATGAACGGAATCGTTATTAGTGAACCGGATTGACCGGCAGAAGCACCGTGAAGACCGTACCTACGCCAACCGTGCTTTCGGCGCGAATTTGGCCGTGATGCGACTCGATGATGTTCTTCACGATCGCTAGACCAAGCCCGGTGCCGCCCGATGAAGCGCCGCGCTTACGTGCTTTATCGGCCTTGTAAAACCGTTCGAAGATGTACGGAAGATCTTCGCCCGGAATCCCTTCGCCTTCATCCCTGACTTTAATCTCCACGAAAGCCTTCTGGTCGACAACCGTTTGACGCGCGCAAATCGCAATGCGCGCTTCCTGCGGCGTATGACGGATCGCGTTGCCTAGCAGGTTCGTTAACACTTGCTCCAAGCGGTCTTCGTCTGCCTCAGCAATCATGAGCGGATCGGAAGCCAGCTCGATATCCAATTGGATATTCTGTTCCTTCGCTAACCCTTGGAACTTGCGATGCACGCGTTTCAGCAGCATCGTCAAATCCATCGGCTCCAAGTTCATTTCCATATGTCCGGCTTCCATCCGTGCAAGGTCCAGCAAATCTTTCACCAAGCGTCCCATCCGAAGCGATTCTTCGTAGATGACTTGAGCGAGCTCCTTGCGTTCTTCCGGCGAAGCCGCGATATCGTCCAGCAGCGCTTCACTGTAGCCCTGCAGCATAGATAACGGCGTACGTATCTCATGCGATACGTTCGCAACGAAATCCCGGCGAAGCTTCTCCAGCTTCGACTCCTCCGTTACGTTGCGCATAACGGCGACCGCACCGCGAACCGAATCGTTGGATTTGAGCGGTGCCATGACAACCGACCAGACGCCGCTTTGCACATGCACCTTGTCCGTCAGATCGCGGCCTTCCCGAAGCACTTTACGATAGAGGTCGAACATGGGACCCGGTACCTGCGTCCGTACGCGGGACTCCTCCGTCCACTCCAGCTCCATCCAACGATCGATGAGCTGCTGGCCGTGCGGATTGGCCAGAATGACTTGGCCGGACGTGTCGAAGGTGACCACGGCATCCGCCATGCTGCGATGCACGCTGGCTAGATGCTCTTTCTCGTGATTCAAGTCGCGAATGAGCGTCTCCAGCTCGGAGGCCATGTTATTGAACGTATTCGCAAGATCGCCAATCTCGTCGGTGGATCGAATCGGCACGCGCGTGCGGTACTCCCCTTGCGAAATCAAATCCGCCGCTTTCTTCATCTGCAGCAGCGGCTGCGTGATTTTGGTGGACAGGAAGAACGCGAAGAACGTCGAGAGCAGAAACCCGATAATAGCCGTGTAGACGAAAAGCACCTTGACCGCATGGGAGTTCGAACTAAACGCGATATCTATATATTGCAGCAGGAACATGCCTAGAATGAGCAGCACGGCCGCCACGAGTGCAATGATGGTGAGCCAAAGCTTGCCGACTACGCTGCGCCAAATAACCACTTATTTGGACACCTCGAGCTTATAGCCGACGCCCCATACCGTCGTAATCATCATCGCCGCTTCCGGGGAAACCTTGTTCAACTTCTCGCGCAGTCGCTTCACATGCGTATCTACCGTGCGAAGGTCTCCGAAGAATTCATAATTCCAGACGTCTTTCAGCAATTCTTCGCGCGAGAAAACTTTATCCGGCGAAATCGCCAAGTAGTGCAGCAGCTCGTATTCTTTCGGCGTCAGGCTCACTTCCTGTCCGCCTGCCATGACGCGATGCGCGTCGTGCTCGATAATGAGATGCGGGAATACGATGTTGTTGCTCGTCAGCGCTTCCTTGGTCAAGAAAGCCGTCGCAGAGGAACGGCGAAGAATCGCTTTGACCCGGTAGATGACTTCGCGAGGGCTGAACGGTTTCACGACGTAATCGTCGGCGCCCACTTCGAAGCCCTGCACCCGGTTCATTTCCTCGCCTTTAGCGGTAAGCATGATGACTGGCGTCGCTTTGACTTGCCGCAGGCGCGTGCAGACTTCAATGCCGTCGATACCAGGCAGCATCACGTCGAGCAGAATCAAATCGAACTCGCCGACCGTCGCCATCCGCAGCGCGGTTTCGCCGTCTTCCGCCTCCTCGATGAGGTAGCCTTCCTTCTCCAGGTACATTTTAAGCAGTCTGCGGATCCGTTCTTCGTCATCGACGACAAGAATGCGGTGTAATTCTTCAGACATTGTATATGTCTCCTCTCAAGCAGGAATGAAGTTGCCCCTTCTGTGCTGCAGGCGCGCGTCTCAAGAGACGCGCGCCTGGAAGCAAGAACGGATTTAAACACCCGCGTACGAGTGCAAGCCGACGAGGACGAGATTGACCCCGATCAGCGTAAACATAACGACGACGAAACCGATGACCGCAAGCCATGCGGACTTGGAACCATGCCAGCCGCGCGACAAACGGAAATGCAGATAAGCCGTATAGTACAGCCAAGTAATGAGCGCCCATACCTCTTTCGGATCCCAGCCCCAGAAACGCGACCAGGCGATATAGGCCCAAATCATGGCGAATATCAAAGCGCCGAGCATAAAGATCGGATAGCCGATCGCGATGGCACGATAGCTGATTTCATCGATATCGTCCGCGTCGATGCCGTCCATGAGCGGATGGATCGCAGCGCCGATTCGTTTGCGCAGCAGGAGCACTAGAATACCATACAGGATAGAACCGTTAATGATCGACCACGTAATCGTATTTAGCTTGCGCGCCGCATCGACGCCCTTCATCCAATGCGGCGTCTCGAACAGCGGCTTGTCGATCCCGATGAACGAATCCATCGAAATAACCTGGCTGTTGTACGGTTTAAAGATCGGCGGCAGCGAATACTCGACCGTATTGATCGTAGAATTCTCTACGCCGCTGCTGTCGATCGTGACGGTTTCCTGTTTAAAGCTGGCTTCGTAGCCCGCTCCGCGGAATGCGAAGACCGTACTGATGAATGCAATGATGACAATGATGACGTACAGCGTAAACTCGACCCAACGCTGCTCGCGTCTTGATTTCGCATCCTTCTTCGTGAAGTCGACCGTACGAAGCAGGTACATCAATCCGGCTGCGAAACCGACGGCGAAGAACGCTTCGCCCGACGCGGCCGTCGTCACGTGAATCTTCAGCCAGTAGGACTGCAAAGCCGGAATGAGCGGCTGCACTTCCTGCGGGAACACGGCCGCGTACGCGACAATGATTACCACGAGGGGAAGCGTGAACAGCCCGAGCAGCGGTTTGCGGTAAATCGCATTGACGACGAGGAAGGCTGCCATTATCGCCATGGCGAGGAATGACATGAATTCGTACATGTTGCTCGTCGGGATATGCCCTCCGCCTGCCCAGCGGGTGAAGAAGAACGTCAGATGCGCGAGGAACCCAAGCACGGAAACGATGTACGCGACTCGCCCCCACCGTTTGATATGCTCCTCCGGACTGCGCTTGCTCCACTTTTTACCGAGCGCGGATACGCCGTAAAAGAAAAATCCGAAGCAGTAAAGAAAGAATGCGACAATAAACGCGTCGCTGCTAAAATCAAGCAAACTCACGATTTGTTCCTCCCGTTATCGAGCGACTTTGGCTCTACGACGATGCCTATTCCGCTCAAGGCGGACGCGACCTCGGCACGCATGCCGTAATTATTCTTGTTCGTATGTGCGCCGAGCGTCACGCGGCGATCGTCAAGGCGCAGCCAAATCCGGCGATGATGGAAGTAGGAGCCCAGCAGGAGCCCGAATAGGGAAATGCCCGCCCCGACCCAAATATAAGGCATCGCCCGATCGTAACGGATGTTAAGCGAAGTTTCCACTGGCGCGAACTCCACGCCTGTCATCGACGGAACCTTCAATTCGAATCGATCCGCGATATTGGCATTGATGACATCTTGGCTGAAACGCTGCTTGTCGTTCTGCTTCGGGAAGTACATGTACGGTTCGCCGTTGTCCGGCAATCCCGGCCCCTTCAGCACGAATACGAACGCAGGCGCATTCGGCTCGCGCGACTTCGTCGTCGGCTGGCCTTCCGAATTCAGCGCAAAATCCATATAGGATTGGCGCAGATCCAAGGTGTACGGCCCAAGCGTGTAGTTCAGCTTCGGATTACGCATGTCAAGCTCGAAAGGACCATACGTCTTCCCCGTCTTCTTATCGATCAGGACGGGATTGACCGCTTTCAGCTTCGCCGTGTCGTCGTATCCGAACTGGTACGCTTTGATGCCTTTATACGACAACGGATCATTCACGATAATGTTATGACGCGTCACTTCGGTCAGCTTCGGCGTCTTCGACGGATCGTCGCAATCGGCGGAACAGGTGTAGAGCACGGCGCGAGTTTCGTAAAGCTTCGCCCTCTCCGTACCTTTCAATTCCTTCGGCAGCTCGGCATCCGTGTAGTAATTGATCGTGAACTTCTCGTTCTTGATGTAATACGACGTCTCCGGAACTTTGACCGTTTGCCCTTCAGAGACGGTCACATAGTTATCGATCGACCAGCCGGGCAGCGTGCGCAGCAGCACCGCGAGCAGGAAAATGATAAGGCCGATGTGATTGATGTACGGGCCCCAGCGGGTGAACCGATACTTCTCGGCCAGCAGCGCGCTGCCTTCGACGTGAACCTTGTAATGCCTGCGCTTCAGCTGCTTCGCCATGTTATCGATCCAGGCTTCTTCTGCGCCTTCGATCTCGCCTGCATACACGGTTTTCTGACGGGTCAGAAACTGTTCGTGCTTGCGGATTTGCTGCTTGTTCAGCGCCCGATAAAGCGGCAGAACGCGATCCAGGCTGCAAATGACGAGCGAGGTGGCGATCATGACGAGCAGACCGATGAACCACCAGGATTCGTACGTGTTGGAGAAACCGAGCTTATAATACCATTTGCCGATCCAGCCGTACCGGTCTTCGTAATACGTGCTGGGATCGAAAGAGATAAAAGCGTTCTCTTGCGTAAAGACCGTGCCGATCATCGCCGCGATCAGCGTGATAATGATCAGCCGGACGGCGATCTTGACGGATGAGAAGAAGTTCCATACCCGGTCGATCGGCGAAGGATTGACCTTCTGCGACCGGCGCGCGATACCGTCGTAACGCATTTCCAGCGGAGCCTCGCTGCTCTCTTCCTCCGGATCCATCGGATAGCCGCAGTTCTCGCACAGAACCGTGCCTGTCGGATTCTGATGGCCGCAGGCGCATTTCGTATTTTCAAAAGCTGACAAACCAAAAAACCTCCTTCGACTAGGACGCCAGCAGCTTCGTAATACGCGCGTCCATGTCTTCTTTCCCCATCGGCCCGATAAAGACGTCCGAAATCGTACCGTCTGGCTTCACAAAGAAGGTGGTAGGATACGACCTAAGTCCATACGCTTGCTCGACTTGGCGATTGTTGTCCTGCAGCATCGTGTAACTGACGCCATATTGCTTGATAAAATTGCTGATCGCCAAATGATCCTCACTCAGATTAATTCCGACGATTTCAAACGGCTTGTCCCCATGCTTCTTGTACTGTTCTTCCAAATCCGGCGTTTCCGTCACGCAGCCCGGGCAAAACGTGCCCCAGAAATTAATGACGAGCGCCTTGCCTTTATAGTCCTCGAGACGATGCGTCTTGCCATCCATGTCGAGAAGCGCGAAAGAAGGCGGCTTCGAGCCCTTGCTCGGAAGACCGTTGCCGTCGGCAAACAGCGAGTTGCCGATGGCGTAACCGCCGAGAACGAGAACGCCGAGGAAGATCAGCACTTGAATGAGTCTGCGGTTTGATTTCATATTCGTTCACCGCCTGTTCCTATGCTGCAAAGATGCTATTTCCGTATTCTCATTATAACGAAAATCGGACGGCAATTGAGGTTGCCGCCGCTCGTTATTTTTGAATTTTATGTGTCTTGACAGCCGCCGACCGAAGCTCTTGAATCTCTTTCGGCGTTAAGTGGCGGAACTTCCCGCGTGCCAGTCCGTGCAGGCCCAAATCGCCGAAGCGAATTCTTCGCAGCAGGACGACGGGATGACTGATGGCGTCGAACATCCTGCGGACTTGCCGGTTGCGGCCCTCATAGATCGTAATCGTGATCGTGGACTGATTTTTCTCCGTATCGACATCGTGGTATTCCACCTCGGCAGGGGCCGTCATTCCGTCCTCAAGCAGAATGCCCTGTTTCAAGCGCTCCAGCGCCGAGCCGTGCGGCACGCCCTTAACCGTTGCCCAGTACGTCTTCGGCACGTGATGGCTCGGATGCGTAAGCAGGTTGGCGAACTCGCCGTCGTTGGTCAGCAGCAGCAGCCCTTCCGTATCGTAGTCCAGCCGGCCGACGGGATACACCCGTTCCTTGATGCCCGGCAAGTAATCGGAGACGATCTTGCGTCCCTGCGGGTCGCTCGCGCTCGTAATGACGCCTTTCGGTTTATGTAACATCAAGTACAGTTTGCTTTCGCTCTTGATTCTGCGTCCGTCAACCGTGATGACATCCACTGCCGGATCGGCTTTGGCTCCCAGGGTCGTGACGGTTTCTTCGTTGACCTGTACCTTCCCGGATAAAATGAGCTCTTCGCATTTGCGGCGCGATGCTACGCCGGCCTGCGCTAAAATTTTCTGTAAACGTTCCAATGTCTTCACCTCACCCTCCATCATACCCTAAATCGACATATGAAATAAAGCTTGGTCGGGCAAGAAGTCCCAAAGAAGAGAAAAAAGCCCCACTGCGGGCTCCCGAAACATGGGCGGCGCCTGCGATGGAGCTTCGTTGCAAGAGATGATGGCTATGTAGCGCTCAGATGTAAGTTAAGAGCCGAAGACGAATAAACAAATGATAATGGCTGCAAAAAAACCGACAAGGTCGGAAAACAGGCCCACCTTCAAAGCGTACTTGCTCTTGCGGATGCCGACGGCGCCGAAGTAAACCGTCAGGACATATAACGTCGTATCCGTGCTTCCTTGAATCGTGGAAGAGATGCGTCCGATCATGGAATCCGGTCCGTAAGTCTTGATCAGCTCCGTCGTGAACGCGAGCGACCCCGCTCCCGTCAGCGGCCGCAGCAGCCCAAGCGGCAATACTTCGCTAGGAATGCCCAAACTGTCGAACAACGGGCGAATCAGACTAGCCAGCATATCCATCGCTCCGGATGCTCGGAACATGCTGATGGCCACCATCATCCCGACGAGATGCGGAATGATGTTAATCGCAGTGCCGAAGCCTTCCTTGGCGCCGTCGATGAACGTTTCATATACGGGAACCTTCTTAAAAGCGGCATACAGCGGTATGAATACGATCATGAACGGAATGAGCCAAGCGGATATGGACGTTACCCACTCATACAAGGGCCTCACCCTTTCCATGCTTCGCAGCCAGAAGGTTGTCGCGGGCCGTCTCGCCTTGGCCGCCGAATCCTTCGGAATCGAAATTCCCCGGCGGACCTTGCGCTCCCGGCGGGTCCTTCATCGCCGTTCCGTTCCGGCCGATCGAATTGGGCGGCTTGCGGCGATACCGGTGCCTGTACCAGCGGTCGGCGGCAATCGCCGCTATGGTTGCGACCAGCGTAGCCGCGAGCGTCGTGCCGACGATTTCCGTCGGATTCGCGGATCCGTACGTCATGCGGATCGCGATCAGCGTCGTCGGAACAAGCGTGATGCTGGACGTGTTCAACGCCAGCAAGGTGCACATGGCCGCCGATGCCGTCTCCTTCTCGGGATTCAGCTTCTGCAGCTCCTGCATCGCTTTGATTCCCATTGGCGTCGCCGCATTGCCGAGACCCAGTATATTAGCGCTCATATTGCTCATTATGTAACCGAGTGCGGGATGTCCTTTAGGAACGTCAGGAAACAGGAAACGAACGACGGGTTGAAGCAGGACGGCGATTTTGCGGAGAAGTCCCGCATCCTCGCCGATCCGCATCAAGCCCAGCCAGAACACCATCACGCTAATTAAGCCGAAGCTGACGGTTACGCCGCTTTTGGCGCCTTCGAACGCAGCTTCGGTGAGTGCTTCCATCCGTCCGTTCATAATGGCGGCCACGAAGCTGATCACGATGAAGAAGAGCCAAATGATATTTACCATCCTGCCGCCTCCTTCCTGCTAATGTGCGTTATTTCATTGCCCAGCCGCCCAAGCCGGCTTATCGGGTAACGCGATCCTCGAGCCTTTCGGATCGTATACCGGCGTTTCGCCAATCTTGGCGTCGCCAACGAACCATTGCATCGTTCCGCGCTCGCCTAGCAGATACGCCGCGGAGCGCGCGTCCAGCAGATTCAGCTTCGTATGCAGCTGCTCTTTCTCACCTTCGGCAAACGGATAGCGAAGCGTGCGGCCAACGGCAAGCGGATAGCCGCTTACAGGCTGTCCTTTATGCGCGATTTCGCTGAGCGGATAATAGTTGAAGCCGAAATTGAGCATCCGCATATGATCGTTCCAGTCGTCTCTGTCGTTGATCGTTACGGCCACCAGCTGCTGTCCGCCGCGGGTCGCCGAACTGACCAGGCAGCGAAGCGATTTCTTCGTGTAGCCGGTTTTGACGCCGTCCGCCCCTTCGTACATGGCGAGCATTTTGTTCTTGTTCTTCCAGAGGTAATCCCAGCTGTCGTTCGGATTCGGAGCCGACTTGCTTTTCGTTTTGACGATTTCCTTGAAAACGGGATTCTTGAGCGCGTAAGCGGTGAGCTTGGCCAAGTCATTCGCCGACGAATAGTGGCCCGCGGCATCCAATCCGCTTGGATTCATGAACTGCGAATTCGCCAAACCGAGCATTTCGGCCTTGGCGTTCATCATATGCACGAAGCCTTCTTCCGAGCCCCCGACATGTTCGGCGATGGCCGTGGCCGCGTCATTGCCGGAACGAAGCATCAGCCCGTACAGCATATTATGCAAGCTCATTTTCTCTCCGCGCTTCAAATAAATCGAGGAGCCTTCCTTGCCGGCTGCCCGGACGCTCGTCTCGACCATATCGGAAAGCTTTCCGTGCTCGATCGCGACGATTGCCGTCATGATTTTGGTCAGGCTGGCAATCAGCATCGGCTTGTCCCCGTTGTGGCTATATAGAATCCGGCCGGATTCTACGTCAATCAGCGCTGACCCCTGGGCCCCGGTCCTCAACACTTTCGACTCCGCGTTCGCGGACCCGTCGAAACCCGGCAGAAGCAGCAAGGCAGTCGCGGCGATCGCTACCAGTTTATTCCTTATGCAGGCGAGCCTCATGGTTGTCCTCCTTCTGGATGTCGGTACTCGTCTTGTACAAGTATATGAAACAGAGCGGGATATATCCCAACTCGTCCTAAAAAAAGAAACCGCCCCGGAATGGACGGTCACTCATTGAAGCAAAAGCTTACCGTCGTCGTTCGCGCTTAGCGCATATCCATGCTGTCGATAAGCACGGAATCGATTTCGGACGAGGATTGATCTTTCTTGAACATGCTCTGGATCTTGTCGAATACTTGCGGCGCGGAGTCAAGCACGCGCTCCATCAGATGCGTTTGATTGTCCAGCGGTACGATACGGACGCCATGAGTGCCGACGACGAGAAATGCGATCGGCGTAATCGAAACGCCGCCGCCGCTGCCGCCGCCGAACGGCAATTGAACGGATGCGTTGTGCGCATCGCCGCTCTTGCTGCCGCTGTCGCCGCCCATGCGGATATCGCTGCCGCCCGCCACGAAGCCGAAACCGACCTTGGAAATTGGCATGATGACGCTGCCGTCAGGGGTCTGTACGGGGTCGCCCACTATCGTGTTAACATCTACCATTTCCTTGATGTTTTCCATTGCGGTTTGCATTAAGCCTTGAATCGGATGGTCTGCCATCGAAAAAGTCCTCCTCGGTTCAAAATCAGATACTGCTCCTTGCCGTTTCTAGCGTTCCCCCGCCTAAAGCGCATTATGTAATCAGCCGCGAAGCAAAATCCGCTGCCAGCCGATGATGCCGCGCGGCACCCCTTTGGCAGCAGCATGCTTCAACTTCACCGAGAGCCTAATGCCGGCAAAGATCGCATAGCCGAAGCCGACTTTGGCCGTAAACTGGCCGTCCGTGGAGAAATGCGCCTGCTGATACACCGGCTGTACCGCGATTTCCGGATCCGTCTGCAGGCGAATCAGCTGCGACAGCACGCCGATGGCGGTCGTTTTCACCGACCAGACCATGCCGGTAAGCATCGCCGTCCACATGGCATCGTCCGTTCCGACCGCGCTTGACCATTTCCACTCCGTGACCCGCACGTGGCCGAGCGTCCTGCGAACCCAGCCGAGCAAATCATCCGTATGCCGCAGCAGCGCATGCGACCAATCGATCGATTTCATGATGCTCTTCGCATCCACGCTTTTCTTGTCCACGTTCCTGTCGCTTCCGCCGACGTTCTCCGCCGTCAATTCCCGTTTCAGCTCCATCCCGAGACCGCTGAATTTCATCTCGGGCAGCTGCCAGTGGTAATTCACGATACCGAACAAGGCCCGGATCCGCAGCTCGGCGTCATCATCATTCCCAACCCGTCTAATGCGGCCGCGAATGACGACCGGCGACAGCGCAATAACGAGCACGAGCAAAAAAAAGAGACCTGCCGCAATCATCCATCCGAACGGGTAGCCAAGCATGGCGTCTTCCCCCATTTCCCTAAGTTGGTCGGATATAGTATGACCTTGCGGACAAATCTCATTCGGTTATGCGTATCAGTTCTCAGGCACCGGTTCAGGCTCCGGTTCAGGCTCCGGATCGGGTTCCGATTCAGATGCTGAATCTGGCCCTTCTTCCGATTCCGTTTCCGTTTCCGTTTCAATTTCAGGCTTGCTATGCCGTTCTTCGTTCAACTCGGTCTCGATATCGGCGAGCGACATATCTTCGATCGTCATCTGGCGCCCTTCAAGCCGTTCGAAGAGCAGCTGCGTCTGGTCGTCCAAATCGTCGATCGACACGGACGACGGCTCAGGCAGCGCATCGAGGCCCGACAAGCCGAAGTAATCCAGAAACGACTTGGTCGTTCCATATAGAATCGGTCTTCCGATCTGTTCGGCGCGGCCGACTTCCTCGATCAAGTCCTTGCTGACCAGCGATTGAATCGCCCGGTCGCATTTCACGCCGCGGATCTCCTCGATTTCGACGCGCGTGATCGGCTGCCGGTAAGCAACGATAGACAGCGTCTCGAGCGCAGCCTGCGATAAGCTCGAGCGCGTCGGCGAGTACGCCATCCGTTCGAAATAAGCCGCGTGATCCGGATTCGTCGTCAGGCGGTAAGCGCCGGCGACGAGCGATACTTGAATGCCGCGCTTCTTCGATTTCAGATCCTTCATCAGATCCTTGGCATGATCCGCCGCGGCCGCCGCATCAAGCTGGAGAATATCCGACAGCTGCTTCGCCGTCAAACCCTCGTCCCCTGCCATGAACAGCAGTCCCTCAATAATCAACTTCAGTTTCGAATAATCCGCCATCAGCCGCTTCTCCCCTCCAATGCACAACGATATCATCAAACAGGCTGTGCTGAAAACAGCGAATGTGCTTCATCTTCATTAATTCGAGCAGCGCCAGGAACGTCACGACGATTTCATGGCGGCTCATGTCGTCGCGGATGAGCTTCGAGAAGCGAACGGTCTCGAATTCCCGCAGCACGGAAACGATATCGCGAATCCGGTCTTTGACCGAAATTTCATCGCGGTGGATCGTCGCAACGACATTGCGCCGCGTAGCCTTGCGAAGCGCCTTCTGGAACGCCGCGATCAGATCGTTTACGTTAAGCCCTTTGACGGGGTTTTCCGGCACGACCTTCATGAACGGCGTCATATCCTCCGGTTCTTTCGTGTAGACCAGGCTGCGCTCGAATTCCTGCTCCCGGAGCTGCTCGGCAATTTGTTTGAACTTGCGGTATTCAACGAGCTTCGCGATCAGTTCGTCGCGCGGGTCGAGCCCGTCGTCCGGCCAATCGTCATAATACTCGTCCTCGATGACCGGAGGTTTCGGGAGCAGCTGCTTGCTCTTAATCGACAGCAGCGTTGCCGCCATGACGAGAAATTCGCTCGTAACTTCCAGCTCCAGCTCCTGCATCGCATTCAAATAATCCATATACTGATCCGTGATCTCGCTGATGGAAATTTCGTGAATGTCGATCTCGGCTTTATCGATGAGATGAAGGAGCAAATCGAGCGGTCCTTCGAACGATTCCAGTTTATAGGTCACCGCCATGGTACAGGCCCACTCCTAAAAAGGTTAATTGAATTGCAGTTCGTGCTTCGGCGATTAGCCTTGAAGCACTTTGGTCAGGTTCGCCATTTCGATGGCCGTTACCGCGGCTTCCCAGCCTTTGTTGCCGGCTTTCGTACCCGCGCGTTCGATGGCTTGCTCGATGGAGTCGACAGTCAGAACGCCGAATACCGTCGGCACGCCGGTTTTCAAAGCGACCGCGGAAACGCCTTTGGCAGCTTCGTTGCATACATAGTCGAAATGCGGCGTGGACCCCCGGATGACGGCGCCAAGGGTGATAACGGCGTCGTATTTGCCGCTCTCGGCCATTTTCTGGGCGATCAGCGGAATTTCGAACGCGCCGGGCACCCAAGCGATATCCACTTCGTTGTCGTCGGCGCCATGGCGTTTGAAAGCGTCAAGCGCGCCGCCAAGCAGCTTGCTGGAAATAAACTCGTTGAAACGTCCTACGACGACGCCGTATTTTAACCCCTCGGAAATTAAATGTCCTTCGAATACGTTTGGCATTATAATTCATCCTCTCTGAATGTCCCGATCCTACGACCGGATTAAATGGTATATTCTACATCGTCAAATTTAAGCAAATGGCCTAATTTGTCTTTCTTCGTGTGCAGGTACAGATCGTTGTCCTCGTTCGCATCCATTTGGATCGGCACGCGTTCCACGACTTCGAGGCCGTAGCCTTCCAAACCGCGAATTTTGCGGGGATTGTTCGTCAACAGCTTCATTTGGCGCACGCCGAGATCTTTCAAAATTTGAGCGCCGATGCCGTAATCGCGCAAATCCGGGGCAAAACCAAGTTTAATATTCGCGTCGACGGTGTCCAATCCCTGCTCCTGAAGCTGGTAAGCTTTCAGTTTGTTAATCAAGCCGATCCCGCGGCCTTCTTGGCGCATGTAGAGCAGCACGCCGTTTCCCGCCTCGTCGATTTGGCGAAGCGCCGCTTCGAGCTGGGGTCCGCAATCGCAGCGGTGGGAGTGAAACACGTCGCCGGTGAGGCATTCGGAATGAACGCGCACGAGCGTCGGCTTCGAAGGATCGATCTCGCCTTTGACGAGCGCGACATGCTCCTTGTTATCCACTTCGTTTGTGTAAGCGATCGCCCGGAATATGCCGAAATCGGTCGGCATTCTCACTTCGACAGCCCGCTCCACCAGATTTTCTTTCTTGTTGCGATAATGAATAAGCGACTCGATCGAGATCAGCTTCAAGTCATGCTTCGCCTTGAATTCGATCAAATCCGGAAGGCGGGCCATCGTTCCGTCTTCCTTGATGATTTCGCAGATGACCGCCGCCGGCTTGGAGCCGCACATCGTGGCAAGGTCGATCGCCGCTTCCGTATGCCCCGTGCGGCGCAGAACGCCGCCCTTCTTCGCGATCAGCGGGAAAATATGACCCGGACGGCGGAAGTCGTCCGCCTTCGTATCGGAATCGATCAACGCCTGCACGGTTTGCGAACGTTCGAATGCCGAAATGCCCGTCGACGTCGAAACGTGATCGACCGACACGGTAAACGCGGTGCCGTGGTAATCCGTGTTGCGCTGTACCATCGGCGGCAGATCCAGCTCTTCCGCGCGTTCCGCCGTAATCGGCACGCAGACGAGGCCGCGCGCTTCCGTGATCATGAAATTAATGATCTCCGGCGTCGCCTTGCTTGCCAACGCGATCAAATCGCCTTCGTTCTCGCGGTCTTCATCATCGACGACGATGATGGCTTTGCCGCGAATGAGATCGTTCAGCGCCTCTTCAATGGAATCGAACACCGGTTGTTCTTCCGGCATTTTCTTTGCTCCCAGTTGGTTGCTCATCGCTATCCGCTCCTTTTATAGGCTGCTTGCATGCCTTTTGTCTATCTCTGTCGTTCTTAGAAAAATCCGTTCTCCGCAAGAAACGCGGCGGTCAGCTTGCTGCCGCTCTCCGGCTTTCCGGTGCGGTCGCCGTCGTCGTAGCTGTCTTTGTAGTGAAGCAGGTGATCGACGTATTTGCCGAGCACGTCGCATTCGACGTTGATGACGCCGCCGGCATTCTTGAACTGCAGCGCCGTCTCCTTCAGCGTGTGCGGAATGATCGATACGGCGAAGCTGTCGCGGTCCGCTTCGGCTACGGTCAAGCTGATGCCGTCTAACGTAACGGAGCCTTGCGGAATCACGTAGCGCATCAGCCTGCCGTCATGCGGCCGAATGGTGAATACGACTGCATTGGCGTCGCTGCGCCTGGATACGATCTCGCCGGTTCCGTCCGCATGGCCTTGCACGATATGACCGCCGAATCGCCCGCCGGCCTGCATGGCCCGCTCCAGATTAAGCGGCTCGCCGGAACGGATATCCTTCAGGTTCGTATGACGGTAGGTTTGCGGCATGACATCGACCGTGAACGAACGCGCGCCATATTCGGTGACCGTCAAGCAAACGCCGTTCACCGAAATGCTGTCGCCGATGGCTACGCCCTGCAGCACGCGATCCGCCTCGATGACGAGCAGCATGGCCTCGCCTTGCTTATAGGAGCGCTTCAACGTGCCGATTTCTTCGATAAGCCCTGTAAACATGCCAGATTCCTCCTCTCTTCCGGAATGCCAATTAACGGCCAGCCGCTATAATTACAACCGATCTTAGGACGACAAGCGCGAATTAAGCTCCGCCGGTGCGGTCGCCCGTCTCGTAGTCGGGATAGCCGCCTAGGAAAATATCGCTGCCGATCCGTTCCACCTGCACATCCCGGAACGGAATGGCATGCGCCATCTTCTCGAAGCCGTCGAACTGGAAGACGCCGGGCGCCGCTTGGCCGCCGATCACTTTGGGAGCGACGAACAGCAGCAGCTTGTCGATCAAGCCCAGCTCCAGCATCGCGCCGTTAAGCTTGCCGCCGCCTTCCAGCAGAATCGAACCGATTTCCCGCTCGCCAAGCTTGCGCATGGCAATCTTCAGATCGACGCGGCTTCCTCCGCCGCAGTCGA
The DNA here is from genome assembly GCF_010365285.1 of Paenibacillus rhizovicinus. NCBI lineage: Bacteria > Bacillati > Bacillota > Bacilli > Caryophanales > Paenibacillaceae > Paenibacillus > Paenibacillus rhizovicinus. The sequence goes on from NZ_CP048286.1 coordinate 1,051,872, forward strand.
TGACTTCAGCGCCGGCCGCTTCAAGCGCGGCACGTTTGCCCGGATCGGAGCCTTCCACCGTTAGCACGAGAACCGGCACTGAACGGTCTTGCAGCATGCGGGCTTCAAGCGGAAGGCGAAGCCTGGAATCGACGACGATGCGGATCGGATGAACCGCTGGCACGGACAACCGGGTCGTCAGCTCCGGATCGTCGACCAGCGCGGTTTCCGCGCCGACCATGATGCCCATATGCCTATGACGGAGCGTATGCACCATCTCCCTGGCCTGCGGTCCGCTGACGTACCGGCTGTCGCCCGTCTTCGCCGCCAGCTTGCCGTCCAGCGTCATCGCCGATTTCATCGTGACGAACGGCAGCCGGGTAACGATAAACTTGTTGAACATTTCGTTCATGAGCATCGATTCCCGTTCCAGCAGACCGACATCAACGGAAATGCCCGCTTCGCGCAGCCTGTCGATGCCCCGCCCCGCTACCTGCGGATTGGGATCCTTGCAGGCAACGACGACTCTGGCCACCTTCGCCTCGATCAGCCGTTCGCAGCATGGCGGCGTCCGGCCGTGATGGCTGCACGGCTCCAGCGTGACATACGCCGTCGCGCCTTCGGCCTCGTCACCGGCCATGCGCAGCGCGTGTACCTCCGCATGGCCTTCCCCCCGGCGCAAATGCGCGCCGAGGCCGACGATCCGGCCTTCCCGCACGATAACGCAGCCGACAACGGGATTGATATCGGTCTGCCCTTTTGCTTTCGAAGCCAGATCGAGCGCTAGCCGCATATAAGTCTCGTCGTTCAGAACGTCGAGCGTCGACAAAATAAAAATCACCCCTCGGCATATAGCGCCAACGGGGTGATCAGAGAATTCCAGGTAAAAGGACGCGTCTGAAGACACATTCAAACAAACTCGGCAACCATGTGAAAAAAAGAACAAGGTTGGCAAGAATTGAAAAAATGGAATTCACGTGCCTTTTCCTTCTCCCATCCAGACTTTACTGTCGGTCCCGGATTTACACCAGGTCCACCGTCAAGCAGCCATGCATTCCGGTAAGGAGTCGCACGCTTGCAAGGCGGGTCACGGACTGACAAAGGATGACTGCCGCATACGCTCAAGCGGACTGCAGCCCTCTGATCACCGCCGGTTGGGAATTGCACCCGACCCCGAAGGAAAAATCGCAAATACTTTTGTGGAAATGTTACCACTCCCACATCGAAAAAGCAACCTGTTTCGTCGGTTTAATTGTCGAACGCTCCGTCCGCTTGCGCGAAAAATGAAAAACCGCAGCAAGCGGAACGCGTTCCGGCTGCTGCGGCGAAGGGCAATTATACTTCGACGATCTCGACTTTTTCCATTTTGTCGCGGCCTTGGAACTTATCGACATGCTCCATGCCTTGCGCCACTTTGCCGAATACCGTGTGCTGGCCGTCCAGATGCGGCTGCGGCTGGTACACGATGTAGAACTGGCTTCCGCCCGTGTTGCGGCCGGCATGGGCCATAGCGAGCGCTCCGCGCTCGTGCTTGTTCGGGTTGATTTCGCAGTTGATCGTGTAGCCGGGACCGCCGGTGCCTGTGCCGTTCGGGCAGCCGCCTTGAGCGACGAAGCCCGGGATAACGCGGTGGAACGTCAAGCCGTTGTAGAAGCCTTCTTTCGCCAGCTTCTCGAAGTTGGCAACCGTGTTAGGCGCATCGTTTTCAAACAGATCGATAAGAACCTCGGATCCGTTAGACATGGTGATTTTTGCTTGTTTAGCCATTATTGAACTGCCTCCTGTCATTTTTCATTGTAAAGTCCAAGCATAGCATAAGATTTCCTCTTATGCCACGCTTGGACTCTCGTAAGGAACGGCGATGCCGTTTATTTACTTGCTGCGGACGTTTGCAATCTTGCCGGAATCACGTCGTTGCCGACGATATCGTCAAGCGATTCGCGTTTGACGGCAACGTCTGCGGCGCCGTCTTTCACGAAGACGACCGCCGGACGGCGGACACGGTTATAATTGCTTGCCATGGAATAATTGTACGCGCCTGTGCAGAACACGGCAAGCAGGTCGCCGCTATTCGCTTTCGGCAGTTCCAGATCCATGATCAGCTTGTCTCCGCTCTCGCAAAGCTTGCCTGCGATCGTAACGGTTTCTTCCAGCGGCTCGTTCGCGCGGTTCGCCAGAATCGCTTCGTACTTGGACTCGTACAGCGCGAAACGAGGGTTATCCGACATACCTCCGTCGACTGCGATATACTTACGAACGCCTGGGATGTCCTTGCTTGTCCCGACCGTGTACAGCGTCGTGCCGGCATCGCCGACCATGCTGCGGCCCGGTTCGACCCAAATTTCTGGCAGCGGGTAGCTTGCCGCGGAGAAATTCGTTTTGATCGAATCCGTGATCGCTTTCACGTATTGCGAGATCGGAAGCGGCGTGTCGCCTTCCACGTATCGGATGCCGAAGCCTCCGCCGAGGTTGATGACGCGGAACGTTACGTCCAGCTCGTCGCGGACTTGCACGGCGAAACCGGCAACTTTATCGACAGCCATCGCGAAGCCTTCGACTTCGAAAATTTGCGAACCGATATGGGAGTGAACGCCGAGCAGTTCCAGGTTCGTTTGAGCTACTGCTTCTTGAATCGCTTTGTAAGCCGTGCCGTTGCCAAGGTCGAATCCGAACTTGGAATCCGTTTGGCCTGTCGAGATGTAATCATGCGTATGCGCTTCTACGCCTGGCGTGATGCGCAGCAGCACGTTGACGCGCTTGCCTTTGTCGGCCGCGAGTGCGTTCAGCAGGTACATTTCGTTGAAGTTGTCGACGACGAAGCAGCCGATATTCGCATCCAGCGCCATGTTGATTTCGTCAGGCGTTTTGTTGTTGCCGTGGAAGTGAATGCGCGCAGCCGGGAAGCCGGCTTTCAACGCGGTGTAAAGCTCGCCGTCGGATACGACGTCAAGCGACAGGTCTTCTTGCTCAGCAATGGAGCACATAGCCATAACGCTGAACGCTTTGCTGGCGTATGCGACTTGGAATTTCAAGCCCGATGCGCGGAACGATTCCACGTATTCGCGGGCTCTCTGACGAATGAGCGCCTCGTCTACAATATATAGGGGCGTTCCGAACTGTTGTGCCAAGTCCGTCGTGTCGCAGCCTCCGATTTCCAAATGACCTTGCGCGTTAATTTTGCTAGTACCGTGTAAGTACATCCAGTTTCCCTCCGCTTTCTCCGTAAAAATTCCCAATGTTGTTGTTTGCACCATTTAGCAACAGTATAGCGCATTCGGTTCCCCGCCGAAATGGATAATTCCACATTTCATTTGTATTTTTTTCAAAAAGGTTACCGCGACTCGCTGCCATTGGGTAATCTGTCCTGCTCCTGCGGCTTCAGATAGTTCGGACGTTTGCGGTTTTGGAGCACCGGCACCCGGAGCAGAATGCCCAGCAAGCCTTTGAGATCGAACGGGATCAGCGGCCACATGTAAGGACGGTTGAACGACCGTTCCATGCATAGCAGGATGAAGAAGAGCGTCGTCGCGACGACGAAGCCTTCGACTTTGAACGAGGCGACGGCGACGATCAGCACAAGCCGGATAATCCGGTTGGCGAGCCCCAACTCATAGCTCGGCGTCGCGAACATGCCGATAGCCGCAACGGCCATGTACAGGACGACCTCGTTCACGAACAGCCCCGTCTTCACGGCAATATCGCCGATCAAGATGGCGGCGATCAACGACATTGCGGTCGCGAGCGGCGTCGGCGTGTGAATCGAGGCCATCCGCAGCATGTCTACCCCGACTTCGGCGATCAGAAACTGGGCGACCATCGGCAGGCGGCCCGGTTTCTGCGCGCCGATAAAGTCGAGCGCCGGCGGCTTCAGCTCGGGCTTCAGCGTGAAGAGAAACCAGAGCGGCAGCAGAAAGAGCGACGCCGCGATACCGATGAAACGCACCCAGCGCAAGTAAGTGCCGATGAACGGCGTTTGACGATTCTCCTCCGCATGCTGCAGCAAGTCGAAGAACGTCGTCGGCAGAATCATGACGCTCGGCGTCGTATCGACGAACACCGCGATATTGCCCTCCATCAGATGGACGGCTACGGTATCCGGACGCTCCGAGTACCGGACGAGCGGGAACGGATTCCAGCCCCGCTTCACCGTCGCTTCTTCCAACTGCTTGTCCGCCAAGGGCAGGCCGTCGATTTTGACTGCTTTGATTTTGTCGCGGATGGACTCCAGCATTTCATGATCGACGATATCGTCGATGTAGGCGATGCAAATATCCGTCTGCGTGCGTTCGCCGACCCGCAGGATTTCATAGCGAAGCCGCTTGTCCCGCAGTCTCCGGCGGACGAGCGTCACGTTCGTCAGCATCGTCTCTACGAAGCCGTCGCGGGCGCCGCGGACCACCCGCTCCAGCGTCGGTTCTTCCGGATTGCGGCCAGGGTACGCCTTGGCATCGATAAGGAGCACCTTGGATTCGCCTTCGATGTACATCGCCGTGCCGCCGGCCAGCACGTCCGTCATCATTTTCTCCCAGTCCGATTCCTCTACGACCTGGATAGCGGGCACGTAAAGCCGGAAGAAGTCATGGAACGACGTGGCTCCGTAATCCTCCGACTGCAGATAGGTGAGCCGTTTCAGCACTTCGGTCAACACGGTGTCCTTCGCGAAGCCGTTGTAGAAGAAGAACGCCACGCGACGGTCGCCGAACGTCATTTCCCGAAGCACGATATCGAATGTCGTTTTGTATCCGGCCTCTACCTCCAGCTTGCTGGAGAAGGCTTCCAACGTTAACGGAATCGGTACAGTCTTCTTCTCTCCCTTAGCCTTATCCTTAGCTTCTTCCTTGGCCGGCTTGCGATGACTGATAATAGGCTGCGGCTCGTCATCGCTTAACAGCTCCGCCTGAATGGGGGCGTTGTCCGCTTGCACCGCATTGTCGCCGCTATCATCCATCGTATCGACTTTGAACCCGTCCTCGTCCTCATGCCAGAACACGTGGATCGGCTTCTTGAATTCCCTCGTTCCCTGGTCTTTCCCGCCACGTTCGCTTTCGCGCATCTTCTAACCTTCTCTCTTCGTCATTTCCTAAGGATCCATATATTGAAAAACAAGCCAGTCAAACAAAGAGCCCGTCACTTTGCCGAGCACCATGGCATACACCAGACTGACGAGATATCGGCTGAGCCTGACCCGCTTGGCCAAAATCGGCAGCACGTTCATGACTTCCGTCAGCGCGGCGCCAAGCATCCCGACAAAAATGCCGTCGAACGTGCCGATGACGATCATCGTGAATATCTTCGGCAGCCACATCCGCCATTCGAGGAAGTCCGCCAGCGACCAGAATACGGCGCCGCTCACGACGGCCGTCTCGAACCAGATCGATTTGCGGTACGCGAAGGTGAGCTGCGCCAGCCGGGGAATGATATCCAGCACGATGAGCAGCGCCGCCAGCGCGCTTCCGACGCCCAAGCCGCCGGCAAACCCGAGCAAGGCCACGAACGCCGCGCCAGCCGCGCTAACCATCGTCGATCCCTGCTTCGGGCTGCTTCAGCTGCGGCTTCGCTTCTTCGCCCGGCTCGGTCTTCTTGCGCATTTCATCGGCGATCACGTAGGCATTGACGTTCTCTTCGTACATGTACAGCTCGACTTCAAGCGGATTCGGCTCTTCATTGAACCGTTTGCGGAACAGATGATTGAAGAAGACGAGCATGCCGATCCCGATCCCGAGCGAATACGGAATTTGGAACCAGAGCGGATGCTCCGTCTTCTTGCCGGTCACGAGCTCCGTAATCCGTTCATGCACGTCTTTCATATTGACGTCGGTATGGAAGTTCATGATGGCGAGTCCCGACCCGAAGAACAGCAGCAGCCACGTCAAGATCAGCAAGGGCTTGCGCGGCTCCCGGGGCGCATCGGCGATGATGACCAGCACCTGCGGATCCCCGTAAGCGTCCACCACGGCGTCCGGCGCCTCTTCGCGGATGATTCGGACGATCTGCAGCAGGTCGATGACGACGCGGTTGCCGTCCTTCAGCGAGTGCCGGTGCAGCGTGAGCGACTCCAGCCTCGCTTCCAGCAGCGGGTCGCTGGCGAATAGCCGGGCAGCCTGCTTCAGCGTCACCGTCCCCTCGGGACGGATGCCAATCCGCTTGCGCAGCCGCAGGTACACGCTTGGCGTCTTCTCGGCGCTCATCGCACCCCCTCCTTAACGTCAGTCATGATCTCCCTGTTAGTATGAGAAAAGGAGCCGCAGGATAATCACAGCAAATGATGAATAAGCATGGAACGCCCCCTGACCGTGAGCGAATATCCAAAGTTGCCGACGAAAAAAAGCCGATCGCCCCAACCGGGCAATCGGCTTCTTGACAGCTTCGCTCATTGCGCGATCTGATCGCGAATGAGCTGCAATATTTTCTTCTCCAGCCGGGAAACCTGCACCTGCGAGATGCCGAGCCGCGCGGCGACTTCCGACTGCGTCTGATCCCGGTAATAGCGGAGGAAGACGATCAGCCGCTCGCGCTCCGAGAGACCGCCGATCGCTTCGTTCAGCGCCAGCTTATCGAACCAGCGCTCCTGCGAATCGTCGGCAATCTGATCCATCAGCGTAATGGGATCGCCGTCATTCTCGAATACCGTCTCATGAATGGAGGTCGGCGGCTTGTTCGCTTCCTGCGCGAAGACGACGTCCTCGGGCGTGATGCCGAGCCGCTCGGCAACCTCCTTGATCGTCGGCAGGCGCCCCAGCACCTTCGACAGTTCATCCTTCGTCTTGCGCACCTTATTGGCGGTTTCCTTCAGGGAGCGGCTGACCTTCAACGTACCGTCATCGCGGAGAAAGCGCTGGATTTCGCCGATGATCATCGGCACTGCATAGGTGGAGAACTTGACCTCGTAGGACAGATCGAACTTATCGACCGACTTGAGCAGGCCGATGCAGCCGATCTGGAACAAGTCCTCCGGCTCGTAGCCGCGTCCCATAAACCGCTGGACGACGGACCAGACGAGCCGGATATTGCACTGCACCAGCGTATCGCGTGCCAGCGTGTCTCCGGCTTGGCTCATGGCGATGAGCCGCTTCACCTCGGAATCGTCCAAGTAAGGCTGCGCCGTTTGTTTCATATCGACATCCATGCGGTCCAACCCCTATGCGCCTAATTGAATAGCGCTTTTTTCGATTCGATGCGCTTCGTCATCGCGATGGCTGTTCCATTGCCCGGCTCGCTCGACACGTCGAAGCCATCCATGAAGTTTTCCATGATCGTAAAGCCCATTCCCGAACGTTCCATCTCCGGCTTGGACGTGTACAGCGGCTGGCGTGCCAGGTCGAGGTCTTCGATCCCGCGTCCCTTGTCCTTCACGATTAACCGGACGACGTCGCCTTCGATCAGCCCTTCGATCGTGACCATGCCGTCAGGGTCGCTGTCGTAGCCGTGGATAATCGAATTGGTAACCGCTTCGGAGATCGCTGTCTTCAAATCGTTCAGCTCTTCGAGCGTCGGGTCCAGCTGCGAGACGAACGCCGCAACCGCGACGCGGGCGAACGCCTCGTTCTCCGAACGTGCGGAGAACGTAAGTGTCATCTCATTTCTCGCGTTCATGAAACGACCTCCAAACTTGTGAGCGCAAGACGCTCGTTATCGTGAATCGGCAATATTTTAAACAAACCCGATAGCTCGAACAGGCGATAGACGCTTTGGTTCACGTCGCAGACGACCATTTTGCCGCCTCTGGCTTTCAGCTGCTTATAACGGCCGAGTATGACGCCGAGACCCGAACTGTCCATGAACAGCAGTTCCTTCAAGCTGAGGATGATATGATCGCTGTTGCCGCGAAGAATCGCTTCCTCCATCTTGAAACGGACGACATCGGCGGTGTGATGATCCAGCTCGCCGCGCAGCCTGACGATAAGCACGTTACGGTAATGCTCCAATTCAACCTGCAAGCTCATCCTCTTGTCCACTCCTAACGTCAAATTTGCGGAGCACGAGACATCCCGAACCGATGTAACGTTCGGCTCGCTTTCGTGTTGATGGAGGATTCTACGCTGCGGAGCCCTTTTCCTGCCCCCCGACAAAACTAGAAGCAGACCGCTACAAGCAGACAAATTATGCGCTTTGCAAGGTACGGCGGCGCTTGCCTTGAACGCGAATCACGGCAATCGCCATGCGGCAGATCAGCCGAACAGGCTGCCCATGGAACGTTTGAACAGCGTCCACCAGCCCGCACGGTCGACGGAGGTTGGAGCGTCCACGGCGAATTCCGTCAGCACCTGGTCGCCTTGGAACACGATCAGCTTGCCGATCGGCGCATTGATCTTGACCGGCGCCTTCAGCGGATCGATTCGCAGCTCGTAGCGGATATCCTTGACGGAGCTGCCTTTCTTCAGCAGCACGCTGTAGGAATGCTTCGCCGTAAGCGGCAGCTCGGGGAGCATGCCTTTCTCGATCTTGACGCTGCCCATGGCCTCGCCCTTCTTGAAGATCGTGTGATTCATATATTGCGCGAACGAGTAATCCAGCATTTGGGACACTTCCGCATTGCGCGTCTTCGTGTTCGGTTCGCCCATCACCACGGCGATCACGCGAAGATTATCGCGATGAGCGGTTGCGGTGAGACAGAACTTCGCTTCGTTCGTAAAGCCGGTTTTCAAACCGTCCGCCCCCGTGTAGAAACGAACCAGCTTGTTCGTGTTCACCAGCCAGAATGGCTTCTCGCTCGATTTGCGCAAGTAGTCCTGGTAAACGCCCGTATATTTCGTAATTTCGTTGTGTTTCAGCAATTCTCTCGACATGACGGCGATATCATGCGCGGAGGAGTAGTGATCTGTTGCCGGCAAACCGTTGCAGTTCGCGAAATGCGTGTTCTTCAGCCCCAGCTCTTCGGCGCGCTTATTCATCATGTCGACGAAAGCCGACTCCGTGCCGGCGATTTTCTCCGCCATCGCAACCGATGCGTCGTTGCCCGAAGCCATCGCGATGCCTTTCAGCATCTCGTCGACGGTCATCTGCTCGCCCGGCTCCAGAAAAATCTGCGAACCGCCCATGGATGCGGCATATTCGCTTGTCGGTACTTTATCGGTCAATTTAATGCGCCCTTGATCGATCGCTTCCATGATCAGCAGCATCGTCATGACTTTCGTAATGCTTGCCGGCGGCAGCTTGACATGGCTGTTCTTCTCGTAAATAATCGTACCGCTGCCTTCATCCATCAGAATCGCCGAACGCGCGGAAGGCGCGAGATCCGCCGTGCCCGCAGCCTTCGGAGCCTGCGCTGCCGGTTTTTCTTCCGCCATGGCCGATACAGGTACAGAAAGCGCTAAAACCATCGTCAGTCCTGCGACGACGAGCTTTTTCCAGTTGTTTTTCATCGATGTTCTCCTCCTGAGTGATGCCCGCGGCATAAGGTGAAACGGCTGGCGCCGTCATTAGGCGACGATTCGCGTTTCGTTCCGATCACCTTCTAGAAATGCACAGGCATGAAACTTATCCCGTCTATAAGGTAATCAAGGCCGCAAACCGGCTAAAATCTCATTCCTAGTGTGCACCTGATCGATCTAAAATATTCCAGCAATGCCAGCAAAAAAAAGCATCCGATCGATGATCGGATGCTTGCGGGCGGACAGGGCGCTAACCGCCTCCGTCCGCGTTATATGCGTTTGATCCCCGACTCCGTCACGATCGAAAGCAGCAGGGGTGACGGCGACAGCTCGTCCGTGCCGATGCTGTATGCATCCTGCACCCGCTTCGATACGGCCTGAACGGCGGCATTGTCTTCCCGTACGTGAAGCAGCGCGATCGTCTCGCCTTCGCGAACCGGCTCGCCTACTTTGCGCTGCAGCGTAATGCCGACCGCATAATCGATCACGGAGTCCGTCTTTTCCCGTCCCGCTCCGAGCAGCATGGCCGCGAGTCCCAGTTCTTCTGCCTGAATGGCATGCACATGCCCGTTCTTCGGAGCCGGCACTTCCACGATGACCGGCGCTTGCGGCAGCAAGGAAGGATCGTCGCCGACCTCTGGATTGCCGCCCTGCGCAGCCACGAACTGCTTGAACTTGGCGAGCGCTTCGCCCGAGCGAAGCTTCTCGCGCAGCAGATTTTCCGCTTCCTCCAGATTCGCGGCTTGTCCGCCAAGGACGACCATATGAGAAGCGAGCGCGATGCACAGCTCGGTCAGATCGGCCGGTCCGCGGCCATGAAGCGTCTCAATGGCCTCCCGCACTTCGAGCGCGTTGCCGATCGCGAAGCCAAGCGGCTGGTCCATGTCGCTGATAAGCGCGGCCGTCCGCCGGCCGACCTTCGTGCCGATCTCGACCATGGCCATCGCCAGCTTCTCGGAATCGTCCAGCGTCTTCATGAAAGCGCCGCTGCCGGTTTTCACGTCCAAGACAATGGCATCCGCCCCGGCGGCGATTTTCTTGCTCATGACAGAGCTGGCGATCAGCGGAATGGACTCCACGGTCGCTGTGACGTCCCGCAGCGCGTACAGTTTCTTGTCGGCCGGCGCCATATCGCCGCTTTGACCGATGATGGCAACGCCGATGTCGTTCACTTGCGCGATGAAATCTTCGCGCGTAAGCTCTGTCCTAAATCCTGGCATCGATTGCATTTTATCGATGGTTCCGCCGGTATGCCCCAAGCCTCTTCCCGACATCTTGGCTACGGGCACCCCGCAGGACGCGACAAGCGGCCCGATGACGAGGCTGGTTTTATCCCCGACGCCTCCCGTGCTGTGCTTGTCCACTTTAATGCCGCGAATCGGCGATAAATCGACTTGATCCCCGGACTCTGCCATCGCCATCGTCAGGTAAGCAGTTTCCTCTGCATTCATACCGCGAAAATATATGGCCATCGCCCACGCTGACATTTGATAATCCGGAATTTCCCCTTGGCTATAACCTTTAATAAGGAACGACAGTTCATCGTTGGTCAATTCCCCGCCGTTTCGTTTCTTGTGAATGATGTCCACCGCTCGCAAGTCAGTCTGCCTCCTCTGCGTCCCGCCGGGAGTCGGCTCGTCCGGCTCTCAGCCTTGAGCCGCCTCCGGATTCCGCATTTTCTCTCGTTGTGCCTTGACGATCAACTGATCGAGCGTCTGGCTGAGTATGAGCACGTCCCGATTAAGGAACGATCCTTGTCTCAATGCTGCGGCAACCAGTTGTCCGCGCAGACGCTCAAGTAAATGATAGCTTTGCTTGTCCATGAAAGAAATTCCCCACTTTATGAGAGATGGTGTAATCATTATCACGGACATTATACGACGATGCCAAAACAAAGATTGTCACAATCAGTCGACCCTAATGTTACAATTTTGTTACAACGCGCGTTTATTTAAACCGATGGAATCAGTCCCGTTACGAGACCAAGGAACTGGGATTTCACGCGTTCTGTCGTTTCCATGACCTCGTTGTGGGATAGCGGCTGATCCAATATACCCGACGCCATGTTGCTAATGCACGAAATACCGAGAACTTCCATGCCGGAATGATTCGCCGCAATGACCTCCGAAACGGTAGACATCCCGACAGCATCCGCTCCGAGCACGCGCATCATGCGGATTTCCGCTGGCGTTTCGTAAGATGGTCCCAGTACGGCAATGTATACGCCCTCTTGGAGGGAGAAGCCTTGCTGCTTCGCCACGTCGGCGGCCAGCTGACGCAGGCGTTTGCTGTACGGCTGCGACATGTCCGGGAAACGGACACCCAGTTCGTCGTCGTTCGGGCCGACGAGCGGATTGCGTCCCTGGAAGTTGATATGGTCGCTGATCAGCATGAGATCGCCGGGATTGTAGGCCGTATTGACGCCGCCTGCCGCATTCGTCACGACCAGCTTGTCCGCGCCGATCGCTTTCATGACGCGAACCGGGAAGGCCGTCAAATCGGGACCGTAGCCTTCGTACATATGGAATCGTCCGCGCATAAGCACGACCGTTCGTCCGGACAGCGTGCCGATCAACAATTCTCCGGCATGGCCTTCGACCGTGGATAACGGGAAGTGGGGAATGTCCGCGTAAGGAATCACGACGGCGTCCTCTATGTAATCGCCCAGAATGCCGAGGCCCGACCCCATGATTAAGCCGACCTCCGGCTTTGCTTCGATTTTCCCCAATATATAGTCCGCCGCTTCGCGGACTTGCGCTGCGTTCAATGTCATTATGAATATCCTCCTAAAATGGTTTGAAAGATGTCGAAAACCCGTTCCGACGCTTGTTCAACGCGTGCTGCCTCTCCCAATCGATCGTCGGCTTGAAGGAATCGAATCAAATCAGCTCGTTCAGAAACGATGTCCCGTTCGCCGGCCGCTTCACGTCGAAGTTATCCGCAATCGTAGCGGCGACGTCGGCGAACGTGGCGCGCACGCCGAGCGAACCGGTCTTCGCGAGTCCGGGACCGTATGCGAGCAGCGGCACGTATTCGCGCGTATGGTCGGTGCCGGCATAGGTCGGGTCATTGCCGTGATCGGCCGTCACGATCAACAGATCGCGCTCTCCGAGCCGCTTGGCCAGCTCAGGCAACGCACGGTCGAATTCTTCGAGCGCTCCCGCGTAGCCCTGCGGATCGCGGCGATGGCCAAACAGCGAATCGAAGTCGACCAGATTCGTGAAGAGCATGCCGCGGAACGGCTTGTCCAGCGCTTCCAGCGTTTTGTCGATGCCGTCCGCATTGCTCTTGGTCGGCGTCGCTTCCGTAATGCCCTCGCCGCAGAAAATATCATTGATTTTGCCGATTGCAATGACGTCGAACCCGCCATCCTCCAGCGCGTTCAGAACGGTAGGCTCCGGCGGCTTGACGGCATAATCGTGACGGTTCGAAGTGCGTTTGAACGAACCCGGCTTGCCGACGAACGGCCGTGCGATGACCCTGCCGACCGCGTATCGTTCATCCATCGTCAACTCGCGCGCGATTTCGCAGGCACGGTACAGCTCCTCCAGCGGAATAAGCTCTTCGTTGGCCGCGATCTGAAATACGCTGTCCGCGGACGTGTAGACGATCCACTTGCCCGTCTTCAGCTGCTCCTCGCCCAGCTCGTCCATGATTTCCGTGCCGCTGGCCGATTTGTTGCCGAGCACCCCGCGGCCTGTCCGTTCCTCGAACGCTTGAATCAGCTCCGCCGGGAAGCCGTCCGTAAACGTTTGGAACGGTACGGCGATTTTGAGGCCGGCGATTTCCCAGTGGCCGGTCATCGTGTCTTTGCCCGAGGATACCTCGGCCATTTTGCCGTAATAGGCTCCCGCCTCTCCTTCCGGCGTCCAGCTGCCCAGCTGGGCGATCCGGTCGAGCCCCCAGGATCTCATATGCGGCAAGCTTAACGCAGGCACTTCCTGCAAAATATGGCCGAGCGTATGGGAATCCGCGTCCCCGAACGCCGGCGCATCGGGTAATTCTCCTATGCCGACGCTGTCCAGCACTATGACTGCAATCCGTTCAAAACGCATCGTATGCTTTCACTCCGTTTCTTGTCTTGTTGTTTGTTGTTATGTTGTTGTGTTGTTGTGTTTGTCGTGTTTCTTCAGAGCCGCTTGGCACGCGGATGAGCGAGCTGATAGACGTCCTTAATGCGCGTCTTCGCTTGCTGCACATACTTTTGCGTCGTCTGCAGACCGGCATGTCCCATCATTTCCTGGACGGAATGAAGGTCAGCCCCGTTCTGCAGCAGATGCGACGCGAACGCATGTCGCAGCGAGTGCGGCGTCAGCTCGCTGCCGATTCCCGCTTCCGACGCGTATTTCTTCATGATTTTCCAGAAGCCTTGACGGGTCATCCGGCCTCCCTGCCTGTTCAGGAACAACGCTTCGCCGCCATTCTTCGCAAGCTGCGGCCGAACGTCTCCCAGATACGACGTCAGCGCGTCGGCCGCGGCGCCGCCCAGCGGGATAATCCGCTCTTTCGCTTTCGCGTCCATGCAGCGTATGAAGCCCAGCATCAGCTGGACATGCTCAAGATCCAATGAAATAAGTTCAGAGACGCGCATGCCCGTCGCGTACAGCAGCTCCAGCATCGCTTGATCGCGAATGCCCGCGATCGTCGCCGTATCCGGGGCGGCAAGCAGCCGCTCGACCTCTTCGAGGCTTAGGGCGTCCGGAACGCGCTTGTCCTGCTTCGGCGGCTCCAAATGGAGCGTCGGATTGGCGGTCACGCGTCCAGCCGCAAGCAGATAATGAAAAAAGGCGCGGAGAGACACCAGCTGCCTGGAGATGGTCGCAGCCGAGCGGCCCAGGCCTTTCAATTGAAGTACGTATAAAGAAAGATGATGTTTCTGAATGTCCTGAACGCGGCCTATTCCCTCGCTATCCAAATAGCGTAGCAGCTGCGACAAATCCCGTTCGTACGATTGCAGCGTAAGCGGGGAACGATTGCGGCTTCCCTGCTGCAGCGAATTAATAAAAGCTTGCACTTGCTCCTTCATTCCATGCGGTCCTCTCAAGGGTGATCCGGCCGTCGCTTCAGCCAGCCACTAGCTTATTTCAACGGCAAACCGCTGTTTTCCTGCTAAGCAAGGCGGACCGGCCTGCGCCGGCCTTAAGCGGTTTAAGCGAGTTCCTTCCGGTGAAATACCCTATTCGCCGTACCAATAAAACAGCCGCAGCCGCTCGGCGATGCTGCCGTTCTCACCCTGCTGCTGATCCGACGCTTTAAACACTTTAAGCGCATGGCCCTGCGGCACGCGATAAGGATCGTCAGGAGCGATCCACACCGCGAGCAGCCTGCACCCGCCGTACATCGTAATGGTGAAGAAGCTGAGCAGCAGCACGAAAATAAACCGACGCAGCCATCTGCGCACCGAGACTACCATCGACAGCGTCCCCTTTCTCCGCGTGTACGAACAACGACCGGCGCTTCAGGATGCAAGCCCAGGTTGTCCTTTACAACACCTTATGAGAAGGGAAATCGATTCATGCCTAGGCGCCGGCCCGCATCGGTTCGGGCAAGCGCAATCGCACTAGGGCTGGCGCGCTTGAGCGGGAGCGGCTAGCCCAGCTCCTCGTACGATACGTTCTCGAGAAGCTGACCCAGCTCGACATAAGGCATGCTGACCGCCTCGGCGACTTGCGGATGCGTAACGCGTCCTTTGTACGTATTGACGCCTTTGCGCAGCGGCTCGTTGTTCGCGACCGCACCGGCTAATCCTTTTCCCGCCAGCTCCAGCGCATACGGCATCGTTACGTTCGTCAACGCCAGCGTGGACGTGCGAGGCACGGCGCCCGGCATGTTCGCGACGGCATAGTGAAGCACGCCGTGTTTCTCGTATACCGGATCCTTGTGCGTCGTAACGCGGTCGATCGTCGCAATCGTCCCGCCCTGGTCGACGGCGACATCGACGATAACGGCGCCTTTCTTCATCGTCTTGACCATTTCTTCCGTGACGAGATGCGGGGCGCGGGCGCCGGGAATGAGCACGGCGCCGATGAGCAGGTCGGCTTTCTTAACCGCGCTTGCAATATTGTAAGCATTCGACATGAGCGTACCGATTCGGCCGCCGAACACCTCGTCGATATAACGCATCCGATCGGCGCTGCGCTCGAGAATGACGACGCTGGCACCCATGCCGAGCGCGATGCGCGCCGCATTCGTACCGACGATGCCTCCGCCGAGAATAATGACCTCCGCCGGAGGAACGCCCGGTACGCCGCCAAGCAGAATGCCTCTGCCGCCGTAGAACGCCTCGAGAAACTGCGAACCGACCTGGACGGCCATCCGTCCGGCCACCTCGCTCATCGGCGTCAGCAGCGGCAAGCTGCCATTCGGCATCTGGATCGTTTCGTACGCCACGCCGGAAACCCGCTTATCGACGAGCGCTTTCGTTAATTCGGGCGCCGCCGCGAGATGCAAGTACGTAAACAACAGCAAGCCCTCGCGAAAATAACCGAATTCTTCGGGCAGCGGCTCTTTGACCTTCATGATCATTTCGGCACGCGCCCATACGTCGCCGGCTTCGGGCAGAATCGCCGCTCCCTCCGCCGCGTACGCCTCGTCCGTAAAACTGCTTCCTTCTCCGGCGCCGCTTTGAACGACGACCTCGTGCCCGGCCGACTTCAACATCGCCGCTCCGGCAGGAGTCAGCGCGACGCGGTACTCGCTTGCTTTGATTTCCTTCGGCACGCCAATGATCATATGCATCTCCCTCTCCAGTTCCATGCTTCATCATATACACGCAGAGGACGGGTTGACAGTCCTCGCTGATACCTTTTCCCCGGCTGTCATAAAATATGTACCCTATCAGGCGCCTGCCCAAGCCCTTGTACGCATGCCTCCATACACTGGTGTAACGGCTTCGTTCGCTTCAAGGTACGTGTCAATCCGAATACAGATCAGCTTGCTATACGTTGGCGATTTCCGAAGATCATATCATTCAAGTTTGCCTATCGTTAAAGGAGGAACGGCCTTGCCAAAGGTGGAGAAGCTGCTGCTTAGCTGCTCGACAGCCCGATCGACATCGCATACGTCACGAAAGCTCATTAGCTTCAAGCGGCAGGATCAATATGCGAGATGCATGCGGCAGCTGGCGAATTACGGGATCAAGCCACTCAAGAGCATTCAAAAGGGACGCGTCATCGTTTGCCATATCGACGGCCGGCGCAGCGATAAGCTGCGAAAGCTGGCCCGGCATCCGGACGTGAGTTACGTCGAGCCGGACTTCAAAGTGCATGCGCACGGCATCGTTTCCGGGAACGGGATGGGAAAAGGCAGCGGCGGCGGTTCAAAGCTGTCCATTTCGGGAGCCCGCAAGTCGTCCTCCTCCCCTTACTTGAAACGAAATCTTCGGACGCAGACGAAAAGGGCTCGCGTTCGAGCGGACTCCGGCGACGTGCAGGCGTCTTGGAACATCAGTCAGGTGCAAGCTCATAAAGTGTGGCCATCGACGCGCGGTAGCGCCGCCAGCATCGGGATCATCGACACCGGCATCGGCAAGCATCCCGACTTGCGCGTATCCGGCGGCGTCAATACGATGGGCGGATCTTCGTATGCAGACGACCACGGACACGGCACGCATGTCGCGGGCATCGCCGCTTCCCTCGGCAAGAACGGCTTGTCTCCGGGGGTTGCCCCGAACGCGAAGCTCTATGCGGTCAAGGCGCTGGACGCGAACGGCGCCGGCTATGTATCCGATCTCATCAAAGGAATCGAATGGTGCATCAAGAAGAACATCAAAGTCATCAACATGAGCCTCGGCCTCGCCGGCGAAACGAGCTCCGCGCTGAAGGAAGCCGTCCAGCGGGCGCGCAAGAACGGCATTACCGTCGTCGCCTCCGCGGGCAACGACGGGCCGTCGAATAAACAGGGCATCGACCAGCCCGCACGATATACGGATGCGATTGCGGTAGCAGCCTCCACGCGCGGCGGCAAAGTCGCCGATTACAGCAGCAGAGGCTACGGCATCGACGTCACCGCCCCGGGGAGCTTCATTAAATCGGCCCGTCCGGGCGGCGGTTATGCCATCATGTCCGGTACCAGCATGTCTTGTCCGCATGTCGCTGGCGGGGTGGCGCTGCTGAAATCGCTCCAGCCCAATCTGACGGCTTACGGCATCAAGAAGCGCTTGCGCTCGACGGCCAAGAAAATATCGGGGTACGGCACGCGCTCCCAGGGCTACGGCGTGATGCAGCTGTTTGCCGCTTCCGGCCTATCCGAAAGCGACAACGGAACCGAAGCCAGCCGAACTAGCCGCAAAGCCCGCGGCGCGGCCACAGCCAGCCGCTCCGGTCGCAAGAGCCGGAAGAACGGCCGCAGTTAAAACGCTGCGGTATGCTTTGCTGAATGGCTTCATCGCGCGGTGACAATCGGGAACGTCAGCGCCTCGCCTCAACGCCGAAAAAGGCGACAAAAAACTCCCTTTACAGCGGCGCCCAGTCCATAGACTGCGCACCCTGCTTGAGGGAGTTATTCTTGCTCCGGTTTTGGCAGATTGTTCTTCGCTCTGCAATTCTTGCAAACGCCTTGGAAGTCCAGCCGGTGATCGACGACCGTAAAGCCGTACTCCCGCTCCAGCCGTTCTTCGAGCGGACCAAGCCAATCTTCTAATATTTCACTCATCGTGCCGCACTGCACGCAGATGAGGTGATGGTGATGATGCTTATTATTGTCCGTTCGCAAATCGTAACGGGCAACGCCGTCACCGAAATTCAACTTCTCCACGACATGTAGCTCACTTAGCAGCTCCAGCGTGCGATATACGGTGGCCAGCCCGATCTCAGGCGCTATGTCCTTTACGAGCATGAACACATCTTCAGCGCTCAGATGATCCGCTTCGTTCTCCAAAAGCACGCGAACTGTAGCTTCCCGCTGCGGAGTAAGCTTGTACCCCTGCGACTGCAGCTGCTGCTTGATCTTATCAATCCGGGATTCCATCGCTTTCCCCCTCGCAACTTGACTTGAGCCGGAACCGGTTAGTTTCAGCTTTAATTATAGGTGCTTCTATCGGGGAAAGTCAATTATTTTAGAATGATTCCAATTGACCGTTGACATCATTAACCAGCGGTACAGCCCACTTTAACAGGATCGGCGTCAAGTACGACTCTACTAAAGCGGCGGCAATCAAGAGAACCAGCATGATAGCTGCCGTAGCCGTAAACGAGAGCAGCGGCCGGCCCAGCGGGCCGAAACGGCCGAGAAACCTGCTCTTGACGACATGGACGCCGAAGGTGACGGCGGATACGCTCGCGATCAGGAAAGCCGGCACGGCGATCAGGTTGACCGGCGCTACGGAAGCCAGCGAGAACACCAGCCCTTTCCATGCGTATTCCCGGACAAGCATGCCGATCGCGAAGCCGACGAGCACGCCTTTCAGAAAGTCGAGCGCCAGCACGAACGGCAATCCGACGACGGTCAGCCCCAGCACCCAGA
Source organism: Paenibacillus rhizovicinus (assembly GCF_010365285.1). Lineage (NCBI taxonomy): Bacteria > Bacillati > Bacillota > Bacilli > Caryophanales > Paenibacillaceae > Paenibacillus > Paenibacillus rhizovicinus. The sequence continues at coordinate 1,070,684 of NZ_CP048286.1, forward strand.
CGATCAGCAGCCATTTGGCCTGAAACCAGGCGCGGTCGGCGAACGTCTCGCTTCCCTGCTGCAGCGTTCCGTTCTGAATATGCACGATGAACTGCTGCACGTCGTCCGACAAATCCTGCTGCTGGCCCAGCGTAAGCGCATTGACCATCAGCGCGCCGAACACGACGCCGACAACGAAGAGCACGAACACAAACACATATAGCGACAATCGATCCTTCGCGGACGATTGAAGCGCGGAAGTTCGCATGGCATACGCCTCCAATAAGAATTGGTACAGTGTATGTCCAAGCTCCCTCCGCTATGACGTTTATTCCTCGTACGCCGCTTTCCTTAAGGACGTTTGGCGACCTTGCCGTACTTGCCGCCTCCGCCGGTTTCAAGCGCAAGCGTGCCGATGCGGGCCGATACGATCATCGCCGCCGCCGATTCGCCCGCCGTCTCGGCGATCTCCGCTTCCGAGGCATCGTGAAGGATGTTCATTTCCGTGCCGAATCGTTCCAGCAGCTTGTCCAGCGTCTTCCGTCCGATGCCGGGAACGAATTCCAGCGGCACTTGATAGACGTACGGGGGCCGGGTATCCGGTATATACGGCGACTTGCGTCCCGCCTGTTCGGCGAGCTCCATAATGCGATCCAGAACGCCCCTGACTTGCTTCTGGCTGCCGCACTGGGCGCAGCGTTCATGGTCCTGCTCTTCGGCCAGCGAACCGCAATTCAGGCAGTAGGTCCGATGGTATTTGCCAAGAACGGGATTCAGCCCGTAATTGGCCGCGATTCCACGCCCTTCATCGCCCCGCAGCGCGAGCGCAAGCTCCCGGAAGGACGGTTCGGCAAGGCGCAGCTCGTTATATTCCCGTCCGATCTTCGCAAGCGAATGCGCGTCCGAATTCGTCACGAACGGAAAGCTGTCCAAGCCGTGAATGAATCCTGCCATCCGGCTGTCGGAGCTGAGCCCCAGCTCTACGGCATCCACGATGCCTGGATCCAGCGTATCCTCCAGCTTGTCGGAACAGCTGCCGAACAAGCTCTTATGCGGCGTGAAAATATGGGCAGGCACGAACAAGCCGCCCCTGCCCTTGACTTCCTCTTGCAGCTCGCGAGCCGGCACATACAAACGTTGCGAGCTCAGCTGCACGTTGCGCATATGTTTCGAGAGCCATGACGTGAAATCCCGCATCGCCGCGAAATCCGGCATATACGCCAGATGATGGGCGATCCCGAAACCGGCGTCCCGCACCTCGATCTCCGCGCCGAGCAGGATGACGGTATCCCGGTACCGGATGCCCCCGCCTTCGGCTTCGGTCATTTCGCCGGTCAGCAGCAGCTCTTCGATATCCCGCTGCACGCCGGGAGAGTGGCAGTCGATAACGCCGAGCAGGCTGATGCCTTTGCGCACCGCGGCTTCGTGGGCGATGTTCCGGAACGTCAGGTCGCGGCTACCGCTAATCTTGACGGGCTCCCCGCGCTCTGTGCGTCCAATATGAAGGTGCAGGTCCGCGAAAACCCGCTTCAGCGAAGCCGCTTGGCGTGTCATCGTTTAAATCTCCCCCGTGAGGCGGTAGATATGCCAAGCATACACCGCCAGCACGGTTTTGGCGTCGCTGATGCGCTCTTCCTTGATATACTGCTGTGCCTGCTCGAACGTAATGGCTTCCACGGCCAGAAACTCGTCTTCGTCCGGCGCGCTTTCCCCCTTCGTCAGATCCTCTGCGATGTAAAGGTATAGCTTCTCGTCAGCGAATCCCGGCGACGTGTAGAAAGCGCTCAGCGGACGAAGCTTGCCCGCACGGTAGCCCGTCTCCTCCTCCAGCTCGCGCGCCGCGGCGACCATGGGATCTTCGCCGGCATCCAATTTCCCTGCCGGAATTTCGATTTGGAATTTCTCCATGGGCTTCCGATATTGCTCCACCACGAGCATCTTGCCTTCGATCAGCGCCAGCACCGCAGCCGCTCCGGGATGACGGACGATTTCTCGCGTCGCCGTGCCTCCGTTAGGCAGCTGAATCGTATCCACTTGCAGCGAAATGATTTTCCCTTGAAAAATCGATTCCGTCTTGACGGTTACTTCTTGGTACTGTTCGGTTTTTTCCAGCATATGCGAATCTCTCCCTTGGTATCGGTATCGATCGGATGATATGGATCATTGCATAACTTGTCCGCTTGCGGCATATCTTCTATCAAAACAGCTATTAAGGGGTGCGCGACGATGAAACAATATATCGTGAACAGCCGATTGACGCTTGTGGGCAAGGCTTGGGAAATCCGTCATCAGTTGAAGCTGCTAAGCAAAACCGGCTCGAAAACCGCCCTCGCCCTGCCTGCGCCGACGTTGGGCGAATTTCTGAAAAACTCCCGTTCGCGCTAACGAAACGACATTGCCGGAGTCGGCTCCAATGATACTCCAATGATATCAGTGCCAAATAGGGACCAATGCAGTTCGCCATATAGGTTCAAAAATAGGGGCAGCTCGAGCGTAGAAAATCTCTACAGCTTCGAAGGTTGCCCCTTTCTGATGATAATAATCGGCTTACGCCTGTCGCTGTGCAGACAACGAAACGATCGCCACGACCAGCTCCGCCACCTTGACCAAATCCGCAGCTTTGATCTGCTCGTTCGTCGTGTGGATATGTTCGTAGCCGATGGCGAGATTCACGGTCGGCACGCCGAAGCCGTTGAAAATATTCGCGTCGCTGCCGCCGCCGGAATGGAACGTGCGCGGCGTTGCGCCAATGTTCCGGATCGCTTCCTTCGCCAGCTCCACGACCGGCTCCTCGTCGCCGTGCATGAACGCGGGATAGGCCAGCCTGTTGTCGAACTCCGCTTTCGCACCGTATTCCTTCGCAACGGATTCCACTGCTTGGCGCATCGCCTCTACCTGCTTCTCCAGCTTCTCGTTCACGATGCTTCTCGCTTCCGAGTCGAGCTTGACGTAATCGCAGACGATGTTCGTTGCGCCGCCGCCCTCGAATCGTCCGATATTGGCTGTCGTCTCGTGGTCGACGCGCCCAAGCGGCATTCTCGATACGGCCTTGCTCGCCACTTGGATCGCGCTGATGCCGTCTTCCGGATTAACGCCGGCATGCGCCGACTTGCCGTAAATCTTGATCGTGACCTTCGCCTGCGCCGGCGCCGCTACCGCGATCGCGCCGATCTCGCCGTTGGAATCGAGTGCATAGCCGTATTCCGCTTCCAGCTTCGACCGGTCCAGCGCCTGAGCGCCGACGAGGCCGCTTTCTTCGCCGACCGTAATAATGAATTGCACGGCTCCGTGAGGGAGCTTGTTTTCCTTAAGCACGCGGATCGCTTCGAACATGGCCGCCAGGCCTGCTTTATCGTCGCTGCCAAGAATCGTCGTGCCGTCGCTGCGAATATATCCGTCGTCGTCCAAGCGCGGCTGAATGCCTTTGCCCGGCGTAACGGTGTCCATATGGGAGGTGAAGAAGATCGTCGGCGCTTGTTCGGCCCCGCTCGCTTCCAGCTTCACGATCAGATTGCCTGCGCCATGGCCCGTAACGGCCGCGGCTCCGTCCTCTTCCACAGACAGTCCGAGGTCGGTGAATTTCTTCGTCAATACGTCGCAAATGTTCCGCTCGTTCTTCGTCTCGCTGTCGATGCGAACAAGCTCCATGAATTCCTCTATCAATCGGTTCCGGTCGATCATCGGCTTTCCTCCATCCTTCAATATCGTTTACAATAGACTTCTAGCCTCTGCTTATCTTGTACGAAAGGAGCTTCATGCCATGCGTCGCAATTCATTGATGAAAGCTTTTATTTGGGTACTGATCGCCGCCATGCTGCTTTCCACGCTGCTTATCGGGATCGGCTGGATGTTTGAATAGCATTACAGACCTTCGAGCAGCGCGATCTCGCGGCCGAATTGCTTGCAGAAGAAAGGCAGCAGCTCGGCCGCGGCTTGTTCTACCGTTAGTTGTATGCCGGTCACATCCGCAAAAGACGTCACCGCGTATTCTTGAATGCCGCACGGAATAATGCCCCGGAATCCATCCTGCGCGATGCCGGCTTTGATGTTCAGCGCGAAGCCATGACTCGTGATGAAGCCCCGCCGCGTCCTCGCTTTATTGAATTTCACGCCAATCGCCGCGATTTTCTCATTGCCGATCCACACGCCCGTATATTCGGGTTTGCGTCCGCCTTCGATGCCGTAACCGGCCAGCCAATCGATAATGACCTGCTCCAAATCCCGTAAATACCGGTGCAAATCCAGGTTCTCGCCGTCCAAATAGAGCAGCGGATAGCCGACAAGCTGTCCTGGGCCATGATACGTAATATCGCCGCCGCGGTCGATCTGGAACAGGCCGATGCCGCGCTCCGCCAGCTCTTCTTCCGAATAAAGCAAATGCTCGGGATGCTTCTGCGAACCGACCGTATAGGTCGGCGGATGCTGAAGAAGGAGCAGCGACTCTCGCCGCTCCTCCTTATCGATCTCTTTGACGCAGGCTTTCTGCAGATCCCAAGCTTCGGCATAACCCATCATGGGCGTATACCGTACATCGATCGTCTTCACGTTCGTTGTCACCGCTTGTTCGCCTCGTTTCAATACAGCTTCGTGTCGAGCGTGAAGCCTTCCAAATTTTCTTTGACGCGCTGCAGGAACCGCCCGCAGATCACGCCGTCCAGGATCCGATGGTCCAGCGACAAACAGAGGTTCGCCATGCTGCGTACCGCGATCATATCGTTGATGACCACAGGGCGTTTCACGATCGATTCGAAGGTGACGATCGCCGCCTGCGGGTAATTGATGATGGGATAAGACAATATGGAACCGAACGAGCCCGTATTGTTGACCGTGAACGTACCGCCTTCCATGTCCGCCAGCGTCAGCTTGCCCTCGCGCGTCTTGCGGGCGAGATCCTCGATTTCGCGGGCAAGGCCGGCGATGTTCTTCTGATCCGCGTTCTTGATGACCGGTACTTTCACCGCGTCTTCCGTGCCGACGGCCAGGCCGATATGAATATCGCGCTTGACGATGATCTTGTCGACTGCCCAGACCGAGTTCATGATCGGGAAGTCCTTGATCGCATTGACGACGGCTTTCACGAAGAACGCCATGTACGTCAGGTTGATCCCTTCGCGCTTCATGAAATCTTCCTTCAGCTTGTTGCGCAGCGTGACGAGGTTCGTCACGTCGACTTCCATCATCGTCCATGCATGCGGAATTTCCGTCACGCTCTGGCGCATGTTCCGCGCGATGGCGTTGCGTACCGGCGTTACGTCGATGAAATATTCGCTGCTGCGGCCTGGCAGCTGCTGGCCTTCGACCTCGACCTTCGGAATGCGCGGCGATTCCGACAAATGCAGTCCGGTGGAGCGAACAGGCTCTTTGGAATTCAAGTTCGGCATGCTCGTAGCGGCTGTATACGCCCCGCCTGAAGTACCGCCAGCCGCTGCCGGCTTGGCGCTGCGGCTGCTTGATTCCACGTAGGCCAGCACGTCCTTGCGCGTGATCCGGCCGCCGAGCCCCGTTCCTTCCACGTACGTCAGATTGACGTTATGCTGAACGGCAAGCTGTTGAACGGCCGGAGAGAAGCGATGGCGCATGCTGTCGTCGCCGGACTCCTGCGGGCTGCCGCCTTGCGCGCGAACGGCAGCACGATCGCTGCTGCTCACGTTCGTCGGCGCCGCCGCGGCGAATCCAGCGGATGATCCGCTGCTTGCCGCAGGTGCGGGCGCCACGGTATCTTCGCCTTCTTCGTCGACTTCAATGAGGCAGACCGGCGTTCCGACCGGAACCGTCTCGCCGGCGCCGACCAAAATTTTGCTCAGCGTGCCTTGAATCGTCGAAGGCAGCTCCGCGTTTACTTTATCCGTCAAGATTTCACAGATCGGCTCATACATGTCGATGACATCGCCGGGCTGCTTCAGCCATTTATCAATTGTCGCGGAAACAAGTGATTCAGCGAGCTGCGGCATGACGATTTCCGTCATTTTTTTCATTCCGACCACTCCTAAAAGTTTTGCGAGTACATTGCGCAGCCGGAAGCTCCGGCAAGCTTAGCAAAACTCGCTTCGAAAGCATAATCCAAGCTGTATGCTGCTAGCGAAGCGCGGGCGCGTTTAGTAAACCGCCAAACGTTTCATAGCTTCTTTCACTTTGTCCTTGTTCAGCATGAAGAACTTCTCGCCCGGCGGGTTGATCGGCATCGCGGGTACGTCAGGACCGCACAACCGCATGATCGGCGCGTCGAGCTCGTACAGCATTTCTTCTGCGATAATCGCGGATACTTCGGCGCCGATGCCGCCGAATTTGTTATCCTCGTGCACGATCAGCACTTTGCCGGTACGGCGAGCGGCTTCCAGCACGCCTTCTTTATCGAGCGGCTGCAGCGAACGCAGATCAAGGACATGAGCCGTGATGCCTTCCGCTTCAAGCTCGGCGGCAGCCTCCATGATGAAATGGAGCGGCAAGCTGTAGCTGATGACCGTAATATCGTCGCCTTCCCGCAGAACGTTCGCTTTGCCGATCGGAACGATATAATCGCCCTCCGGCACCTCGCCGTTCACGAGCTTGTAGCATTTCTTGTTTTCGAAGTAAATGACCGGATCCGGATCGCGCACGGCCGCCTTCAGGAGGCCCTTCGCGTCGTGCGGCGTATACGGAGCGACGATCTTCAGTCCCGGCGTTCCGAAGAACACCGATTCCGGACATTGCGAATGATACAAGCCGCCGAAGATGCCGCCGCCGATCGGCGCGCGGATCACGAGCGGACAGTTCCAATCGTTATTGGAGCGGTAACGGATTTTCGCCGCTTCGCTTATGATTTGGTTCGTTGCCGGAAACATGAAATCCGAATACTGCATCTCTGCAATCGGCTTCATGCCGTACATGGCCGCGCCGATAGCCGCGCCGACGATCGCGGACTCCGCCAGCGGCGTATCCATTACGCGCGCTTCGCCGAACTGATCCAGCAAGCCTTTCGTCGTCGTGAAGACGCCGCCTTTGAAACCGACATCCTCGCCGAGCACGAAGACGTCCTCGTCGCGTTCCATTTCTTCCTTCATGGCTAGGCGGATCGCATCAATATAGTCCATTTTCGGCATATTAGTGTCCCCCTCTGCCTTCGTCGTCGCCGGCGTATACGTGATACAGAATATCTTCCGGTTCCGGGAACGGCGCTTTCTCGCCGAAGCTCGTCGCGTCGTCCAGGGCTGCCTTGATATCCTTCATCATTTCAGCGTCCAGTTCCTCGTTCCAAATCCCGCAGTCGATCAAATACTGCTTGAATTTCGGAATGCCGTCTTTGTCCCGGTTCGCATCGACTTCTTCCTTCGTCCGGTAAGCCAAATCTTCGTCGGACGTGGAGTGAGGCGACAGCCGGTACATCACGGTTTCGATCAAAGTCGGACCCTCGCCCTTGGCTGCGCGCGCACGCGCTTCCTTCATCACGCGGTACACTTCCAGAACATCGTTGCCGTCCACGGAAACGCCCGGAAATCCATACCCGATTGCCCGGTCGGCAATCCGGCCTCCGACCTGCTTATGCAGCGGTACGGAGATCGCGTATTGATTGTTCTCGCACATGAAAATAACCGGCAGCTTATGTACGCCTGCCATATTCGCTCCCTCGTGGAAGTCGCCTTGGTTGCTGGAACCGTCGCCGAACGTAACGAACGTGACGAAGTCTTTCTTCTTCATCTTCGCAGCCAGCGCGAAGCCGACGGCGTGCGGAACCTGCGTCGTGACGGGACTCGAGCCTGTTACGATACGAAGCCGCTTGGAGCCGAAGTGACCCGGCATTTGGCGGCCGCCGCTGTTCGGGTCGTCCACTTTCGAGAAGAGGCAGAGCATCAGCTCGCGAAGCGTCATCCCGACAGACAAGACGAGCGCGTAGTCCCGGTAGTAGGGCAAATAGTAATCTTGCTCGCGATCGAGCGCGAAAGCCGCGCCGACTTGGGCAGCCTCCTGGCCGATGCCGGAGACATGAAATTTAATTTTACCTGCACGTTGGAGCAGCAAACAGCGTTCGTCGTATCTCCTTGCAGTAACCATGATCTTATACATTTCAAGCACTTGCTCATCCGTGAGTCCAAGAGCCGCATGCTTCGTTTGCTCTACGGCGGAATCGGATTGTGACATGAGGATTGCCCTCCTTTTAGCTACTATTATAACCAGGTACTAAGACTTGCCTATACCCATTATAACCGACTTCAATGGAAAAGGAAATGCGCAGGTAAGGGTGATTAATTTGTGTTCCCTGACGCAGGTCAGGGAACACAGCATTCACTCCGCCGCATTCGCCCAGCCAGCATTCGCCGTCAACTAGAACGCCATCGACTTGCCGTCAACGGCCAGCATCGCTTCGCCCAGCACTTCCGACAGCGTCGGATGCGGGTGGATAACCTGCGATACTTCCCACGGCGCGGCGTTCAGCAGCATCGCCAGCGACGCTTCGGACAATAAGTCCGTCGCATGCGGACCGACGATATGAACGCCTAGCACGTCGTTCGTATTCCTGTCCGCGATGACTTTGGCGAAACCATCCGTCTCTCCGAGCACTTGCGCTTTCCCGATCGCTTGGAACGGAACTTTGCCTACTTTGACGGCATGTCCCTTCTTGACCGCTTCGTCCTCCGTCATGCCGATCGAGGCGATCTCCGGCTTGGAATAGATCGCCCGCGGGATGCGGGAATGGTCGGGTGCCTGTTCCGTGCCGCCAAGGATATGGTCTACCGCCACGAGCGCTTCATGCGCCGCGGCATGCGCCAGCTGCATGCCCCCGTTCACGTCGCCGACCGCATAAATATGCGGTTCGTTCGTTTGGAAGAACGCATTGACTTTGATCGCGCCCTTCTCAATCCTCACATCCGTATTTTCAAGTCCGATCCCTTCCACGTTGCCCTGTCTTCCTACCGACACGAGCAGCCGCTCCGCGTTCAGAATGACCGGTCCGTCGGCCGTGTCCGCCGTGATGGAAGCTTGCCCATCATTAAAGGTATACGTATCGGGCTTCAATTGGATGCCGGTTAATATCCGGACCCCTCTGCGGCGCAGCTGCTTGGTCAATTCGGCGGATGCATCGGGGTCTTCGCCCGGCAAGAGCCGCGACGCCGATTCAGCAAGCGTCACCTCGATGCCGAAGTCGATCAGCATGGACGCCCATTCGACGCCGATGACGCCGCCTCCGACGATGAGCATCGATTTGGGCAGCTTGTCCATCTCGAGCGCTTCGTCGCTGGACATGATTTGCCCGGCCGCCGGTTCGAGCCCTTTCAGCGCGCGCGGCCGCGATCCGGTCGCGATAATGAGATGCGCCGGCACGACTGTCTCCATGTCCTCGTTCGGAAACACGACCGCGACGCTTCCGCTCTTCGGCGAGAAAATCGACGGTCCGATGACGTTCCCGCTTCCTTCCAGGACCGTTATGTTATGTTTGCGCATTAAGTATTGCAGGCCTTTGTATAAATTTCCGACCGTGCTTTCCTTGCGCTGCTGCACCTTGGCAAAGTCCAGCGATACCGTTCCGTCCACTTGGACGCCGAACGCTTCCGCTTTTCGAACCGTGGCATAGACTTCCGCGCTGCGAAGCAGCGACTTGCTTGGGATGCAGCCTTTATGTAAACACGTACCGCCGAGTTTCTCCCGTTCTACCAGTACGACCTTCTTCCCGGCTTGCGCCGCTCGGATTGCCGCCGTATATCCTGCGATGCCTCCGCCAATGATGGCAATATCGCATTGAATCGTCATGGCCGATCTCCTCTCCATCTCAAAAAGCTAGTCTTCCCCATTGTACCTTTTTTTCATGGCGAGGGAAAACTTAGCTGTTTCCAAATGGACAGGTTCGCTCAGAAAAGGTATGATGAGTACCGTACAAGCGTTTTCTTCACCAGGCTACAGGAGGCTCATTCAAGTATGAAGCAGGTACTTATTCGATTCATTGCGGTTCTGCTGCTCGTTATTCCCGGACTTGGCGCCACTTATGGATTTCTGCTCATGAAAGACGCAATTTTTCATTTTTTCGCTTCCTTCGGGGACGATGCTTCCACGCATCCTTTCGAGTGGTGGCGTTTCATTGCCGGACTCGCGCTGTTTCTGGTCGGCGTCGGTTTTATCGGCGGCTGGACGTTCTTCCGCGACCGCAAGCGCAATTACGTGGCACCTAAGTTCCGCAAGAAGCGGCCTCGGCCGCCGCGTCCGGAACTATAACAGGACGCCGCGCAGCACGGATAGAAGGCAAAAGGGCAGGTTCGCCATGACGGCGAGCCTGCCCTTTTGTTCATTTAAGCATGCATGCTGCTAGATCTATTTACCGGCCGCCGCTATGACTTTATCGACGATTCCGTATGCCACGGCATCGGACGCGCTCATGAACCGGTCGCGGTCGGAGTCCCGTTCGATTTGTTCCACCGTCTGGCCTGTATGCTGCGCCAGCAAGGCGTTGATTTTCTCCCGCGTCTTCAGAATCCAGGTGGCGTGGATTTGAATATCGCTCGCCTGGCCCCGCGCGCCGCCCAAAGGCTGATGAATCATGACCTCGCTGTTCGGGAGCACGAATCGTTTGCCTTTGGCGCCGCCCGCCAGCAGAATGGCGCCGAAGCTCGCGGCAAATCCGGTGCAGATCGTCGACACGTCGGGTTTGATGAACTGCATCGTGTCATAGATGGAGAAGCCCGCCGTTACGGAGCCTCCCGGGCTGTTAATGTACAGCTGAATGTCTTTCTCCGGATCGTCGGCGGCCAGAAACAGCAGCTGCGCCACGATCGCGTTGGCCATCTGATCCTCGATTTCTCCGCTGACCATGACGATCCGATCCTTGAGCAGCCGGGAATAAATATCGTAGCTGCGCTCTCCCCGGTTCGTCGATTCAATGACATATGGCATCAAGCTCATTGCCTATTCCCTCCTCGTTCGCGTTAAGCAGCAAACAGCATGCTGACGGATGAGGAGCCGGCAGCGCCCGCCGAGGCGAGCCATTGACCGTTCTGGTTCAAATGACCGACCGCTTGCACGGTATCGATAAGACCAACCTCTGCATTCGCGAGCATGATCAATGCTTGCGGGTCGCTTGCCCTTACTGCGTTGACATAGGCTTGGAGCAGACCGCTGTCGTCCAGCTGCTGTCCGCCTCGTTCCGCTTCCGGCTGGCGAATGCCGCTGCGCAAGTTCAGCTTGTCGACCGCAGCCCGCGCCCGGTGAAGCGCCGCTTTGACCGCGCCTTCCGACGTCGCCAGCTTTGCGGCCATTTCCGCGTTCTTATACCCGAACAGTTCTTTCAATAGAAAGACCGTCCGCTGCAGCGGCGATAAATGTTGGATGAGCAGGCCCAGCATGTAGTCCAGCTCCGGGGAATTGTCGTAGAGACGGTTTAACGCCGCCTCGTTGCGCTTCATCGCCTCCAAGATCCGGCCGGCACGCAGCTTCCGCCTGGATTGATCGACCGCGATGTTTCTGGCCGTCCGCAGCAAATACGCCGTCGGATTCGGATGCGTCATCGCTCCGTTCATGACCGGCAGCGCCCTCAGGCAGGTTTCCTGCACGAGATCCTCCGCGTCCCACGTCGAACGGGTCAACGACAAACAGTACCGGTACAGCACGAACCGCATTTCTTCAACAGCGCCTGGCAGTTGCTTCGTCATCGTCTTAGCACCTCCTCATCCGTTTCGTTTGCTTTCACAGCGTAAACGAACGAACCTGTCAAAAGGATACGCATCTCCTACTCATTATACGAATAATTTCGATTCCGCTGATACGTTTCCTTTCGTTTTCCGGAAAAACAGGCCCGTGACGGTGAAGAGGATAAACGCGCCGCCCAGCATAATGAAAAGGCTGTTGACGGAGATATGACGCATCCCGTAGCCGCCTAAGCTAGGGCCAAGCAGACTGCCGATGCTGAAGTGTATCGAAGCGATGACGTTCGCCGAAGGCAGCACGTTCTTCGGCAGCAAATCGGCGGCATAGGCCAAGCCGAGCGAGAAGAACGAACCGACCAGCCCGCCGATGAGCGCAAGCAGTACGAACAACCACACGATGTTATTGCCGGCAAGCGGCACCGCAAAGAATAGCGCGCCTGCCGTGCAGGCACAGAACATGAGCACGCCTTTGCGGCCAATCCGGTCGCTCAGGCTGCCCAGCGGGAACATGACGAGCAAGCTGCCGATGCCAAGCGCCGGAAGCAGCATCGAGATCGCTTCTTTGCTCAGATCAATGCGCAGACCGTAAAGCGGGAAATTGCTGTTCATCGTCGATTCCAACAAACCGTACAAGATCGCCGGAAGCAATGCAAACCATGCGACGCGGTACGTAAAGGAGAACCGGTTGCCATTCGCCGCTGCAGGCTGCGCGGCTTCCGGATATTCCGGTTTCAGGGTCGACACGAATAAGGCCACGATCAAGAACAGCAGCGTGTTCATGACGAACGGGAACCAGCTGCCGATGGCCGTCAAATTGATGCCGGTTGGACCGAGACTGAAACCGATGCCGTACGCCATGCCATACAGCGAAATATAACGACCGCGCTTGTTCTGCGGGCTGCTGCTTACGATCCACAGCTGCGTGCAATAATGAAGCGCGCTATCGCCGACTCCGACAGCAATTCGCAGAATAAACCATACCCACAGATAGGAACACATCGGGAAGATCAGCGTCGCGATACCTGCGAGGGCGATTCCCGAGAGAATACCCGTTTTATAGCCGAATTTGCGGACAGGCTTCTCGATAAAGAACATCATGCTGAACGTGCCGATATAGAGCGCCATCGAATTTAAGCCGTTCAAATCCGAGGATATGCCTCGCTGATCCAGCAAAATGGCGAGCAGCGGCAGCAGCAGTCCCTGGTTGAAGCCCGCGATGAGTGTAACGGAAAGCAAAATAATCAATTGTTTCTTAGAAGGAGCAGAAGCGTGCGCCATCGTTGTCATAAATCCAGCCTCCAATATGCGATAAACAACATGAAACGCCACATCCGGAGCCCATAGGCGCGGAAGTGGCGTTTCATTCCAATCGAAATGAATCGGTTTCTCTGTTTCTACATTAGCATCTACGCGTAGGATCAACAAGAGCTTCGGGGCATTTGCTGATGATTACCAAATGAATTGATCCACTGCGATTTACGCAGACCCGTCGATAAAAGATAGCAGCTCGCCCATGACTGCGATATGACCCGCTGGAATAACGCCTTGGCTGTGCATCCTTCCGACGTCTCCGCGATAAGCAATAAAGGCAACGCGCGCATCTTGAGCAGCCTTGCCATCGATCCAAGAATCGCCGACCGACAACCAATGCTGCGGACCGATATGCGGATATAGCTCCAGAATAGCGAGCACCCCGTCCGGAGCAGGTTTCATGAATGCCATCTGTTCTCTGGCCACGATACGGTCGAAATACGTATCGATGCGATTCGTTTCCAATGCCAGCTTCGCGGCCGGATACGCATTGTTGGTCAGAATAACCAATTTTTGTTTGCCTGCAAGCTGATCCAATAACGCAATGACGCCAGGCTCCAACTCGGCCCCCATCATGCCTGCGACCTCATGTTTCGTTAAAATGGCTTCGAGCTCCTGCTTCATGCGTTCCGTCCACAATTCAGAGCGCTGCGCGAGCGCGATCATCGAAGACGAAGTATGCTCATGAAGCGGAATTTCGAGATTGACTGCCCCGATTCGAAGCAGATAGTCGAACACCTCCTGTTTCATCGCCGCAAAATCGATATTCGATCTCAAAATCGTATTATCCATATCGAAAATAATGCCGCCGATCGCCATCTCTGCACCTCCTCTGCTACATCTCTTGCATGAGCCACTTCTCATATTCAGGCAGCCGTTCCGCATAACGCCGAAGGACTTGAATCGTTAGTACGGCCTGCTCCGTTCCGAGCCGCTGCTCGTCTTCATCGGCACATTCCAGCCCCAGCGATCGTCTCAAGTTATACGCCAACCAGCCCAATTTGCCTAAAAACCCTTGTTCGAGCACGCTTCTCCAATCGGCATGCATGACTCCGCCACGATTACGATAGCCCTTTAAGAGCGCCGAGAATCGTGGCTGATCCACGTCTCCCTCTTCATCCTCGGACCAATAAATCGCCGTTTCCGTTAAATCCAGCATCGGTTGAACATAACCCGCTGCCTCCCAATCGATAACAACGGGACTATTGTGGCGCCACATGACATTCTTCGGATCCAGGTCGCCATGGCTCAATACCGCTTGATCGTCTGCCGACCGTCGAGCGGATTGTGTAGCCTTGTCTTCCCAACTATATAGTTCATCAATGATGCCAAGCATTCGGCCAGCCCACTCGGCATGCACCTTCTGTCCTTGCCTCAAATAGGTATTCCAATCCGTCGGCGAGGCCTGCCCACCCTTATGCTGAGGAATGGCAAGTTCGGAGAAATCCGTCCGATGTATCGCTGCCAATATACCGCCGATGCTGATGCAATGCTCGATCTCGACCTCACCGGGTTGTAACCGAACGCCGTCGATCCAATCGAATACCAAGTAGCAGCGATCGCCGGTACGATGCAGAAACTCGCCGTTTATTACTTTCGCAGGCAGTGCTGGCACGTCAGCCGCAGCAAGCTGGGCAATTCGTTCTGCACGTATGAAATTGTGAAGCGCCTCTGGCCGCAGCATGATTTGAGGATTCAATGCTTTAACGGCATATTTCCCTTGCGTCGTCTCTACCGCGTACATTTTATGCATAAGTCCCCCGGAGACAGCTGCGGGAGTGCCAATTATATTGCCTAATTGCAACGCTTGCATAAGTTGTTTCAAAGCTTTCTCAATATGAATATCGATCATCGTTTGCCCCTTCCTCCATACGCCACTAAAATTACAGGCATGAAAAAGGCCTTCCGAGATAAGGAAGGCCTTCAATTATTTTGATTAATGAACCGTTTTCACGTTTAATATCATCGTGAGAACGTTGCATGAATATTCCATGCTTGGATCAATTTCAGCTCACTTTATGTTCGATACGAAGCTTGTCGGCAACCATCGCGATGAACTCGGAGTTCGTCGGTTTCGATTTGCTAATGTTGATCGTATAGCCGAATAAATGGCTGATGCTGTCGATGTTGCCGCGCGTCCAAGCGACTTCGATCGCATGGCGGATCGCGCGTTCAACGCGGGATGGCGTCGTTTTGAACTTCTCTGCAATCGCCGGATAAAGCGTCTTCGTAATTGCACCCAAAATCTCAATATTGTTATAAACCATCGTAATCGCTTCGCGTAAATACTGGTACCCCTTGATATGCGCAGGTACGCCGATTTCGTGAATAATGCTCGTAATGTTCGCATCCAAATTTTTACCTTTTGCAATCGGCACGACATTCGACTTCGAATTCGAAATCGCAGAGGAAGATCCGCTCGAATACGAAGATGAAATGACCGTTGGATTCCCAACAAGCTGGCGAATGCGATTAGCGAGAATTTCCATATCGAATGGCTTTAATATGTAGTATGAAGCACCGAGTTGTACAGCCTTCTGCGTAATATTCTCCTGACCGAACGCAGTCAACATAATGATTTTGGGCATCGATGGTAAATTCATTTCACGCAAGCGTTCCAGAACGCCGAGTCCATCAAGATGAGGCATAATAATATCAAGGATCAATACATCTGGACGGGTTTCTTCCAGCAGCCGCAGTACTTCTTCACCATTATAAGCGACTCCGGTTACAACCATATCGTTTTGTTCCGAAATGTACTCCGAAAGCAGTGTCGTAAATTCACGGTTGTCATCAGCCAACAATACTTCAATTCTTTGCAAGGTAGTATCCTCCTTAGACGAATTACCGTCTATAATGGTTGTGACGCAGCAACTTTACGTTTTAACCTGCTTGTAAAACATTTTCGACAGGTACGCTAAAATTCCTTCTGTCGAATAATATTTTTCTTTATTTTTAAAACAATGTGATTTATAATGAATAATTTATTACAGGATAACACTTGATTCGTTGACTTTCGACAAAATTATTCGAAATTCATCAACATTTCTACATAAACAAATGAAGTCGTTGTTGAAACCTTAATTTACCTTAAAAAATAAAAATCTTAAGGGGCTTAAGCCGCCTTAAGATTTAAACTTGCTTGTTTTAAAAGTACGCCTGCATCCTGCAGCATCCATTCGATGAAGCAGCCGTATCCGGATGTTGGGTCATTCACGAATACATGGGTCACAGCACCGATTAGTTTACCGTCTTGAATAATCGGACTGCCGGACATGCCTTGAACGATACCGCCTGTCTGCTCCAATAGCCGCCGATCCGTAATTTTGATGACCATGCCTTTGGTTGCGGGAGACTGCTGTTTCGTTACATGAACGATCTCAACATTGAATCGTTCAACCTTCTGGCCATTAACGACTGTAAGCAGCTGTGCCGGACCTTCCTTCACTTCCTCGGCAAAAGCAACCGGAATGGTTTGCTGATTGTAGCTGTGCGCAGGAAGCTCTTTCATTTTCCCGAAAATACCGAACGGTGTGTTGCGTTCAATATTACCCAGAACTTTACTCTCTTTAATGAAATGGGCGCGCTTCTCGCCAGGTTCGCCGGTTTGACTCTTATTGATGGAAGTCACATTCGATTGAAGAATTTGTCCTTCTCCGACTTCTATAGGCGTTTGCGTGTCCATGTCTGTAATGACATGTCCAAGTGCGCCATATACCCCTTGATCCGGTGCATAGAAGGTCAGTGTTCCTACACCTGCCGCGGAATCGCGAATATACAAGCCAAGCCGCCAAGCGCGGTCTTCAGCATCGAACACAGGCGTCAGCTTCGTTTCAAACATCCGCGTACCGCGTTTCACTGTCAATTGAAGCGAACGATTTGCGGTACCCGCTTCCTCAGCAAGTTTAGCCACTTTATAAACCTCATTGACATAATTGCCATTGATGCGGACAATCAAATCGCCTAATTGCAATTTGGCCGTCTCGCCTGGAGAAACCTTGGTTCCTTTGCCATTAACGACTTGATGATGTCCTACGACCATGATACCGGCGGATTTCACTTTGACTCCGATGGTTTGTCCACCTGGAATGACCCGTAAATCAGGCACGACATTCACTTTCACCGTCTTGAATGGAATTTTGCCGAATAATTTCAATTTCAATGTCGTCTCGCCGCTATGCGAAGATTGGATCGTCAGCGGCTTGTTCAGGTTAATGGAAGTAGATCGATCGTTTGATCCATTAATACGCAAGAGCTCCGAATCGGATGTAACCTGCGCATGGACCGGCATGCCATAATCTAATTGCTTCAACTGACCGGAGAACAAACGAACTTCATTCGGAAATGCGGCGAAATGCTGGATTGGAGAAGATAAACCGAGCATGCAGACGATAATGACGAGGAGTAGACCTAGCCACCGCTTCCGCTGATAGGCATTCAATGACTTCACGCTCCCTGCTGCTGAATCGCTTGACGAGAAAGGTGGTTCGCCATTTGCGTACCTTTAAGGTATCCCTGCCCTTATTGTTTTATGTCGCCAAAAACATTCCCTGAATGGGTTCCATTATGCCCCCTTCTGTTTATAAGCCAAGTCAAGCATTTCTTGTGCATGATGGCGGGTTTTTTCCGTTACTTCCACACCGCCCAGCATGCGGGCTAATTCTTCGATTCGACTCATTTGATTCAATTCCATTACTCGCGTAGATGTACGTTCAGCGATGATGGATTTTTTAATTTCGTAATGATGTTCCGCCATGCAGGCTACCTGCGGCAAATGCGTTATGGAGAACACTTGGCACTGGCTGGACAGCCGGGCCATTTTCTCGGCAATGGACTGCGCTGCGCGGCCGCTGACGCCGGTATCGACTTCGTCGAACACAAGTACCGGTATTCCATCAATAGAAGCGAAGATCGTCTTAAGCGCTAGCATGATCCGCGACATTTCGCCGCCCGAAGCGATCTTGCTGATCGGCTTAAGCGGTTCACCAGGATTCGGAGCGATCAGGAACGCTGCTTCGTCAATTCCGTTGGCATGCAGCTTAAACCCTTCACCGACCGGCTGTTGTTCCAGCTGCACGCGGAACGTCGTACGTTCCATTTGAAGCTGACGCAGCTCGCTTTCGATTGCTGTGGCCAGACGGTCGGCCGCTTTACGACGAAGCTGTGACAATTGAAGTCCAAGCGCGGTACAGTCCGTCATTAATTTAATCATTTCGCCTTGTAGACGCGCCAAGTGCTCGTCCCGGTTTTCGATCTTGTCAGCTTCTGATTTGATGCTGCTCAAATAGGCTATAATATCGGGGATGGTTTCCCCGTATTTGCGTTTCAAGTTGTTGATGAGATCGATGCGGTCATCGATAAAGGTCAGACGTTCCGGATCGGATTCCACGCCGTCCCGGTAGTCGCGCAATTGAAACACTGCATCCTCCAGCTGATAAAACGCCGATTGCAGCTGCTCCAACAAAGGATCGATAACTTGCGGATCATAGTCGCGGATGTCCGTGACTTTACCGACAGCCTTGCTGATCGCATCCAAACCTTTATTGCCGTGCAGCAAGCTGTAAGCCTCCGCTGCGGAATCGCGCCGCTTGACGGCCGACATCAGCTTCTGACGCTCCTCGGCCATAGCTTCATCTTCACCGGGCTTTAAGCGCGCGGAAGCAATCTCTTCGATCTGAAAACGGTACAAGTCTAACATCTGCATGTTCTGCCTGGACGATTCCTCCAGATCCTTCATTTCGAGTCGCACTTTATCATACTGCTTATGCACGACACGATAAGATTCCAACGTTCCAAGCACGGCATCACCCGCATAGGAATCCAACCAGTCCAAATGCTTCTCCGTACGGAGCAGCGATTGATGCTCATGTTGACCATGAATGTTAACGAGGCACTCTCCAGCTTCGCGGAGCATGGATAACGTAACGATATGTCCATTGAGACGGCTGACGCTCTTGCCTTGGGAAGACAATTCCCGGCGAATGACGAGTCCCTCTTCTGGCGAAGCATGTATCCCGAATGTTTTCATAATGGACCACACCGGATGAGCAGCCGACAGTTCGAACATCGCTTCGATCTCGGCTTTATCGCAGCCGTACCGAACCATATCCGAAGCGCCTCTGCCGCCGACAACAAGGCTGAGCGCATCGATCAGAATCGATTTGCCCGCTCCTGTTTCCCCCGTTAAAACATGAAACCCATCATGAAATTTCACAGATACTTGTTCAATGACCGCCAAATTGCGAATAGACAGCTCGCGAAGCATAGCAGTTCTCCTCCTTAACATGTTCCTGTAGTGGTCTATGGGAAAGCAAGCATTAATTCATTAATCCAAGCAGCCTGTCCACAATTTCAGCGCTTTGCGGTTTCGATCGGCAAATCATGAGAATCGTATCATCTCCGCAAATCGTCCCCATCACTTCGATCCATTCCATGTTGTCGATCATGGCGCAAATGGCATTCGCAGTGCCCGGCAAGCATTTCATCACGACTAAATTATCCGTGTAGTCGATATGCAGGAAATGATCGGACAGCGTCCGTTTCAGCTTTGAGATGGAGTGCGTCCGGGTTTCCTGCGGAATGGAATACTTGTATCTGCCATCCTCGATCGAAACTTTAACCAGCTGCATTTCTTTAATGTCGCGGGATACGGTCGCTTGCGTTACTTGAAGTCCCGCCGTTCGTAACGACTCCACCAAATCATCCTGTGTTTCGATAATCTGGCCCGTAATGAGTTCGCGTATTTTCATTTGCCTAACGCTCTTCATGTTATCCTCCTCAAGTTAGGAACCGAGCCTGAACGTAATCGTTCGGATAATGGATTCCTTATGATCCACGAACAGAACCCCTTCGCAATTCGGCATCAGCAGCGCGTATACAAGCAATCGGTCTCTGACTCCACTGCCTGTCCAATCGATCGGCATACGCTCGCGAGCAGTCTTCACTATATAATGTTTGCCGTCTTTCTCGGCAATTAAATCGATAAATAAACGGCTTTGCAAAATGGTTCCATCTAAGTCGATCGTAAGAGGAACGCGGTATTTGCCGTGCGTCACTTCATAGCCGGCGTTCTCCAGAAACTGCACGTTCACGTCGTCTTCTTTGACCTTCTCAGCTTCGCTTAGCAGAAGCTTGGTATTCATGCCCGGCGGTTCGTGCAGCCAGCGATAAAAAGCCCGATAAATCCAATACACCAGCAATCCGCCTGCCGCAATCATAACCAGCCAATCACCGAAGTTTCCCATTAGATACCTCCCGCGGTCGAAAAGAGTAACACTAACCATTTCGCGTCCCTGGGTATATTTCCTCTTCGGTGCCGGTATTCCAAATACCGAACATTTGTTTGCTTTCGTTCTTATCTTACCAAATTTTTCGGCGAATGCAAAGGGGAAGAATAAAAAAAGCCTTTCCCGCCGGCGACTAACGCCTGCTGAAAAGACTTCGGTTCCCCGATAAACCGTCCGATCCGGAAATGGGATCTAAGTAAACGTATTGGTCGCTTGCTCGACGATCTCCGCAATGGCGGCATCGTCCGGCGCGGCAGATGCAGAACCTGGCTCCCACAACCAATAAGCCAGAAACTCGATATTCCCTTCCCCGCCCGTAATTGGCGAGAACGTGAGCTGTTGCAGGACGTAGCCCTGTGCAGCCGCAAATCCAAGCACCTGCTTCAATACTTCGCGATGCGTCGCCGGTTCGCGTACGACGCCCGACTTGCCGACCTTCTCGCGGCCCGCCTCGAACTGCGGTTTGATCAGCGCTACGATGCCAGCCCCTTGCTTAAGCAGCGTGCCCAGCGTCGGCAAGATCAGTTTCAACGAAATAAACGACACGTCGATCGTCGCGAATGTCGGTTCAGGACCTTTCAAGTCCTCGGGCACCGTGTAGCGAAAATTCGTTCGTTCCATCACGTTGACGCGCTCATGCTGCCTAAGCGACCAATCCAGTTGATTATAACCGACATCAAGCGCATACACGTAAGCCGCGCCGTTCTGCAGGGCGCAATCCGTAAATCCGCCGGTGGACGCGCCGATATCCAGCATAACCGCATCTTGCAGATCAAGTCCGAACTGCTTGATCGCTTTCTCCAGCTTCAAGCCGCCGCGGCTCACGTACGGATGCAGTGCGCCTTTGACGACGATGGAAGCGGTTCTCGGCACTTTCATGCCGCTTTTCTCGATTCGCTCACCGTCAACGATGACAAGTCCAGCCATCAGCGCCGCCTTCGCTTTGACGCGGCTTTCGTAGTAGCCCTGCTCCACGAGCAGCACGTCTATTCGTTCTTTTGCAATCGTCATCTGTAAGGAATCTCCTGTTTCTTAAACCTGGCCTTGCACGCGCTTGCGAATTCGCGGCAGCAGCGACGACAATTCGGTCGCCACATGCTCTGCCGTCAATCCGACCTCTTGGCGCTGTTCCTTCACCGAGCCATGCTCGACGAAGATATCAGGAACGCCCACGATGCGGACGTGCATGTCGTCTTTATGGTGCAAGGAATAGAATTCCAATACGGCGCTGCCGAGACCGCCCAGTTCCGAGCCTTCCTCGAGTACGAGCATCGGAATACCTTCTTCCGCAATCTTCAGCAGCATCGTTTCGTCGAGCGGCTTAATAAAGCGGGCATTGACGATGCGTACATTCAATCCTTCGCGCTTCAATAGGTCGGCCGCTTCTTCGGCAACCGGAATCATCGGTCCTATTGCCGCGATGACCGCCGAATCGCCTTCACGCAGCGTCTCCCACGTACCGAACGGAATCGGCTTCATTTCCTTCTCGATCGGAACGCCGAGGCCGTTGATCCGCGGATAACGGATCGCAATCGGTCCGTCTTCGTAATCGATCGCCGTCTTCATCATCCGGCGAAGCTCGTTCTCGTCCTTCGGCATCATAATCGCCATGTTCGGAATATGGCGAAGGAACGGGATATCGTATACGCCATGATGGGTTTCGCCATCGGCGCCAACGAAGCCGGCGCGGTCGATCGCGAAGACCACATTCGCATTTTGACGGCAAATATCATGTACGACTTGGTCATACGCACGCTGCAGGAAGGTCGAATAGACCGCATAAACCGGTTTCATCCCCTCCATCGCCAACGCCGCGCACATTGTACCCGCATGCTGTTCGGCAATGCCGACATCGATCATCCGGTCGGGAAAGCGCTCTGCGAATTTAAGCAGTCCGGATCCGCCCGGCATGGCCGGTGTGACCGCGACAATGCGTTTATCCTGCTCGGCTAAGTCCATCAGCGCATCACTGAACACTTCCGTGTACATCGGAGGACCGACGGCTTTGAGCATTTGGCCGGATTCGATCTTGTACGGCGATGCGCCATGCCACTTGAACGAATCCGCTTCGGCAGGTGAATACCCTTTGCCTTTCACGGTAATTACATGAACCAATACCGGTCCTTGCACACGGCTCGCCTGTTCGATCGTCTCCATCAACTGAGGCAAGTCATGGCCATCCACCGGTCCGAAATAGGTGAAACCGAATTGTTCAAACAAGATGCCGTTCACGAGCAAATATTTGATGCTGTCTTTGAGCCGCTCTGCGGTCTTGGCCAGCTTGCCGCCGATTGCGGGAATTTTGTTCAGAAACTGGTTCAGTTCTTCCTTCGCCTTCTGGTAATGGCGGTCCGTTCTGATTTTGCCGAGATAGTGATGCAGCGCTCCGACATTCGGCGCGATCGACATTTCGTTGTCGTTCAGAATCACCATCAGGTTCTTCTTCTCGTGTCCGATGTGATTCAGCGCCTCCAGCGCCATCCCGCCTGTCAGCGCTCCGTCGCCAATAATGGCGACGACTTTATTCTTCTCGCCCTTCAGGTCGCGGGCAAGCGCCATGCCCATAGCCGCGGACAAGGAAGTGCTGCTATGTCCAGCTTCCCAGACGTCATGCGGGCTTTCGGAACGCTTCACGAATCCGCATAGCCCTTTATATTGACGCAATGTATCGAATTGACTTCGACGGCCAGTCAACATTTTATGGACGTACGATTGATGGCCCACGTCGAATAGAAATTTATCCTTCGGGCTGTCGAATAAATAATGAAGCGCCAAGGTAAGTTCGACAACGCCCAAATTGGACGATAGATGTCCGCCTGTCGTTGACAGATTCTCAATCAGGAAGTTGCGAATCTCGCCAGCCAGCTGCTCCAACTGCGGGATCGACAACGATTTCAAATCCTTGGGCTCATTTATATGTTCAAGCAACACGTTATTTCCTCGCTTTCCCTGCTGACAGTTCCCGTTATCCAACAATCGTCAAACGTGGCTAAATTATATCATAGTTCGAGGCAGAAGCCCATGACCAAGGGAACCCGGTAGCATGCGCAAGCATTGCCTCAAAGGAACGAACAAGCCCTAATGGTCTCTCCGCATCAAATAATCGGCGATTTCGCGCAGCGTATCCGGCATGGACAGCTTCGCATCCTCAAGCGCCTGCTTCGCTTCCTGCGTCAACCGCTCCACGAGCGCTTCGCTCGCTTCCATGCCGATCAGAAACGGATAGGTCACCTTCTGTTCTTCCACGTCGCTTTGGACCGGCTTGCCCAGCTTGGCAGCATCGCCGACCAAATCCAGAATATCGTCCTGAATTTGAAAAGCCAGCCCCAGCTTGCGGGCGAAGATGCGCAAGGCATCAAGCTGCTGCGGAGTCGCTCCACCGATGCGCGCCCCGGCTACCACGGAGAAAACGACGAGATCGCTTGTTTTGTGCAGGTGAATATATTCGAGCTCTTCGAGCGAGGTAACGCCTTGTTCGCCTAGCATATCCGCCGCTTGTCCCCCGACCATGCCGGGCGCTCCAGCGAGCTTGGCGAGATCGGCCACGATTGCAAGCGCGGTTTCCGGCGAAGCGCCAAGCGCCGAGGCGCGCGTAACGGCATAGAACGCATGCGTCAGCAGCCCGTCGCCGGCCAGAATCGCCATCGCCTCGCCGAACACCTTATGATTCGTCAGCTTGCCTCTACGGTAATCATCGTTATCCATAGCCGGCAAATCGTCGTGGATGAGCGAGTACGTATGGATCATCTCAATCGCGCAGGCGATCGGCATCGCGATTGCTCTCGCATTCTCGTTACGTCCGATCGCTTCGGCCGCGCTCAGCACGAGAATGGGCCGCAGACGCTTGCCTCCGGCCTCTAGAGAATACATCATCGATTCACGAAGCGCGGGCGGGATGTCCCATTCCTGCGGGATAGAATCGTGCAGCGCCGCTTCGATTTCCAACACGGAGCGGTTCAAATAGTCTGAAAGCGATAGCGAAGTTTTCACGCCTATTCCCCTCTGTCTTCGTTCGCGGGAGCAAACGGTTTTCTTTGCAAGCCATTCTCGGATTCGATCAGCATTTCGATCTTCCGTTCGACTTGCTCAAGCTTCGATCCGCATAGTTGGGACATCTTCATGCCTTCCTGAAACAGCTCGATCGCCGTTTCGAGCGGCACGTCGCCGCTTTCAAGCTTGCCGACGATATCTTCGAGGCGCTCCATGGCCGTCTCGAAACTGATTTCTTCCTTTTCTTTTTCTTTGTCTTTCTCTTTGTCCTTCTCTTTCGCCGCCATCGTTTACGCCTCCCCTTTCAATCCCCATACCTGGCATTCCAACTGGCCGTCCGCCACTTTCACCTTAAGCAGATCGCCAGGCTGCACGTCGGAAACGGACTTCACCAGCTTAGTCCCGTGCTCGTCATATACTAAACTATACCCTCTGGACATTACCTTAAGCGGGCTGAGCGCATCCAGTTGACGCATCGAGGCCAGCAGCTGCAGCCGTCTCTCTTTCATACCGGCTGCCATGCTGGATTCAAGACGGCCAGTAACAGCCTGCAGTTGCTTGTTCGCCAAGGCGGCTTTCCCGCCCGGATGAGCTCTGTTGAGCGCGGCAAACAAATTTTTATAAGTTTCACGGTTTCGTTCCGCCAAGCGCAGCGCCCGATTGCGAAGCCGCTCCTGCATGATATCGAGCAGTTGAGCTTGCTGAAGCACGTACTTACGAGGATTCAAGAATACCGGAGACCTGCGCAAGCGAGCCAGCCGTTCTTGGCGGCCCTGGAGCTTCATGCGCAGCATTTGCACCATTCTCGATTCCATTTGGGACAGCTTCGACCGCAGCTCGTGCACGCTCGTAACCGCGAGTTCGGCTGCCGCCGTCGGCGTAGCCGCTCGAAGATCAGATACGAAATCCGAAATCGTAAAATCCGTTTCATGGCCGACAGCCGAAATGACCGGTATCCGCGAAGCGGCAATGCTGCGGGCGACCGTTTCTTCGTTGAATGCCCACAATTCTTCCAAGGACCCGCCGCCCCGGCCAATTATTAATACGTCTACCTCCGCCAATCGGTTCATTATTTCGATGGCTTTAACGATGGAAGGCGCTGCGCCCTTACCCTGCACGGACACAGGAAAAAGCAGCACCGGCACGGATGGGTGTCGGCGCTGCAGCGTTATGAGTATATCCCGCACGGCGGCCCCGGTTGGGGATGTAATAACGCCGATTGCCTTCGGAAACTTCGGAATCGGACGCTTCCGCGCAGGCTCGAATAGTCCCTCGTCTTCCAGCTTGCGTTTCAACTGCTCATACGCAAGATAGAGACTGCCGATTCCGTCCGGCTGCATCGACGTGCAATAGAACTGGTAGTTGCCGTCCCGTTCATACACGGCAATATTGCCTCGGGCGAGCACCTTCGCGCCTTCTTTCGGAATAAACGGCAGCCGTTGATTATGGGACGCGAACATGATGCATTTCAAACGGCTGTCTTTGTCCTTCAACGTAAAGTACATATGGCCGCTGGAATGATGCGTGAAATTCGAGATTTCGCCGCGAAGCCAAACATCGTTCAGAAGGTTGTCCGATTCCAGCTTCATCCCGATGTAGCGGTTTATTTCTTTAATCGAAAATATTCGCGTTCGGTCAGCCATGTCCCGGACCTACTCCTTTGCTGCGTGTAGTTGTTTGGCGGCTTTCAATGTGTTCTGCATCAGCATCGTAATCGTCATCGGACCTACGCCGCCCGGAACCGGCGTTACGTACCCGGCTACGTCCAGAACATCGTCGTAATCCACGTCTCCGGCGAGCTTACCGTCTTCGAGCCGGTTAATGCCGACATCGATGACGACCGCTCCCGGTTTCACGAACGCGCTGCCGATGGCTTTCGCCTTGCCGATCGCCACGACCAGGATATCCGCCGTCTTGGCGATGTCGGCCATGTTAGCCGTACGAGAGTGGCAAATCGTAACGGTAGCATGTTCGCGAAGCAGAAGCATGGATACCGGCTTCCCTACGATGTTGCTGCGGCCGATAACGACGGCATGTTTGCCTGCGATTTCGATGCCCGTCCGTTTAATGAGCTCGATAACGCCTGCAGGCGTGCAAGGAAGCAGGCTGTCGTCGCCAATAACGAGATTGCCGACGCTTACAGGATGGAAGCCATCGACATCCTTGGCAGCGCTGATTGCATCGATAACCGATTTCTCATCGATATGTTTAGGCAGCGGAAGCTGCACGAGTATGCCATGTATGGTTTCCTGCCTATTCAGCCGATCGATCAGTGCGAGCAGTTCCTCTTGCGTCGTGGAAGCCTCTAAACGATGGACTTCGGAATAAAAGCCAAGCTGTTGGCAAGCCTTCTCTTTGCTTCCCACGTAGACTTTCGATGCCGGATCTTCGCCGACGAGCACGACCGCCAGGCCCGGAACGATGCCTTGCGCGGCGAGCTTCGCCGTTTCTTCGCCGATTTCAATTCGGATGGCGTCAGAGATTGCTTTTCCTTCGATACGTTGTGCTGTCAATTCGATCGCTCCTCATATATATGTCTCAGGCAGGCTTAATTATCGGAAGCCCCTTACGCCGCAAGGCTGCAAGGGGCTCAAGGTCAAGCGGCACTCTCGCCGTCCTCCAGGGCAGCGCAAACGGCGTTTCATTCCGTTGAATGAAGCGCCGCGGACGACAGTTTACGCTTTCGGTTTGAGCTCGTCAAGCGCTTGAAGCAAGCGGCCAAGCACGCCGTTGACGAATCGGCCAGACTCGTCGGTTCCGAAATGCTTCGCCAGTTCGATGGCTTCATTGATGATTGCCTTCGGCGGCGCGTCGTCGCGGAACACCAATTCATAGCAGGCAAGCCTGAGAATTTGACGGTCCACGCGGGAGAGGCGGTCGACCTGCCACCCTGTTAAGTAATGCTGCAGCATATCGTCAATCGCTGCTTTATGTTCCACGACGCCTTGAAGAAGGCTGCGAATATATTCGTCAATCTTGCCGACGTCGCCTGCATCCGCCTCGATTTCGTTCTCGGCATGCACCTCGTCGACGAGCATATTCACCGCGGACGCGGTTGTCGCCTCTTCGTTCATTTCCATTTGGTACAAGCTTTGTACCACGATTTCCCGTGCTAACCTTCGTTTCATGTGTCCTCTGACCGCTCCTTAAAATTCCTTCAGCGTCCCGCGTCGCCCAGTATGACGCGCGGTGCGTTTCATGCCAAAATATGATCTCCTCCCTGCCCCGAACGGATGCCGCATGGTCCGGGGTACGGAGGAGATCATAGTGCTATTTGAACGGACGCCAGCGTTCTGTCAGCCATTCCAGCATCCGCTGCCATGGAAAGACCGGGCCTCGCTGCTCATCCTTCATTTTACCGATCGCATAGCCGATCCAAAGCAATAAACCGAAAAACAACATATCCCAAAATCCTACGATGAAATAAAGAAGTCCCAGGATGAATCCCACCGAAACGCCGGCGATCCTTCCTCCATAGCTTGTCCAGATTTCCCTCCACATGATCGGCATCACCCCTATTCTACACGGCTTTTAAAGTTCGCGGTTTGGATGATGTTCGCCACGTAAACGGACACGTTTGCAACAGGAATGCCGGTGATTTCCTCCACGTGAGTTTTGACCGCACGCTGGATGTCCTCTGTCAACGTCGGAATGGAGCTTTCGCCGTCCGCGATTGCGCGCAGCGACACTTCGATACCCGTTTCGCCGATGCGGATCCGTGCTTTCAGGTCTTTCACGCCGCGCTGGCGGGCTGCCGCCTTCAACGCTAAATTCTCTACCGTTTCCAGCGAAATGCGGATATCGCCGAATTCCGTCCGTTGATCGATCGATGGAGCGGACGCATTGCTGCGCCGAAGCGATACGTAGAAGAAGCGCAAACTGATCAGAAACACGACGGCTGCCACCGATACGACCGTTAACTGCAGCCAGCGCATGTCGCCGCTGTACAAATTATGTACTAAATTGTTGAGCCATTCTTCCGGAAACCAGTATACACCGGCACTGAACGCAATAACCGCTGCGGCCCCGATCGCCAGGCTGTATATGAATAACAACAGCTTGTCCAACACTCTAATCAACGATAATTCCTCCTTGAAGCGGATGAGAAGAAACGGCGGACGCCAACCTTAGTCGGATTCGATAAACGTTTCTATCCTGAAAACTTGAAGCAAGTCAGGCCGAATTCAATTGGAGCATGAATGACTAGATAAAACCCCCTAGCGCCGAGCGGCAAGCCCAACCACTAGGGGGTATGAGTCATTCGTTTCCAAGAAAAGAATTATTTAACGCGAAGCTGAACCTCGTCCAATTCCGGTTTCTCCGCCGTTGTTTTGAAATGAACGTCATGGATATGAACGTTCACCTCGACGACATGAAGTCCGGTCATCGTTTCGATGGAGCGCTTAACGTTGCGTTGAATGTCGGAAGCAATCTCCGGAATACGGTTGCCGTATTCCACGATAATGGAAACGTCCACTGCCGCTTCGCGCTGCCCCACTTCGACTTTAACGCCTTTCGACAAGTTCTTGCGACCCAGAAGCTCGGCAATGCCGCCGGCGAATCCGCCGCTCATGCCCGCTACGCCTTGAATTTCAATCGTCGCAAGACCAGCAATGATTTCAATGACTTCGGGTGCGATTTGAATAGTGCCCATGTCCGTTCTCTCATAGTCCGCTGCCAGCGTACTCATGGTTATCCTACACCTCCCGTAAAGTTGCGTGCCTCAGCCGCCAGCCGATAGCTTATCCGCTTCTTATTCCTATACTATAGCATTCTGGCGGAATTATGACAAACAGCGCAGCGCTTGTTTACTGCCTATTCCTGCGAGAATTCTTCAGGGTTATTGATGTCGTGTTCCTCGAGGAATTTGATATCGAAATTACCCTTGACGAACTTCGGATGGTTCAGCAGTTTCAAGTGAAACGGGATCGTCGTACGGATACCATCGATCGCGAACTCCGAAAGCGCGCGTTTCATTCGGGCGATGGCGTCTTCGCGCGTCGCTCCCCAAACGATCAGCTTGGCGATCATAGAATCATAGTGCGGCGAAATCTTATAGCCGGGATAAGCGCCGCTGTCGACGCGTACGCCCAAGCCGCCCGGAGGCAGATAGAACGAGATTTCGCCAGGCGATGGCATGAAACCACGCTCGGAGTCCTCGGCATTGATCCGGCACTCCATGGCCCAGCCGTTGATCTTGAGATCGTCCTGCGTGAAGGACAATGGATTGCCCTCGGCCACGGAGATCATTTCTTTGATCAAATCAACGTTCGTGATCATTTCGGTGACGGGATGTTCAACTTGAATCCGCGTGTTCATTTCCATGAAGTAGAAATTCCCGTCCGGACCGAGCAGAAACTCAAGCGTGCCGGCTCCCGAATAGTTCACGGCTTGCGCGGCGCGCACCGCCGCTTGACCCATGCGTTCGCGGAGCGCGGGGCTCAGTACCGGGCAAGGCGCTTCTTCGACGAGCTTCTGACGCCGGCGCTGAATCGAGCAATCGCGTTCGAACAGATGCACCGCATTGCCATGCTTGTCGGCCATAATTTGAATTTCGACGTGCTTCATGCCTGTCAAATATTTCTCCAAATATACGCCGGCATTGCCGAATGCCTTCTGTGCCTCTTGCTGTGCCGTCGTAATCTGGGATACGAGCGATTCTTCGTTCTCGGCGATCCGGATTCCTTTGCCGCCGCCGCCGGCTGTCGCTTTGATGATGACCGGGTAACCGATTTCGCGGGCGACGCGAATCGCATCGTCCATATCCTCGACCAAACCGTCGGAGCCTGGAATGATCGGCACGTCGGCTTCCTTCATCGTCAATTTCGCAACCGATTTATCGCCCATTTTGCTAATGGCTTGCGGGGACGGACCGATGAAGGTCACGCCGCATGATTCGCAGATTTCCGCGAAGTCGGCGTTCTCTGCCAAGAAGCCATAGCCTGGGTGGATGGCGTCGCAATTCGTAAGCGTCGCAACGCTCATGATGCTCGTCAAGTTCAAATAACTGTCCTTGGATGCGACAGGACCGATGCAATACGCCTCGTCCGCCAAGCGGACGTGAAGCGATTCGCGGTCAGCCGTAGAATATACGGCTACCGTCTCAATACCGATTTCGCGACAAGCGCGGATAATCCGAACGGCGATTTCGCCGCGGTTAGCAATCAAAATTTTATTGAATTTCACGGTTAAACTCCTCTCGTGTCCGTTGTTTCCGGTTCGTTCCGATGTCGAACTTATTCCGGTTTCACAAGGAACAACGGCTGTCCGAACTCGACCAGTTGTCCGTTCTCGACGAGAATTTCGACGATCTCGCCGCGCACTTCCGCTTCGAGCTCATTCATCAATTTCATGGCCTCGAGGATACATACGATCGACTTGTCGTTAATGCGGTCGCCGACGTTAACGAACGGCGCCTTGTCCGGCGAGGAAGCGCGGTAGAACGTGCCGACCATTGGCGAAACGATCTGGTGGTAATTGTTCTGCGGGGCCGCCTGCGGTGCGGGCGCTGCCGTTCCCGGCTGGCTTGCAGCATGCGCCTCTGCCTGTGGTTGGAGGGCCTGCGTATATGTAGGAACGAATGGCGCGGCTTGCTGAATGTTCACGACTTCGGCTTTGCCTGGTTTGCGGATCATGAGACGGGCGCCGTCGTTTTCAATTTCGAGTTCATGGACGGAAGTCCCGTCAACCAGCTTGATCAATTCTTTAATCTCGCTCAGTTTAAACATCGTTTCACTCCTAAAAGTTTTTGCATCCTCATTGCGGATGCTTCCTGATTGTCTGATTGTAAGCGCTGTTCGCAGCAGCGGGAATGCGCCGCAAACATGTTGAGACGGCTCTCGCCGTTCTAAAGAGGCGTGGTAAGTTTCTTCCCATCGATAAGAAGTAAAGTATAGCAAATAAGGATGCTTTTGCTTATATTTTTACCAAACCTGCGCATAGCAGAACTTATTATAGCATAAATACGCCAGAACACGAACACCCTTTTTGAAGCTTCGGTAAAGTGACGGAGCGGATGACGCCTTTCTATTATCGGTATAACGCGATACGGCGCGATAAAGTCATCCCCCTTCGTCCAAGTTGGAAAAAAGCCCCTGGGCCGCAAAATCCGGCTTCGGGGCCCGCTTGGCTTACTTCACGTACTGTACGGTCAATTGATCAGGCGTCAAGCCCAGCTCATCGATGGCCTTCGTCAAGATGCTGTCCGCTTGCGTCCGTTCGAGCTTGTCGCTTTGCACGACAATTTTGTAGTGGTCGCCGGCATCCGGCACGACGGCCGCGTTGCCGAATTGTTTGGACAGTTCCTCTTCAAGCCCCGTAATCTTCGTGTTCTTGTCTTCGAGCAGGTTCAGTTCGTCCATGGAGCGCGCCGCGTCTTTCTCGCTCAGCTTCGTATCGGACACTTCGCCCATCAGCTTATTGTATTGGTCGAAGTACGTCGATTCGCGCTGTTCTTGGAGTTGGCTGAACACGCTTGTAGCCAAGCCGCCGACGGATTCGACTTCCTTCAAGATGTCCTCGTCCGACATGGCGCCGTTCGCGCTGCTGTCCGCCGTGCTCGTGCCATCCTTCGGCGCGCTGCCGTTGTCGGCTGCGGATGCGCTGTTGTTGTCGGCTGCAGCCGAGCTCTTATCCGTTGTACTATTCGCTGCGTTATCCGCCGTGCTGTCTGCTTCGTTGCCCGTCACTTCGTTCGCGACGATGCCGTTGTCGGCGTTCGCCGTGCCGGAAGCTTCGGTCGCATCGCTCTTATCGCCTTGCTGCTGCGTACCGTCCGTCGTCACGATATCGTTCGTCGGCGTGCTGACATCCTCCGTGAACAAATAGTACGCCGAGAGGATCACCATCAAGCTGAGCATCGACACGAGCCAAATCGTTTGCCTTTTGTTGTTCATTCTTTACTGCCTCCCTTTTCATTATCCCAATTGGTTTATTATTGCTGCTTGCGGGGAATAACCGAAATCCGGTTGACCGCAACGTTGAGACCCTTCTCGACGGCATCGATAATCAGCCTTCGGACCGTTCCGTTCTCCGCGCCCTGCGCGACGATCAGCACGCCTCTGATTTTCGGCTGAATCCGTTTCGTAATGATCGGGGCGTTCCCCCCGGATGTATCGTAAAGGACGACTTGACCCTTTTTCGTGATCGAAGTGATGCTTCGTTTACCGCCGCTCTTGTCCGTTTCGTTCGTAATTTGCTGCGTTTCTTCCTCGTTCAGCTGTACGACCACTTCTTCCGTGGAATCCACAGTCACCAGCACCTCCACCGGGCCGACACCGACGATGGTTTCCAAAATCTCTTTCAGCCGGCTTTCCAGCGGCTGCTCGATCGCATCGAAGGAGGAGCTGTCGGATTTGTTGCCGCCTCCGCCAAATGCCGGTTGATCCTGAGGCTCGCCTGGCTGCGTCTGAGCCTGCTGATCCGCCTGCGATGTCGGCACCTTCTGAAACGAAAGAAACGTATTCATCAGCATCAGCACCGCTCCAATAATTCCGATGATGAGCAGCCAGCGAAACGAGCGCCCCCGCTTCGGTTCTCCCTTCCCTTTGCCGATGATCGTCGACTCCAGCCCGTCCAGCCATTTGGCCAAAATCGTTCTCCCCTTTCCCTATTGAGCGGACGCCTCTGCCGGCACCTGCTCCAGCACTTCGACGATGGCCGGATTGACGGACCAGCCTTCGCGCAGCACCGATTTCACCGCCGCTGCGATCGTACCGGAGGCGAGCCTTACTTCCGCGGCCTTGTCTTCCGGGGAAGACGCGCCGGATGTCGAATCGACATTCACTTGCACAGCCTGCACTTCTTCAACCGGCTGACCTGTATATTCGCCGCTGCCATCCGCGGAAGTTTCGGTATTCTGCTGCTGTTCGTCATTAGTCGTATCCGGCTGCGGCAGCCGTGCCGGAGCCAGCGTTACGCTGACACTGCCGATCTGCGCCGGCTGCCCTTTCCGGTCGACTTTCATCGTGACGGCCACGGAAGCTGCTTGGAGGCCGGTCGACTGTTCGATGCCCGCTTTCATCTCCGCTTCGATCTGCCGCTGCGCCAGGGCGGAAGCCGACGCCGCTTCTTTCTTCTTCAGCGCCGCCGCATCCTGTTGAATGTCTTCCAGCGTCGGCATATGCAGGCTCTTGGCCGGATCGGCATGGATCCATTCCTCTACCTGCGCGTCCAGCTTCGCGCTGAAGTCTCCTTGCAGCACCCGAATAATCGGCGTCAAAATCGTAAGCAGGATGATCAGACCGGCAACGAGCCGCACATATCGCTGCATCCCTTTGTTCGGCAGCAGCAGGTCGATAAACCCCGCCAGCAGCACTACGGCTATGATTTGCTGCAGCCATACGGCAAGCCAGTCCAGCATGTCTTCCCCTCCCAAGGTGAAACGGCTGCCGCCGTCCTATAACGGCGCGGCGCGTTTCATTCCGGAGAAAGATAAGCTTATCTATAAGTCGAAAAACTTATAAAGTCTTATCTTTCAAGGTGAAACGGCTGCCCGCCGGCCGCTACTTCATCATGACAGCCGCGTTGCCGGCCGTCAGAATGATCGTGATGGCCAGGAAGAACATCAGGCCGACCGCAGCCAGCGCCGCGAAAACGTAGATCAGCGTCTTCCCGATCGTCTGCAGGCAGTTCACGATCGGGCTGTCCCCGAGCGGCTGCATGACGGCTGCCGACACGTTGTAGATCAGCGCCAGCGTAATGATCTTGAGCGCGGGGAACGCGCACAGGAACAAGATGATGACTACGCCGGCGAGACCGATTGCGTTCTTTACGAGCAGCGAGGCCGACATGACCGTGTCCGCCGCATCGGAGAAGGATCGTCCGATGACCGGCACGAAATTGCCGGTGACGAACTTCGCCGTCCGCATCGTTACGCCGTCGGTTACGGACCCCGTCGCGCCTTGAACGGAAATGACGCCGAGGAATACCGTAAGCATGACGCCCAGCAGTCCGACGGCCACGTTGCGGAGCACGTTGGCCAGCTGCGTCACTTTGAACCTGTCCGACAATGAACTGGCGATATGCAGGACGGCCGAGAAGAACAGCAGCGGGAACACCAGCGTGTAGATGACGGTGCCCACCGCATTGATCATAAATATGATCAAGGGATGAAGGACCGATACCGTCACGACGCTTCCCATCGTAGCCAGCAGCGTTAGCAGCAGCGGCACCATCGCCATCATGAATTGGATCATGCCGGTGATGGCGTCTTTGGCATATCCGATGGCGACGTTGAAACTGTTGACCGCGAGCACGATCATGACCATGTACGTGATGCTGTACGCGACCTTGCTGACCGCATTGCGTTCGAAGGCCGTCTGCATCGTCTCCAGCATCATGCTGAACACGGTCAAGATCACGATCGTGACCAGCAGCTTGCCGTTGTACAGCACTTCGTGAAGCGCGTACCGCAGCAGACCCGACAAGACCGTCGTCAGCTTCAGCCCTTCGCCGCCCGGCATGATCATCTGGAGGAAGCTTGGCACTTTATGGTCGGGAAAAAAACCGCCGTAATCGCTCATCAGCTTGTTCCAGTAATCCTCGACCGCCTCGGTGTCGATGCCCCGCAGCTGCTCGTCCGACAGCTGCTTGTTCACCGCTTCCGCCTGCTGCTCGACATCCGCAGGGCCGGAATCGCCTTGTTGTCCAGCCGCCGCATTCGTTTCGGCCGGTTCCGCTATGGCCACTGCGGGCAGGAGCAGAAGCAGCGCCCAGAAGAGGAAGACCGGCAGAACCGCGAATCGGATGAAGCGCTGGCGCATAATGTTCAACTCCCCACCGGCAGTAGGCCGAGTACAGTTTCGACGATGACGCTGATGATGGGAACCGCCATCACGAGAATAAGGATTTTGCCGGCGAACTCGATCTTGGATGCGATGCTCTCCTGGCCGGCGTCCCGCACGATCTGGGAACCGAATTCCGCGATATAGGCGATTCCGATGATTTTGAGCACCGTCTTCAAGTAGATCGACGGGATGCCCGACCGATCCGCAAGCTGCTCCAGTACGCCGATGACCGTTTCGATCTTGCCGATGACGAACAGGAAAATGAATAATCCCGTGAACGCCGCCAGCAGGAAGCCGAACATCGGCTTCTGCTCGCGCACGACCAGCACAAGCACGGTTGCGACGAGTCCGAGGCCAACGATCTGGATGATTTCCAACCTTCACTCACCCGCCTTGCCAGTAAGCTTCCGCGCCGTCCTCATTGGAATAGAAAGATGGTTTTGATCTCCTGAAACAGATCGTTCAAGAGCCGGATGACCATAAACAAGACGACGACGAAGCCGATCAGCGTTACCCATTGCGCCATGTCTTCCTTGCCCATTTGCTTCAAAACGGTTTGAATCATGGCCGTTATGATGCCGATCCCGGCGATTTGGAAAATGGC
Source organism: Paenibacillus rhizovicinus (assembly GCF_010365285.1). NCBI lineage: Bacteria > Bacillati > Bacillota > Bacilli > Caryophanales > Paenibacillaceae > Paenibacillus > Paenibacillus rhizovicinus. The sequence goes on from NZ_CP048286.1 coordinate 1,106,247, forward strand.
GCTGACATCAATGTTCATCCTTCCGGCACCCCACTAAAGAATCAAAATGACGATCAGCGCGGCCGTGAGAACCCCCAAGCTTCGCCACATTTTCACGTACCGCGCGCTGTCGTGCCGCGCCGCGTCCTCTTCGAATTGCAGCTGCTGCACGGCAAGCTTCAGATGCTTCATCTGATCCTCGCGATCGCTGATACCGAGATTATGTCCGAGCCGGACCAATGCCGACTGCTCCGGCTGCCGCATCGCCGTATGCGGCCATGCGTCCAGCAGCGCGGCTTCCCAGCTCTCTCTGAAGGTGAGCTCCCCGCTTCCGGAAAGCCGGCCGTTCACGGCCTGGAGGATCGAAGCCGCAGGTTCCGGAACATGCGCGGCGCTTCTGGCGATTGCTTCCGGCAGCGGCGTAAAGCCGTAGCCGATCTCCGTCTCGAGCCGCTGCAGCGCATGGATCAGCTGCCGGATCTGCCTCGGACGCGCCGCATAGCGCGCGGCTTGCTGCCAGCCGATCATCGTGCCGGCGAACAGGATCAAGGTCGCCCCGACAAGTTCAACCAAGGCCGCCGCCTCCTTTCCGCGAAGTCGGTTCGCGTGCTGCCGGCGCCCGGTACGCGCTGGCAACCGGGAAGACCAGCCCGGCTAGCCCCGAGCCGTTACGCTGAAGCTGAGCGCAGATCTGGAATGCGCCGGCATCCAGCAGCTTGCCGATGACGGGCCTGGCGCGGGCATCCTCGAGATCCAGCGCGTGCGCGGTGGCGATGACCGCCACGCCCGCGTGACTGGCGTCCAGGATCGCCGCGGCATCTTCCTCGCGGCCGATTTCGTCCACGATCATGATTTCCGGAGACATGGAGCGAAGCATCATCATCATGCCTTCCGCTTTCGGACAAGCGTCGAGCACGTCTGTTCGCGGCCCGACGTCGAAGGTGGGTACCCCCCGGATACAGGCCGCGATTTCCGAACGTTCGTCGATGATGCCGACTTTGCGGCCCGGCCAGCCCGCTGCCGAGGGATGAGCCCAGGCACCGCTGCTCGCGGCCCGCGCCAAATCGCGGACAAGCGTCGTTTTCCCCTGCTGCGGCGGAGCGATGACGAGCGTCGACAGCAGCGTCTGGCGTTTATGGTCCAGCAGTTTCGGCAGCAGGCCCGACGATGCGCCGACGACCTCCCTCGCGATCCGGACGTTGAAGGCCGCGATATCGCGAATCCCGCGGACGATGCCGCCTTCCAGCACGGTCCGCCCGGCCAGTCCAATGCGATGGCCGCCGGCGACGGTAATATATCCGCGCCTCAGCTCTTCCTCCATCGCGTACAAAGAGTGGTTCGTCACCCGCTCCAGCAATTTGCGGCAGATGTCGGTTGACGGCTTGTACGCTTCTTCCGGACGGTCGAGCGGCTGTCCCTTGGGCGACAGAAACCAGAATCCCCGCGACGTGCCGATTTCCAAGGGCCGGCATTCGCGGATGCGGATTTCTTCCAATTCGTTTTTCAATCGTTCGGGCATGAGGCCCATCACTTCGGCAAGCTCGGCAGGCAGCAAATGCTGCACTCCTCTAAGCATCCGGCATTCCTCCTTGGATGCATTGGCGAGCAGTTCCGCGTCGGCGGAACGACCAGCCCGGCTATCGTTTGCCTTTCTGACTGACGGCGTTTACTAGTTTGATAGAAGGATGGATTGTCCATCTTTGTTCCCATTGTATGCGGACATGCCGCCGCGTATGCCTAATCTACTTTCTCAGCGCTCCTATCAAAATGCACGCCACGCCGCCGACGATCCACAGCATTTTGCCATAGGACAGTTTGTCCGACAGCCCGACGAGACCGATCGTCGTCGTGGAAATGAGCACCAGCGGCCCTACCAGCGCAAGCGACGAATTGACGACGAGCGCCTTGTCGATCTGATTCAGCCGCAGCATGAGGAGCGCCGCCATGATCTCCAGCGTGCCCGAAAATATCCGCAGCGTCGCCATGCTAAGCACGATTTTGTTAAGCATGCCTAATCCCTCTTTTCCTATGTTTCGCTAGCCTTCCTTGCGCCTCTATAGCAAATTGTCTCTGGTACAGCCTATGCGAGCCTGTCTCTCTTTCATTCTCATAAAAATGGGCATCTACCTGACACATGCCGCACCGACCCTAGGCGGTGTGCATATATTGCACGTGTGGCAGGTAGAACCCGACAACGGCAGCCTGTAGATACGCGCTCTGGGATCTTCCTTAAAAACGCTCGGGCAGGTACAGACTTGCCTATGCATTTGCCGAGATTGCAAGGATACGAATGGATAGCGAGGAGATCGAATGAAAACAATTTCACAGGCGGCTTGGCCTGCTGCTTTGCAGGATCCGAGCGGTCAACGCGAAATGTCTGGCAGAGCGGGCAACGAACCTGAATCGGAGATCAGCACCAGACGCGGGCAAACCATGGTCATCGACAAGGGACTGGGAAGGCATGCATTCTCCGACTTGATGGAAACGGCAGCCGGATATATCGATTGCGTCAAGTTCGGCTTCGGCACGGCGCCGCTTTATCCCACCGATCTGCTGCTGGCCAAAATCGAGCTGGCCAAACGCTGCGGACTGACCGTTATGCCCGGCGGAACGCTGCTGGAAACCGCGGTGCAGCAAAATGTCGTCCCTGCGTTCTTCCGCACGGTGTGCAGAATGGGCTTCAACGGCATCGAAGTATCCGACGGCACCATCGAACTGAGCCGGATGCTGCGCACGGAGCTTATTCATGAGGGCATCCGCAACGGATTGAAAGTCGTGACGGAGTACGGGAAGAAACTGAGCGGTTCGCTCGTCGACGCGAATGAGCTCCTGCTTACGGCCGAAGCGGACTGGAAAGCCGGCGCGCATATGGTCACGATCGAAGCGCGGGAATCCGGCATGGACGTCGGCTTGTTCGACCGCAACGGCGATTGCGCGCAAAGCGTGCTCGACTCCGTCAGCCATACGCTTGGCGACATCAGCCGGATCATGTGGGAGACGCCGCTGAAACAGCAGCAAGTGCAGATGTTGAAAACATTCGGAGCCGAAGCCAATCTCGGCAATATCCAGCCGTCCGAGGTGCTCGCTCTGGAAACGATGCGGCGCGGACTGCGTTCGGATACGTTTTATTTCGGCGAGCGCGTTGAACCGTTCGTTTATATGATTTGAAGGTTTGACAGAGCATGACCTGCGGTCGGAATGGATCTCCAAGCTTATGCTTCCGAAGTGGGTTTTCTCGCGAAAACCTTTAGCTGTTGTATTCGGATTTCTTGAATTTATAAATTCAAGAAACGTGGAAATCCGAATAAAAAGGCGACCACTTCGTTTCTCCGACTCCATTCCGACCTCCGGTCACTTAAAAGCAAACCTTCAAATCATGTGGGATAGCATATAAGGAAGGAAGTATACAAGGCATGCAAATCGAAGTGATTTCCAGCGTCAATGAAGCGCAGGCCGATCGGTTCGTCCATCGGACCGTGATCGTCATCGACGTGCTTCGCGCGACCAGCACGATTGTTGCCGCGCTCGAAGCAGGTGCTGCCGGGATTATGCCCGTCGAAACCGTACTGGAAGCGCGGGCGCTCCAATGCAGCGTTCAATTGCTCGCCGGGGAGCGGTTCTGCCGCAAAATTCCCGGATTCGATCTCGGCAATTCGCCGGAGGAGTTTACGCCCGCTGCCGTAGGAGGGAAACGCGTCGTGCTGACGACGACGAACGGCACCCGTGCGCTGCATAAGGCCATGCGCGGGGATTACGTGCTCGCCGGCTCGCTCAACAATGCCGCCGCTTGTGCCGTGACCGCTGCCGAGCTGCGCCGGGATATCGTGCTGCTCTGCGCCGGAAGCCATAATGAATTTGCGCTGGAAGACGGGCTATGCGCCGGACTCATCATCAGCGAGCTGAAGCAGCTGGGCAGCGTATCCGGCATCGATATGAATGATCTCGGCGCCGCCATGCTAGGCTTATATAGAAGCAGCGACGGCAGCTTGCGGGAAATGTTGATTCGAAGCACCACGGGCCGCCGGCTTGTCAAAAACGGCAATGCCCGGGACATCGATCATTGCAGCCAAGTGAACAGCAGCTCCATCGTTCCGCGGCTGCAGGGCGATATGCTCGTGTAAGGACGAAGAATCGGATGACGGAATCGAATGACATAACGGGAAGGCTTGTTCCATACAATGGAAGTATGGACGCTCCATCATTCGCGTGGAGGCGGTGACTACGGTTGAAGGAGTCAACAAGCATGAGCGGGGAAGTCGTACTTGTCGTATTGATCATTATCGGATTAATCGGCCGTTCTCCGATTATTTCCACGGCAGCCTGCGTGCTGCTCATCGTGAAGCTCATCCATCTCCAGCGATTTCTGCCCACCATTGAACGGAGGGGCTTAGAACTCGGTCTGTTGTTCTTGACGTTCAGCGTGCTCGTCCCCTTCGCTTCGGAACGGATCACGACCAAGGACATCCTCGGCGTCGTCACCTCCTGGCCGGGCATTCTCGCTTTGAGCGGAGGCGCAATCGCAACGTTCGTGAATGGAAAAGGGCTCGAAATGCTGAGGCTCGATCCGCAGCTGATCGTCGGTCTGGTAATCGGCTCGATCTTCGGCATCGTCTTCCTGAAAGGCATTCCGGTCGGACCGCTCATGGCTGCGGGGATTACCGCCATTCTGTTTAAGCTGTTCAGCATCATTGGCAGCCGCTTCTTCTGACGGCCGCATGCACAGCTTCGCATTTCATCGCACGGTCAAATCATCGGCAAAAAAGCCTCATCCCTCGTTTTAAGCGAGAGATGAGGCTTTAGTTCGTTTCTATCGTGCGTGCAGAACCGTTCCGATTAGCGGCGATCCTGAGGTCCGCCTACGAATGCCTGGTCTGCCGTATCCAAGTCGTATGCGGTATGAAGCGCGCGCACTACGTCTTGGGCCGGTTCCGCGGCAATGATAACGGACAAGCGAATTTCGGATGTCGTTACCATTTTGATGCTGATGCCCAGGTCGTAAATCGCTTTGAACATTTTCGCCGCGACGCCCGGATTGCTGACCATGCCTGCGCCCACGATGGACACTTTCACCAGGTTCTCTTCCGAAGCGACTTCGCGATACGGAACTTCGCCGCGAATGCGTTCAACGACAGCGATCGCTTTGTCTTTGTCCGTCAACGAGACCGTGAAGGCGAAGTCGGCTTTGCCGTCCTGCGTGCCGCTTTGAACGATAATGTCGACGTCGATGCCGCTCGATGCAAGCGCGCCGAACACTTTCGCCAAGACGCCCGGAATGTCTTCCACACCCAAAATGCTGATACGTGCTACGTTTTTGTCATATGCAATGCCGCGAACGACCATTCCCTGCTCCATGACCGCTTCCTCCTTCACACTCGTGCCTTCGTTTTGCGTAAAGCTGGAACGCACCACGAGCTTTACATTGTAGTTTTTCGCGTATTCAACCGCGCGCGGGTGCAGCACGGCCGCTCCCAAATTGGCAAGCTCCAGCATTTCGTCGTACGAAATCTCATCGAGCTTGCGAGCGCATTTGACAATCCGCGGATCCGTCGAATAAATGCCATCCACGTCCGTGTAGATCTCGCATACATCGGCTTTGATCGCCGCCGCCAGCGCTACGGCAGTCGTATCGGAACCGCCCCGGCCGAGCGTCGTGATCTCGCCTTCGTCCGTCGCGCCTTGGAAACCGGCGACGATTACCGCGTGACCGCTTGCGATCGCGTCGAAGATCCGATTCGGCTGAATGTCCGTGATCCGGGCTTTGCCGTGTACGGATTCGGTCGAAATTCCTGCCTGCCAGCCGGTGAACGACATGGCTTTATGACCGAGCGCGTCAATTGTCATGGACAACAGCGCGACCGATATTTGTTCGCCTACCGTCAGCAGCATATCCATTTCCCGTGCCGGCGGATTCGCGTTAAGAAGCTTCGATTGATCGATCAAATCGTCTGTCGTATCCCCCATGGCCGAAACGACAACGACGACGTCGTGACCAGCCTCTTTATAATCGGCAATTCGTCTTGCAACTCGCTGCATCCGCTCTGTCGAGCCTACGGAGCTGCCGCCGAACTTCATTACTATCAACGACACCGCTCATCCACTCCCAACGAAAGTTCTAGTGTAAAAGTCTTAGGTTGTAATGTTTCATCAAAACAAGATTATATCATACCTGCATAATTTTGAATATGACAAAAACCGCCCGGCACGCATGGCCAAGCGGTTTCTTGTTAATGCCAATGATCGTTTGCAACTATGCGCGGGAGATGTAATGTCCGTCGCGCGTATCGATCAGAAGAACGTCGCCTTCGTTGATGAAGAGCGGAACTTGAACGGTCAGACCCGTTTCAAGCGTAGCGTTTTTCGTCGCGCCTTGCGCCGTGTTTCCTTTAACACCCGGCTCGGTTTCCGTTACTTTCAGATCAACGCTGTTCGGCAGTTGAATGCCGAGAATCTCCGTGTTGTAGCTGGAGATGTTTACAGTCATGTTTTCTTTCAGGAAGTTGATCTCCCACTCCAGTTGTTTCTTCTCGAGCGTGAATTGATCGTACGTTTCGTTATCCATGAAGGAATATTCGGCTCCGGAGTTGTACAGATATTGAACGGCGCGGTTCTCGATGTTCGCTTTGCCGATGTTCTCGCCTGCGCGGAACGTTCTTTCGACGGTGTTGCCGTTACGAAGGTTTTTGAGCTTGGAGCGTACGAAAGCCGCGCCTTTGCCCGGTTTAACGTGTTGGAAATCGATGACGGTAAAAATATCGCCGTCCACTTCGACGGTAACGCCTGTTTTAAAATCATTTACTGAAATCACTGCAGATTCCTCCTAAAAGTAGTTGCCCCGATTCAAACGAATCTCAGGCGAATTTAATAAGTTTAACTCATTCCAAAATAAATAGGGTCTTCGGAGATGAGGTTAACAATGAATTTCCGGTGGCGGTAATAACGATATCGTCCTCGATGCGGACGCCGCCGAAGCCCGGCAGGTAGATCCCCGGCTCGACCGTAACGGTCATGCCCGGCTCCAATACGGTTGTTCCGGAAACCGATAGACGCGGCGCTTCATGGATTTCCATGCCGAGGCCGTGCCCGGTTCCGTGTCCGAATTTGTCGCCGAAGCCGTAACGGGTTATGATATCGCGTGCGATCGCGTCGGCTTCTTTGCCCGTCATGCCCGGTTTGATGCCGGCCAACGTGGCCAATTGAGCTTCCAGCACGATTTCGTAAATCTCGCGGTGACGGTCCGTCGGCTTGCCGACGACGACGGTCCGCGTCAGATCCGAGCAATACCCGTTATAGTACGCACCGAAATCGAGTTTCACGAATTCGTTGTTTCCGATCACCCGGTCGCTGGCAACGCCATGCGGGAGCGCCGAACGTTCGCCGGAAGCGACGATCGTGTCGAACGACGAAGAAGTCGCGCCTCTGCTGCGCATGAACATTTCCATCTCGAGCGCGACTTCACGCTCGACCAGCCCCGGTTTAATAAACGAAAGCATATGCTGAAAGGTATCATCCGCCAATTTGCAGGCATCGCGCATAATCGCGAGCTCGGATTCGTCTTTGTACATTCGCAAGCCTTCGATGACGCCGCTTACCGGCACCAGCTCGACTGCATCGCCCAGCGAAGATTTCCATGCGGCGTATTCGCTGAATACGACGGTATCCTGTTCGAAAGCCATCTTCTTAATGCCTGCCGAAACAGCCAATTCCTTGACCGTCTCGATCCACTTCTGAGCATGCTCCACGACGGTAAAGCCCGCTGCCTGCTGAGGCGCTTGCGTCATATAGCGGAAATCGGTCAGCAGCCAGCTGTCCTTCTGCGAAACGAGCAGCACGCCGGAAGACCCGGTAAAGCCGCTTATGTATCTGCGGTTCACGGCATTCGTGACCAGAATGGCATCTGTTCCAAGCCCCTGCAGCTTTTCGCGCAATCCCGCGATTCGTGTAATCGTCATGAAATCACCCTTTTCTTGAATCTTGCGAAGCCATCGGAACGGCATCAGCGATCGTTCTAATTGTTCAAATGCTGTACAAGGGCAGTCAAGCCAAGCACGTAGCTTTGCGCGCCGAACCCGGCAATTTGGCCGATGGCAACCGGCGCAATGACGGAAACATGGCGGAACGCTTCCCGCTTGTGGATGTTCGAGATGTGCACTTCAACGACAGGCAATCCTACGGTGCTGAACGCATCGCGCAGGGCGTAGCTGTAATGCGTGAACGCTCCCGGGTTGATGACGATTCCGTCCACGGTTCCATAAGCTTCATGGATCCGGTCGATCAGCGCACCTTCATGGTTCGACTGAAAGAACGAAATGTGAACGCCCATATCAGCCGCCGTCTGTTTCAGCAGCGTTTCAATGGCTTCCAGCGTCATCGTGCCGTAAACGCCAGGCTCGCGGATGCCGAGCATGTTAAGATTCGGTCCGTTTAATACAAGTATCGAAGTCATGGAGAGTCCTCCCGGCGCATAGATCATTAGCCATTCTACCACAAAGACCCATGCTTTGAGAAGGGCTGCGGCTTCTGATCCCCTAGTGCGCGCCCATAGGCTCCCGAGACGCTTCATCCGTGTATTCGTAGGCGATCGTATAGCCGATGAACAGGCCCCAAACGAGATATAAAGCGCATTCCGAGAATATCGTATCGTATCCGATTTTGTTCATATGCGGAAACATGCCCATCAGCGGTCCGCCCATAACGAACAGGATCAGCCACCAGAACAAGCCGTAGAACAAGCCGGGCCAAGGTCCCGATAACCGGCCAAGCGCGATCTTATACAGAAACGCGGCGATGATCGAGAATACGATAAAGAAACCGATGCCGACGAGATGCCCCCAGAAGGTCTTGAGAAAGGACTGACGGAAGAACGGATCCGCCAAGAATCCGGGAAGCACTTTCGTGAAACTGATCAAATACAGCAGCCAGCGGGTCGCTCCCCAGATCAGTCCGGCGAAGAAGCCAAGCTGCAAGCAGTACCAGAAGGGATTCGTGTGCGCCGATTCATCGTATCTTTCGCGTTGCTTCTTCCCTGCAGGTCTGCGGTCCTTTAATGTCTTGCGCATCTTCATTCCTCCATGAAATAGACAATTTACATCAGACTCATCATCCTTCCTTTAGTATGCGCAAAGGTCGAAGCGGTAAATCAGCCAAGGACAATTTCCGGGAAAGGATCCCGCTCGCAAAGTATTGTGGAATCAAGTACAATAAGAGAGAGACTATTCATAGAAACTCATAAGACAACGTCAAATTAAAGGATGGTGATTCGCCCTTGTCGCAAAGCACGCAAAATATTTACGGCGGACAAGCCGTCATTGAGGGCGTTATGTTTGCAGGCCGTAACGCAAACGTTACCGCAGTGCGCCGTAAAAATAATGAAATCAAATTTTACGAAGTCCCTCGCAAAACGACGCCTTGGATCCAGAAGCTGAAAAAAATCCCGGTTCTTCGCGGAATTGTCGCCATCTTGGAATCCAGCGCGAAAGGCTCCCAGCATTTGAATTTCTCGATGGAGTCTTATGCAGAGGATGAGCTCGAAGAAGAGAAGGATATCGACGCTCCCGCTAAAGAAGAGAAAAAGGGCTGGAGCCTCAGCATGATCGTCGGCGTAGCCGTCGCGGGCATTCTGTCCTTCGTTGCCGGAAAATTAATATTTACCGTCGTGCCCGCCTTAATCGAACAGTTGATCTTTGGACATGCGTTCAAGAATATAATAGTACACAACCTCATTGAAGGCGTTATCAAGATTCTGTTCCTGCTCTCTTATCTCTACATGATCTCACTGACGCCGCTGATTAAACGCCTCTTCCAGTATCACGGCGCCGAACATAAAGTAATCAGCGCCTACGAGGCAGGCGCGGAACTGACGATTTCCAACGTTCAACGTTTTACCCGGCTTCATTATCGCTGCGGCAGCAGCTTCATCGTTTTCTCGGTGCTAGTCGGCATCGTCGTTTACTCCTTCTTCCATTGGGATTCCTTATGGGAAAGGGTTTACCTGCGCGTGCTGCTTCTTCCGGTCGTGCTCGGCTTCTCGTATGAAGCGCTCCGCTTCACGAACGCACTGCGCGATTTGCCCGTGCTTCGTTTCCTGGGCTATCCGGGCTTGTGGCTGCAGAAGCTGACGACGAAAGAACCGACGGACGAACAAGTAGCCGTTTCGATCGCATCGTTCAACCGCATGCTGGAGCTGGATCGTCAAGGCGTACGCTCGTAATGATCAACGGCAACACTTAATCAAGGTTCGGGAAGGAAGGGTGAGTGCGTTATGCCTCGTAAACTGAGTCTGCCAACCATCATCATTCTGGTGCTCGTCGTCATCGGTCTTGTTTCGCAAACGATCAGCAATCCCTATCAGCTTCTGATTCCAGTCTTCGTATTCGGCGCGATTTATTTGCTTTATAAGTTTCCGCCGGGTGCTGCCCGCAAAGCGAACACCAAGCCGCAGCAGCGCTACAAGACAAATTCCCGCAAAGATACGCAGCAAGCCAGCCGGAGCAAAACCCGCAAAAATATGCCTTTCCGCGTTATCGAAGGCGGCAAGGACGATGACGACTTGCCTAAGTATCATTGACTTGTGAACGTGTGAAGCACTCTACCTTCGCATGACAAAAAAAGGGCTTTCCATACGCCGCATGCAGCTTGCAGCGGCGTTGGAAAGCCCTTTTTCTATTCAACTTCGCTTATGCTTCTTCGTTGTTCAGTTCCGCATGGATGGATCTGAACGCTTCCAGCCTTGCCGGCTCTCTACGGAAGAACTCAACCAGCGTCTCGATGCATGTAATGGAATCCCAGCTCAAGTGATGTTCGATCCCCTCGACATCCCTATAAATGTTCTCTTCCTGCACGCCGATGACGGTCAGGAACGATTCGAGCAGATGATGGCGCTCCATCAGCCGCTTGCCCATTTTTTTACCTTTGTTGGTCAGGACGAGCCCCCGGTACTTCTCGTAAATCAAATATTGGTCTTTGTCCAGCTTCTGGATCATCTTCGTAACAGAGGACGGGTGCACTTCCAGCCCTTCTGCGATATCGGAGACACGGGCATAGCCCTTCTCGTCGATTAATTTATAAATGCGTTCCAAATAATCCTCCATACTTGGAGTCGGCATCGTACAACCTCCATTTCACCAGCGTCCCGTACGTACGGATTCTTCGTCTGCTTTGCACATTGCGGCTGTCCGGCAGCTTAGGCCGTCCCGCATTCACTCTTAGTATCATACACTGCCTGCCCCCACGCCCGCAACAACCGCCCACTTAACTTTCCATGTTTGCAAACCGGCCATTGCTCCCACACTAACGGCAAGTCCGTAGAAGTCAAGGAGGCTTGCCGCGCATGGGCACAACGACGCTGGAACGACCCAAAACGAAGAAAAACGTACATGAGTCCTTCATTCCCGAACTCGTTTATTTCGAACCTGCAGCACTGGAATATCCGAAAGGCCGCCAGATCATGGAATGGGTCAAATCGCTGGACATTCCCTACCAAATGACGACCTCTCACAATCGCATCATGAACTTTCCGGGCGAGACGGAGCTGGAACAATACAAAATCGCCAAACGCACGCTCGTCGTCGGCATCCGCAAGACGCTGAAGTTCGATACGTCCAAGCCGTCGGCCGAATACGCCATTCCGATCGCGACCGGCTGCATGGGCCACTGCCATTACTGTTATCTGCAGACGACGCTCGGCACAAAGCCGTACATCCGCGTCTACGTCAATATGGACGATATTATTACCGCCGCGAAAGGCTACATCGACGAACGCATTCCGGAAATCACCCGTTTCGAGGCTGCTTGTACGTCCGACCCCGTCGGTCTGGAGCCGATAACCGGCAGTTTGAAAGAGCTCATCACTTTCATGGCGGATCAGGAATACGGCCGTCTTCGCTTCGTGACGAAATTCCATTACGTCGATTCGCTGCTGGACATCAAGCATAACGGACATACGCGGATTCGCTTCAGCGTCAACGCCAAATACGTCATCAAAAATTTCGAGCCGGCTACCTCCCGCTTCGAGGATCGAATCGAAGCTGCGGCCAAGATCGCCAAAGCCGGCTATCCGCTCGGATTCATCATCGCCCCCATCATCTGGCACGAAGGCTGGCAGGAAGGCTATGCCGAGCTGCTGTCATCGCTGGCCGAGGCGCTTCCGAAGGATGCATCGCGCAATCTGACGTTCGAGCTCATCCAGCATCGCTTCACGAAGACCGCCAAGAACGTTATCGAGAAGCGCTATCCCCGGACGAAGCTCGAAATGGACATCGAGAAACGCAAATACAAATGGGGCCGCTGGGGACAGGGCAAATACGTCTATCCCGACGAGCAAGCAGAAGCGCTCCGGATGTTCATCTCGGAGCGCATCTTTGAACATTTTGAAGATGCAAAAATTGAGTACTTCACTTAGAATTTGTTTGGAAATGTATGACCGGAGGGGCGGTATGGAGTCGGAAAAGCGTTCAGGTGAATGCTGTATTCCCTGTCTCCCGACAGTGAACACAAACCAATCACCTTTAGCGGTCGCCTTTGTAGTCGGAGGATTACCTTGGAATAATAAATCAAATCAACCGACTACAACAGCTAAAGGTTTCGTGAGAAAACCTACTTCGGAAGCATAAACTTGGAGACCCATACCGGTCCGGAGGTCATATGCCCTGACAAACTTCTAGAACTTCATGAATTCAGGGGTAATCGAATTCAACCAAATCGTGATTTTCGTCATTTGGTCGGTGAACAGCAGAATACCCATCAGCAGCATGACCGCACCGCCGATTCTCATCATAATGCCGGAGTAGCGCACGATCCAGCGCGTGGATCCGATGAAGAAGGCCAGGACGAAGAACGGGATGGCGAAACCGAGCGCGTACGCCGTCGTCAGTTCGAACCACGTACCGGGTTCCGAAGCGGCCAGCAGCAATATGCTTGCCAGAATCGGTCCCGTACATGGCGACCAGCCTGCGGAGAAGCCGATGCCGAAGATGAACGATGCCAGATAGCCGGACTTCTTCATCCGCAGCGGCATTTTCATTTCACGCAGCAGCACTCTCGGCTGGATTAATCCCATTAGTATAAGTCCCATTAGAATAATAAGTACGGCAGACAGCTGACGGATTAAATCCTGATACTTCGAGAATTGCTCCGCGAACGCGTTCGTGCCGTATCCGAGCGTGTAATACACGACCGAGAACCCGAGAATGAAGAACAGCGTATGCGTCATCGTGCGAACGCGAACCTCTCGGCCGGGATGTTCACTCTTTAAATCAGATACCGAAACACCTGTTATGTAGGATAAATAAGACGGATAGAGCGGCAGGCAGCAAGGCGAGATGAATGAAGCAATTCCCGCCCCGAACGCCGCCCATACCGTTACGTCAGACATATGATCCCTCCTAGGATGCATAGGCGAGCAGTTCCGCATCAGCGGAACGACCAGCCGATTTTAGCCTCTGCTTACTCTACGTCGTACGGAGAGCAGCAGCAGCAAGATAACGATTAAGAGCATCACGATCGTGCCCCCAGGCGCCAAATTCCAAATCCCCGCTGTAATCAGCCCAATGACTACCGCAAGCTCAGCGACGACGACGACCGTAACGATGGACTGTCGGAAGCTTCTTGCAATGGCAAGGCTGCACGCGGCCGGGATCGTCAACAGTGCGGAAACAAGCAAAGCGCCGACGATTTTGATCGAGACGCTGATGACAAGCGCCGTAAGAATGCTGATCATGAAATTAAAATACCGTGTAGGAAGTCCGCTGACAGCTGCCGCATCCTCATCGAACGCGAGGAGGAACAGCTCTTTGGCATGCAGGCCGATCGCCAGCAGCACGACGACTGTAACGATGCCGATGAGCAGTAAATCCACGGAGTCGAGCGTGTAGATACTGCCGAACAAGTAACCGGTAACGCTGACGTTAAAGCCTTTTCCCATCGAGAATAACAGTGATGCCAGCGCGACGCCGCCTGACATAATAATGGCGATCGACAGCTCCGCGTAAGTCTTGTACGCCTTGCGAAGCTTCTCGATGGCGAATGTCGCCGCAATCGCGAACACCAGCCCTACCGCCACCGGGTAGATCCCGGTCAGAAAACCGAGCGCGACGCCCGCGATCGAAACGTGAGACAGCGTGTCTCCGATCATCGACAACCTCCGAAGCACGAGGAACAAGCCCATTAGCGGTGCCGTAATGCCGATGAGAATGCCTCCGATAAGCGCCCTCTGAAAAAACTCAAGTGTCACGATTTCCAACTGCTATACGCCTACTTTCCCTCTCTCCATCGATTGACGCAGCTCGCGAAGGCTGTGCGTCAAATTCGTTTCCCCGCAATCCTCGAGATCGTGGGAATGCTTCACGTAAAACTTGATTTTGCCCGCTTCCTGCTTCGGCTCATGGCCCAGATAGGATTGAATCATCCCCATATCGTGCGACACCATCAGAAACGTAATGTTATGGTGCTGGTGCATATGTTTGATGAGATGGAAGAACCCTTCCTGCGTATCGGCGTCGATACCGACGGTCGGCTCGTCCAGGATGAGCAGCGCAGGGTTGTTGATCAGCGCTCGCGCCAGAAAAGCACGCTGCTGCTGCCCCCCGGACAATTGTCCGATGCGTTTGCCTGCGAGATCATCGATCTTCATCGCATGCAGCGCTTCCTCGCATTTGACCGCATCCGCTTTCGACACGCGCTTGAAAATCTTATTGCGATTGTACAAGCCCGACAGCACGACTTCGCGAACCGTGGCCGGAAACAACGGATTGAACGAATTCTTCTGCGGCACGTAGCCGATTCGTTCCCAATCGCGGAACTGGCCGATCGGCTGGCCGAACAGCTTGATCGAACCGCTCGTCGGCTTCAGAAGCCCGACGATCATGCGAAGCAGCGTCGTCTTCCCGGCGCCGTTGGACCCGATCAAACCGACGAAATCGCGCTCCTGCACGGTAAAACTGACATCGCTCATGACAGGCCGCTGCTCGTAGGCGAACGAAACCCCATCCAATTCGATAATCGGCGCATGGCAGGCAAGCTGCGCTTGCTGCTGTTGCTTCATAAACATCCACTTCACTCCCGGACCAATGACATGCCTCTATTTATTGTAAAGCTTGCACTAGATTTTGCAAATTCGTCTGCATGAGCGAGAAATAATCTTCTCCTTTGGACGCCTGCTTAGGCGTTAACCCTTCAAGCGGATTAAGCACCATCGTTTGGACATGCGCTTCTCTGGCTAGCGTTTTGGCGATTTCATCCGAGACGAGCTCTTCGAAGAAGATATATTGGATGCCATTCGCCTTCACGAATTTCGTGATGTTCAGCAAATCCCGCGCCTTCGGCTCGGCATCCGGGGACAACCCCATTATAGCCACTTGCTTCAAACCGTAATCACGCGCCAGGTAGCCGAAAGCCTGATGCGACGTCACGATATCCTTCTTCTTCACGGTTGCAAGCGTGTCGGCATATTGCTTATCGAGCGCGGACAGCTTTCCTTCGAGCACCTTGTAGTTGGCCTCATAAGCATCCTTATGCGCCGGGTCGGCTTCGCTGAAACGATCCAGCACCGTCTTCGCCATGATGATCATCGACTTGGGACTGACCCATGTATGGGGATCGACATGCCCCTTGTCCGGATGATCGTCTTCGTCTTCGGGATTACCGGATATTTTCTGAATGCCTTTGCTGACCTCGACCGTCTGGAGCTTCGAATTGCCCGGCAGGCCTTCCAGGAAATCATCGACCCATCCTTCCAAGCCGGCGCCGTTATAGAGGAACAATTGCGCCTTCGACACCGTGTCCAAATCCTGGCTCTTCGGGCTCCAATCATGCGGCTCGACGCCTGCCGGTATCATGTTGATGACATTGGCGTCCGCGCCTCCGATCTGCTGGCCCAAGAAGTAGAGCGGGTAGAAGCTGGTCACGACGTTCAGCTTTCCCTCTACCAGCTTGCCTTGACCGGAAGGGCCGCAGCCCGCGGTGAAAATAATCAATACCGCAAGCGAGGCCGCCGCGGCTGCAAAACGATAACGAAACCATGATTTCTTAAACACGCGTACATCCACCTGCCATCTATTATCATCCATAATCGTAAACATTACTATTACGATTATATAGAGGGGCATGTGCCCTGTCAACAAACGACCGCCGGGGCTGCACGCCCCGGCGGTCAATATTCACGCTTATTTCACAATTGCGCCGTTCGGCATATCTTCCGGAACCGTTGCCAGCGTCAGCTGGTCGCCGTGGGATGCCGCAAGGATCATCCCTTGGGACATCTCGCCGCGCAGCTTCACCGGTTTCAGGTTGACGACGCAAATGACTTTGCGTCCGACCAGGTCTTCCGGCTTGTAGAATTTGGCAATGCCGGATACGACCTGGCGCTGTTCGAAACCAAGATCGAGCTGCAGCTTCAACAGCTTATCCGCTTTCGGAACGGGCTCGGCGGCAAGCACTTGAGCGACGCGAAGTTCGACCTTGGCGAATTCGTCGATGCCGATTTCTTCTTTGGCATCCGCTGCCGCAGGCTGTGCCGACGCCGGAGCCGATGCTTGCGCCTCGGCAGCAGGCAAAGCTTGAGCCGCTTCCTCGGATGCTTCCGCAGACGCTGCCCCGCCGTTCATGGATACGGCGATGAAGGCCGTCTCTTCCGCAACGTCGAGACGCGGGAAGATCGGATCGCCCTTCGCGACGCGCGTTCCGCCCGGCAGCAGTCCGAATTGCTTCGTGCTTTCCCAGTCGGTCAGCGCGCCTTCCGCGATGCCCAGCTGGGCGCGAATCTTGAGCGGCGCGTTCGTGAGGAACGGCTGCAGCAGGATGGAAATGATACGCAGCGACTCTGCCAGGTGATGCATGACGGAAGCGAGCTCGCCCCGCTTCTCCTCGCTCTTCGCGAGCGTCCACGGCTGGGTCTCGTCGATAAATTTGTTCGTCCGGCTTACCAGCTGCCAGATCGCCGTCAGCGCAACGGAGAACTCCATTCGTTCCATCGCCGCTTCGACCTGCTCCGCCGTGCCTTGGGCAAGCGCAGACAGCTTCTCGTCGAACGCCGTTACGGGACCATCGTAAGCCGGCACTTCGCCGCCAAAGTACTTGTCGATCATCGCGACGGTCCGGTTCAGCAAATTCCCGAGATCATTCGCCAGGTCGAAATTGATCCGATCCACGAAGTTTTCCGGCGTGAACGTTCCGTCGGCGCCGAACGGCACTTCGCGAAGCAGGTAATAACGAAGGGCATCGAGGCCGTAACGGTCGATCAGGGTTACCGGATCCACGACATTGCCTTTCGACTTGGACATCTTGCCGTCCTTCATGAGCAGCCAGCCGTGCGCGAACACTTTCTTCGGCAGCGGCAAGTCGAGCGCCATCAGCATGATCGGCCAGTAAATCGTATGGAAACGCACGATCTCCTTGCCGACGAGATGAACATCCGCCGGCCAGAATTTGTCGAAGCGGCCGTTATCGTCCGTCCCGTAGCCGAGCGCCGTAATATAGTTCGACAAGGCGTCGATCCATACGTACACGACATGCTTCGGATCGCCTTTGACCTTGATGCCCCAGTCGAACGTTGTGCGGGATACCGCAAGATCTTCGAGGCCCGGTTTAATGAAGTTGTTGATCATCTCGTTCTTGCGGGATTCCGGCTGGATGAAATCCGGATTCTCTTCATAATATTGCAGCAAGCGGTCGGCGTATTTGCTCATCCGGAAGAAGTAGCTCTCTTCCTTGACCAGCTCTACGGGGCGTCCGCAGTCCGGACAGTTGCCGTCGACCAGCTGGCGCTCCAGGAAGAACGATTCGCACGGCGTGCAATACCAGCCTTCGTAGTTGCCTTTGTAGATGTCGCCCTGCTGCAGCAGGCGATCGAAAATTTGCTCGACGACGACTTTATGACGGTCTTGCGTCGTCCGGATGAAATCGTCATTGGAAATATCGAGCTTCTGCCATAGATCCTTGATAAGCACGACGATATCGTCAACGAATTGCTGAGGCGTCTTGCCTTTCTCCGCGGCTTTGCGTTCGATCTTCTGTCCATGCTCGTCGGTGCCGGTCAGATACCAGACGTCATAGCCTCTCAAACGTTTGTAGCGGGCCATCGCGTCGCCTGCCACGGTGGTGTACGCGTGTCCGATGTGCAGCTTGTCGCTCGGATAATAAATCGGTGTCGTAATGTAAAACGCTGGTTTGCTGTCGCTCATGCGTAACACTCCCTCTAGCCTGCTTCAAGCAAGCATTCATCATAGACTCAAAAAAACAGAAAAAGCCCCCGTCCGCTATGGGACGAAAGCTTGTCGCTAACGTGGTACCACCCAAATTCCTCTCTTCCGTCACACCGGATGCGCAGCCGCGTCCGTTCGGGAAGAAAGCTTCATTCGGCTCACCGGATCACTACACGCGGTGCTCCACCTCTCGGCAACGCACCTCATCCGCGCAGATGAGCAAAAGACCGGTAACGAGGTCAATCGCCGCAGCCTTGCCCAGCCGTCGTTGCGCGCTGCTGCTCGGAAGCGGTTCTCCGGGACCATTTTCCACAAGCTGTTCCTTGCCGGTTTCCAGCTCCCCCGGCTCTCTGGTAAGGTCATCGCTTCTGTACTTATCCGTTCATCGAATGCCATATTCAATACGAATGCTCTTGCTGAAACTATACCGAATCCTCCGATACGCTGTCAAGAGCGGCCGACGCTTGGCGTTCAAGCTCTTCGCGCGTCGGCGGCACGAGGTCGACTCCGCCCGGATGAAACGGATGACAGCGGCCGATTCGCCTGATCGCCAGCCAGCTTCCGCGCAGCGGCCCATGCTTGTCGATCGCCTCCAGCGCGTAAGCGGAGCAGGTCGGATAAAATCGGCAGGTCGGCGGCTTAAGCGGCGAAATATAGCGGCGGTAGACATGAATCGGCGCTTTAATAACGGCACGCATGGCAGCTCCCCCTTCTACTATTAAATATGCGCGCGCGTACGCAGGCTTAATGGTATCTATCATGACGCAATTCGGCTTCGGCGTCAATTTTCAAACAGCTTACAAAATAGCGACAACTCATTTGTCGTGATTTTGTATGTTTATTGTCACGGAAACGTATTATTGCACGATTTCATTTGTGTTACCGTATAGACATGTCGCATAATTAGAGCAAGTAAAACTCTAAATGTACGCCACAACTGAAGTTTCTTGCATCTACCCACTATTAGGAGGAATAATTCAATGATTCGCGTTGCTATGCTCAGCTATTGGCATGTTCATGCCTGGGATTACACCAAACAAGTTCAAGAAAATCCGAACACCGAAATCGTCGCCGTATGGGACGAACTGTCGGACCGCGGTCAAGAAGCCGCCGCTAAACTCGGCGTTCCGTTTATCGCTAATTTGGATGAATTGCTCGCGCGCACGGACATCGATGCCGTCGTCGTCGATACGCCGACGAACATCCACCGCGATGTCATGGTGAAGGCTGCCCGCGCCGGTAAACATATTTTCACGGAGAAAGTCATTGCGCCTACGCTGCGCGAAGTCAACGAAATCATCGCCGCGGTTCGCGAAGCAGGCGTGAAGCTGACCGTTTCGCTGCCGCGCCTTAACGACCGCTACACGTTGGCAGCACAAGAAGTGCTGAGCCAAGGCTTGCTCGGCGAGCTGACGCAAGCGCGCGTCCGTTTGTCCCACAACGGCGCGATCGCAAACTGGCTGCCAGAACATTTCTATAACCTCGAGCAATGCGGCGGCGGCGCGCTGATCGATCTCGGCTGCCACCCGATGTACCTGACTCGCCTCTTCCTCGGCTTGCCTACGAGCGTAAGCGCGGCATTCGGCTACGTAACGGGCAAAGAAGTCGAAGACAACGCGGTTGCCACGCTTCGCTACGAGAACGGCGCTGTCGGTATTGTCGAAGCAGGTTTCGTAAACGCACATTCCCCATTCTGCGTGGAAATCCACGGTACGGAAGGCACGCTGCTGTACGGCTTGCCGGATGAAGTCGTACGCGTTCGCAGCAACAAGCTGAATTCGCAAGAGTGGGTAACAATCGAACAGCCAGCACAACGCATTTCCGCATACGATCAATGGGTCGGCCACGTACTGAACGGCACGGAAGCGGAAGAGAACGTTGGCTATGCGATCGATTTGACGAAATTGATGGAAGCCGCTACGATCTCCAACGCCGAGAAACGCGCCGTTTCCCTGTCCGAGCTGCAAAATTAATCTGCGATCCCTAGTATTCGAAGGAGGCGATGAAGCTGGCTAAACCGTTTGCTTACACCTTGATGGCCGAGCGAAATGACGCGATCGACAGGCTCGATATTCAATTCCGCTGGGGCGGTTACGGGTTTCGCGTGCTGCGCTGCCACTTGACCTCCTTCTCACCGGGCAAGATCGTCCGATTCCATAAACATTCGGAGTACGAGTTTCATTTCATCCCGCGGGGCAAAGGCACTGTCATCCTGGAGGATGCCGTCTATCCGCTCCACGAAGGCTTGTTCTATTTGACCGGGCCGAACGTCATCCACCAGCAGGAAGCCGATGCCCGCGAAGCGATGGATGAGCTCTGCCTCCACATCGACATCGTTCCGATCAAAGAATCGGATCAAACCGCCGCTTGGGGCGATCCTTGGGAACGCCATGAAGCGGAAGCCTGCGTTCGGGCGCTCGACAATCTGCCGCTTCGGCCGCATGTCGATCAATACAATGCGATGGCTTGGTTTCTGACGGCTTACCGCGCTTGGAACGAAGGACAGCCGGGGGCGTTCTCCACCATCAAGCAGGCGATTATTCAAATCCTGCTTCGCGCCGCGCGGATGTCCGCCATTCCGAACGTAACGTTCGAACCGCCTTCCCGCAACATCAACGAGCACCGGTTTCGGATTGCGACGCAGTTCATTCATGACAACTACGCGCAGCCGCTCACGCTGCAGGAAGTCGCCGAACGGATTCCCATCAGTCCAAGGCAGCTGCAACGGGTATTCCGCGAACAAGGCGAAGATTCGTTCACGGCTTATCTGGAGAACTACCGGCTCTCCCAAATCTGTTCGGCCATCGTCGAGGGCAGCCGCCCGATCGAGCAGATTGCGTTGGAGCACGGCTTCGCAAGCAGCAATTACTTATACTACGTCTTCAAGAAACGGTTCAACATGACGCCGAAGCAGTTCCGCAAACAGCATGCGGGCGCGGCTGCCGAAGAAGAGCAGCTTGTCCCCGTCATCGCTGGAGAACGGGAACGATAGGCCGAGTGGACCCCTGTGCTGCTGCAACCAGCAGCAACACGAAAAACCGTGCATCCCCATAACTTGGGGATGCACGGTTTTTTCATATGCCGACCGCGATCGGCTATACGCCATAGCTGATGCTATGTCTTCTCGTTCCATTTCTTATTTAATAATGGCAACTTGCAGCTTGCTACCAGCGGAGCTCCGGCAGCGGCAGGAATGTCAGCGCAATCGGAAGATTGCTGCCGCCGGCGAGCGTGAAGACGAGATCCACCGATTCCTCCGTATCTCCGGTTCGGTAAAGCACCGTAGCCTGCGTGTTGTTCATCAGCGAAGACGTCACGACTCGTCCGTTTACCATGAACGATCCCGTATAGATGCCGCCCCGCGGGTTAAGCGCGATCAGCGTATTCGGCGATACATGCGGCAGATGCATGCGGTACAACGTTCCAAAGTTGCCGGTGTTGTATTGCAGCTCGCCTGTCGTATCGTCGATGCCGTCCAAATACTTGTCGATCGTCTTATCGCCAATCACGATCCGCTGATCCATATCGCCAAGCGTATCGTTAATGTCGATCGTGCGGTCCGCGTTGTTGAACGTACCTCTGACGTGAATGCCGTCGCGCGGCATAACCGCCAGCTTCGGCAGTTCCGTAATCGGATTCTTATCGGCTGCTACGACGACCACATGGAACTGCAGTTCTTGGTCGCTGTAGATATCCGCGTAAGCAGACAATACTTCGTTCAGCTTCATCGGCACTTTTGAAATGTCGGGCAAAATTTCGATGGTTTGATGCGGCTTCACCGTCATCCACTTCGGCGATGGATTGCTGCCAACGGATGTCAAATACCGCAGCGTCGACATCTTGGCCGTATTGGCGACAATCGGATCCGGGCCGCCGATGCCGATCGAACTCGTATTGACGTTTACCGTGCTGCTGTTATTGTTAGTCGCGAGCAGATACATGCGAACCGGATAACCGATTTTGTTCACGTTATGGAACATGAACCTGACTTGCCCGGTAAGCTGCGCTTCGTACGCGATGCCTTCCTGAATAAGCGTCTCCGGACTATTGCTGCGAACCAACTGGGAACGCACGGAGTTGATCGTATAACCGATCGCCGGCATTTTCGGTACCGACGCCCCATCGATCGTGAAGTTGTCGCCTACCTTCGTATTCAAGCGCTCATACTCTTCTTTGGTGTACAATACGCTGTTCGAGACCGAAACCGTCTTCGTGACGGTCGACGTCAAACCGTGCGAATCCTCGACCACCAATGTAACCGAATGATCGCCAGCTTCGAAGAAGACTTTATCGTTGCCCGTATACGTTCTGCGAACGATGGCATTCTCGTCGTCCGTACTCATGTCGATGTAGTTAACTTCTTCACCGATCCGGTACTGCGATTTCTCTGTCGTGAAATCCGCAACAGGCGGCATATTCGGCGCTTTGACCGTCACCGTCACCGAATACGGTTCGCTCCAGATTCCGTTCGTGTCTTCAAGCTGGTGCGTAATCACATAAGTGCCAGGTTCGGGAAACACGTCCATCCGGCCTTCCCAGCGCTCATCGACGAACGGCTCGCCAGTCGCATTCGTGGAATGATCGATGTACGAGACAATCGTCTGTCCAGCGAAAATTTCACCAGGCTGCACTTCGAAATTCGCCGTTGGCTTCGGCGGAATGACGGTAGTCGACCATTTCAGCGTAATCGTCTTGTTAACGACCGCTATCGTGCTGTCCGCCATCTCCCCCCAAGAACGTAGCGGCACCATGAGGTAACCGTTCGAAATGAAAGGAACGCCTGTCAGCTTCGTCAATACGCCGTCCCGGTAGGCAAAACCGCTGCCCATTTTGAAAACCAGCTCATGCTGGTCACTCTTCGCGATCGATTCTTTCTTCGCGGCATCGTACGAAATTTTGTAGCCGTATCGGGCTGCGATCGAACTGAACGGAATAAACGTCCGCCCATTGATGCTCACAACCGGCTGCGCGGATTTGTACGCGGTTCCGTTATGCAGCATATTGGCGCTTCCCATCGTCAGATCAAGCCGATTTGTAAGGGTGACGGCACTCGGAAAACCAAGTCCGTTCGTGACAGTAGTGTCGGTCGTGGTTACGGGGACGATTCCGCCTTCCGCAAACGTGTTCTTTGTTGCAGCGCTCGTAATCGACATTACGAAGAGCGATACAAGCAACATCCATTTTAGCGATTTCATGATGCGTCTCCTTTTCCTTGCTTCTCATGGCCATGCGCGTTTGTCGCGTCATTTGCCGGCTGTCCTTCAGCCTACTCAAACAACAAAGACGTTCATGGTTCGTAAAAGTTGCGAAAAGTCGGAAAGAGACAAGTTTTAGACACATCTTGCAACCGGTTAACGGTTAACGCGCATATTGATCAAGAAGAACGAAATCATGACGAGAAAGGAAGCGATCGTAATGAACGCGAACGTCATCCTTACTTTCAACTTCTTCGCGAGCAGCACGGCATTCTGCTCCTGGCGGGCAAGCGTTACGGCACGATGCATGAATAAATACACGATCAATAGCGCGACGAAAACCATATTCGATAAAAACCATAATTGCTGCCAAAACATGAATGACCTCTCCCAACCTCAGGTGTACAACCATACTAAAGTAGACTACCGGAATCGCTGCGAGATTGCAAACCCGTACCTATGCTATAATCAAAAGGATGCTAGTTGGACAAACTCACATGCGAATGCAGCCGCATTGCGGCTTTATGCGTTTTCCTGCGACCGAAAGGATGAATGATTACGATGACACTTACTACCGGCTCCACGATCGGAGCGTTTGTCGGCTTTACGTCCGATGATTTCGACGTGTTCGCCATTCCGGGACTCGAACCGCGGATGGACGCGCTAATCTCCCGCATCCGGCCTAAATTGAACGAACTCGGCGAGCAGCTCGCGCCGTTCCTGACGGAGATCTGCGGAGAGCCGATGTTCCCGCATGTCGCCAAGCATGCGCGTCGGACCATCAATCCGCCGAATGATACCTGGGTCGCGTTCGCGCCGGGCAAGCGCGGTTATAAAATGTTCCCTCACTTCCAAATCGGACTGTTCGGCTCCCATTTGTTCGTGCAATTTGCCATTATTTACGAGTCCGACAACAAGTCGGTGTTTGCGGAGCATGCACTTAAACAGCTCGAGGATATCGAACGGCATATTCCGGCCCATTACGTCTGGTCGGGCAATCATATGGTACCCGGCGGCGATACGCAGGCCGAACTCGGCCGCGATGGACTTGCCAAGCTTCTCGAACGGCTTCGCGCCGTGAAAGCGTCGGAAGCGCTCTGCGGCATCATCATCGACCGCGAGGATCCCGTCCTATCGGACGGCCAAGCCTTCATTGCCAAAGTGGAAGAAACGTTCCGCACCGTGCTGCCGCTCTATAAAATGTCATTTTAACGAATGGCCTCGCATTTATAACGTGCCCATTCGCACAAAAAGCCTCGCGCCGTCCATCGGCGCGAGGCTTTTATGCTCAAGCGGGCAAAGATTCGATTATTATGCCGCATGCTCCATCTTAGCGTCTACGCGCTGGCGCTTGGATTGGCGGAAGAAGAACAGTTCGTAAATGCACGGCACGATGACAAGCGTGAGCAGCGTCGCTGCGGCAAGACCGCCGATAACGACGATGGCAAGGCTTTCGGATACGATGCTTCCGCTTTCCGACGAGCCGAACACGAGCGGCAGCATCGCGGAAATCGTGGCGATCGCCGTCATCAGAATCGGACGCGTACGAGTAGCCGCCGCTTCGATAAGCGCTTCGCGGATCGTCATCCGCTGCTCGTTCTGTTTCACGCGGTCAATGAGGACGATCGCATTCGTGACTACGATGCCGACGAGCATCAGTGCTCCGAAGACGGCGGTGAAGTCAGGCGTAATCCCCATGACGAGCAATCCGACGACTGCGCCGATCGCAGCTAACGGCAGCGAGCACAGAATGGCGAGCGGTGCGCGCAGCGTCTTGAACGTAACGACCATGATCAGGTATACGATGCCGATGGCGATCAACATGATGATGCCTAGATCGGCGAAATCGGACGATTGGTCCGCGGAAGCGCCGCCTACGGTAAACGTTACGCCGTCCGGCTTCTTGAGCTCCCCGACTTTCGTCGTAATTTCCTTGCCGACTTTCGACAGCTGCTTCGGATCCACATTCGCGACGACGCGGACGTACGGCTTGCCGTCTTTATGGTAATAGACGCTTGCTTGCTCGCTCTTCACGAGCTTCGCGACGGAGGATACTTGCGCCGGGCCGGCAGCCGTCATAATCGTCAATCCGTTCAGATCGGATTGCGATTTCGGATTAACGGACGGCTGCAGCACGACATTCGTCGTCCGATTGTCGATGGTCAACGAACCGAGCGGGATCGGATTCAACAAGCCTTGCAGCTGGGAAGCCACTTCCGTACCATTCGTTTGCGACGGATCCAATTGGAACGTGTAGACCGGTTTCTTCTCATCTTGGTTCGTTTTGACTTTCAAGACGTTTTTGATCGGTTTAATCGCCGCAACGACTTCGTCCGCGCTCTTGGCAATCGCCTCGAGGTCGTCTCCCGTTACATCGACGAGCACCTGCGTGCCGCTGGAACCGCTCATGAAGTCCATGGCTCCCGCATTCAGCTCTGCATCCTTGAAGGAGGAGCGCTGTCCTTGCACGGCCGCAATCACTTTCTCGGCGTCGGCGCCGTCTTTCATCTGTACAAGGTAGGTCACGAGCGTCGGCGAACTTACTTCACCGAATTTAGCCGAATCGGAACTGTTGCCGTTCTGCATCAGCACCCAGTCGATTCCGGCGTTCTTCGACAGGAACGCTTCCAGCTTGCGGCCGCCTGCGATCACGGCATCATGAGGCGTTTCGCTTGGATATTCCAGCGTGATGTTCAGGTTCGCTGCATTCGAAGAGTCGATCGCGCCTTTCGGCATCGACATGTAGGCACCTACGGAGCCAATCAGCAGGCCAACGGCGATAACGAGCGGCACCCATTTGTGCGCCAAGCACCAGCCCAGGAAATTCGTGAACCGTTTGGAGCTTTCGTGCTCTTTCATTTTCGTATTGCGCAGCAGCACGGCGCTGAGCAGCGGCACGACGGTCAACGCTACAAGCAGCGAGGACAGCAGCGAATACGTAACCGTCAACGCGAACGGCAGCAGGAACGATTGCAGCGAACCGCGGAGCAGCCCCATCGGCAGGAATACCGCGACCGTTACCAGCGTGGACGACGTAATCGCCGTAGCCACTTCCTTCGTCGCCTCGGTTACGAGGCTGATCGAGAAGGCCTCCTTTTGCAGCCTGCGGTAAATGTTCTCGATCACGACGATGCTGTCATCCACGAGACGGCCGACGGCGACCGCGACGCCGCCAAGCGTAATGATGTTCAGCGTAACGCCGGAAATTTGCAGCAAATAAAGCGTGATGCCAAGCGACAACGGAATCGATACGATCGTTACGAGCGTCGCGCGGATATTGCGCATGAAGAGCAGGATGACGACCGTTGCGAACAAGGCGCCCATCAATACTTCGCGAAGCATGGAATTGACGGAATGCACGACTTGCTCCGATGTGCTGGACAACACTTGGATGTCGACGCCTTTGATGTCTTTGTTCAGTCGGTCGACCGTATCTTGCACGGCATTGCCCACTTTTACGGCATTGGCGTTGGCCGTCTTGGAGATCGTCAGCATGAGTACGTCTTTGCCGCTCAGGCTGCTGATGCTCTCCTGATCGTTCTCCATCTTCACTTCCGCCACGTCGCCTAACGTCACGCCTTGCGCAACGGGCAGCTTGCGAAGCGTATCCAGATCGCCCACGCTGGCTTCGACAATAATATTGCCGGATGCGCCGTCGATCGTTTTCTCGCCGATGGAAGCCGCTACGTTACGGCCTTGCAGCACGCCCATCAGCGATTGGAACGGTACGCCTTTCTCGGAGAGCTTCGACGTATCCGGAATAATCGAGATGCTTGGCGTGGATTTGCCGCTCAGGGAAACTTCGCCTGCACCGTCGACTTTCTTGAATTCGTTAATTAAATCTTTCTCCACTTTCTCCCGGTCTGCTTCCTTCACGCCGTCCAATCCGATGGATACCCAGGAAATCGGAATCATCGTAGTGTTGAACTGTACGACATAAGGCGTCATGACGCCTTGAGGCAGCTGCACCGCGTTGACTGCCGCTTCGACCTCGGCCTTCGCGTCCTTCATGTTCGTCTTCGAATCGAACGACAAGTCGATCTTGGAGAACCCGTTGCCGGATGACGAGGTCATGAGGCTCTTGCCTTTGACGAACTGCACCGCGTCCTCGAGCTTATCGGTTACTTCCGTTTCCATCGATTTTGCGTCATAGCCCGGACCGATCGCCGCTATGGTTACCATCGGGTTATCGGCGGACGGAAGAAATTCCATCGGAAGCCTGAAGTAACTGATGACCCCCATCGCCAGTGCCATCAGCACGACCAGCTTCATTGCCGCTTTGTTATTGAACGCCCATTTTGTAATCCACTGCATTCTTTTTCCATTCTCCCTTCAAACTATGGTTCTCCTCGGAACTCCTTGTTAAAGTCTACCTTTTCGCTCAAAGGACGGTAAACGTCTGCAGACCAGTCTTTATCCCCGACCTAAGACGGAGAAGACACAGCGTCCCGCGACGTAGTCGGCTATGCGCTTACTCGTTATGCAAGGGCTTGGTTTACGCCAATAAGACGCAAAAAAAGCTTCGCTTAGGCTCGTGGGCCATCATGCGAAGCTTCATTTCATTCCTATTAAAATTCGATTGCGTTCGAATTCATTCGATCGATACTTTAACCGATGCCGAAGGCTCGACCGAACCGTCCTTGCGATCCAAGCTGCGGAAACGGACCAGGAACGTAAGCGCGGCAATAGACAGGATTCCTCCTGCCAAGAACGGCAGCGTCAAGTGAACCGAGTACAAGAACGCGCCCGCAAGCGGTCCGATAATCCGACCCAAACTATCCATCGACGAGCTGAGTCCCGATGCAACGCCCTGTCCCACCGTTGTCTTCTGCGTGATGAGCGAGGTTACGCAAGGACGTATCAAGGCATTCCCGACGCCGAAGATAGCCAGATAAATGGTCGCGGAGATCAGCGTATGCGCAGACACGAGAAGCAGGAATCCGATCGCCGAAATGATCAAACCGGCCGCAATATACGCCGGTTCCTGCCCTTTGCGAATCCGCCTGCGCACGATGCCGCCTTGAACGAGCGCACCGACCAGGCCGCAGATCAAGAACATGAAGCCGACTTGCAGCGGCGATACATCGAACCGCTTGATTCCGAACAGCTGAAGCGTGGCTTCCAGGCCGGCCAACGACAAGGAAACGAACAGTGCCAGCACGTAAAGATATTTCAAAGACCCGGTAAACGCGCTCCATCTGGACGGCTTGCGCTGCTGCGTGCTTTGGCGCATTTCGGACGGCAGCGATTCCGGAAGCTTCGTCACGGCGATGAAGAACGTCACCAGCGCAAGTGCCGCGGCAGCGAAGAACGGCGTGTTCCGCGAAACCAGGCTGAGCAGTCCGCCGAAGCCGGGACCGATCGTAAAGCCGAGTCCGATCGACATGCCGACGAGCCCCATGCCCTTCGTCCGTTGATCCGGCGGCGTAATATCCGCTACGTAAGCAACGATGACGGACGTTACCGCACCCGAGAACAGACCGCCTAGCACGCGCGACGCGTACATGATCGGCAGGCTGCCATCCGCGATGCCGAATACCAGGAAACTCGCGGCGAAGCCGAGCACGCCGATGAGTATGACAGGACGGCGCCCGATCCGATCCGACAATCCGCCCCAGAAAGGCGAAAGAAGAAACGAGATAAGCGAATATAGGGAAAGCATCATTCCCGTATGAAATTCCATGGATTCCGGGCTCGCTTCTTTAATAAGCTCCGGCAATACCGGAATAATAATTCCGAATCCGATAAAAGTCGACATCAGCATAACCATAACGATGCCCAAACGGTTGTCTCTCTTCATGTCATTCCCTCCACTTCGTTCATCGTACCACATCTGTCCGATGTCTGGTTATGAACAAATGAAGAACAAACAAGAGCAACAATACGGCTCCGCTGACGAGAAACGGAGAATGAGGGCCTAGTTTATCCCACAGTTTTCCTGACGCTACGCTGCCGAATACCATGCCAAGACCCTCGATCGTCAGGAAGAAACCCCAGACGGCGCCGCGTTCCGCTTTCGGAATCGCTTGGGCGATCAGCGCGTTCCAAGCCGGAATGATGCAAGCATAACCAAGACCAACGAAGGCCACGATAAGCAGCACCATCGGCAGCGAGCGCGTATATCCGAGCGTGGTGAGCGAGATTGCAGCCGTGATGAAGCCTACATGCAGGAACCACTTCGTTCCGAAACGGTCTACCCATTTGCCTACGGGGATCAATCCGAGCACCGTTACGGCGCCGCCCGCAACCAAATACATACTGTACTGTTGAGGCGACAAATGCAGCACCGTCCTCGCATATTGCGTCAGTACCGGCGTCAACAGCCCCAGCGCGAAGTTTTGCGTGAACATCGCGGGATAGAGCAGCTTGCTCGCATGAAGCGAAGCGCCCACCTTCGCAAAATAGCGCTTTACGCGCACAGACCATGGCAGATGACGGTGCGCCTCGTCCGCAGCGCTCGGAATCTCCCGATTTTCCAATGCCATCGACTGCTTCTTGCCCGGCAGGAAGAAAGCGACGAGCACGACGACGATCATCATGCCGATTAGAATGCGAAACGCCGGCGCATATGTATGTACGATGAAGAAATTGATGACGATCGGCCCGCAGCCGACCCCGGTCAGCCAAGCCATATAGACGACGCTCATGATGGTACCGCTGGCTTCGTTGCCCGCTACGGTCGTCGCGCCGTTAATGACGCACGGCCAAAGCGGCGATGTTCCGATGCCAAGCAGCAAACAAGCCGCGATGATCCAGCCGAAGCCGCTCGTAAAACTGACGAGCAGCACGGAGGCGCTCGTGAACAAGACGCCGAACAGCATCACGTACCGATAGCCGATGCGGTCGATAATCCAGCCGAGCGGCGAACGAAACGCGTTATCTCCAATATACTGCAGCGCAAGCGCCCAGCCGACCGCGTACGCGGTCAAGTTCAGCTCCTCCCGCATATAAACAGGAAGAATAGATACGAGCAGTGCGCCTTTGACGAATTCTACCAAATACATAATGACGAGCAGCTGAACGACGAACGGCGATGACAATACTTTTTTGCCCGCCCAGCCCTTTGCGATCTCCATGTCTGTTCTCCTTCCATGCCATGTCCGGATTAGCTTCGTTCCTATAGTCTCAACAAAAATGCCGCTTGCAATCCCCCCTGATTTTGCTATACTCAACTTTGTTTGTAACAATACAATTAAACAATCCACTATGAAAGGCTGGGATGAAAGCAATGGATCATACCCGGACCCCGCTGTTCACCGCCCTTAGAGAGCATGCGGCGAAAGACCCTGTACAGTTTCATATTCCCGGGCATAAGAAGGGAATGGGCAGCGACCCCGAATTTCGCGAATTTATCGGCGACAACGCCTTGTCGATCGATCTGATTAATATAGCGCCGCTGGATGACCTGCATCAGCCGACCGGCGTCATCGAAGAGGCCCAGAAATTGGCAGCCGATGCTTTCGGAGCTGATTATACCTTTTTTTCGGTACAAGGGACAAGCGGTGCCATTATGACGATGATTCTGAGCGTCTGCTCGCCAGGCGACAAAATCATCGTGCCGCGCAACGTGCATAAATCCATCATGTCCGCCATCATCTTCGCCGGCGCGCGCCCGATCTTCATCTCGCCTGCCCGCGATTCCAACTTGGGTATCGATCACGGCATCACGACCCGCTCCGTGCAGCGCGCGCTCGATCGCCATCACGATGCCAAGGCAGTGCTTGTTATTAACCCGACTTACTACGGCATATGCGCCGATTTGAAAGAAATCGTCGATCTCGTCCACAGCTACGACATTCCGGTTCTCGTTGACGAGGCGCACGGCGTGCTCATTCATTTCCACGAGAAGCTCCCGATGTCGGCCATGCAAGCCGGCGCCGATATGGCAGCAACGAGCGTCCACAAGCTCGGCGGCTCCATGACGCAGAGCTCCGTTCTGAACGTGCGCAGCGAGCGCATCAACCAGAAGCGCGTCCAGACGATCATCAGCATGCTGACAACGACTTCGACGTCGTACATTCTATTGGCATCGCTCGATACGTCCCGCCGGAACCTGGCCATTAACGGTCACGATATCGCCGAGAAGGCCATCGGCTTGGCTAAATACGCGCGGGCCGAGATCAACAGCATGCCCGGCCTCTACTGCATCGGCGAAGAAATTCTCGGTTCGGAAGCGACTTACGATTACGATCCGACCAAACTCACGATTCATGTCCGTCATCTAGGCCTTACCGGTTACGAGACGGAGAACTGGCTGCGCGATCATTACAATATCGAGGTCGAGCTCAGCGATATGTACAATATCCTGGCGCTCGTGACGCCCGGCGACACGGAAGATTCCATCAGCAAGCTGCTTACGGCTTTGCGCGATCTCGCCGAACAGCATCATGTTAATGAAGCGACCGAGCTCGTCGTGAAAATTCCGGAGATCCCGCATCTGTCCCTAACGCCGCGCGACGCCTTCTATGGCGCGACGGAAGTCGTACCGTTCAAGGAGTCTGCCGGACGCATCATCGCGGAGTTCATTTACGTCTATCCGCCGGGCATTCCGATCCTGCTCCCCGGCGAAGTCATCTCGCAGACGAATATCGATTACATCGTCGACCACGTCGAAGTCGGATTGCCGGTGAAAGGCCCCGAAGACCGCAGTATCCAATTCGTCAAAGTCATCGTCGAAGAAGAAGCCATCTCCTGATCGCATCGCCGACCCGATTCGCCCTTCATGGGCAGAATCGGGTTTTTTCTTATATATACGGAATAGCTGATAAATGTTGGCGGTCCGTATGCCGATATATGCCGATATACGATGGTACAATCACTCTACTACGATTGGAGCGTTTCGAGGCACATGAAGAGGATCCAACGCGGATTATTAGGCGGTCTTATCTGCTCATTCTTGCTCGGCGGCACGGCGTCGGCCATACCTTATCAGGTCATTCCGGATCGGCCCGCCGACAATGAGTGGACCTATCTCCCCCTGCAGCCGTCCGACATAGCGGGTCATTGGTCGGAACCGCTGTTTCAATGGGCTGTTCAACAGCATATTATCGACGGCTATCCGGACGGCACGCTGAGACCCGATCAACCGATCTCGGAAGTCGAGTTTCTCAAATCGCTGTACCGCGCTTTCGGCATCCTATTGCCTACGCAGCATATACCTGCAGGAAGCGGCTATTCGTACGATTGGAGCGACGGTCCCTACGGACTTGCCGACATGTGGAACCATCCGACTGCCGGAGCCGGCGATAAGCGAGCACGGACGCAGCCGATTACGCGCCTGGCGGCAGCCGAACTGATTACTTCGGCACAAGGCTTGCATTTCGAAGGCGACGAGGCGATTGCCTGTCTCTTGGGTCAAGGCATGGCCAACAGCGATGCGAGAACCGTTGCGGAGTACGGCGCTGCGCGAACGTTGACGAGGGCGGAAGCGATGCAATGGCTGAGACAGCTGACATTGAAGGGAATGATGACCATCGAGCCGCGTCCCGAAGAGCGGTCCGATCCGAATCAACTGCCTTCGATGCCGGTTGCCGCGGCGGAACGCCTGCCCGACTTCAGTGCGACAGCCGTTACCGGCGCGGACTTCGGTTTATACGGGGCAGACCGCAGTCCCCTGCTCACTTACGGCGAATCCAAGTCGGACGCCGAGCAGCAATTCGGTATCGCTACGGAAACGAATGTATTCGATCAGTCGGCGTTTCCTTTATTTTCGGCGCATTTCGATGATCGCGGCATACTCGACGACTGGATGATCGACCAAGATTCGATAGAGCCATCGTTAACGGACACCGTTCTGCAAACGAACAAAGGCATCATCCTTGGCGAAAGCGCATTGTCCGATGTCTTAGCCGCATACGGTACCTTCGGTTATGATGGCGTCGGGATGGCCAACTATGAATATGAGAAAATGCAGGACGGCACCTATAAGCCGCTCGTCTCGAATCGCAACGATGCCGTTACGAAGCACCCTAGCCGCGTCTATACCATTTCTTTTCTATTCGATCAAGAGAGCTTGAAAGTACGATATGTCTACGTCGCTTCCATCCCGGCCACGCGTCGCGGGTTTGAATAATGACGAGGCTATCCGCTCGGATTCCCTCCCCTGATCTTCCGGTGATTGTCAATCGATTTTCGGAATGCTATGATGTTGGAGGGGGTGGGCGATAATGAGTCAAAGCGCTTACATAAAATTCGTGCAAGGTTCCGCGGTCGATGCTCTCAGCCTTTCGGAAGTGAAAGACCGGCTGAACCGGTACAAGGAACAGACGGGCCTAACAGGTCAACAATTGGATTGGGATTATGCCGAAGCGGCATTTCCGTATACCGTTGAAACGAAGTCCGGGGAAGAGGACCGCTGGTTCTATCTGAAGGGTACAACGCCGCAGTACAACTACATTATGTTCGGGGTCGGCACGGAAACGAACGGCGAGAAGACCGTCTCCCACGTTCAAGTCGTCCTGCCCGATACCGCGACCCATGGCGACAAATCCAAAGCGAATGAATTGTGCAAGTACATGGCCAAGCAGCTGCAAGCCGAGCTCAAGATGTTCAACGGCCGAACCATTTACTTCAACCCGCGCAAATAAACGCCGGCCTATGAAAGGCCATAAAAAAACTCCGCTGCCATCCGGCACCGGAGTTTTCGCTTTCTTATTTGCCTTCGTTCTCGCTCTTCGCGATTTCTTCGTAGATCGCTGTCACGCGCTCCCATTCAGCATCGTCTTCGATACCGACCAGGAAAGCTTCGCCGTCTTCTTCTTCAATACGGAAAATAACGCCGTCAGCTTCAGGATCGTTACGATCGAGCAGGACAGAATATACTTGTTCTTCGGATTCAAACGTAAAAACCATCACCATTTCACGCTCGTTGCCTTCCTCGTCCGAGACAAGGAATACGTGTTCTTCGTGGTCATGATCGTGGTTGCAGTTCTCATCATGCACATGTTCGCTCATTGTAGACCCTCATTTCCATTCGTAGATACATTTCCTTCGTATCGTAACATGGAACAAGTCTTCGGTCAAACGAAAGCGCTCCGGCCGCGGCGGGCTGGAGCGCACTCGTTTTTTATGGCGCTTTCGCCGTAATCGTCTTCTGCGAAACCAGTTTCCAGTCGTCGGCGGCGTTTACTTTCATATAGAAGTTAATCGTATATTTGCCCGCCGAATTGAAGGTATACGTGTAGTCGTCCGTACGGTACCAGAAGTTGTCCTTGTCGACGGAAACGTTCTTGGACTGGATGACCTGTTCATCTCCCCCCGGATCGGCAATCGTAATTTTCACGGCTGAAATATCGGTCAGCAGATTATCGATTTGAGCGAATACCTTGAACGTAATCTTGTTGCCTTTGACCACATTGCCGAATATTGTCGTGTCCTGGAACAGGAACATATGCACGTTCGGTTTATAAATCGTTACTTTCTTCGAGCTTTCGTCCCAGAAGACGAGCGATTGCAGCGTATTCGCGACTTGCCTCACCGATAAGTACGTTTTCCCGTCCGTAAAAATGCCTGCGTCATCCAATTCCGCGCCGTTAACGATGACCCGGACCCGCTGGGATGCCGAGTCGGCGAAGAGCATCGTCCCGCCCCACACGGACAAGACCAGCGTTGCAATCAGAAGCTTTCTGAACTTCATGGTAGTAGAACCTCCGTCCGTTTCTCTGGATAAATGGTTATACTCGCCAAGCCGTCCAAAGTTGCGCCAATAGTAAAAGTTTTTTCCTCTAGACAAAGCTGTCGCTTTCTGTAGAAAACTGCGCTTGCCCGGGAAATAATAAGCTGGGCAATACCGATCATTCCCCCGTTCAGGGGCTTACACGTAGGTTCGCGTCAAAATGCAAGGCACGCCTTTACCCACGGCTCCCGGCTGCTGCATGCTTTCCAAATACCGCGTTCCTCTCGCGCATGGCGTCTTGCACACTGCGCATGTATCCGAGAGAACCAGCTTCAATACCGCTTGCTTGCGTTCCGAAGGCGACTTCTTCTTACTTGCGGCTTTACCTTTGCTTGGTGTTTTACTTGGAGCCATAATATCCGCACCTGCCCATCTGTGATCCGTTCATTGCTATCGTATGCCGGACCGGCGAAGGCGTGCTTGGCCAAAGCGAGGGAAACGAAAAATAGTTTTTCTTTCCATTTCCGAATAGAGATGATAAATTGAAAAGTATCGTAACGCATAGGAGGATGTCCGCTTGGATATTCAAATGCTCGGAACGGGCAGCGCTTTTGCCAAAACCTATTACAACACGAATGCGATGATTTACTCGGAAAACCAGACGCTTCTGCTGGATTGCGGGATAACGGCACCGCTTTCCCTCCATCAGCTCGGCAAGCCGATCAGCGATATCGACGCCGTACTGATCAGCCACATTCACGCCGACCATATCGGGGGCATGGAGGAGCTTGCTTTTCGAATGAAGTTCAACCACGGGCGCAAACCGCTGCTATTCATTCCGGAACCGCTTGCCAAACCCCTCTGGGAAAGCTCGCTCAAGGGCGGACTGCTGCAGGATGAATGCCCTTCGCTGGACGACTATTTCGACGTTCGGCTCATTCAGCCGGATACGAAGTCGGAACTGATTCCCGGACTGACCGTCGAACCGATCCAGACAGCGCATATTCCGAATAAAATCAGCTATTCGTATTTCTTCAACGATACGTTCTTCTATTCCGCCGATATGATCTTCAATTCCGGGCTGCTTCAAAGGCTGGTTGACGAGCGCGGATGCACGACGATATTTCATGACTGCCAATTGAAACCGCCTGGCGTCGTGCATACGACACTCGATGAACTGCGGTCCTTGCCGCTTTACGTTCAGGAACGGATATGGCTCATGCATTATGATGATACGAAGCCGCAATACGAAGGGCACACCGGGGTCATGCGTTTTGTCGAACAGCACGAACGTTACCGCTTCTAATTCCGTATACCGATCGCATCAAATACGAAGCGACCGATCATAGCATATTAAATCACAACGAAAAGCCCGCAGAGCGCGGGCTTTTTTGGTTATGCATAAATGTAATTGTTTGTGGGAGAACGTTACTGCGCGAAACGGAGATCTAACGCTCGCAGTATCGTCATGCGTCTGCGCGTGACTCGTTTAAAAGTTGGGCAGCTGATCCAAATTGTTCGTTGGATCTCCATCCGCATCGCCGCGGATGTACATTTCGCCGTCTCGGCCCTTGAATACATTGACACCGGCGATCGCGCCGCTGCTCGCTGCCGACAGCGCCTCTTCATAATTCATTTCGCGGCCGGACGAGGTTTTGAAAGACAGCAAGTCGCCGTCGCCGTTTTTGCGCGCTGCAACGAACGTCTCCGCTCCCGCTCCTCCTGCTTCGTCATTCGGATGTTGTAAACGTACCATATGGAGTTCCTCCTTTTTGTTCTGGATGCCCAAGTAGGTTCTCCCACTACCAAGCGCTTTATTCGCAACCTTACTCCTATCACTAATTTCGTGCCGAGAAAAGTAAAATGTCCGGCATGCGCGAAGGCATCCGGACATGTCCGTCAATTCGTATTCAATAGTGGTGGCTTGCTTTGTTCCGGAGCCGGTTCGCCGGGCAGCGGCGGAACAAGGATGCGCGGTTGATCGACAGGTTCGTACACATCGCCCAACACGGATTGGTCTTGCGGGTACACCGTCCTGGTCACGCTATCGAACAATTCAGCCTTAGGGACTGAAACGGCGGCAGACGGATTTGACTGCGCGCAGCCAGCGCACAGCAGTAAACCGGCAATTACGCAAAGGCGTTTAATCATGGCTACCACTCCCGATCGGATTAGCAATCTTTGGAATAGTATACCCTTACATTCGATAATCAAACCCGATGCATCTCTTGGCTTAACGTTTTCCCTTTGCTTCAGGGGGCAGCTTCCGCCTCCAAACGTAATTCTCGTCATACGCCGTGGAATCGTGAATGACCATCTTTGCCACGCATATGCACACCGCTCCGACAATCCCGAATAGTCCGATCAGCCATACCGCCAAATAGGCAGCTTCCTCCACCACTAGACAACCCGCCTCTCCAAGAATCGATGCTTGAGTACACCATATGCGGGTTAATAAATAAATAGAATCGTTTTTTGTGAAAAAGGGTTGACTTCAACTTTCTCGTTTGATATATTATTACTTGTCACTGCGAAGAAACACCTCATGATCTGGTAGCTCAGCTGGGAGAGCACTATCTTGACAGGGTAGGGGTCACAGGTTCGAACCCTGTCCAGATCACCATATTAATCAACTAACGCCCTTGTGAATTCAAGGGTTTTTCTTTTGTGACAAAGCCGAAAAAGCAATAAAGAAGCCATCAGGATTTTCCTGATGGCTTCTTTTGCAATTGCACTATGAAAACATTGCGTTTCATCACTAACCTGCCTACAGGACTCTTCGAGCCCATAGAATCCGTTTGTCCCAATTTCCTTCGAGCGAAGTAATGGTAACGCCGGGATCGCCGTACGTTTGAATGACTTTATTGTTACCGATATAGAGACCAACGTGTCCGACGATTTCGTTACTGCTGTATCTGCCGGGCGTGTAGAAGAACACGATATCGCCCTTTTGCAGATTATTCCTCGTCACGTATTTTCCGATCTTGGATTGCGCTTTCGACGAACGCGGCAAGTCGATGCCAAAATGATCGAAAACATGCTGCATAAAGGACGAGCAATCGAATTTATGGCTTTGCTCGTACGGAGCGGCATCAAACTTATAGGGGGTATCCATATAGCGTTCTGCATAGGCGATGACCTCGTCGGCCTTCGCGGTATCCGCATTATCTGAAGTCCCGGTGTCGCTCCCCGCGTTCGTGCCTGTATCTCCATTATCGGCGTTATTATCATTAGCTGCGTTATCCGGGTTATCTGCGCTATTGGAATCGACAGATCGTGTCCGGAGCGTCGAACCTGGCATTCCGACGGCAGGCGTCCTTTGCGGATCCCTGTTCTTCGGCGGACCGACAACGACGGTCTGGTGCTTCCCATCCCATTTCACCGGGGTCTGCAGCAGCTGAGACAACGATCCGAGCTCGAGACATAACGATTGGCCGATCATTCGCGGCGCCTCGCTTAGAATGACGCTGTCCTCTCCGATTTTCGCTTGTTTCGAATCGGCGGTAAACACGTACAACGGATCGCTATAGCCCATCGCCGCCATATGATTGCCTTCTTTTAAAGCGTAACGGTAATTTAACAGCGCAGCCGCACGTTCAGCCGGAATCCAGACTTTGCCCTTGTCCAGCCAATGCTCCGACTTGAAAACCTGGGCGTTCCCTTCCGTCCGAAGCTTAACGACATTGCTTGCACTGTTCGTTTTGACGCCATTCGCCTGTTCATTCGAAGAACAGGACGCCAAGAGCATCGCCATGGCAGTCACTATCAGGTAGCGTTTCATGCGTAGCAGGTCCTCCCTATATATTGATCCTCGAATAGAATGTCCTTCCATACAAGGAATTATTAAAAAAACTATTGCATTCTCGCCGAATACCAGATATAATCATTTCTACGAGAAGAAACACTTACACGATGATCTGGTAGCTCAGCTGGGAGAGCACTATCTTGACAGGGTAGGGGTCACAGGTTCGAACCCTGTCCAGATCACCATCATTCAAACGCCGAAAGCCTTGATACTCAAGGTCTTTTTTGATTTTCATATCCTTCATAGAATAAAATTAATGAACATAAAGAAGGCCTATGCGCAATCGCATAGGCCTTCTTGCAAGATCGGAAGCCGGCTGAACGCCGTCAGGTTTCTTTATTTATACAAGTACACTTTCTTCGTGCCATTGTCCCAGGATGCTTTGCCTCCGAGCATTTCTGCCGCTACTCGGACGCCGATATACGTCTTGCCGTCGATCAGTTTGTAATAAGGAACTATTTTACCGCCTACATAAGGAGATGCTTCCGCCGCCCTCCACTCGACATCTACCCCAAGCGCGTCCCCCAATAACCGCAGCGGGAGATAGACGTGACCGTCAATCATTCGGCCATAAGCTGCAAGCTTATCGTTCACGACGACTTTAATGGTATCTATCCCGGTTGGTTTAGGAATCGCGGGAACGACAACGGGATGGACATACTTGTCATAGAAGGCTTTCTCCATGGCATTCATGTCGACGTTCCCTTTAATCCCGTCCACTTTCTCCTCAGAGGAATATTGAAAGATAGCCCACGCGGACCAGGTGTTATTGTCCATTGGCTGATCGACTTCGTAATGCGCTACCCAGAGCGGCCACTGTTCGAGACTCTTGCCCAGGTAGCTCTTGGCGAAGCTGGCTCCCGTGTAGATCATAACCGGGTGGCTTGTCAGCTGTTCGACCGCCTTCAGCCATGCCACGCACCAAGCAGTCAACGCTGCGCCGCCTAATCGCGATGCTTTTCCTTCCACGTCCAATGCATGCGGAAAGTCGGCCTTCATTCCTTTGACCTTGTCGGCGAAATGCGCGGCTTCTTGGGCGGCGCTGTTCAATTCAGGTCGCGCATAGTGGTAGTATCCCACGGGCAAACCCGCCTTGACGGCGCCTGCAGCATTAGCCGCGAAGGTCGGATCAACGTAGCTGCCGCCGCCCTCGGTCGCTTTGACCATCGCTCCGACAACGCCATCCGCTTTCACTTTCGCCCAATCGATCGCGCCTTGATGATGCGAAACGTCAATGACTTTGACGTTACCGGCCGATCTAGCTTGCATCGTCACCGGACACTCCTTTCTGCGCTTGCTTGATCAGTTGGCTGCCATACACCGATACGGCGCCGGTGATAATTCCCTGCAGCACGCTTTTAACTTCGAACCCAAGCGTAAACAAAGTAACGACCACCGCAAATAAAGTAATGACATAAACAATCGTCCAATCTGGTACGCGGGGAGTTTTTTTCAAAATGTAGCCCAGTACCCAGCATGCGACGAGCACGATGTACAACGAAGGATCTATGAGATCCTGAAGATTACTAAAATCCATCACTATCAACCTCCATTTTTTAATAGAATATGAAGGCTGGTAAAAAATGGTGCATGCCTCCGCGGCCTCCGCGGCCTCCACGACTCTTGATTTGATCTGGCCAATCGGGCATGAAATCCAGTCCCCTCCCTCTTACCGTTCATATGATGGACAATAGGGAGGGAATGAAGGATGCCTAAATACCGGATCATCGTGGATTTATCGGATCGGCAGCTATATCTGCTGGATGGCGATATCGTCGTCAGAGGTTTCCCCGTAGGAATCGGGAAGATGCTTACGAGAACGCCGACGGGCAATTACGAGATCATTAACAAACAACCCGATCCCGGCGGACCGTTCGGCGTCCTTTGGATGGGGCTATCCAGACCGCATTACGGCATTCATGGCACGAATGAACCCGGCTCCATCGGCAGGGAAGTTTCGCACGGCTGCATTCGAATGTACAATGAAGACGTGTTGGCTTTGTCCGCGCTCGTACCGATTCATACGCGGGTGACGATCAGGCCATAGCTGATCTTGAAGCTGGCGCTTCCCGGTTCTTGCAACCTTCCGGGATCGGGGTGCGTCTACATAGATGAAACAGGCATTGCGAAATCCTAACGAAAATGAGGTGGAACGAATGAAGAAACCATTAGCGCTCGTCAGCGTCGTCCTGCTGCTGTTCGTCGCATTGGCGCAGTCGGCATGGGCATTCTCCGATACGAAGGGCCATCCGAACGATGCCAAAATCACGGAGCTGCAGAAACTCGGGGTCCTATCGGGGACCAGCACGAAATCGGATACGTTCGATCCGAACGGCAAGCTTACTTATGCAGCCGGCATTTCGATGATTGTAAACGGGCTCGGCTTGAATCTGGACGGCATCAATTTCTTCAAAGAGCCGAAAGTAACGGATAGTTTCCCGAACATGAAGGATGACGCTTGGTATGCGAATGCCTTCATCATCGCAGCCATGAACGGGCTCGAAATCCCGCGCGAGACAAAGGCCAATGACGAGATGACGCGCGAGCAATTCGCGCATCACTTGATGCAGGCGCTGCTGAAGAAGGGCGATTATGCCTTCATTGATATTTATCTCACGCTCAAGGATGAAGCGGACGTTAATCCGGATTACATGGGCAGCGTTCAACGATTGCTCATCAGCGGCATCGCCAAGCTGGACGATTCGCAGAATTTTCATCCGAAGGCGATCATTACGCGAGGCGACGCAGCCGGCTGGCTGTACGATACCATTCAATTCGTGAACAAGAACACGCCGATCGAGCCGCCAGTCGATGAGCAGCCGTTTCCGCTCACCGATCTGAATTTGAAATCGAACGTAATCAACGCCGATGTCAATGAAGTCACCGTAACCGCGCAAGCGCCGAACCCGGGATACGGCATGCGAATCTCGTCCATCTCATTCGACGGCGAGCAAGCGATCATCCATGTCGAGCCCATCTATCCCGATAAAGACAAACAGTATGCGCAGGTCATGACGGAAGTGAAAGCAGTGACTTATGTTTCATCCGCGTTCAAGCCCGTTCTTGAGCAAAATGGCACGAATGCAGGCGCAGGATCGACGGGTTCATCCGGATCCGCTGCAAGCGGTTCTACCGGCATTATCGGCAGCGACGGCGATTCGCAGAACGATTAACCCTATACGCGAAGAAGCCCCGGCAGGTTTGGATATCTGCCGGGGCTTCTTCGATTTGTCTTGCATGGGCTTGTCTGTTCGGTCAAGGCAGGAAGCCTTCCTGCCCGAAATAGACGCTCTCAGAAGGCATCACTGCCTTCAGAGCCTGTACGAATGCATCCGCCGTCTCCGGCGTATAACGGGCTTCCTCCCCCAGCTCACGGTAACGGTCGGCCATCTTCAACTGCGCGGATCGCTTGCCGCCGCTGCCGTCCCCCCGGAAGAAGTCGTCGACCACGACCCGTTCGACCGAGGACGCGATCAGCTCCGGGAAGGCTTCGCTGCAAGGAAGCAGCGGCGACACCGCCGCCTGCACTTGGATGCCCGCTTGCCGAAGCTCGCGGATTGCCCGCAATCTTCCCGCCAGCGGTGGCGCGAACGGCGTCAGCGCCTTGCGGACGGTTTCAAGATCGGTTTCCACGGTCATACTGACGCGCACCCGCTCCCCGAGCCGACTCAGCACGTCGATATCTCGCAATACGAGCGGACTGCGCGTTTGCAGCAGCAGAAATTGCGGCGGCTCTTCTGCCATCACTTCGAGCAGCCGGCGCGTAAGCTTCTCCTGATGCTCGGCAGGCTGATACGGATCCGTTGCGGACGACATGAACACCGTAACGCCGCCTTTCGCGATGGCTCTGCGCCATTCGCGTCGAAAACTGTCCGCCTCAAACCGTTTCGGCTCCACCCACTCGCCCCACGGGCTCGCTTTGAACAGCGCGATAGGCATTCGTCTGACGTAACAGTATGAACAGCCGAACGTGCAGCCGACATAAGGATTAAGCGTATAGGCATAACCGGTCAAATAGCCGGAGGCAGGATTCAGCCAGCGTACCGGCTTCTTCTTGTCCTTGTCCTTCTCTTTATCCTTATCCTTATCCTTGTCCTGTTCAGGCACTGGCTTCACTCCTCGCCGTTAGCCGCGGCCGCCGCTTCCAGTTCCGCCAGCGGCGGAATCCGCCACGAAATCTCGCCGACTCCGATTTGCCGCAAGCTTGCATTTATTTTGGAATAAGGCCGGCTGCCGAAGAATCCGCGACGCGCCGATAACGGACTCGGATGCGGAGAAGCGATGACCGTATGGCGTCCCGTGTCGATCAGCGCTTCTTTTGCCTGCGCATGCTTGCCCCACAGTACGAAAACAACAGGGGTCTCCCGCTTATTAAGCTCGGCGATCACGTGATTCGTAAACCGCTCCCAACCTATCCCTTGATGCGAAGCGGGCTGCCCGTCCCTTACAGTCAACACCGTGTTCAATAGCAGCACGCCTTGTCTTGCCCAAGGTTCCAAACAACCGTGATCCGGAATCGAACAGCCGAGATCGTCATGTAATTCCTTGAACATATTAAGCAAAGACGGCGGCTTCTTCACGCCCGGCAGCACCGAGAAACTAAGTCCGTGCGCTTGTCCGGGACCGTGATACGGATCTTGACCGAGAATGACCGCCTTGACCTCCGAATAGGACGTATAGCGGAAGGCATT
This sequence comes from Paenibacillus rhizovicinus, assembly GCF_010365285.1. NCBI lineage: Bacteria > Bacillati > Bacillota > Bacilli > Caryophanales > Paenibacillaceae > Paenibacillus > Paenibacillus rhizovicinus. The sequence continues at coordinate 1,149,725 of NZ_CP048286.1, forward strand.
GAATATCGCGGACGGGGATGGATAAATAGCTTCTTGCTCATATTGCTCTGCAAGCGAACGGAGTAATTCTTGAAAGTATGGCTGTTCCAGCTCGGATGCCAATATGTCCGACCAATCGTTTTCAAAGGATGGCACAATCATCACGCTTATCACCTCTTAGAGAAAAACCCCCTAGCGGCATCTCTGAAACATCAGAAAGCCGTCCAGGAGGTAACATTGTCTCACTAGTATATGTAATCGGGCGCCGAAACTCAAACCTTTACTCTTGGCCGATAAAACGGCTCGCTTCCAACTCCACTTCTTCGACCATCACATTGCGAATCCGCTCATCCCGAAAAAATTTCCAAACTTCATAGTAATCTTGCTTCATATAAATGCACATTCGGAATCGGCCCATCTTGAACATGACCTTGTAGCCGACAATCTTGTCGCCAGGCATTCCTGCACCTCGTTCCCCTATGATTCTAGCAGCTTCGCTTCTGTCTTCACTAGTCAAATTATAGACAAGTTACGGGGCGTCTGGCAATATGCACTCGTGTTTGTTTTCTACGTCTCCCGCAATACCAACTTCAGCTTCAATCGGCACATGAGTTTTCCGAAATCGTCCAACAAGCAAAAACCGGCTTGCTCTCGCAAGTCGGTTTTTTGCTTGTTTTTACAGAACGCTCTTCAGAGCTTCGATGTCTTGCAGCAACTGATCCGCGAAGCCGGCATCGATCGTTTTGCCTTTTTCCTTGTCGATATCCTTTTCCAGCTGTTTGAAGTCTTTCGCGTCCAGCTTGCCTTTCGTTTGATCCTTTTGGATTTTTTCAATATCCTTTTGAAGAGATTTCTCGGTTTTGGCGTCCGTAATCAAACCTCTGGTTACACCGAGAGAGATCAGTTCGTCTAATTGAGCCGCTTCAATCGTGATCTTCAAGCTGAACGTCTCTATCGTTCGATGACCGAGTTTATCCGTCGCCGTAACGACGATCGGATACGTTCCAACCGCGAGGCCGAGCGGATCTACGGAAACCGTTCCGGATGTCGTCTTGCCATTGAAGGACACGGACAACGATTGCAAGCCGCTTCCGCTGTCGCTTGCGGAGAACGCGAGCGATACCGCTTTCGATTGAAGGAACGACAGGTTGCTCGGAGCAACGATTACCGGCGGCGTCGAATCAATCGTGACAAGGCTTTCGCCCGTTACGCCGGATCCGTCCTTCGCCGTGGCGACGACTTTGACTACGCCGTCGGCAACCGCCGTCAGCAGCCCGTTCTCGTCGATCGTCGCGTTGTTCGCCCCGTTGCCAATCGTGCCGACTACCGACCAGGAGACGGATTTATCAGTCGCGTTGTCAGGCGTCACGGTTGCGTTCATTTGCGCCGTGTCACCCAGTTCGCCGATCGACGATGTACCGGTTACGGTGATACCGGAAACCGCTATTGGTGCGGTATCCGCTACTTTTTCCAAGTTGGTCATTGCCGCTTGCAACGCCGTAAACGCCGCATCTACCTGCGCTTGGATCGAGGCGTTGTTTGAGACGACAGCCTTCGCATCGTCCAAGGCTGTTTCGAATGCTGCCCAACTCGCCTCCGTGTACTCGGCTTCAACAAGCGCATTGCCCCCGGATACCAGCTCTTGCAGCGCGGAAGTATCCACTGCGCCGTTGCCTGGCTTGTCGTCCGGGTTGCCGATGACCGGCACATAAGTACTTTCGTCTGGAACTGAGATCGTCATTGGCTCGGTATAGCCGCTGACCCCAAAATATCCGTCGCCCTGAATGTAATTGTTCTCGTCAAACCAACTGGCGACGATGGTGTCGCCTGCCTTGAGACGAATCCACACGCCATAGTCCGTGTTCACCGTGCTGACTTTAACGAGTGTATCTTGATATGGCGCCACAAATCCTTTGTTGTCCGCCAGAACCGATCTGCCGTCGCTCGACAGGATGCTAGCACCCGGCTTCCAGAGATCCGGCCAATGCTGAATCTCGAAGGATCCTTCCTTGAGGATGACTGCGTACTTCGCGCCGCTCCAAGGGTTGTCAAGAAGATCCGCCTCGGTTGGAGCCCGCAGGATAAAAGCAGGGAACGCTCCGGTGTTCATGCCGGACTCAAAACCCACCGCGAACTCTGCGTCGCCGAATGTTCTGCCGGTGTAACCAGCAGTTGCGCTTCCGACGGGGGTCAACGCGGTATCGCCATTCTCCCAGTTGATTGAATTCCCGGATTTCCAGTTGCCCTTATCCGCGATGACTGCGCCCATATCCACGTACTCGGTCACGCGTCCGAGTTCGATGGAGGAATCGGTGGCCAGACCGAAGTAGCCGGGGGTGGAGACGTTTAAGTTCGTTTCATCCCTGTAAGTGAACAGTGTGTCGTTCCCGCTCTTGAGGGTCACGGTCACGCCGCCGTAACCGCTGCCGTTGACGTCATCCCAAACCGCGCCCGCCTTCAAAAGCCGGTCGTTGATGTCCACCTGCCACTGGCCCAATTGGGTACTTGTGCCGCTGTAATAACGGGTCAGCGTGGCTGTCGTGCCGTGAATAGCAATCTCGTATCTGTTGGCAGCTCGCGTCGCCGCATTTGCCCGGAGTATGAGGGTCAGGTCGAGCGCGTCAAGATTTTCATTCTGGCCTAATTTCAAATAGAAGTCCTTGTCTCTGTACTTCTCCTGGGCGTAGAATGCAGCTGCTGATTGGCCGGACTGCGCTTCCAGGGTGAGGCCGGCCGGTTCGTCTTTCTCAAACGATGACTGGTTGGTTACCGTCCATTTGGAATCCTTAAACAGCATATCGTCCAGCAGTGCCACAGGAGAATCCAGCATTGGATATAGGTCGTCGCTGGCCGGCGTTAGGTCGGGCACCAGATCGGCGCTCACAACCGAGAAGTCGTCTACCAGCACCTGTGACCCGGATGTTGTCTTTGTTGCATAAATCGTAGCTTCTCCGGTCTCGTCTGCAGTGAACTTGAGCGATACCGATCGCCATGCGGGCCGGTCTAATTCACCCTTGAGCGTATTCTCGCCGACGCGTACGCCTATTTCCGCCTTCTGTCCAGCGGCCTCGCTGCCGCTGCCTACACGAGCAAAGCCGCGAAGGACATAATCCTTACCGGGTTCCAGACCGGTTATGGTCTGCTCGACACCCACGTTCTGACCGGTCAGCGCCACTGCGTACTGCTCGCGGGCATGAGCGTTGTCGGCCGATGAAGAGGCCTGGACAAGGGATGCGCTTCCCGTCCCTGTCTTATTCCAATAGGGTAAAGAGCCCATGCCTTGGACGTCGACGCGCGGCCACTCGAAACCGCTGTTGAACAGCAGGTTTCTGTTCGCGTAGTTCTGGAGCTGCGGACCGCCGCTGACTTCGTCGACCGTTACCGGAGTGTCCTTCAAACCGGCATCCCAGTTGTCGCCAGGCTGATAGGCGCCGGCACCGATCGCGTCGGAACCGGCTTTCAGGGTAAAGTCAAACGCCGACGGGTTGTTAAAGGTGGCGGTTCCATCGATGTCTTCTTCCGGCCTGCTGTAGTTGTCCTTCACTACCGCGCCTGCGTTGATGTTGTCGGTGCCCACGCCGCGCGAGTCCACGATATTGTTCATATAAACGTCCATGTACGCGTCGCCCGGGGAGTTCGTGTAAATTTCAGGGTTCGGGTGACCGCTTGCTCCTTGATACACCGTGTTGTTGAACACGGATACGAACTCGGAGCTGGAGTTTACGAAAGTAGCCGCCCACGGTAAATTCCAAAACACGTTGTTGAATACTTGGGCGTTTTTGTCGCCTAGGTCAAAGTACACGCCATTGGAAAATTCGCTGTGAGAGTCATGAATGTTGTTGTGGTGAATTTGACTGTTACCCAAATCGGTATAAGCGAAGTACATCAGTCCTGCGTCGGTGCTGTGCCAGTTGCCGTCATGGATGTCGTTGTACGAAATTTCGCTGGCGTAGAAGCTGCCGCCGATCAGCGTGCCGCTGGCGTTATATACCTCGTTGTGGCTGATCAGGTGGTTTCTCCCCGTAATCGTAATCGAGTTGGTAAACATTGTGGGACCCGTAGTAGCATCGTGCAACTTGTCATTGACGATCTTGTTGCCCTCACCCTCGACGGTAACCAACGCACCGGCGGAATAGGCGATCTCGCTGTTGATCAGGGCGTTGTTCTTTCCGCCCACGATGATCCCGCCCTTCTCGTCATCCGGGGACAGGAACTCGGTGACGTACTTGGCCGTCATATGATCAACTACATTGCTCACGCCGCCGCGCATGGTCAAGTTGGATCCGTTCAGGACGATATCTTCGATATGGATGTACTTGCGGCTAGACAGATCCAAACCCCATTCGCGTGCTTTGTAACGAACATCCAGATCGCCGGGGTTCATGCCTTTCGGGAGCTGCAAATACAGGGTTCCGCTAGTTTGGTTATAGTACCACTCATATGGCGCGTCCAGGGCAGCCATCGCGTTTTGAATATAGTAATGGAAATCATCGCCTGAGGCATAGCCGGTTGGCCCCAGCTCGTAGAAGTTTATATTCGTCAGATTAAGCCAGCCGGGCGTGGATGAGACGACTTCAGCGCCGGACAGGTTCCATCCGCGATTGTCCATGCCCACGATGGCTGCACCGTCCCATGTACCGGCGGGTTGGTTCAGCTCGGGGTCGCTGAGTTTGCCATTGGGATTCGACCAGCCTCCAACGCTGGCGTTCGCGCCGTCGAACACGTAAGTCAGCCAGTTCGGACGATAATACGCATCTTCCTTCGCAACGTTCGGATAACGCGAAGGCAGCATAGCTTCGCCGTCTACGAATATTTGATTGCGGTAATTCCCCATCGGCAAACTGACGGCTACTTTCCAGAGGTTTGCATTATTCGGGTCGTATTGCACCGCGCCGGTGTTTGAAGCCGTCTGCCATGTCCCGGTGATTCGGTCCGCGCCGGAGATGACCACTTTCTCGCCGTCGGCAGTTTTAAAAGTAATGGGGTGATCAGCCGTGCCGTTATACTTCGGACGTACCGATTCCGCATACACCCCTTCGTGAATGATAACGGTCTCGCCAGGCAAGAGAATGTCGGCTGCCTTCTGAATCGTAAGGAAAGGTTCTGCTGCAGTACCTGGATTGCTGTCGCTGCCGGTCTTAGCTACATAATAGGTTTTGTCGCCTACTTGATCGGTGTCGGCTGGATCGGCCTGCTGGCCGGTCCCGTCTGTATTCGGCGTTCTGTTATACAGCGCTTCTTGAGCAGCGGCATCGAGAACCGAAGGGAAAACCGAAAGCTCATCCAAGAGACCTGTGTATGCGCGTCCTTGATAGCCATTCCCGCCGAACCACTTGTATGCTTGCAGATTGATAGGCGCTAGGGAAGTATAAACTTTCTCGCCGATCAGCTTGCCGTCCACATACATCTTGATTTTCAGATCGGTTACACTGTAGGAGAACGCCACATAGTGCCAGTTACCGTCGGCCAGGTTCCCTGCTGTCGCAGAAAATCCCCCGTCCCAACCGGCGTTGTCCGATCCTACATCCAGGAAATCCAGCGTTGTGTCGGCGTAATTGTTTTCTTCGGTGCCCCATTTGATATTCCACCAGATGTCTCCATTAGGAAGACCCCAATCGCCATTAGTGCCGGCATAAGGCGGAGCCATTAAATAACTGACTCTTCCGACATCCGGGATTTCGGCGGGGATTGTAGGCTTAACCCAGACAGCCATCGTAAGATCCTTGACGCTCGCGAACTGAGGGCCATAGTCGATCGCGAGCCCGCTCGCTCCCCTGTCGTCAGAGGATATCGCAGGAGTACCGCCTCTTCCGTTGTTGTCGGTATCCCACAGATAGTTGTTTAACGTTGCCGTCAGACCGCCCGAAATGGCGCTGGAAGTCTTACCTGTACCTTCATTGAATGGGAAAAGGGATTCGCCTTGGAAGGGATCGCCCGAATTGCCGCCAGCGCTCGTATTAGGCGCTCTTTGAAATAGCGCTTGATGAGCAGCATCCCCGAGTACGGAAGGGAAAACCGATAGCTCATCCAGAAGGCCGGTGTACGACTTACCCTGATACCCGTCCCCGCCGAACCACTTGTATGCTTGCAGATTGACAGGGTAAAGGGAAGTATAGTCTTTTTCGCCGATCCGATTGCCGTCCACGTACAGAGCGATAGTTTTCGCCGTCGCACTTAAGGAGTACGCCAAATAGTGCCAGTTGCCGTCGGCCAGATTCCCTGCCGGCGCTGAAATGCCGCCATCCCACTCGGAACCGTCCGATCCGTAAGACAGTAAGCTTATACTCGTGTCGGCGAAGCTGTTGGCACTGGTGCCCCAGTTGATACTCCACCAGATTTCCCCGTTACTGAATCCCCAATTGCCTGTGGTGCCGGCATAAGGCGGGGCCATTAAATAACTGGCTTCTCCGGCATTGGGAGCCGAGGGCTTCACCCAGACGCCCATGGTCAGATCATTGACACTCGCGAACTGAGCGCCGTAGTCGATCGTGATCCCGTTCTTGCCTGTTTGGTCATTGGAGATCGCAGGCGTATTGCCCCGGCCGTTCTGATCCCACGCATAGTTGTCTAGCGTTGCCGCCAGACCGCCCGAAATGGCGCTGGAGGTTGAACCATTTCCCTCGTTGAAGGGGAAAAGGATCTCGCCTTGGAGGGGATCGCCTGGAGTACCCGGATCGCCCGGATCGCCAGGGTTGCTGTTAACGCTCGTATTCGGCGCTCTGTTATAGAGCGCTTCATGCGCGGTGTCGTCGAGCACCGAAGGGAAAACCGAGAGCTCATCCAGAAGGCCGGTGTACGACTTATCCTGATACCCGTCCCCGCCGAACCACTTGTATGCTTGCAGATTGACAGGATAGAGCGTGCTATAAGCTTTCTCGCCGATCCGACTGCCGTCCACGTACAGAGCGATAGTTTTCGTCGTCGCACTTAAGGAGTACGCCAAATAGTGCCAGTTGCCGTCGGCCAGATTCCCTGCCGGCGCTGAAATGCCGCCATCCCACTCGGAACCGTCCGATCCGTAAGACAGTAAGCTTATACTCGTGTCGGCGAAGCTGTTGGCACTGGTGCCCCAGTTGATACTCCACCAGATTTCCCCGTTACTGAATCCCCAATTGCCTGTGGTGCCGGCATAAGGCGGGGCCATTAAATAACTGGCTTCTCCAGCATTTGGAGCCGAGGGCTTCACCCAGACGCCCATGGTCAGATCATTGACACTCGCGAACCGAGAGCCGTAGTCGATCGTGATTCCGTTCTTGCCTGTTTGGTCATTGGAGATCGCAGGCGTATTGCCCCGGCCGTTCTGATCCCACGCATAGTTGTCTAGCGTTGCCGCCAGACCGCCCGAAATGGCGCTGGAGGTTGAACCATTTCCCTCGTTGAAGGGGAAAAGGATCTCGCCTTGGAGGGGATCGCCGCCAGTAGGGGTTTCTGCGAAAGCTCTTGCCGGTAGTGTAATTGTCGCCAGCAATAAAAGGCTGAGAACCAAAGATGTCAGACGTGACACCAAGCGCGATGTCTGCTTGTGCTTGTTCATATCATCATCCCTCTCTTTTCATTGACGTGTTAGATGCCGAGATCATCTTGACTAGCCGTTCACCTCACTCTCCGCCTATTGTCATACCGTTTGATGCGACAAAAAACGCTGCAATCTCCATATAACAAGTGTCAGGATGCAGCGCATATTCATTCTCAACTTGTATTTTAGTGTCAGCAATGAAAGGAAAAAATGAATTTTCCTATGATTTTTGGACAGAAGCTGTTAACGAGCGATTGGAGTTAAAAGCAAAAAACGGCCGCCCCTTGTCGGGCAGCCGTTCTGTAATGGAAGTATCAAGGTCCCCCAATAAAAAACTCCTTTGCAGCATTCGAGTATGCACTCAAATGCTGCAAAGGAGGATTCATCTAATAACTAATCCTGAGTGTTACTACTATGCTTTCTAAGCACACAGGATTCAGTAAAATTATTCGGTTTAAGGCACAGCCAAAAAAATAAAAAAACCTTGATTCATCAAGGATTTCGTTGGATGCCGAGGACGGGAATCGAACCCGTACGGTGGTCACCCACCGCAGGATTTTAAGACATACCTTTCTACCTTTGTATACCTGATTACATTGACAAAACCCTTGATATATAAGGGTTTTTCCTTTTTCGAAATGAGTGAGTATAAGTGAATTTTTGGGGACAGAAGGAGCGTTCGCCTCCAATTCGCCCCCCTCCCATCATAACTTCCAGATGAAATAAGCGAAAATGGAGCATCTGCCAACAAGGCAAACTGCTCCATTTTCAATTCCACTAACTTCCCCCGTTACGGAATAATCGCTCATGGCTTTCAACAGCAAGATCTCTGATAATTCCAGCAATACGACATAAATCGACAAATTATTACAATTGTTTCATGGTAGCATGAGTCTTGCCTGAATTGCTGGCCGGCGTTCATTATAAAAAAGCTAAGGAGCGATAACATTGAAGAAGATTTTATTTTTGATATGTTCTGTTTTATTACTACTATCAGGAAATGCGTTTGCAGATCCAGGAAAAGTAGAGTCCGGAATGAGCGTTTCTAACGTTACAAGTGCTCAAGGAAATGATGAACAAACTATTGTTATTCACGAACCTCCTGCAAATTGGAATGCCCTAAATGCTTCAGATGAAGAGCTTGCTTACTATTTTTATCCTCCTAGACCTACTGATCCATCTCAACTTAAAGATTGGAAGAAAGTTGTTTCTGGTAAGTGGGAAAAACCTAAATTTGAAAAAGGGAAAACATCAAAATTTCAAGCAGGTATCTCTAATTCTACAAACGTTACTTATTATAATTGGAGCGGAGTTATTTCTAAACAAACCGCGGGAAGAGCTACTGCATTTTGGAGTTCACCATCAGTATCAGCTGATTCTACTCATAGACCCGCATTCTTCAGTAGTTGGATAGGCCTTGGAGGATCCGCTAGCTCTGGCGAGCCACTCTTCCAAGCAGGGATAGCTGCAATTATAGATGCTAGTGGAAGTGTCGCATACTCTCCGTTCTATGAAGTCGTAAATACAAATGTTAATTCGGACCCAATGTACCTCAGTTCAACTCAGCTTTCATTTTCGCCTGGTGACACGGTATATGCAGATATTTCTTATACACCAGGTGCGTCCAACGGTCATTTCGATATGTACATGTCTCATGGATCGACTATCTTTTCATTTTCTGTAACGAACATTCATTACTCAAGCGCTGTGACTTCAGCAGAGTGGATAGCTGAGAAACCTACACTTAAAGGTCAGAGTATTGATAGCGTAAATCTGGCTAAATTTAGTCAGGTAACCTTCTCTAGAGCTGCAATGGCAAGTAGTCCATCAGGAACTGCAAATTTAATTACAGCTTCTCCTTCTTCAACACAGTATGTATATATGAAGAATTCGTCAGGTACTGCTTTGGCTAGCCCAACAGCAATTGGAACAAATGGTGACTTCAATGTAGTATGGGCTCACTATTAATAAAATATCTTTTAGCAGTCTAACATACTATGTGATTTTCATATAGTATGTTAGACTTTTAGTTAATTCTGTCTAAGAATTGAAAAAGGAAGTGAATTATGAAGGCATTAACTTTTATTCTCACATTCGTTTTATTTTCAATGATTTTAGTCGGATGTTCAGATGGCCCCGAAGAGCAAAAAAACAGTCTTTTTAATAATTACGAGATATCATACGGTAACCCCCCCGTCTTATTGGAAGTATACTTTGCTGGTCATATCTATAAAGAAGATTCTAGTAATATAAGTATTAAAGATCTTGGAACGCAACTTGGTTATGCATCCGATAGTTTGGAATCCCTGAAAACAATTCCTGTCTTTGAAAATAAAAATGATAAGAATGCAATATTATTAAAATCAAGCGATATATTTTTGAACTACAAATTAATAGAAAATTAGTTTGGATTGACTCTTCCTTCTAAAAATATTAATAAAAGCCCCTTACTATAGTTGGGGCTTTTATTTTTGTAGCTAATACCGCTTGGCTGCTTTTGCTTTCCACATCTATTCGATGTGGACGTGAACCGATGATATACCATAAAGTTTAAACATCATTATTGCATGCTCGTATGGGATATTCTTACTACAATGCTCGTAACCCTCTACGGTGTCTTCAGTGATACCGAGCAATGTAGCTACATCACTTTGAGATAAATTATTATTTTGACGTGCGACTCGAAAAGTAATTTTTTGTGCATTTATGAGATCCCTCATGCATCTGTACCTGCCTTTTGATATTTAATAGAGGTAAAATTACAATAAAAAGAAGAATACATTCTTTAATATCTAAAGATTATGTCATGCGGTAAATAATACATTTGCCTTGCGCCCCATTTTAATAAGCCTTCCAAGCATCATCTCCGTTTTTGGGTAAACAAAAAAAGCCGCTGCAATCCGGGGAGTAAAAAGTTAGCCATCAAAAAGAAGCGCGATGCAGAAACAACATCTTTATTGACGATAGTCAATTAATCTCGATATTGTTACCTGTAGGCAACGCTGATGCTTTTTTTAAAATGGCAAAACTTATTTCATGCCTCCGGATTACAGCGGCCCGCATAATGGAAACCCTCGCTATAATCACATACGTATTTAGTGCTCCTTCAACGCCGAAAATCTCACCATATTTGCAGCAGACCAAGAACTCTACCTGGAAGTCGATCTGAAGAAGGCCCAGCTCGCACAGCTATGATCTGGTCAGAAACGACAACGTAGAAATTGCCGATTACGTTGGACAGATCGAGGAGTTGACTTCAGCAGCCGTAAAATCAATGGCATGTCCTACATAAATGCAGTCTGCCGGTTCGATAGCCGGTAAGCTTCTTTCTTTTTGGATTGATAAAGGAACATATGTTTGCATATAATGAGGGAACCAACCATGAAGAAGGTGCGTTTCTTTGTTCGATCCGATTATCTCTTTAAATGTTCATATCGCTTTATTAACAGCCAGGGATCAAGCTCTGAAGCCTTTCGAGGAATCGAAGGGGCTGGTAAAAGAGTTTGCCAGAATCGTCGGCCAGACAATCCAACACGAACTTGAGAAATCGAGGCAAAATATGAAGCATAACAAAATGTGGGTTGACGACGTCCCAGTACGCGAGCGGCGCTACCGCTACGCGCACCTTGGGCATCGGTCAGAGTACGAGATTTCGCGTGACGATCTCAGGCAACACCTCGGAATCGTATTGAGATCTCTGGAGTACAAAATTGAGCAGACTTCTATTACAAAATAAGTAAACAATTTTTACACAAAAGCAGCCCGCTGGTATATCCTGTAGGCTGTTTTCCATATCAGATATTATGACCTCCTATTCATAATCAAATATCGTCTTTTATAGGTAGATATAGTAAAATAGTCATGTTGGTGAATAGTGGGAGGTTTTGTCGGTGGCAGAGGGATTTAAGCTTATAGAGACGATTCCAGAGGACCGCAAATATTGGTTTCTACGCACTCAAGGCGGATTATTTTATGATGAGTTCGCTAGTGAAGGATTCGTTGCTATCAATTGGGATGAAATAAAAAATCCAATGCGGCTTTTAACGATGAAAAAAGAAGATGCTAGTTTGGATACGGGGCTATTATCCTGACGAAGAAAAGCCTGGGAAGATATTCAATCTTTTCAAGCGGTTTTATGAGGAAATTAAAATAGGCGATATTGTTATGATCCCTAATGATTCCTCAAAGAAAATACTGTTTGGGACGGTAACTTCGGAGGTATACCTTCAACCCCCCTCCTCTTCAGAAGCATGTCCATATGTAAAGAGACGTAAAGTTAATTGGATAAAGCCAGTCGATCGAGAGAGTTTGGACCCTTATCTCTATCGTATGATTAGACCGCACAATACTATTAGTGATGCGAGCGAATACGGACCATACATTGATCGAACTATCGGCTCATTTTATATTAATCTGGTGCACTTGATGAAAAGTACACAAGAGATGATATCGATATAAAACTAAATTTGCAGTCACCGGGTATACTACATACCTGCTGGAGCAAGGTGTATCACTCAAGGAAATCCAGCATCGTTTGCGGCATGCTACCTATCAGGTTACTTCTGATACGTATACTCATGTTACCAAGAAGCTGAGCAAAAAAACTGCATCGCACCTTGAAGTGTTTGCCCCCAAATCAGTTCGCCCCCAATCCGCCTCCAAAGGCAAAAATGACGTTCAATCTTCATGATTTTGTCGAATCGATTTTAACCGATAGAAATAAAAAAAACCCTTATGTATCAAGGGTTTTCAGTCAAAGCTATGGATGCCGAGGACGGGAATCGAACCCGTACGGTGGTCACCCACCGCAGGATTTTAAGTCCTGTGCGTCTGCCAGTTCCGCCACCCCGGCATGATGTGATGTATTGTGGAATGGTGGGCCCTGAGGGACTCGAACCCCCGACCAATCGGTTATGAGCCGACCGCTCTAACCAACTGAGCTAAGGGCCCTTACGATATTAATCGAAAGGTTGGTTGCGGGGGCAGGATTTGAACCTGCGGCCTTCGGGTTATGAGCCCGACGAGCTACCGAGCTGCTCCACCCCGCGATAACACCGATTCACAGCAAAACATTCAATGGCGACAAGAATTAATATACTATAGGAAATAACGATAAGTCAAGCATTTATTGCTATGGGAGGAATCGAACACCAAATCGTCCTTTGCGCGAGCGAAAAACTTCAATTTCCTGCGGGCAATCGTAGCCGTATACCCACCAATCGTTTTCCATGCGTCTGACCAGGCAGCCCGCTTGGAATTTGGTTTCGTACAAGCGCCCCCAGTATACCCATTTCATGAACGTTACCCCCTTCCGTCGCTGTCACGATTAGCGTACCCATTTCCGGCATAAATAAGCATGCGTTCCAGCCGCGCAGCCCGCATCGTCATCCCTAAGAAAAAAAGCAGCTGCGCCTCATTCGCGCAGCTGCTTCTATCGTTTGCTTACCGTTAATCAACCCACCGGTTTAATATCAATCGCAGGTCCGCCTCCGCCACCGACGCCGACGCCGCCTGAGCCGTCAAGCGGTCCGCTCGGGTTCGTTTTAATCTTCTGCAGCAGGGCGTCGCCTTTGGTCTGCCATTCTTTAAGCGCTTCGTCGACCGTCTTCTTCTTCTGAACGACGTCTTGGAACAATTGAGGAGCAAATTGCTGCACTTGGTACAGGTTCGGCTTCTCTTGATACAACTTATCAAGATCGGGATCTTGGCCTGGAGCCGGCTTCAGCGTGTAGAAAGCGGCCATGTTGTAGGTCATGCCGTCTTTAGGCTTCAGGAACGATTTGCGAGATACCAATTCGTAAGTGCTGCGAGATTTTAGCTTCGCCCACTCCGTACCGTTGTTGAACGCGATAAAATCCCAAGCATCTTCGCTGTTTTGCGCTTTGGCGTTAATGGCCATCAGGTTGTTCAAATATACGTTGCCGCCAATGTCCGGCGCTTCCTCGAAAGTTGGCATCGTCACGACATCCCAATCCACGCTTGGGATTTTCGGATTTTGGGTCGATGCATCCTTCGCTTGGGACAGCTGGGTCACATAGTCATATCCGCCTACCGTCATGGCAACGCGGCCGCTGATGAACAAATCGCCTTGGAACGGATTGTACACTTGCTTGCCGTTTATGGCATCGTTGGGCGTATTATAGTCTTCTTGCGTCGGTACGAGCTTTTGTTGATACAAATTCGTGATATCCGTCCACACTTTCTTCCACTGAACCGTATCGACGGTCATTTTCTCCGCGTTCTTATCGAACATTCTGAGCTGCAGCGGCGTCGCATACGTCATCATATCGGAATAAGGGTCGGACCATCGGTTAATGGCCAATCCGAACTTACGATCCTTGCCGTCACCCTTGGCGAGCCGCTGAGCCAGCGTAAAGACATCCGACCATCGCAATCCGTCCTTCGGCAGCTCTACGCCTTGATCCGCGAACAGTTTCTTGTTGTAGAACAATGCCGACGAGTTAAAGGTTGGCGTCAAACCATAGACCGCACCTTCTCCGGCTTCCTTGATGCCATCGATGACGGAAGGCACGAAATCTTCAATATCGAACTTGTTATCCTGAATGAGCGTATCCAGTTTGGTCAGCATATTGTCTTGAATAAGCCGTTTAAAATAAGGCGAATCCACGATCACGACATCGACCGGATTGCTGCCGTTCAGCATTTCCTTCATCTTCTCGTATTGATCGACCGGCTTCTTGTTCGGGTCTGGTTCTTGGTAATTCTGGGTTTCCATGGCCGACACGATCTCGATATCGACGTTAGGATGCAGCAACTCGTAGCCGTCCGTGAACTGCTGTCTCAGGTATTGTTCGTTATACGAGTCGGAGTACATAAACCCTACGCGCAGGACATGCCGCTTGGCGTCGCTCCCCTCTCCTTTGCTGCATGCCGACAGGCTGGATGCCAAGAGCGCTGCCGTTAACGCCACCGATGAAGCCCGCAAGACGACCTTTCCTCGCGCTGAATGTTTCAGGTGCTTGTTCCCCATTTTGATTACCCCTCCAATGATTTGGGCGGCGAAATAATGATTCGCTCGCCGTCAAATTCCATCGATGCTTTATCTGTAATTTGCAAAGCGGTTAAATACGCCTTTGGAATTTGAAGCCTGCCGACACGGTCCACGACGACATATTCTTCATGAACGGTTCCCTGTCCAGCTCCCGGTTCGAAATCGTCGTCCAAATTCGGATTCCGCTTAATGAATTCCGTGCTCGTCAAGCCGTCCCGGATCGCTACCACGCGGTCTACCTTAGACGCAAGCGACAAGTCGTGGGTAACGATGACGATCGTAATGCCCAGCTCGCGGTTAAGCCGGCGGAAAATATCCATGATCAAGTCCGATGTCCGCGTATCGACCGATCCCGTCGGTTCGTCGGCAAGCAGCATCTTCGGCCTGTTCGACAAGGAGATGGCAATGGCCACGCGCTGTTGTTCGCCGCCGGATAATTGATGCAGTTTGTTATGCATGCGATCCTTCAGGCCAACCCATTCCAGCAGCTGCTTGGCATAAGCACGGTCCAGCTTGGACGAGAACATCATCGGCATTTCGACATTCTCGAGCGCCGACAGATACGGGAGCAGATTCCGGGCGTTATTCTGCCATATGAAACCGACGGTTTCCCGTTTGTAGGAGACGAGCTGATCATCGGTAATTTTGAGCAAATCCCATGGCCCTACGCTGACGCTTCCCGCGGAGGGACGGTCAAGACCGCCCAAAATATTCAGCAGCGTCGATTTGCCGCTTCCGCTGTTGCCGATGATCGCCATCATTTCCCCTTCGCTCACGTGGAGGTTAAGCCCTTGCAGGGCAACGACCTCCAGCTCGTCGGACTTGTAAATTTTCACTAAGCCTTCGCATGTAATCATGGCGTGTTAGCGTTCCTCCCCCATCTTAACGGCCTGGTGCACGCGGAGCCTGCGGATATGCGCCAGCAGCAGCAAAGCGCCCATCAGCATCATGCAAGCGACGACGATATACAGCTGCGTCGTATCTTTGGCATCGAAGACGACCCGGAACGGCGGCACGGAATTCGCGACGTTCTCCGTCGTTTGCAGAAACGGCAGGAACAGCAAACTCGCGATTTTGCCGATGATTATCCCCAGACCGATCGATAAGCCTGCCGTGAATATCTGTTCCAGCAGCAGCATGCCCGTCAGTTGCCTCCGCGACAGCCCCATCGCCCTTAAGACGCCGAATTGCACGATCCTGCCCGATAAATTAAAGAACCAGAAGAGAATGTATCCGGTGAGCGAAATGATGATCGACACCAGGAAACCTAGGCTGAGGATACCGAAAACGCCTCCCCGGGTTGGATGTTTGGCTTGTGCGGCCAGCTCGATCCGAACGTCCTTCACATCCGCAAGCTCGATGCCGCCTGCCTCCAGCTGTTTCATAATCGGCCCTGTCAGTGCGCCAGGCTTCATCTTCAGCCAGACCTCGTACGGGATCATCGGCACTTGGTCATAAATATAATCCAGATTCGCGATAATGAACGGCGATTCATCCGGGTATTGCGCCGGCCAGTAAGGGACGATGCCGACAATCGCGAATTCGATCACCCCGTCCGACGTGCCGGCGTTTATCCGGTCGCCAAGCTTCAGTTGGTATTTCTCCGCCACATTGGACGGGATAATTGCGGCTTCTTCGTAAGCGCCTAGATTTTTCAAATAATTGAAAGGATGAACGGGATACAAGTCATTGCGGAACCAAGCGACCTTAGAGAAATCGACGTTATCGATGCCCATCAAGGTGCCTTGGCCGATCGATCGTCCGGAAACGACGATGTTGGCTTTCGTCTGCAGGACGCGGGCCGCGGCATCGACGCCATCCAGCTTGCGGAAGATTTCGAAAGGCGGTTCGCTGTAATTGACGCGCGTTGGCACGACAGTCCCGCCACCGCCGCCTCCACCGGAGCCGCCAGAGCCGCCGTTTCCGCCGGAGCCATTTCCTCCTCCGCCTGAACCGCCATTACCCGATCCGCCAGAGCCGCCGCCGCTGCCGTTATCTCCGCCCGAACCGTTGCCGCCCGTGTTTATCAATTCGGTCTTTCCTTCCCAGACGGTCTGAACGACGACGTCCGTTCCGAACTTATATAACGTACGCTCCGTCGAATTCAAATCGATGGTACGCGCGGCGGAAGCATTGTAAACGCCTAAACCCAGCGTCAAAATCAGCAAAATCATGAGCGGGTAATACCCCTTCGACGAACGCGATAGCTGGGTCAGCGTCAAGTACAACGGCACGGGAAGCATTTTCTTGCCGAGCCAGTTAAACAACTTCAGCAGCCAGGGGAAGATTCGCAGGAAGAACAGCCCCATGGCGAATATCGCCAGCGCCGGAACGAAGAAGAGGAACGGCTGCACATCCAATTGATCCGTCGTCAAATTACTCTTGATGGAAATCATTTGCCGTTCATTAAATAGATACCAGCCATAACCGGCAACGCCGAGCAAGAGCACGTCTCCGTACCAGCGCTGCCATAGCGGTTTGCGGTCGGAACGCGCGATTTGTTTCTTGTAGTCGACGATGGATGCCTTCGCATACATCACCGCCGGAATAACCGTCGCCAGCACGGCGAGTACGACGGCGCCGAGTCCCGCAATTACCGCATCGGTAGTAAATCCGATTGGAATCGATTTGCGGTTAACGAATTCGAGAAATCCATTCGCCGATCCGATACTCTTGGCCATGAACCAGCCTATAAACGGACCTGCGCACATCGCGACGATTCCCAGCAGCAGTCCTTCGAGCAAATAAATGCCGATGATCTGCCTCGTTCCCGCTCCCCGGCTTCGCAGCACCGCGATATCGCTTCGCTGCTTGTCGAGCGATTGGCGTGCATTCATGGCAATGAAGTAGAACACCATCGCCAGCATCGGCGCCGCGAGCGTGAAGAGCAGCATCTGCAGCTGCAGGCTTTGCTTCTTGAATTCGTCGAGCAGTTTGGCGAAGGAAATATCCACGCGCGTTTCCTTAAGCCGCTGATAGAGATCGATATTGAGTCGTTCCAGCGTGCTGGATAAAGAAGAGAGCTGGCTCGTCTTGATGTCTTTCAAATCGAAGGCGTAATACCAGCTGGCATTATGGACCGGAACGTTCCGCTCCTTCAGCAGCCCTTCCTGGAACGCCTTGTCACCGACCGTCAGCGTGCTCATCAGGCTCTCCATGCCCTGATACCAGAACGGATCGGTATCTTTGAGCGGCTTGTAAGCACCGACGATTTTGACGCGGAGCGTGAGATTGAGCCCGCCGTAGATAGGATAAAGGAACACGTCGCCGATATGAATATCGCTGCGATACATCGCCTCCTCCATCAAAACCGCCTCAACCGTATCGTCGTCGCTCACGGAATCCGCGAACCAGCGGCCTTGCGTCAGCTCCGCCTTCTTATCCAGTCCATCCATCGTTCCTAGAGCCATCTTGCGGACTCGGCTGGCATCGACTTTGGTCGAATCCTCCGGCGTCAGCTCGGCGCTTCGGATCGATAAACTTTGGCTGTACGTCGCGAATGGAAAGCCGATCAAGGAAGGAATCTCGTCCTTGATATAGTGCTCCACGTCGTTTAAGCCGTTCAAGTCCGTCTTGCCCGCCGTCTCCTGATAGCGCATCAGCAGTGAGCCTGCCGGTAATCCTCCGCTCTCGTCCTTGAGCGTTTGGGCCACGACCCGCTTCAAAGCGCCATCCGCGTACATCGGTATACTGGTCGCGAACGCGACGGCGATGATCAGACCGGCCAGCGAGCTGAGCGTCATCCACCGCGTGTTCCACATTTTGCGGAACAGAAAGCGAAATAGCGGCATCCCCATACGTTATTTACCTACGACTTTCTGCCCCGGCGTCAACCCTTTGAGGATTTCCACTTCCGTCGCGGTTTGCTGTCCGACTTCCACGTCCACCTCGCGTTTGCCTTCGCTGTCAATGACTTGCACATACGTGCGCGAGCCGATGGAGCGCAGCGTGGAAGGCGGGATGACGATGGCGTTTTCTTTGCGGTCCATGATGATGGAAATCGAGAGCGGCGTCCCCCGCGTTACGCCTTTCGGCAGCTTATCCAGCGACACCATCAGAAAATCTTCCGGACGTTCCGGGGGCTGCGCTCCGCCGTTGCCGCCATTTCCACCGTTGCCGTTGTCATTCGAAATAACGGGCAACTGCGTCACTTTGCCTGTGAATTCACCCGCGTTATTGATGTTGACCGTAACCGGCATTCCGACCGCGACGCCTTCCAGCTCATCCTGCGTAAGCTTGGCGGCAGCCGTCAAATTGCTCGTTTCCGCGATGATGCAGACAGGATCGTAGGCTTTGATGGCATCGCCTTTGGCAACGCTCAGGCTGACGACCGTACCGGAGAACGGCGCCGTCATCTGGGCCTTATCGATCTCTTCTTGGGATTCCACGAGCTTCTGGCGCTTCTCCTCGAAATCGATCTTCGCGAGCTCGAATTCGATCGGATCCATCTCGTCCTTCTTGCGAAGCGTGTCTTTCATTTGCAGTTCATCCTTCGAGAATTGCAGCTTGTCGGAGCGCAGCTGCTTGCGCATATCGTCCACGTCCAGAGAACCGATCACCTGGCCCGCGGTCACTTTCTGTCCCATCTTCACGTTCAGTTCCTTGAGACGTTTGCCATCCAGCGAGAAATACAGCGTTTCTTCCTTCGTGGAAATCATTTTGCCGATGACCGTCTTCTTCGTTTCCAGCGTTGCCGTCGTCACCTCATACTCCGGCTTCTTGGAGATTTGAGGCGGCGCGATCTCCGGCAGCACTTCCTCGTTGTTCTCGTCCGGCAGCAGCGAGCAGCCGGCAGACGTTAACAGGGATGCCCCGATAACGACGACAGCCGCCGCTTTAAATGAATTTCCCGTCAACCATTTCGTAAACATGATCGGCAACCTCCAAAATCGTGGGATCGTGCGTTGTCATACAAATCGTTACTTGTTCGGTGCGAATAATCGTTTGAAAAACGGACATGATCTGGGCGGCCATCTGGGAATCGAGCTCGGCCGTCGGTTCATCCGCCAGCAGCAGACTCGGCCGGTGCGCAATCGCTTTGGCAATGGCCACGCGCTGCTGCTCGCCTCCGGACAGCTCGAACGGCCGATGGTGCATCCGTTTGGCGAGACCGACAAGCTCCAGGCAATGCTCGACCCTTGCCTTCCACTGCCCGCCAGGAATGCCGGCCATGCGAAGCGACAGCTCCACGTTCTCGTATGCGGACAACAGCGGCATCAAGGCATACGCTTGGAAGATAAAGCCCATCTCTTTGCGCCTTACTTTGGTGCGCTGATCGTCGCTCATGTCGTGGAAGGGCAAGTCATGAAAAAAGATATGTCCCTTGGTCGGCTGATCCAGACCGCCGATCATATTCAGCAGCGTCGTCTTGCCGGATCCGGAGCGCCCGCGCAGCATGACCAGCTGTCGAGGCATGAGTTCCATATGAATGCCTTTCAGCACATGCAGCGGCTGGCCTCCGGCTTGGAATGTACGCTCTACGCCTTCTACCACAAGCAGCGGTTTCGCAAGATCATCAGCGTCTGTCGTTTCGTGTTCATGCGTATGTACGTTGTTTTCGACGGCTTCCGCAACGGGCTGCCTGCTTTTCCGCCATCCCATTCCGATCGCGAACCCCCTTCCATATGAGAAAACTTTAATATTGCTAACGATTAGACGACAGCTGGGAACAAAAGGTTACAGCTATTTCTGACTTTAAGAGAATTTTATAATGGTTTCACAACCCCCTAAATCGTTTCACAACCACTAAAGCGTTTCACAATCCCTAAAGCGTTTCACAATCCCTAAAGCGTTTCACAACCCCCTAAAGCATTTCACAACCCCCTAAATCCCCCTTGCCTAAGGGGGACCCCAAGAGCTCCGCCCCTGGACCCGGAATTTACGTGCCTGCTGCGGGGCCGACTTCGAAGTATCGTTAGTGAATGGCTCGTTTTCGTCCGCTGGCGCGGACACACTTTTCATGCGGCGTTCTTACCAACTTAACACCCCCTCTAAACCCCTTCTCTCCCATTCCCCTATCTCAAAAAAGACCCCAGAAACTTCGTCCTTGTATAGGCCGGACTGTTCCTGGGGCTGGCTTTGGAAATCATTTTGGCATTGGCTCGTTTGCTTCTATCAGCGATCTACCCTCGCAATGTAATCGCATTGCCGGACGAGTAACGCTTCAAGCCAAGCTTGAAGACGAGGATTGCCGCCGTGCCGAAGCCGAGCGTAAGCGCCGCTGCTTTCCAAGCGAAATCGAAATCGAAACCGCGCAGAAGGCCGATGGGAATGTAGCTGATGACGCCCGCGGGGATAAGCGTGAACAGCAGCGTTTTGGCGAGACCTTTGAAGATATCGGACGGGTACGTGGATAGCGCCACGAAGCTGTTGAATACTTGCTGCGCGAGTCCTTCCGCGTTACCGATGAAGAACGCCAGACAGCCGGCGAGGATGGTGACGCCCATGAACAGCAAGCCGCTGATGAGTAACCCAATGAAGAATAAAAGCAAGCCCGAGAACGAATGATCGCCAACCCATGCGTACACGACCAGACCGAAGGCAAAATCGCCCGCCGCCGTCAGCGACATTCGGCTCGCCAGCACATGAAGCAGCACCGGCTTCGGCTGCGACAGGTATACGTCCAGCTGCCCGCTTGCCACAATAGGCGCGATCCGGTTGAAATTGCCGAACAGCATATTCGCCCAACCGAAACCGCCCGCTCCGATCGCCCACATCAGCATGACATCGTGAATCCCCCAGCCGTTCACGACTTGGAAGCGGCCGAAAAACAAGCTCCAGAAGAACAGCCACATGAAATTGTTAATAAACATCATGCCGGCCATCAGCAGAAAGCTCACCCGGTATTCCATGGTGGAGGCCAGATTTACTTTCCAACAAGTGATTAGAAACGATGTCGTAGCCGAGATACGGCCTAACCATGATGAGTGCTGTTCTGTTTCCGCGCGTTCCCTATCCCCCGTTAACATGCAGCTTCGACACTCCTTTCCTGTACATCCACATGACAAGCACCGTCAGTACCGCGATCCACGACGCTTGAATGACGAATTGCTGCAGCACCGGCGCGGCTCCGAAATTGACGGCCGTACGTGCGGGAAAATACAGCATCGCCTGAAAAGGCAGCCAAGCACATACCCGCCGGAGCGGCTCCGGCATCAAATCCAGCGGAAGCAGCATGCCGCCGACCGTAAACTGCAGCTTATGCAGCACGAACTCCATCCCCCTCGTTTCTTCCACCCACAACGCGCACAGCGCAACCGCCATATTCAGCATAAAACCAACCGTAAACGCACCGAGTGCCAGCGAGAATAATCCTGCCCAGCCATATCCAAACGACGGCGCCCCTACGCTCAGCCAAGCGATCGCGCCTCCGACGGCGAGATGAATGAAGAACCGAAATATTGCTTCCGACATATATGCAGCATAATGGTAGCCGATATACGAGAGCGGCCGAAGAAGACGAATCGCGATGTCGCCGCTCTTCACTTCGTTCTCGATCAGACCGCACAGCGCCGGAACGCCCATCGTGATCGCTTCCGTAAACACGAGATACCAAATGATCTGCTTCAGCGTATAGCCGTCGATGACGCGCGTATGATCGCCGCCGTAGGCAGCCGACCACAATTGCACGAACACATAGAGGATCATGAGCATGAAGCTTGCGCGCATGATGAAGTCCGTCTTGTAAGCCATCTGCTGCCGCATCGTAATTTGCGCGACGGCGCCTGCTTTCCGGCCCTTGACCTGCAATAAGCCAAGCCGGCTTCCGAATATTCGGCTGTCCAGTCTCATCGCCCGCTAACCTCCCGTCCCGTAAATATGGGTGATGATCTCTTCCATCGGAGGGTCTTCTACCGTAACGTCTTCCAAGCGAAAAGCGGCGATAACCGCGCCAAGCACCTGCTCGATCTCGGTAACGGCCAAGTCGACCTCAAGCTTCAATCTTCGCCCGTCGCTTGCGATGACCGCCGTTCCGTCCAGCGGCGGCAGCATGGAAGCCTCACATCCGGCGGCAAGCGTCAACGAGATGATTTTCCGATTGAGCACCTCGCGTTTCAGCCGGTCGACGGGCGCATCCAGCAAAATGCCGCCATGATGGATAACGACTGCCCTGGAGCAAAGTTCTTCCATGTCGCCGGCGTCATGCGAGGTCAGAAATACGGTCGTCCCCTCTTCGCGGTTCAACTCGCGAATCAGTTCGCGGATGCGCTGCTTTACGACGACGTCCAAGCCAATCGTCGGCTCGTCAAGAAACAGCAGCTGCGGTCGGTGAAGGAACGAAACGGCGATCTCGCACCGCATCCGCTCGCCCAGCGACAGCTTGCGCACCGGCGTATGCAAGTACGGGCCCAGCTCGAAGCGCTGGATTAAGTCGTCGCGGCGCGCAAGGTACTCGCTGCGGTTCAGCTCGTATACACGACTGATGAGATCGAACGTGTCGATCGGCGGCAGATGGTACCACAGCTGCGACTTCTGGCCGAACACCGCCCCGATGCGATAAGCCAGCTTCTCCCGCTCCCGCCAAGGCGTAAAGCCGAGCACCTTCGCCTCGCCGGAAGAAGGATGCAGGATGCCGGTCAGCATTTTGATCGTCGTGGATTTTCCAGCCCCGTTCGGCCCAAGAAACGCGACCATCTCGCCACGCCGCACCGTCAAATCGATGCTGCGTACGGCAATTTTCTCTTCCCATTTCGGGTTCAGCAGCGACTTGAAGCTCCCGGCTAATCCAGCGTCCTTCCGTTTGACCGTAAACACTTTGCGTAATGCCTGCGTCTGAAGTGCAACCACGTTCCAGCCCCCTTTATGTCGTTGCAGCGCTTCGGCATGGTAAAGCAAAAAAGACCTCCGAGCAAGCGCCGCCCAGTCGTGCTGGGTGGAACTTGCCGAAGGTCTTTTATCCCTACGGTGTAGCGGGACGTATCGCCCTGCCCGGTTTCGCTCGGTTCGCCTCGAAGCGGATCCCTAGAAACCCTTCCATTTAATGTAACATACTACCATCGTCACTGCCTGCTGGCAATAGAATTTTTTCTTTCCTTGTCCCCACAGGTTTGCTGTACAAAGGTTTTATCGGGCCGGGGAAAATGACCGGAGGGCGGTTCGGAGCCGTAGCAACGAAGTGGTCGCCTTTGTAGTCTGATTTCTACCTCTACTCACTTTTATAATCGAAGAAACCAGAACTACAACAGCGAGCGAAGGCCCGAACCGACCGCAGGTCATTTTCCCCTTCCGGCCCCATTATGCCGTGTGCAGCAAATCCTCCATCATCGTGATTAGGCGTGTCCGCATTTGCTGCAGCTTGCCCGCGAACCGTTCCATCATGCCGTTGTCCTGACGTGCATCTATCGCCTCAAAGGCTAAGCGCATACGCGTATAAGCCTCGTCCATCTGCAGGATCTCATCAGATTTCTCCAAGTTGCGATCGTAAATCCGTACACGGTACAGCAAATCTCCCGTCGAGTCCATCAATTGTTTATACATTGTGTTCATGTTCGTTTCCTCGCATTCTATTAATCTATTTTGGCTATCTATTTGGCAATGCCCTATTATATGTGACGATTTAGTTAATTATAACCGATCGGAAACAAAATGAATCAAGCCAATGATTACCTTTACAAAAACAACAAGCCCCGGAGCATCTGCTCCGGGGCTTGTCAAGGTTCAATTCATATGGACTTTCTGCGGCTAAAGCGCCGTCACTTCAGCTTTATACGCCGAAGGCTTGCGGGTTTTCCCGCCAAGATTGCAGCACCGCGATATCGCTCTGCTGCACGATGCCGTTCTCGGCGGCTACTTCGATCAGCGACGTGTAATTCGAAAGCGTCGAGAGCGGAATGCCTTCTTGGGCGAACGCTTCGATCGCTTGCGGGAACTGGTAGGTGAAGATCGCGACGACGCCTTGTACTTCGCAGCCGGCTTCGCGGACTGCTACTGCCGCTTTCAACGAGCTGCCGCCCGTGGAGATCAGGTCTTCGATCAAGACAATCTTCTGCCCCGGCTCGAAATGGCCCTCGATCTGGTTCGTTTTGCCGTGGCCTTTCGCCTTGTCGCGCACGTACAGCATCGGAAGGCCGAGCTTTTGCGCTACCCAGGCCGCATGCGGAATGCCGCCCGTAGCGATCCCCGCAACGGCCTGGCAGTCCGGATATTGCGCGCGGATGATCGTCGCGAAGCCTTCCGCGATCAGGTCGCGAATCTCCGGATAGGACATCGTCAGCCGGTTATCGCAGTAAATCGGCGATTTCATGCCGGACGTCCAAGTGAACGGCTCGTTCGGACGCAGCGCGACCGCATTGATTTTCAGCAAGCCTTTCGCAATCTCTTTCGGCAATTGTTCCAGCAGGGATGTTGTCATTTATACCAGCTCCTCGATAATGGTTTCCAATGCTTGTCTTGGGTTAGCGGCAGCCGTAATCGGACGGCCGATGACCATATAATCCGTTCCTTGAGCGATCGCCTCGCTCGGCGTCATGATGCGGGATTGATCGCCGACGTCAGCGCCTGCCGGGCGTATGCCGGGGGTAATGGTCTGGAACGAAGCGCCGCATGCCGTTTTGATCAACGACACCTCTTGCGGAGATGCGACGACGCCGCCCAAGCCTGCTTCATGCGCCAGCTTTGCGTAGCGGACAACCGCGTCGGCGACGGAGCCGTCGACGCCGATCTCGTCATTGAGCACCGTTTGGCTCGTGCTAGTCAGCTGCGTCACCGCGATTACGAGAGGCCGCTGCAGCTTGGCATCCGCTTGAAGCGCCGCTTCAACGCCTTCCATCGCGGCTTTCATCATCGCCGAACCGCCTGCGGCATGGACGTTGAACACGTCGACGCCCAGTTTCGTGATGCTATTAGCGCCGCCTTTGACCGTGTTCGGAATATCATGCATTTTCAAATCCAGGAACACCTTGTACCCGCGTGCCTTCAAATCCGCAACGAAGCTTGGTCCCGCTGCATAGAACAGCTGCATGCCAACCTTCATGTAGCAAGGAATGCCTTCCAGGCTCCGCACCAGCGCTTCAGCGGAAGCGGCATCCGGATAATCGAGCGCGACCATGATGCGGCCCGCTGCTTCTTCTCTGCTTAGCTTCAACGTTCTCGCCTCCCCTTGGACTGATTGATACCATTGTTCCCTTGATGCCTTGCATTCACGTTACGCAAATCGCATCGCGTGATGGCATGGCGAAAGCCTGCTTGTAGGCAGGCTTTCTCGGCCGGTTCACGGCCATTCATGCAATTATTTTTGCGCGATGACAGGCATCGGACGCGAGGAGAAGTTGATGGCCTCCAGCATGTTAAGCAAAGCGCGTACCGTATCGAGCGAGGTCATGCAGACAACGCCGTTCTCGACCGCTTCGCGGCGGATACGGAATCCGTCACGCTCTGGCTCTTTGCCTTTCGTCAGCGTGTTGACGACGAAGTGCGCTTGACCGTCGCGGATCAGATCCAGGATGTTCGGCGAGCCTTCGCTCAGCTTGTTCACCGTCTTCACGCGCAGACCTGCTTCTTTCAACGCCGTCGCCGTACCGCCCGTTGCGATGATGTTGTAGCCCAGCTCGTAGAAGCCGCGCAGAATTTCGATCGCTTCCGGCTTATCCTTATCGGATACCGTTGCAATGATGGAGCCTGTCGGCGGAATGCGCATGCCTGCACCCACAAGGCCTTTATAGAGAGCTTTCGCATAATGTTGATCGCGTCCCATGACTTCGCCCGTCGATTTCATCTCCGGCGTCAGCGTAGGGTCTACGCGGCGCAGCTTGGCGAAGGAGAAGACCGGTACTTTAACCGATACGTACTCGTCTTCAGGCCACAGACCTTCCGTGTAGCCGAGATCCGCCAGCTTCGTGCCGAGAATCGCTTGCGTCGCCAGGTTCGCCATCGGAATGTTCGTGACTTTGCTCAGGAACGGAACCGTACGCGAGGAGCGCGGGTTAACCTCGATGACGTACACCTCGTCTTGGAAGATAACGAACTGGATGTTCACCAGGCCGATGACGTTCAGACCGCGTGCGATCTTGATCGTGATGTCGACCATCTTATCCTGCAGTTCTTTCGAAATCGACTGCGGCGGGTAGACCGCAATGGAGTCGCCGGAATGAACGCCCGCGCGTTCGACATGCTCCATGATGCCCGGAATCAGCACCGTATCGCCGTCGCAGATCGCGTCGACTTCCGCTTCTTTGCCCAGCATGTAACGGTCGATCAGAACCGGATGCTCCGGATTGATTTTCACCGCTTGCACCATGTAGGTCAGCAGCTCTTCGTCGGAGTAGACGATTTCCATGGCACGTCCGCCAAGGACGTACGACGGGCGCACGAGCACCGGATAGCCGAGGCGTTGTGCAACGGCAACCGCTTGGTCGACCGACGTTACCGTCGAGCCTTCCGGCTGCGGAATGTTCAATTCGCGAAGCAGCGCTTCGAATTTCTTGCGATCCTCTGCCGCGTCGATGCTTTCCAGGCTCGAACCGAGAATGCGCACGCCGGCTTTCGTCAGCGGAGCCGCCAGGTTGATCGCCGTTTGGCCGCCGAACTGCACGATAACGCCGATCGGGTTCTCCTGCTCGATGACGTTCATCACGTCTTCGAAGAAGAGCGGCTCGAAGTACAGACGGTCGGAGGTGCTGAAGTCCGTCGATACCGTTTCCGGGTTGTTGTTGATGATAACCGCTTCGTAGCCGGCTTTCTGAATCGCCCATACCGCATGCACGGTGGAGTAATCGAACTCGATGCCTTGACCGATCCGGATCGGGCCGGAACCGAGCACGAGCACTTTCTGTTTGTCGGTTTCCGTTACTTCGTTCTCTACCTCGTAGGTGGAGTAGTAGTAAGGCGTTGTCGCTTCGAATTCCGCGGCGCAAGTATCAACCATTTTGTAAACCGGTTTGAGACCTTGCTCCAGACGGTACGCACGGATATCGTACTCGTTCGTGTAGGTCGTCTGTCCGCCTTCGCGGCGAATTTCGGCGATGGAGCGATCCGAGAAACCTTTGCGTTTCGCTTGGTACAGCTGTTCTTTGGACAGAACGGCTGCGCGGCGAAGCTCGTCTTCGAAAGCGACGATGCCTTCGATTTTATCGAGGAACCACCAGTCGATTTTCGTCATGTCTTGGATCTCTTGCAGCTTGTAGCCGCGGCGGAACGCTTCCGCCACGAGGAACATGCGCTCGTCGTCCGGCTTCTCAAGACGCTGGCGCAGCACGTCGTCCGCCAGTTCCGAAGCGTCTTTCAAGTGAATGCGGTGGGTGCCGATTTCAAGCGAGCGAACCGCTTTGTGCATCGATTCCTCGAACGTCCGGCCGATTGCCATGACTTCGCCGGTCGCTTTCATTTGCGTGCCGAGCTTCCGGTTGGCATTGATGAATTTATCGAACGGCCAGCGCGGGATTTTGGAGACGATGTAGTCCAGCGTCGGTTCGAAGCAAGCGTAGGTCTGGCCCGTTACCGGGTTGACGATTTCGTCCAGCGTGTAGCCGATCGCGATTTTCGCGGCCATTTTGGCGATCGGATAGCCGGTCGCCTTGGACGCAAGCGCCGAAGAGCGGCTTACGCGCGGGTTAACTTCGATGACGTAGTATTGGTAGCTGAACGGATCAAGCGCGAACTGTACGTTACAGCCGCCTTCGATATTCAGCGCACGGATGATCTTGAGCGATGCCGAACGGAGCATTTGGTACTCGCGGTCGGACAGCGTTTGGCTTGGCGCAACGACGATGGAATCGCCGGTATGTACGCCGACAGGATCGAAGTTTTCCATGTTGCACACGACGATGCAGTTATCGTTCGCATCGCGCATGACTTCGTATTCGACTTCTTTCATGCCCGCGATCGATTTCTCGATCAGACATTGGCCGATCGGGCTATAACGGATACCGGATGCGACGGTTTCGCGCAGCTCCGTCTCGTTCGCGCAGATACCGCCGCCAGTTCCGCCCAGCGTGTAAGCCGGACGCACGATGATCGGATATCCGATTTTATTGGCGAATTCCACGGCGCCTTCGACCGTCGTTTCAATGACGCTGTCCGGTACCGGCTGTTCCAGCTCGCGCATCAGATCGCGGAACAAGTCGCGGTCTTCCGCTTTCTCGATTGCCGTCAGCTGCGTGCCGAGCAATTGTACGTTTTCGCGTTCCAGCACGCCTGCGCGCGCCAGCTCGACCGCCATGTTCAGGCCGGTTTGGCCGCCAAGCGTAGGCAGCAAGCCGTCCGGACGCTCTTGACGGATGATTTGCGTAACGAATTCGAGCGTAATGGGTTCGATATATACTTTGTCTGCCATGTTCGTGTCGGTCATGATCGTTGCCGGGTTGCTGTTGATCAGTACAACCTCGTAGCCTTCTTCTTTCAAAGCTTGGCAAGCTTGCGTGCCGGCGTAATCGAATTCAGCCGCCTGTCCGATGACGATCGGACCGGAGCCGATAACGAGGATTTTTTTCAGCTTATTATTTCTGGGCATATTGCAGCTCTCCTCTCAATGATGCCGCCAATTGCGCTTGACGCGATTTCTGCGGGTTGTTTTTCTTCGTTGCGCGGATCATATCCAGGAATTGATCGAACAGGTAACTGTTATCAAGCGGTCCAGGCGCCGCCTCCGGGTGGTATTGCACGGAGAATGCCGGGAACTCTGCATGCTTCAAGCCTTCGATCGTCCGGTCGTTGTTATTGATATGGGTCACTTCGAGCTTCGTGCCGGCAACGGATTCTTCAAGCACCGTGTAGCCGTGGTTCTGCGAAGTGATGTAGCAGCGATTCGTCGCCAGCTCTTTCACCGGGTGGTTGCCGCCGCGGTGGCCGAATTTCAGCTTCGACGTATCTGCGCCGCAAGCGAGCGCGAACAATTGGTGACCGAGGCAGATGCCGAAGATCGGATATTCGCCGAGCAGGTCTTGAATCATTTTCACCGCATGCGGTACGTCTTTCGGGTCCCCAGGGCCGTTGGACAGCTGGATGCCGTCCGGGTTCAGGCGGCGGATTTGCTCGGCAGTCGTGTCATGAGGCACGACGACGACGTCGCAGCCGCGCTTGGTCAGCTCGCGCAGGATACCGCTCTTCGCGCCGTAATCCACAAGCACGATACGCTCGCCGCTGCCCGGGCTGGAGAAGATGCTCTTCGTCGACGTACGTGCCACTTGGTCGCGCATAAGCGGCGTTACGGACATACGTTCCAGCAGCTCTTCAACGCGCTCCGAACCCGTTGTGAGGATCCCTTTCATCGTTCCGTGATGACGAAGGATACGCGTCAGCATCCGGGTGTCGATGTCGCTGATGCCGATGATGCCGTGTTCTTTCAGCAGGTGGTCCAGCGAGTATTCCGCTCTCCAGTTGCTTGGAATCGGCTCATGACGGCGCACGACGAAGCCGTGGATGAACGGAGCGACCGTCTCGAAGTCATCGCGCGTAATGCCGTAGTTCCCGATAAGCGGGTACGTCATCGATACGATTTGTCCGCAGTAGGACGGATCCGACAGCACCTCTTGGTAACCTGTAATCCCTGTATTAAATACGACTTCGCCGCTGGACTGTCCTTCGGCGCCAAAGCCGAGGCCCGTAAACAGCGTGCCGTCTTCCAATAACAATCTTGCTTGCATCCGTATCACTCCTGTTATCAAGTTGCGTGCTTCTTCTTCCTATTCAGACCAGACGAGCTTGCCGTTTACGAATGTCGCTGCCGGCCAGCCGTACAGCTTCCAGCCGCCGAACGGCGTATTCTTCCCTTTGGAAATGAAGCTGTCTGGATTAACCTCACGTTCTTGCTCTAGATCCACGATTGTAATATCTGCAATCGCGCCTACTTTCAAAACGCCGCTCGCCAGGCGGAACACGCGAGCCGGGTCAGACGTCATTCGCTTCAGCAGGAAGCCGAGCGTCCATTTGCCGGTGCGGACGAATTTCGTGTAAAGCAGCGGGAATGCCGTTTCGAAACCCGTGATGCCGAAAGGCGCGAGCATCATGCCGCGGGCTTTCTCCTCCGCGCTGTGCGGCGCGTGGTCCGTCACGATGATGTCGAGCGTGCCGTCCTCCAGACCTTCGATGACAGCCTGTACGTCGCGCGGCGTGCGAAGCGGCGGGTTCATTTTCCAGTTCGCGTCCATGCCCGGGATATCTTCGTCCGACAGGATCAAGTGATGCGGGCACACCTCGGCGGTTACCTTGATGCCGAACTGCTTCGCATGCCGGATCAGGCGAACCGACTGCTCCGTGCTGACGTGGCAGACGTGGTAATGAACGCCTGTGGCTTCCGCCAGCAGGATGTCGCGTCCAACGTGGATCGCTTCGGATTCGTTCGGAATGCCTTTCAAGCCGTTCGCCGCGGCGAACTTGCCTTCCGTGACGGCTGCGCCGACGACCAGCGAGTCGTCCTCGCAGTGCGCGATGACCGGCATATCCATGGAAGCCGCGAGATTCATCGCGTCCTTCATCATTTGCGCGTTCTGTACGCCCACGCCGTCATCGGTGAAGCCGATAGCGCCCGCTTCCTTCAGCGAAGCGAAGTCCGTCAGTTCGCGGCCCAGCTCGTTCTTCGTGATCGCCGCGTAAGGCAGCACGTTGACGATGCCGGTTTCGGCCGTTCTATCGAGAATGAAGCGAACCGTTTCAGCGGTATCCGTTACCGGGCGGGTGTTCGGCATGCAGGCGATCGTAGTGAAACCGCCGGCCGCTGCCGAACGCGTACCGCTCGCAATGTCTTCTTTATGTTCAAAGCCCGGTTCGCGCAGATGCACGTGCATATCGATGAAGCCTGCGGAAACCAGCTTGCCGTTCGCGTCGACCGTTTCATGTCCGTTCGTATCCGGCTGTCCGGCGGAAGCATCCGCGATTTCGGCGATGATGCCTTCCGCGATGCGAATATGTTTCAGTTCCGTTTCCCCGGTTGCCTCATTCCATACCAATCCGTTCAAAATCCAAGTTGCCATCGTTTTATCTCCTTTCGACCGTTAGGTCAATGCCCGTTCGATGACGGCCATGCGAATCGGTACGCCGTTTTGCATTTGCGGGAAAATCCGCGATTGAGGATGTTCGACCAGTTCATCGTCGATTTCGACGTTTCGATTTATCGGAGCCGGGTGCATGATGATCGCATGCGGCGCGATGCGCGAAGCCCGCTCCACCGTGAGCCCGTAGTGCTCGCGGTACGACTCCGGCGTTCCCATCATGCCTGCCTCATGGCGTTCGAGCTGCACGCGCAGCATCATGATGACGTCCGCCTTGAGCGCTTCTTCCATCGACACTAGCGGCGCGTCAAGCTCTGGCGCCGACATATTGCCCGGTGCGCAGAATTGAACGTTGGCACCGAATTTCTGCAGCGCGTACAGATTCGAACGCGCGACGCGGCTGTGAAGAACGTCCCCCACGATCGAGACCGTCAATCCCCGCAGCTCGCCGAACTGCTTGCGCATCGTGTACAGATCGAGCAGCGCCTGCGTAGGATGCTCATTATTGCCGTCCCCTGCGTTAATCAGCGGCACTTTAATCTTCGTCGCCAGGTCGGCCAGTACGCCGTTTGGCTTTAACCTTATGATTCCGGCGTCGATCCCCATTGATTCCAATGTGCGGACCGTATCGTAAATCGACTCGCCCTTCTGTACGCTCGACACGGCTGCGGAGAAGTTCAATACTTCTGCGCCGAGCCGCTTCTCCGCGACTTCGAAGGAAAATCGCGTTCGCGTGCTATTTTCAAAAAACATGTTCGCGATGAACTTACCTTGCAGCACCGGCTCGAATTTATTCGGGCCGGCATCCCAATACGCTGCCCGATCCAGGATTGCCGTGATTTCGTCCTTGCTGAGCTCCTTCAGTCCAAGCAAGCTGCGCTGCTTAACCAATGTTGCGGTCGTCATGTAGTAGTTTCCCCCTTAATGGATAATCGTCACTTGATCGATCTCGTCGACTTCCTGCAGAGAAACCTCGATTTGTTCCTGTTTGGACGTGGGTACGTTCTTGCCGACGTAGTCCGGACGGATAGGCAGTTCCCTGTGCCCTCTGTCGACCAGAACCGCCAGTTGGATCATCTGCGGCCGGCCGAGATCCATGAGGGCATCCATCGCCGCGCGGATCGTACGTCCCGTGTAGAGCACGTCATCGAACAGGATCACCCGCTTATTCTTTACGTTCAGCGAAGTGCCGGCGGCGGGCCTTCCCCCGCTTCCGCTCTCCCGATCGTCGCGGTATTGCGTAATATCAAGTTCCTGCACTTCCACCGGCAGTCCTTCGATTTCGCGAATCTGTTCGGCGATGCGCTCGGCCAGATAGATGCCGCGGGTGCGAATGCCGACGATTACGCAGTTGTCGATGCCTTTGTTCTTCTCGACGATCTCGTGCGCAATCCGCGTCAGTGCCCGCCGAATCGCCGTTTCGTCCATTATGACGCGATGTTGTTCATCCATCCGTTTCAGGCGCCTCCTTGCGTACGTGCGAAGTTCCTTTGTCACAAAAAAAACTCCTTGCAGGTTGCGCAAGGAGTTTCGTCGTTTTGTTAAGCTCGGCCTTCAAGGTTGGACAAATCCCACTTGCGCCAAAATGCGCGAGTGGCAGGGCTGTCCCCCGTTCGGTCGATAAAACGATTCACGTTACCTTGCCAGCCTCTCTGGACTGAGTTAAAGGTACTGCTGTTTATCAAAAGAATTATGACACATTCGACAAAAGATGTCAATGCTTCTTTTAACTACAGGCTCAGCTTCGTGATCCGTTCTACTGCTTTTTCCGTATTTTCGCGGCTGCCGAATGCCGTTAGGCGGAAGTAGCCTTGACCGGCTTGACCGAAGCCAACGCCAGGCGTTCCGACAATATTCGCTTCGGACAGCAATTTATCGAAGAATGCCCACGAATCGAGCGCGTTCGGCGTCTTGAGCCAGATGTAAGGGGCGTTCACGCCGCCGAATACGTCCAGGCCGAGCGAAGCAAGTCCGTCGCGGATAATGCCTGCGTTCGTCATGTAGTAATCGATGATGGAAGCGATCTGCGCTTTGCCTTCCGGCGTATAGATCGCTGCCGCGCCGCGCTGCGTCACGTAGGACACGCCATTGAACTTCGTTGTATGGCGGCGGTTCCAGAGATCGTTGACGAGCACCACGTTGCCGTTCGCGTCTTTGGCTTTCAACTCGCGCGGTACGACGGTGTACGCGCAGCGTACGCCCGTGAAACCGGCTGTTTTCGAGAAGCTGCGGAATTCGATGGCGACTTCCTTCGCGCCTTCGATTTCATAGATGGAGCGCGGTACGTCCTCTTCTTGAATGAATGCTTCGTATGCGGAATCGTACAGAATGATGCAATCGTTCGCTTTCGCGAAATCGACCCAACGCTTCAGTTCTTCCTTCGACAGCGTCATGCCCGTCGGGTTGTTCGGATAGCAGAGGTAGATCAGATCGACCTTGCGTTCCGGCAGGCTAGGCGTGAAATTGTTGGATGCATCGCATTTCAGGTAAACGATGTTCTCGTACTGATTCGTTTCTTTATTGAATTGACCCGAGCGGCCAGCCATAACGTTCGTATCCACGTATACCGGGTAAACGGGATCTTGTACGGCGATGACTGCGTCTTGGCTGAAAATTTCCTGGATATTGCCGACGTCGCATTTCGAACCGTCGCTGACGAAAACTTCGTTCGTCCCGATGTCGATGCCTCGCGCCTTGTAATCGTTGTTGATGATTTCGTTGATTAGGAAGTCATACCCTTGTTCCGGGCCGTATCCGCGGAATGTCGACGGATTGGCAAGCTCGTCCACGGCGTCGTGCATCGCTTTCGTGATCGCATCCGGCAAGCCGCGCGTTACGTCGCCGATGCCGAGGCTGATGATTTGGGCATTCGGATTGTCTTGCATGAATTTCGTGCGGCGTTTCGCGATTTCAGAGAATAGGTAGCTGCCTTGCAGCTGCGTATAATTGTGGTTAATTTGCGTCATTCGCGTGATCTCACCCTTCGATTAAAAAAGTTTATCGTTTGGTTTCATCATAGCGCAATGAAAGCTGTCGGCCACATAAAGAATTTAGCGAAAAGTTTGCACTATTTCGTATCTAGCGCTGTCTTAATATTGCCAATTCATGCTCCATGTCCGCCGGAATCGGCGCATGGAATTCCAGATACTCGCCGCTGCGGGGATGCACGAATCCGAGCACGGCCGCGTGAAGCGCCTGACCCTTCAGACCGATGGTTTTATTGCGTCCATATACCGGATCGCCAGCGAGCGGGTGTTCGATGTATTTCATATGCACGCGGATTTGATGCGTCCGTCCCGTCTCCAGCTGCAGCTCGAGCAGCGTGTAATCGCCGAAGCGCTCCAAGACTTGAAAATGCGTGACCGCTTCCTTGCTGCCTTTGTGAATGACCGTAAACAGCTTGCGATCCTTAGGGTCGCGGCCGATCGGCGCGTCTACCGTGCCATTCTCATGCGGCATGTTGCCGTGCACGAGCGCCATGTACTTGCGCGTCACCGTGTGCGCCTTCAGCTGCGCCGCGAGCGAGGCATGCGCCAGGTCGTTCTTCGCGGCCATAATGAGCCCCGAAGTATCTTTATCGATCCGATGGACGATTCCCGGTCTCAGTACGCCGTTAATGCCGGATAGATCGGTACAATGATGCATCAGCGCATTCACGAGCGTTCCCGAGTAATGGCCGGGTGCGGGATGCACGACCATGCCCCGCGGTTTATTGATGACGATAACGTCGCCGTCCTCATAGGCGATGTCGAGCGGAATCGCCTGCGGTTCGATAAGCGCTTCTTCCGGTTCAGGCACAATAACCGTGACCACGTCGGCCACGGCTAGCTTGTAATTCGATTTCGATACGCGGCCGTTAACGAGCACGGCTCCGCTCTTAATCCAATCCTGCACTTGCGTGCGCGATACGCTGCCGTCGTCCATGCTTTCGGTCGCGTATTTATCCAGCCGTTCGCCGGCATCCTGCTCTTCAATCGTGAAAATCATCGGTTCCTGATCTTCACTGAATAAACTGATGTCCTTCTGATCCGTTCCGTTCTTGTCCATTCGATGTTGAATCTCCGTTCTCTTTCTTGGATGTCAAAAGCGCATCCAGCAAGATCAAGCCTACGCCGATGCAAATGCCGGAATCCGCCAAATTAAATATAGGAAATACATAGCTGCCGAACGTAAACTGCAGAAAGTCGACGACTTGTCCGTACAGTGCACGATCGATAAAGTTGCCGACAGCGCCGCCAAGCACGAGGCCGAGCCCCGACAACAGAAGCACTTTGCCGGAATTGCGGTTCTTGGCCATATACCATACGATGCCGACCACGACGATCAAAGTAATGGCAAGAAACAGGATTTGTTTCTCTTGCAGGATGCTGAACGCAGCACCTTTGTTGCGATAAGAAGTAATTACGAAGAAATCTCCGATTACCTTCCTCACTTCGTATAACGCTAAATTGTGCTCGATCCATTTCTTGCTCAGAAAGTCGACTGCAAGCACAAAAACCGCCAGCCAATAATAATAAAATTTCACGGCATATGCCTCCTTATCCCCCACATTGTAGCATATTCCCACCGTATTCGACCAGCGAATATTCCGTCTCTCCCTGCCAGTGTATCCATGATTGACCGCCGCTAAAATCAGGCCGGGATGCAAAAGCTATGGGACAAGGTGAACGGCTGCCGGCAGCTCTTAATGGCGGCGCAGCGCGATTCATTCCGGGAAACATCAACGCCCAATCCGTTCTGACGAAAGAAGGTTTCTACCGATGACGAATCTG
Source organism: Paenibacillus rhizovicinus (assembly GCF_010365285.1). NCBI lineage: Bacteria > Bacillati > Bacillota > Bacilli > Caryophanales > Paenibacillaceae > Paenibacillus > Paenibacillus rhizovicinus. The sequence goes on from NZ_CP048286.1 coordinate 1,185,926, forward strand.
ACGAATGCCCAGCTTCGCAATCTCCGGAGCCAGCTGATTGTGGAAAAGGCGGCTGCCGAACATCGGCTCGCCAGCAGCGAGCATTATGGCCTGGATGCGTCCCTGCGGGATATGTCCGGCGATTTGTCCGCTTACGACAACCATCCCGCGGACGCGGCTACCGAAACATACGAACGCGGCAAAGATCTTGCTCTGCACGAGCAGGAGGAACTGCATTTGAACCGCATCGAAGCCGCGCTTGCCGCCATGGAAGACGGCAGCTACGGGACATGCAAGACATGCGGCGAACCGATTACGCTCGCCAGGCTGGAGGCGCTCCCCGATACGCTTTACTGCATGGTGCATTCGCCAAGGCAGCATGTTTCCGACCGCAGACCGGCTGAAGAGTCCTTCATGCAGCCGCCCTTCGGCCGCACGAGCATGGACGACCATGAGGACGGGTACAACGGCTTCGACGGCGAAGATGCTTGGCAAATCGTCGAAAGCTGGGGCAACTCCGATTCGCCGGCCATGTCCGAGAACCGCGACGTGACCTCCTACGACGACATTGGCATCGAAGCCGACGAAGCCGACGGCTACGTCGAATCGTTCGAAAGCTTCGTAGCGACCGACATTACGGGTACCCGGCGCTATATCGTGCGCAATCAAGCTTACGACGAATATATCGAGCATGATGAAGGGGATCACCTGCTTGAAAATGAACGCGGATAATACTGCGATTAATACGCTTTGCCTTCCAGCTGATTTTGAACGATTCGGACGATATCCGCGATATAATCGCCGATGATCGGCAAATTCAATGCGCCGAGAAGCTGCAGCACGTAGAGGATTGTCGAGGCGAACAGCGTGAACCCGATCGCGATGCCTACGCCGCGGGATAAGCCGCCGAGCACGTTTCGCCATATGAGCGAGAAAGGCCGGTTGAGCAGCTGGACGTAGTCCGCGATCTGGGTGCGTTCCATTTGCGCAGTCAGCTTTTGCAGCCTTTTCTCCAATGCATCGAGCGAATTTCGAACGCTTTTTAAGTTTTTCAGGTCTTCCTGATTTTCCGTCATCATAGCTGTCCAATCCTTTTCAAGGCATTCAAGGTGAAACGGCTTTCGCCGTCCTAAACAAAAACGAAGCCCATGCAGCGTATCGGTGCAAGCGGCAAAAGCCGCCTGCCGATCCGCCATGGGCGTTCGTTCGTTTTGCTGCTATGAAGTTACTATGCCCCCGAAACGGCGATTCCAATCTCGCGATCCCCGAGAGACACTCTTTCCATGTCCGGAAGCGTGCTGTATTCGACGCTGTTGAGCAGTACGTTTTCGAACAAGACTTCTTTAAAGGCATCCAGCGCCGCGCGCAGCTCCGCATCGACGTCCAGCACAAGATTCACGCGCTGCTCAATCGGCAGATCCAGCTTCTTGCGCGTATCCTGTACCGCGCGGATAACTTCGCGCACCAAGCCTTCCTGCTCCAATTCCGGCGTAATCTCCGTATTGATCGCTACGGTCAGCTGATAGCCGGAAGCGGACGCAAACCCGGACTTCGCCTGTTTCTCCACCAGCAATTCATCCAGCGTAATGACGAAGCTCTCGCCCTCAAGAGAAGTATAGGAGAGTTCGCCCGCTTTGACGATTGCGCTCGTTTCGTCCGGCAGCATCGACTTCAAGTACGTTTGGATCGGACCGACATGCTTGCCGTACTTCTTGCCCGCGACTTTCAGGTTCAGCTTGAACGTAAAGTCAACGAAGCCGCTGTCTCCGCTTGCGATCGTGATCGTCTTCACATTGATTTCGTCCTTGATGATGTCTTCGTACGGCGTCAAGTCGAACTCGTTGTCAAGCGCAACGATCAGCTCGCTGAGCGGCTGGCGCGTCTTGATGCCCGTCTCGTTGCGGACGTTGCGCGCAAGCTCGACGATTTGCCTTGCCGTCTCCATATCGCGCTCCAGCTTCTCGTCGATTGCCGCTTCGTCGGCCTTCGGATAATCGGCCAAATGAACGCTGCCGCCGTCGCCCAGATTCGTGTACACATCTTCAGCCAGCATCGGCGCGAACGGCGCGATCAGACGCGCGAGCGTCAGCAATACCGAACGAAGCGTGCCGTATGCGTCCAGCTTGTCGTCCGTAAGCCCGCTTCCCCAGAAACGATCGCGGGAGCGGCGGATATACCAGTTGCTCATCTCATCTACGAAACCTTCGATGCCTTTGGCCGAGTTGAGGAAGTCGTAAGAGGCTAAGCTCGCGTTCACGTTCGCCGTCAGACTGTTCAATCGCGAAACGATCCAGCGGTCCAGCTTGTTTGCGGATACGCGGGCCGGCTGAGCCGCCGGATCATAGCCGTCGATGGAAGCATAGAGCGCGAAGAACGCATGCGTATTCACGATCGTATCGATGACTTTCGACTTCGCTTCGCCGACGATGCCGCGGGAGAAACGCTTGCTGTTCCAAGGTGCGCTATCGGCGAGCAAGGCCCAGCGGAACGCGTCGGTGCCGTATTCATTGATGATTTCCCAAGGATCGATGACGTTGCCCTTGGATTTGGACATCTTCTGTCCGTTCTCGTCCAGGATATGCCCCGTCGAGATAACCGCTTTATACGGCGCCTTGCCGTTGTACAACGTAGAAACAGCCAAGAGACTGAAGAACCAGCCGCGGGTTTGGTCGATACCTTCGCAGATAATATCCGCCGGATATTGCTCGGCAAACGTCTGCTGCTTCTCGAACGGCTGATGATATTGCGCGAACGGCATGGAGCCGCTGTCGAACCATACGTCTACCACTTCGGAAGTGCGCGTCATGACGCCGCCTTCGCAGTGCGGACAGTGCAGCTTCACTTCATCCACGTACGGCTTGTGAAGCTCGATATTTTCCGAGATCGGCGTAACGGACCGCGCTGCCAGATCCGCGCGGCTGCCCGGCGAATGCTGACCGCCGCATTTGTCGCAGATCCATACGTTCAGCGGCGTACCCCAGTAGCGGTTACGGCTGATGTTCCAATCGACGAGATCCTCGAGGAATTTGCCGAAGCGGCCCTCGCGGATATGGCCTGGATACCAGTCGACTTGGCTGTTGTTGGCGATGAGCTGGTCTTTAACAGCCGTCGTCTCGATGAACCAGCTGTCCGTTGCGTAGTAGATAAGCGGCGTTTTGCAGCGCCAGCAGAACGGATAGCTGTGCTCGTAACGTTCTTTGGAGAACAAGAGTCCGCGCTCGCTCAGCATTTTCACGATGTCGACGTCGCACTCTTTCACGAAACGACCTGCAAGATCCGTAACGGCTTCCACGTAACGGCCGGCATTGTCGACCACGTTCAGGAAGCTGACTCCGTTCTGGCGGGCAACCTTATAGTCGTCGTCGCCGTGCGCCGGCGCGATATGAACGATACCCGTACCGCTCGTATCGCTGACGAAATCGCCAGGGATGATGAAATGTCCGTTCTCCACCGTTGCATACCGGAACGGAGGCTCGTAGTTCAAGTTCAGCAGTTCCGCGCCTTTCAGAGTGGATTGTACAACGTATTCGCTGCCTTTCATGACGCTCTCGACCAGCGCTTCCGCGACGATATACACTTCGCCGTCTTTGAGTACGCGCGCGTAAGTCAGATTGGGATTGACCGCCAGCGCTACGTTCGCAGGAAGCGTCCATGGCGTCGTCGTCCATGCCAGCACGTATTCGTTGCTGTCTTGAAGCTTGAATTTCACCGTCGCGCTGAGATCCTTCACGTCCTCGTAGCCTTGCGCCACTTCGTGGGAGCTGAGCGTTGTTTGGCAGCACGGGCAGTACGGACTAACCCGGTGACCGCGGTAGAGCAGGCCTTTGCCGTGGATCGAAGACAGAATATGCCAGACGCTCTCCACGTAATCGTTATTCAGCGTGATGTACGGATCATCCAAATTCGTCCAGTAGCCGATCGCTTCCGTCAATTCGCGCCATTGGCGCTCGTATTCGAAGACGCTGTCTTTGCATTTCTTAATAAACGCCTCGACGCCGTAATTCTCGATTTCCTGTTTGCCGGAGATGCCGAGCTGCTTCTCCACGCCAAGCTCAACGGGAAGACCATGGGTATCCCAGCCTGCTTTACGGACGACCCGGTAGCCATCCATCGTCTTGAACCGACAGATGAAGTCCTTGATAACGCGACCGAGCACGTGCCCGATATGCGGCGCGCCGTTTGCGGTCGGCGGTCCTTCATAGAATACGAAATTCGGTTTGCCTTCCCGGCTGTCGATGGACTGCTGGAACGTGTTGTCCTCTCTCCACTTGCTTAATACCCGCATATCGCGGCTTCTGGCCTTTTCTTTGACATCGATCCGTTGCATATCCGTCTACCCCTTTCAACTTTTGAAATTAGCGCTGAACAACAAAAAAAGCCCCGCCCCCGTAAAGGGACGAGACTTGGCTCGCGATACCACCCTTGTTCCGATTTTCGTCGAGCCGTGCGCTCTCCCTTCAGGAAGGCAAACACGGCGCCGCGCAGCCCTGATCGCGAACTTCGTTCGCTGCTCGGGTATGCAACCTAATCGGCACCTTAGTCACGGATGCTGACTGCCATCCGAGTTCCAGGTAACGGAGGAAACCCGGCGGTGCTTACTGCCTGCGTCAACACGCAAGGTTCTGCATCGCTTCTCGGAGAGGATATTCGGCAATCGTCCGAACGCCGGCTTTCAGCAAATACCGGCTCTCTGGGGAACATTCGACTGCGTACTCGTTCTCGTCAACGAAATCATCGTATAAATTGATTATTACCATTTATACGCCATAACTAAACATTTGTCAAACAATTCGCGCCCAATGCACGTTAGCCGCGAATATCGTTTGCAATAGCAGGCGGGCCGTCTAAGATATCCCAGCTTTCTTGAGCCAGCAGCTCCAGCTGCGCTTCCACCAGCGTCCGGAACCGGGCACGGTAGATTGAAGCTTGTTTCCGCAGCTCTTCGACTTCGAGCGCCACTTTGCGGGATTTGTTGAGCGAGTCGTTAATGATGCGGTCTGCGTTCTTCTCCGCTTCCTTCACGATCAGCTGTGCTTCCTTCTTCGCATTGTTGCGAACTTCGTCTGCCGCTTCCTGCGCCACGATGATCGTCTTGCTGAGCGTTTCTTCGATATTCGAGAAGTGGTTTAGTTTCTCTTGCAGCGCCAGCGCTTGATTCTGAATCTCTTTGTTCTCGCGAATCAGCGCTTCGTAGTCCTTAATGACCTGGTCGAGAAATTCATTCACTTCATCCTCATCGTACCCGCGAAGACGTCTGCCAAATTCCTTGTTATGTATGTCCAATGGCGTTAACGGCATTGGCGCACCTCCTGAATGTTTACAAGTTTCAAGGGCAGATCACCCCATTTGTACATTCTAATTTCGACAGATCGAGCCATATTCCTGCAAAGTATTAGATAATTTTGCCGATCTTGACCCTGATTCTTCCTTTTTTCGTAATCCCTTCGACGACAAGCACTTTAAACCGTCCCAGCCCCTGCATGGAGACGACGTCGCCTTCCTTAAGCTGCGTGGAAGGATCCTCTTCGACCTTCCAATTCACGCGGCATCTTCCTGCGCGGATCGGATCCACGATCTTCGTCCGGCTGATACGGTGAACGTCGCTGCTAATGCCGTCCAGACGCAAAGAAGCCACCGACAGGTTCATCTCCTCCATGGCCGAAACGGCGGGACGCAGTCGTTCCAATGGCAGGATGTCCGTCAGGACGTGAACGCGGTGGACTTGGCGCAAATGGATATTGATATAATCGGCAATTTCTTCGGCTACGAGACAATGGCAGAAATCCTCATGCACATGAAGATCCCCGATCCGGTCCCGCTTAATGCCAAGGCCCAGCAGCGCGCCTAAGTAATCGCCGTGATCAAGCTCCAGATGTCCTTGCGTGCCGCCGGTCACTTCGATCAGCGCGATTCGCGCCGGTTCGTCATCGAGCTGCCTGTAATCCGGTGCGAGGATGGCTCTCACTCGTTCCGCCCCCTCGTAGCCGCCGAACAGCCTTATCTGCGTATCCGGGCTGCGGTTGACAAGCGAAACGACGATTTCCGCCTGCCTCGGATCGAGGAAATCGGTCAGCTTCATTTCGTGGGCATAAGCGGCGCGATCCACCCACTCCGACGCACGGTCCACGAACGGCCGCTCGTCAGGATGGAAATGAACGTATATATCGTTCTTCATACGAACATTTCAACGATCGCAATCAGGCCGCGGGCGACGAAACGAAGAGCGAACAGCGCCACGATCGGCGAAATGTCGAGCACGCCGCCGATTGAAGGGATGAATCTGCGGAATGGCGCCAAATAGGGTTCAACCAGCTTGCTAAGCAGCGCGCCGATAAAGCTGTCACGCAGTCCGGGCAGCCAAGAAAGCAGCACGTATGCGATAATCATATACTGGTAGATCAGAGCTAAATCCATTATTAAACTCGAAACAGTCAACTCAAGGTCACCTCGTTCTATTGTAGTCTTGCTCCTCTGTCAGCATTTCCGTAATCGCACCTTGAATTTCGACCGTATCCGGCGTACAAAGAAAAATATTAGGACCCAGCTTCGAGATGCCGCCGTTCAGGGCGTATATCGTGCCGCTCAGAAAATCAACGATCCGCACGGCTTGATCCGAGCGTACGCGCTGCAAGTTTACGACGACCGAGCGGCGCGAACGAAGATGATCCGCAATGTCCTGCGCTTCTTCATAGGAACGCGGCTCGTTCAGAATGACGCGAACGTTCTTCTGCGAATGTATGCTGACGATATTATTCCCCTTAGTAGAAGGTTTACGTGCTTCGAACGGAGAAGTTTCAACATCTTGATCATCCTGCGATTCGACGCGTTCGCGTTCGATGATTTCTTCTTCCTCTTGCAGCCCGAGAAAACTCATGAACTTATTCATCATGCCAATCGCCCTCTTTCTTTATGAGATCGCTTCCCTGCCATGCCTTATGCGGCCTTGGCACTAGCTCTTGCCTACGAGAACGGTTCCGAGTCTGAGCCAGGTGGCTCCTTCTTCGACAGCGATTTCGAAATCCCCCGACATGCCCATCGACAATCCCGTAACCGGCTGAGGCAGTACAGCCTTGCCGTTAAGCTCGTCGCGCAGCTCTCTTAATCCGCGGAAAACGGGGCGCGACTGTTCGCCCTCGGCATCGATCGGCGCCATCGTCATCAAACCGACGGGCTTGATGTGACGGAAACCCGATAATTCCTTGGCGAACGGCAGCAGCGCTTCCGGCGCAAGACCGTGCTTGCTCTCTTCTCCCGAAACGTTAACCTGCAGAAAGCAAGGCACGATAAGCCCAAGCTGTTCGGCTTTGCGTTCGATGGCTTGCGCAAGCGATAAACGGTCAAGCGAGTGAATATATGTAAATTTCCCTATGACGTCCTTCACCTTGTTCGTCTGAAGCGAGCCGATAAAATGCCAGACGGCTTGTCCTGCGGGAGCATGCTCGCGGCTGCTATCCCATTCGCTGCCTGTAATCGCATTCCATTTGCTTTCGGCGTCCTGCCAGCGGTTCTCGCCCAAATGCGTCAGTCCATGCCGCAGCGCGTTCTGCGTCTGCAGGGTGCCTACGTATTTCGTAACGGCAATAAGCTCGATGTCCGAGCGATTCCGGCCGCTTCTGGCGCAGGCATCCGCGAGACGCCGTTCTACTTCTTCAATCCGCTGTTCCAAAGTCACGCGTTCAAATCTCCTTCACTTATGCCGATCCAGCTGACCATCCTGCCGGTGGCTCCTCCCTCCATCCGATGGGAGAAGAACTTATCCGTCGAACAGCCGGTACACCATTCTGAATATTCGATACAACTCGGCAAAATTCCTGCTTTTATCATAATCTGTCGGTTCAATTCTTTCAAGTTTATCCTGGCTTTTCCTTCGGTAGTCGGCACGACCACTGCGTCCTGCGCAAGATTCAATTGCCGTACAAGGGGTATTACCCGGTCCAGCACGACTTCATTCACTTCGTAGCAGCATAAACCGATCGACGGGCCGATTGCCGCTTGAATATCCTCGGGTACGCAGCCGAAACGCTCGCTCATGGCCTCGACCGTCTTACGGGCGATCTCCAGCACGGTTCCTTTCCAGCCGGCGTGCGCAAGCGCGACAACGCCCTTGACGGGATCATAGAAATACAGCGGCACGCAATCCGCGTAGAACGACGTGAGCAGCACGTTCTTCTCATTCGTTATCATTGCGTCGGCATCGCCTACGGACGAGCTCCGGCTTTCCCGCCCTTTGCCCCGGTCAGCCTTCCCGACGACCATCACGCGATCCCCGTGCACCTGCTCGGCACAGGTCCACGCTTCGAACGGCCAGCCGAGCGCTTCGGCGATTCGCCGGCGGTTGAGGACGACAGCCTCGTTCGCGTCGCCGACATGCAGGCCGCAGTTCAATGAAGTCCACGGAGCCGCGCTGGCACCGCCGTCTCTGCCGGTAAATCCGGCTGTTATCCCCGCGTACCGTTCCGTCCAACGACGCAATAAAAAAAGCGAAGGCCCCTTCGCTTCACGGTCATGTTCATGGTCATGTTCATATTGTTGTACAAATGGTTCCATTCTTTGGTTCACCTCTGCCACTAGTGTACCATGCAAGCCGCCCTTCTTGCGAGCGCAGCGGCGCCCGCAAGAGAGCTTAAGGAATCGTTATCGGGCGCCGACATCGTCCTCCTCCACCCGGTATACCTTTGCATCGTCGATGCGGACAAGCACGACGTCCGTGCCGATCTTCACGATATTCCGCCATGGAATGATGACATCCGTCCCGTTACCGAACATACCGAAAAACCGGGAATAGCTCGGAACGACGATGGAGTCGATCCGGCCCTGCCGCAAATCCAGTTCCAGATCGCTGACCTGCCCAAGTTTGCGGCCGTCTACGATATTAATGACATCCTTGGTTTGAAAATCGGAAATTTTCATTTACCGTTCACCACGCTTCCGGGAGGACTGATTCCAAACAGGCCTATATATTTACTATATGTGCCGAATGGGCAAAATGTCCTGCTTGGCATGAATTATCGCCCTCGAATCGAAATTAAGGCATGAAAAAAACGGCGCAGGGCGCCGTTAGAGGTTGATTTCAGTATTGCAGTGAAGTGCAGCATTGCAGTGAAGTGCAGCATTGCAGTGAAGTGCAGCATTGCAGTGAAGTGCAGCATTGCCGTAGATCAGGTTTTGACGTGTTTCTGCATTTGCTGGATCGCCGATTTCTCAAGCCGTGAAACTTGCGCCTGCGAAATGCCGATTTCGTCGGCGACTTCCATCTGCGTCTTGCCTTCGAAGAATCGCATGGAGAGAATCATTTTCTCGCGCTCGTTTAATTTGTGCATCGCTTCCCGAAGGGCGATTTCCTCGATCCAGGAAACGTCTTTGTTCTTGTCATCGCTGATCTGGTCCATGACGTAGATCGGGTCGCCGCCGTCGTGATAAATCGGTTCGAACAAGGATACCGGGTCTTGAATGGCGTCGAGCGCGAACACGACATCTTCCTTAGGAACATTCAGCGCTTCGGAGATTTCGAAAATCGTGGGCTCCCTTGAGTTTTTGTTCGTTAAGCTGTCCCGAACCTGAAGCGCCTTGTACGCGATATCCCGCAGGCTGCGAGAGACCCGGATAGGGTTGTTATCCCGGAGGTAGCGGCGAATCTCGCCGATAATCATCGGAACCGCATAGGTTGAAAACTTTACATTCTGACTGAGATCGAAATTGTCGATTGCTTTCATGAGGCCGATGCAGCCGACTTGGAAGAGATCGTCGACGAATTCCCCGCGGTTGTTAAACCGTTGAATCACGCTAAGCACTAGCCTCAAGTTGCCATTGACTAATTTCTCTCTTGCTGCCCATTCGTTTTGCGTTTGCAGCGCGGTAAAGAGCTCGCGCATCTCGGCATTCGTTAGGACGGGCAGTTTTGCGGTATCCACTCCACAGATCTCGACTTTATTTCGGGTCAACGTGATTACCTCCCAAGGAGAAACATTAATGTTCAGTATCTCCCCGGACCCCCAATTTATTCCCGCCGGACAAGAAGAACATCGCTGCTTGGGGATGCATAAATAGAGACAAAAAACAAGCCTCCGGGATGACCGGAGGCTTGCCGCAAACCAATTAACGGGTGAGGTAGAAGTTGTAGATCTGGAGTTTATCCATACTTTCCTTCTGCTGTTTCGTACTGCCGTCGACTGTAATCTTGCCTTGATAGACGACTTTGCCGCCGGACAAATCCACGATTAACAGCCCCCCGGCCGCGTTTCTCATATAAAGCCGGTCGCCGGATACGAATCTCTGAACCGATGACAAATCACTGCCTACTCCCGACAATGGAAAGTCGAATTGGGAGCTTTCACCCTTGGCAAGATCGAGCAGAAGCACGTGCGCCTGATCGCCTTTCTTCGATAAAGCAACTACCTTCCCGCCGCTTAAGAAGGGTTCCGCGGAATCGCTGAGAGCTTGGCTATCCAGCGCGACTGGGGTCAACGCGCCGGTTGCATAATCAAGAACCGAGTAATCGTTGCTGATCTGCTTCTCGCTCGTATTGCCGTGCTCGTCCTTGACGATCTTGACGGCCGAATGGCCAAAAAGCGCATAGTTCGAAGGTGAAGCGACATTCATATTGCTGCTGAGATTAAAGTAGCGATCCAATTTGCCAGCTTCCTTGATCACGTCCGTCGTAATCGTTCGGTCGTCTGTGATCCCTTCCTTGACCGGATCCACGGTGTACAGATGGTACTCGGATAGCATGCTGCCGCTTGTCAATCTGTCTTTGGACAGCTGGACGAGTATTTGAATGTCGTCGCCCGCCTCCTGCACGTCATTGACGTACATGGATGAATACATCTGCTGCCCCGGCAGAATCGCGTCGAAATGCTTCTTCTTGCCCGTTTTTAGATCCAGCGTCGAAATGGCAATTTGATACTTGTACAGCCCCGTATCCGAATCCGATCGTCGGCTTGCCATATTCGCCTGCGCATAGACGAGGTTGTCTTCGCCTGCATAGAAGCCGTTGTAATTGCCTTTACCGCGCATAAAGCTGCTATGCTCCTTCATCAATCGGGACAAATCCGCATTGCGCCGGTTTCTGTCTTCCTTCATTCCCGTAATCATCGACTTCTTGCGATCGTATTCGGTTCCATCAAGGTCAATCTTCAAAGTCTCATAAAGAGCTTCAGCTGAAAATGCGGTCTGCCCTTCCAGAACGAGATACTTCGCTTCATTCGCGTCTCCCGCTACCGTCTGGAGTTGATACTCCGGCAAATTCCTCGTCGCCGCCCCGACATAATACGTACCTATGCTTGCGGCAATAAAGACCGGAAGCACGATCGAAAACCAATACCTTCTCATGTTCATCCGCCCCTATACCGTTATCTTCTTCGTAATTAATTGCAGGCCAAGCCACACTGTAACCGCCGCGACGATTACTCCGAGCGCCGCTTCGATGCCGATCAGCTCGTTCGTATAGAAATACGTGGCAGGGAGATTGCCCGGAAGCCAGAACGGAATCCCCATGAATAAAAATACGGCCAGGATGTACAGGATTGCCGCTCCGATGCCCTTCAGCCTGTAGCTTCGTTCCATCAGCACCACCGTGAAACAAATCAGGACAGCAATTGTTCCAGCGCCGTAATAGATCACGAAATCCGTGAACGTGTTCGGGACCAATGCCGTAAAGAAGCGATTATTCGCGATCAAATCATAGATGTTGCTCGAAACGAACAGTTCGTTTCCGCCCGTCGACATAAACAAGCTTCTCTCGATTGGCAGCAGGATGAGCTGAACCGCCACGAGTGCGAGAACGAATAAGAGAATGGCCGTCAGCTTGGCGAAATAAATGTTTCTGCGCGCGGTCGGAAGCATCAGCAGCCGATAGACGAAGGCGTTCTTGCCGTACCATTCTTTGTACCAGATCAGGAAGATATAGAGCGCGATCCCGCCGATACAAAGCGCTACAGGCGCATACATCCATAACCCGGCACGCCCGACCATTTGCATAAACGACAGTTTGCCGTTGTCCTTCACGTAAGCGGCAATCGTGCTGTGCGAAGTAAACATATCCGCATCCACTTGATTGACATACTTCTTCGTCTCATAGACGATGCCTGCGCATTGCAGCACGATCGTCAGCAGGACGAGCGCCGCAAGCATTTTCCAAAATCGCGTAATTTCCCAGTGGACGAGCTTCAAATAGCGGTTCATCCGTTATACACCTCTCTCATCACATCCATGACAGACTTTCCTTCCTCCAGCCTTACGGTTTCCGTTTCGAATTCCCTCCGGACGATGCCGTTGTCGAGAAGGACGACCTTATCGATGAGATGCTCGATATCGTTAATCTCATGCGTCGTGACGATTACGCCGCGGTCTTCGATCAAATGGCTCGTGAACACGGACGCGATTTGTTCCCGGCTGAACATGTCGATGCCGGAGAACGGCTCGTCCATCAGGATATAGTCGACGTCGAGCGCAAGGCCAAGAAGCAAATTCAGCTTGGCGGCGTTCCCCTTGGACAGCTCGCCTACTTTGTCCGTTTCGTTAAGCTTGAAGAACTCCTTCATTTCGTTAGCCCGCTGCGGATTCCAGCTGACGTAGTAGTCCTTCATGAACGTCATGCAGGCTGCCACGGTCATGCCCGGCGGCATGGAAATCGTGTCGGGTATGAACGTGATATGCTCGTACGTCTTGCTCGAAATCGACTGACCGTTGATGAGAATAGAGCCTCCGGCGACCGGCGTAAGCCCCATGATCGCTTTGAGCACCGTCGATTTGCCGACGCCGTTGATACCGATCAGGCAGGTGATCTGGCCTTTCTCCGCCGTGAAGGATACATCCTTCAACACTTGCTTGCGGCCGTATTTCTTGCGGATCCCTTTAACTTCGATCATCGTTCTCGTCCCTCCCCGCTTGCTTGGCGTAGCTGTCCTCGATCCGATGCTTCACGATGGCAAGCAGCTCATCGACCGGAACATGAATGTTATGAATGCTAGCGACGAATGCATCGACCGCATCCGCGATCAGTTCGCCGCGAATGGATTGCAGCACCCGCTCGTCCGACGTAATCCGGCTTGGGGAATTTCCCTCTGTTACGATCAATCCTTGTTCCTCCATTTCTTTATAAGCCTTCTGCGCCGTATTGGGGTTAATCTGCAGCGTTGCCGCCAGCTCTCTGCGCGAAGGAATGATTTGTCCTTTCGCCAGATGCCCGGTCGCGATCTCTTCCTTGAAATGGCGGACGACCTGCAAATAGACGGGATCTCGATTGTTGAACTTCACTTCCAATGGTTATTCACCCCTGCCTATCTTTTCCTGTTTTTGGTGTGTGTACTATGTAGTTCATACACTATATGTGTACTATACCCGTAATACACCGCATCGTCAACCGTTTGCGCCAAAATAAACGAAAAACGCTGCCTTCCCGCAGGAAGACAGCGCTATTGTTCAGTTCGATCGTCGATAGATTTCGCCTAAGATTATTTAAAGGCCGGTACGATCGCGCCTTGGTATTTATCTTCAATGAATTTCTTGACTTCCGGCGTTTGCAGCGCGGCCGCCAGTTTTTTGATTCCTTCGGAATCTTTGTTGTCCGGACGGGCAACGAGGATATTGACATAAGGCGAGTCGCTTCCTTCGATGAACAGCGCGTCTTTCGTCGGTACCAAACCTGCTTCAAGCGCGTAGTTCGTGTTGATAAGAGCGAGATCCACTTCGTCCAGGACGCGAGGCAGCGTAGCCGCTTCGACCTCGGTGATTTTCAGCTTTTTCGGATTGTCGACGATGTCGTGAACCGTGCCGGCAATGCCGACGCCGTCCTTCAGCTTGATCAATCCGTTCGCCGCCATCAGCGCGAGCGCGCGTCCGCCGTTCGTCGGATCGTTCGGAATGACGACTTTCGCGCCGTCCTTCAGTTCGTCCATGCTCTTCACTTTTTTGGAATAGCCGCCGAACGGTTCGATATGAACGCCGGCGACGCTGACCAGATCGTATCCTTTATCTTTGTTGAATCCCTCCAGGTAAGGCGCATGCTGGAAGAAATTCGCATCCAGCTGCTTCTCGTGCAGCTGCGTATTCGGTTGTACGTAATCGTTGAATTCCACGACTTCCAAGTTAATGCCTTGTTCTTTCAAAGCCGGTTTGATGAAGTTCAAAATTTCCGCGTGCGGGACCGGCGAAGCGCCGACCTTCAATGTAATTTCTTTCGTGCCTGCATTGTTGCCGGCCCCCGTCGTATTGCTGCCTGCCGAATTTCCGGCATTGTCGTTGTTCTTGGCTCCGCAGGCAGATAACACTGCGATCAATACGAGCGCCAAAATAGTTAAGCTAGCTTTTTTCATGTTGTCTTTCCTCCATCTGATGTTTCACTCTATGATGTCCACCTTACTTCCGGCTGAATCGGCGAACCAAATAGTCGCCGGCCATCTGCAGGAGTTGAACCAAAATAACTAGCAAGATGACGGTAACGACCATCACGTCCGTCTGGAACCGCTGGTACCCGTAACGGAGCGCTAAATCGCCCAGACCTCCGCCGCCGATAACGCCGGACATCGCCGTATACGACACGAGCGTAACGGCCGTAATCGTAACCCCGGCCAGCAGGCTGGGTCTTGCTTCCAGCAGCAGCACGCGCCTGACGATATCCAAGCGGGATGCTCCCATCGCCTGCGCCGCTTCGATCACGCCGCGGTCGACCTCGCGAAGCGACGTCTCCACCAGCCGGGCGAAGAATGGCGCTGCGGCGACGACGAGCGGCGGGATGGAGCCCTGAACGCCAAGCGTCGTGCCCGTGATCGCCTTCGTGACCGGCATGATCATGATCATCAGAATAATGAACGGTACCGAACGCAATATATTCACGACCAATGACAACAGGAAATATACGACCGGCTGGGCAAGCAGCTGACGCTTTGAGGTCAGGAACAGGACGATGCCCAGCAGCAAGCCGATAATGATCGTGAATAGAAGCGATGCGCCGACCATTTTCAGCGTATCTTTGGACGCCTGCCACACTTCCGACCAGACGATATTCTCGAGCGACATCCGCAGCGTCATGTCAGTTCACCTACTTCCAGCCCTTTATCCCGCAAAGCGGCCAACACCTGTTTAATTTCCTGCGAATCCCCAATGAACTCGATGACCAACTGACCGTAAGGCGTATTCTTCATGCGCGAAACCGTTCCTTGCAAAATCGTAAATTGGACCGACGTCGATTTGACCGCATTGAACAGCAGCGGTTCATACGTGATATCGCCGACGTAATTGATCTTCATCAGACGGCCTTTGCTTAACGGAATCAATTCGCGCGGGTCGAACGAATCCGCGACTTGGCTGACGAAGTCTTTGGTCGTCGCATGCTGCGGCTTCAAGAAGACGTCCAGCACATCGCCCATCTCCACGACCTCGCCGCTGTCGATGACCGCCACGCGGTCGCATATCGTGCGGATGACGTGCATCTCATGCGTAATCAGCAGGATCGTGATCCCCAGCTTCTTGTTGATGTCGAGCAGCAGCGCCAAGATCGCGTTCGTTGTCTGAGGATCGAGCGCCGAAGTCGCTTCATCGCATAGCAGGACGTCCGGATCGCTCGCAAGCGCTCGCGCAATGCCTACGCGCTGCTTCTGGCCGCCCGACAGCTGAGCGGGATATTTGTCCGCATGCTGTTCGAGTCCGACAAGCAGCAGCAGTTCATTCACCCGCGAACGGATCGCGGACTTGGACAATTTAGCAAGGCGAAGCGGGAACGCGATATTATCCCGTACCGTTGCCATGGCAAGCAGATTGAAATGTTGAAAAATCATGCCGATCCTCCGGCGTTCCTTCTGCAGCTGGGACGACGTCAGCTTCGTCAGCTCCACGTCTCCGACTTTCACGGTACCGGTCGTCGGCCGCTCGAGCAGGTTCACCGTACGGAGCAATGTGCTCTTGCCCGCGCCGGAATGGCCGATTATGCCGAATATTTCGCCTTTGGCGATTGTCAGATTAATATGTTTGATCGCTTCCACGGATGCGGAACCGGTCTGATAGGATTTGCTTATGTCTGTGAGCTCGATCAGTTCAATTACCCCCTGCCATCCATCGTAAGCCAATAGCGGTAGAATACCCATTTTACGGCGGCTCCCGTCAGGAGTCCGCACAAGATTCGTTCTTGGATTTTAAAAACGACAAATTGCATTATAACTAATTTCGTGCAAGGCTGTCACTGGATTAAATTACTAAGCATATGCCAAAAAGCCCGCAGTCCCCGTATGCGGGGATGCGGACTTTGATTTGTTCACCGTTTAGACCATTTTGTTGAACTCCTTGCGCAGCCTCTTAATGATGCGTTTCTCCAAACGGGATATATAGGACTGCGAGATGCCGAGCAGATCGGCAACGTCCTTCTGCGTCTTCTCTTCCCCGTCAGCCAAGCCGAAACGCAGCTCCATGATGATGCGTTCGCGCTCCGTCAGCTTATCCAGTGCCTTGTGCAGCAGCTTGCGGTCGACCTGTTCCTCGATGTTGCGGTAGATCGTATCGTTCTCGGTACCCAGCACATCCGAGAGCAGCAGCTCGTTGCCATCCCAGTCGATATTCAAAGGTTCATCGAAGGACACTTCCGTCCGCGTCTTGCTGTTGCGGCGGAGATACATGAGGATTTCGTTCTCGATGCAGCGCGAGGCATAGGTGGCCAGCTTGATTTTTTTCTCCGGATCGAACGTATTGACCGCTTTAATAAGACCGATTGCGCCGATGGACACCAAATCTTCAATGTGAATGCCCGTGTTCTCGAACTTCCGCGCGATGTACACGACAAGGCGCAGGTTGCGTTCGATGAGCATGGCTCGGATAGCAGAGTCGCCAGACGGCAGCTTCTCCAGCAAATATTCTTCTTCTTCGCGCGTGAGCGGCGGGGGCAGCGCTTCGCTTCCGCCAATATAATAAATTTCCTCGCTCTTTAGGCCGAATAAAAACAAAACGCGATAATAATATAACTGCAGGATTAATTTCCATTTGACGAGCATGCTGCTCCATCCCTTCCCGAAGTGCTGTGAATGGTTTCGATCGTGACGCTGCGCTCTTGAAGAAGTGACGGATGGATAATCGCCCTGTACGTCCCGTCTGCAACAAGCTTTCCGGCATCCAGCCCGATCAGTACCTTCTTGGACTGGAATAGCTCCCCGTCCCTATCGACAATGACTAGGTCCGGCTTAATGGCAAGCATGAATTGCGCGCCTCGGTTCACGCCCCGATAGGGCACAAGCCGAAGCCGATCACGCCATTTGAAAGGCTCATCATCCGTCATGCCGGCGAGCAACTGATCCACTTTCGCCTCCCGGATATACCGAATCCAGGAAGCCGGCAGAACATCCTGCCACACGGAAGTTTCCATGACCATAACCGGCGTTCGCGTGAGCGGTTCATACAGCTGGTTACCCGTATCGATCAGGCCCGTACAGCAATGCTCCTGATCATCAATTCGCACTTTCACCTCCGCGAGATGGGTTGTGACCAAATCCCGCTCCCTGCGCCCAGTCATCACCGAACGGTAAATATAATAGCCGACCACAATGAGAGAGAAGAGAAAGACCATCGTCGTGCTCAGCATGAAAACAGGTCTGCCGTTCGCATCGTATATGACGGTCCGCCATAGCTGGTTCGAACTGTTCATGAATAAATAATGAAAGCCGAGCAAAGCTCCGGCAGCAGCAAAATTCACGCCGTAAAACGCGCCGATCAACCGAACAAAATGCTGGACGCTTCCAAATCCGAAAGCAATCAGCAGCATAACAAGAGAGAACGAAAGCTTGACGACGATGGAAAACATGAACGACAACGGCGGAAACACAATCATGACGGCGTACAAGGAGCCAACGCCCGCTGCCAACAGCATTCGCCACCATTTGGCGCGGATGCTTCGCACCCACGCGGTCAGCAGCAAATTGGAACCGTCGATCAACAGGTTTACGAGAAACAGGACATCGATATAAACTGCATTCAGCGCCTTCACCTTCCTGCTGCAGTTCCCATGGTCCGCTTTCTCTTAATTGCTTCTCGCGATGTTTGCACGAAGTATTCGCGTTACATGTCGCGACTAAATCGTGATGTTATAGCGAGGATGTGCGGCTTGTGTCTAGTATAGTTAAATCCTATTACAATGTCTGTCTAATCATGCCGTCAGGAGCGATCTTTTTTTGTCGACCCGCCGCGCGCCGAGCGGTCGGACAAGCTTGCCGCGAAGCTTATTTCCTAGCAAAAAAGCCGCTTTCCGTAGATACGGAAAGCGGCTAAAGTCCTCTTATTAATCCATTATTTCGCTCGATGTTACCGATCGTTTCGCTCGATGTTACCGATCGTTGTTGCGACGGTTGCGGAGGAATGCAGGGATGTCCAGCTGATCGCTGGAAACCGGTGTACCGAACGGTTTAGGACCGTTGTTAGCCGGCTGCTGACGATGCTGCTGCGGTTCGCTTGCTTGTGGAGCATCGTTCTGCTGCTGGCCTGTAACCGGCCGGCGAAGGCTCGACGAATCGCGATGCTCGAAGCCTGTCGCGATCACCGTTACTTTGATTTCGTCTTTCAAGCTATCGTCGAAGTTTGCACCGAAGATCATGTTGACGTCCGGATCGGACGCGGAAATGACGATCTCGGCTGCTTCGTTCACTTCGTACAGCGACAGGTTAGAGCCGCCTGTGATGCTCATGATAATGCCGCGCGCGCCATCGATCGACGTTTCCAGCAAGGGGCTTTGAATCGCTTTGCGCGCCGCTTCTGCCGCGCGGTTCTCCCCACTCGCGATGCCGATGCCCATCAGTGCGGAACCGCGTTCCGTCATGATCGTCTTTACGTCCGCGAAATCGAGGTTGATTAGTCCCGGTACGGCGATCAGTTCGGAGATGCCTTGCACCGCCTGCTTCAGTACGTTATCCGCTTCGCGGAACGCTTCCAGCATCGGCGTTTTCTTATCGACGATTTCGAGCAGCCGGTCGTTCGGAATGACGATCAGCGTATCGACCTTTTCTTTCAAGGCATCGATCCCGAGCTCGGCTTGTCCGGACCGCTTGCGGCCTTCGAACGTGAACGGGCGCGTTACGACGCCGACGGTCAGCGCGCCGCATTCGCGAGCGATTTCGGCGATAACCGGCGCGGCGCCCGTGCCGGTTCCTCCGCCCATGCCCGCTGTTACGAATACCATGTCTGCGCCTTTAAGTGTATTCATCACCGTTTCGCGCGATTCTTCAGCCGCTTTCTTGCCGACTTCCGGATTTGCTCCAGCGCCAAGACCGCGCGTGAGTTTATCTCCGATTTGCAGCTTCTGCTCCGACTTGGCCATATGAAGTGCCTGCGCATCCGTATTGACCGTAATAAACTCAACGCCCTTAACGCCGTTCTCAATCATTCGGTTGACGGCATTGCTGCCGCCACCGCCAACGCCGATGACTTTGATTTGCGCCATCTGCTCCATATCGAAATCAAATTCCAACATTCTATGGTCCCCCGATCAAATGAATTCGCTAAACATATTTTTCAAACGCTCGAAAATTCCGGGCTTCGAGGGAGAAGTTGCTGCGCTAGCCTTCCTGCTCGCACTTTTCTTAGGTGCGGAGACGGTACGGCCCCTCATATATTTCGAAACATATTGAATCATGCCGACACCGCTCGTGAAGGCCGGGTCTCGGACTCCAATGTAGTCCGGGACGGCAATGCGGACGCTCGATTCCAATTCATGCTGCGCAAGCGGAAGCGTACCGGGCATCGTTACGGTGCCGCCGGTAAGCACATAGCCATTGATCTTGTCGCCGTAACCCAATCGTCTAACCTCTTGGCGGATCAATTGAAAGATTTCCTGCATGCGCGGTTCAATAATATTCGCCAGATCAACCTGGGTGAATTCCTTCTCCACGTTGCTGCCCATGCGCATCACTTTGAACTTCTGATCGTCTGCGGCGTCGTCAACCAACGCGCAGCCGAATTTCTGCTTAATCTTCTCGGCTTGCTCCGTCTGCGTCCGAAGACCATAAGAGATATCGCTCGTTACGTATTCGCCCCCGACCGGAAGCGTAGACGTAGCAACGATGCTCCCTTGTTCGAAAATCGCGATCGTGCTGGAGCCTGCGCCGATATCGGCAAGTACGGTGCCCATCATTTTCTCGTCTTTGGTCAGCGACATTTGGCCGGATGCCAGCGACATCAGAATGATGCCCGATATCCGTAAATTCGCTTTTTCTACGCACCGGACTAAGTTATGTATAGCTGTTTTCGCTCCGGTTACGACAGTTGCTTCCACTTCCAAACGCACGCCGATCATGCCGCGCGGATCGGAAATGCCTTCGAGGCCGTCTACCAAATATTGCTTCGGCACCAGATTAATGATTTCGCGTTCGGGCGGCAGTGCGACGACTTTCGACGCTTGCTGAACACGCTCGATATCTTCTTCGCCGATCTCGCGATCTTCGTTGGAGATGGCTACTACGCCGTGATTCGTTTGCAATCCGATATGATTGCCTTGAATGCCTACATAAACATCGCTTATTTGAATGTCGACCATCCGTTCAGCATGGTCCACAGCGCTGCGAATTGATGCGACGGTCTTATCGATATCAACAATAGCACCTTTGCGTATACCCTCCGAGTCGGCAGATCCAACTCCAATAATATTAATGACGCCGTTATTCACTTCGCCAATAATAGCACGAACTTTGGATGTACCGATGTCCAAACTGACGATGATGTCATTGCTGCTCAACCTCTGGCACCTCCGTTTCAACATTAATAGGGTACAAATTCTTGCCGGGTCTGTGCATGCATCTCTTCTTATTCAACGCAGTTCTCATTTTCCCTCTTTTTTCTACAAATTTTTCAACATTTAAATTATATTACCGGCGTATAGCTACGCTGTATCCGTAATCGTCACATTCGAAAAAAATGCAAAGGGGTAAATTAAATCTACATAAATAAAATTCTATCATTCTTTCACGCTATTGAGTAGTCTCTTTTTGCGTAGTGACGGGATTTTCCGGCTCTTCGGGAATGAACGGCGCATATTTATCCGCAAGCAGCAGCGTGATCGTCCCGGGCGGCTGGATTTCGATGACGGCATTCATCGTCGCGATCTTCTCGGACAGCAGAGATACCGCGGTTATCACCTCGAAACGCGTTCTCGTGTAGATTTTGATGCGGTCCGAATAGGACGGCGTCGGATCCGGCTTGATTTCGGAGAAATCCGAAAGCGCTTGATCCGGAATGGCGGCCAATGCCTTGCACAGGGCAGCCAGCAAAGCGTCGTTCTCTTTCCAGCCCGACAAGATCGGCTTGTCGACCAACGGGTCGGATCCCGCCGGGACCATCGTTCCGTTCGCCAGCACCGCCGATAATTCTCCCTTGTTCGACAAAGAGTAGGCAACGGTTTCGTATTCCTGCACGTGAATGGTTATGCTCCCCGGAAAGGATTTGGTCACGTTCACGCTCTTCACCGGCTTCAATGTTCGAATTCTCGCCTCGATAGCCGAGGTCGACGTACCGAAGAAGGAATCGCCCGCCTCGATGGCAGCTGTCTTCCGGATGTCCGCGGCCTGCAAGTATTTCTGCCCTTCGACCGTGACGGTCGAAACTTTGCTAATGGAAGAGTTAAAGAACAGCACGCCCAAAATAACGATAAAAAGCAGAACGAGCACCGCCAGCAATTTCTTGCCGCCCTTGCGCCGTTTGACTGGTTCCCGCAGAACGGGCATCTTCTCCTGCATGGCTTGTCCCCTATTCATAAAAACGCAAACGGCATCCCGCCGCATTATGGGCTGGAGCCGCTCACGCGAACTCTATCGTATTGTGCATGCTGTAAATCTATCTTGTATTGTCAAGGCACGATCGTATTGTTAGTAATGGGTGAGAAGCGAGTAATTCTGGCGCCTAAACGGCCAAGCATTTCCTCGATCCGGTCATAGCCGCGGTCGATGTGGTGCACCTGCTCCACGACGGTCTTGCCTTGCGCGGCAAGCCCTGCGATGACAAGTGCGGCGCCTGCGCGCAAATCCGTCGCTTCTACCGTTGCGCCGTACAGCCTGGATACGCCGCGCACGATCGCGGAGCTGAGATCGACGCGTATATCGGCTCCCATTCGGGCGAGCTCGTCGACATGCTTGAAACGGCCTTCGAAGATCGTTTCCTTCATGATGCTAACGCCGTCCGCCAGCGCAAGCAGCACCATGATTTGCGACTGCAGGTCGGTCGGAAAAGCCGGATAAGGCGAGGTGACGATCCGGTCAATCGATTTGGGACGCGAAGCTGTTCCCACCTTGATTATATCACCGTCTACCGCTATTTGAACACCTGTGCGTCTCAGCACGTGGATGAGAGAGGTCAGATGCGAAGGGCAAGTATTGAGCAGCGTTACCTGCCCGCGGGTTGCCGCCGCAGCCACCATCACGGTTCCCGTCACGATGCGGTCCGGAATGACCTGATAGTTGCAAGGCGTAAGCCGCTCTACCCCTTCGACTGTGATCGTATCCGTACCGGCACCGATGATCTTCGCGCCCATACGGTTCAGAAAATGCTGCAAATCTTGGATTTCCGGTTCCCTTGCCGCATTGCTGATCGTCGTCAGCCCTTCCGCAAGGACAGCTGCCATCATAATGTTCTCCGTTGCCCCGACGCTCGGAAAGTCCAAATGGATTTCCGCGCCTCTCAGCTTCTTCGCATAGCAGGCAATCCGGCTCCCGTCCTCTTCGATTTCCGCCCCGAGGGCTTGCAAGCCGCTCAAGTGCAAATCGATTTTACGTTCACCGATCGCGCAGCCGCCAGGCTGATAAATCGTCACTTCGCCGAACCTTGCCAGAAGCGGTCCCATCAGGAAAATGGAAGATCGCATTTGGCGCATCAGCGCTTCAGGAATGTGGGAGGAATGCAGGCTTGACGTGTCGAGCAGCACGGTTTGGTCCTCGTGCTCCGCCCGGCAGCCAAGTTCGCGCAAAATGTTCAGCATGACGTCGATATCAAGCAGTTTGGGCACTTGATCGATCGTCACTTTTCCTTCAACCAGCATGCATGCAGCTAAAATCGGCAAAGCGGCATTTTTCGCGCCTTGGATAACAATGGTTCCTGAGAGTGGTTTCCCGCCTTCAATCACCAATTTGTCCAATCTATCACCTCCGAATTACCGCTCACCCACAACCAATACCTCCGCCACCAGCTCGATGCCGTATCGTTCCGAAATGGTCCGCTGTATGGTCTTCATTAGGGTGAGGACATCTTCAGCTGTCGCTTGCCCGGTGTTGACAATGAAATTGGCGTGCTGCGTGGAGACTTGTGCGCCACCTTGTCGCATACCCTTTAACCCGGCTTCTTGAATCAGCCTTGCGGCATGATCGTTCGGCGGATTGCGAAATACGCTTCCTGCGCTTGCCTGCTTTAGCGGCTGGGTGTCGAGTCTCCGTTGTTTATACCCGGCTAACACAGCCGAGATTTCATTCCGGTCTCCTTCTACCAGCTCGAATACGGCGCCTGTCACGATGCCCGGTCTTTCGTGGAGGCAGGTATGACGATACGAAAACGACATCTCCTCTGCCCCGAAGCGAACCAATTCCCCTGTTTCCAGCACAATGTCAGCTGATTTGAATATACGTGACACATCAGATCCGTGCGCGCCTGCGTTCATATAGACGGCACCGCCTACCGAACCGGGAATTCCCCCCGCGAATTCCAAGCCCGACAATCCCCGCTTGCTTGCCATGATCGCAAGCTTGATGAAGGAATATGCGGCCCCAGCATGAATGAGGTTGCCATCGAATCGCACATAATCGAATCCTTCGCCCGGTTGAATGACGATGCCCCGGATTCCTTTGTCGCTGACAAGCATGTTGGAACCGCGTCCAAGATTGGTCCATTGCAGCTCGTGTTTGCGCAGCAACCGGACGACCGATACCAGCTGGTCTTGGTTCTGCGGGATGATTAGCACATCCGCAGGCCCTCCGATTTTCCACGTCGTATACGCTGCAAGCGGTTCGTTATACAAGACGCTTCCTGCGTCGATTTCACGTAATTCCGCTAAAAACTGTTCCATCCGTCGTACCTCCTTCTGCTGCAAGCGATTGAAACCTCCAGGCGTTCGTCCTTTCCTCCGAGAAGCTCGATTCCCAGCTCTTCGGCATGCGCCCCGCGCTGCCTGAAGCCAGGTTATAAGCCCGCCGGATGACGGTCACGATTATGCAGTATACTATGCCTTCCCGCGCAGGAGTGTGACAATCGCCTATTTGACAGGCACGGGCTACTTCCCCGTCAGCTTCTTCAGTTCGCCGACGATCAGCGCTGCCGAATTCGGCATGCCGAGCCCCCGTGCTGCCTCGCCCATTTTCGTGTGGACGTCCTTCTTCATCATGATGCGGCTAATTCGTTCGAACAGCGCCGCACCGTTCAATTCGCGTTCGCGGATCATTTCCGCCGCCCCCGCATCCGCCAAGCTTCGGGCATTCGCCTCCTGATGGTTGTTCGTCACGTTCGGTGACGGAATCAGGATGGATGGAATGCCGAGTGCCGTAATCTCCGCCAGGGAAGACGCGCCGGACCTTCCGACGACCAGCTGCGAAGCAGCCAGCACTTCCGGCATGCGATGCAGGTACGGCAGCACTTTCAGCGTGGACGGAAGCCGCGGCTGCGCAGCCTTGATCCGTTCCATCGTCTGCTCGTAATAGCTTTCGCCGGTTACAAACACAAAATGGACGTCTGGCAGCCGCCCGAGGAGCGGTACCATGTCCACCATCACGTCGTTTATCGCTTTTGCCCCCCGGCTTCCGCCGACCAGCAGGACGATCCGGCTGCCCGACGGAATGCCCAGATGGGTGAAACCTTCTTGTTTATCGGCACGCACGACGTTCGTCGCGCAAGGATTTCCGGTATAAATCGTACTCTTCGACCGCTTGAATTGCGATAACGCTTCTTCGAAGCTGACCGCGACGCTGTCCGCATAGCGCGACAGGAATTGATTCGTTAAGCCTGCGATCGCATTCTGTTCGTGAATCAGCGTCGGAATGCCCAGCTTGGCAGCCGCGTACAACACGGGGCCGCATACATAACCGCCGGTACCAACCACCGCATCGGGCTTGAAACCGCGAAGCAGTTCTTTGGAGCGGCGAACGCCTTTCAGGAAACGCATGACCGTACGAACATTATCATAAGACAGCTTCCGCTTGAAGCCGGAAATTTCTACAGCCTCGAAGGCAATGCCTTGAGCGGGAACGATGCGGCTCTCCAGCCCTTTCGGGGAGCCGATGTAAAGCAGGGACGAACCCGGCTCCTCCTCCATGACCTGCTTGCCGATCGCAAGGGCAGGATAGATGTGGCCGCCGGTTCCGCCGCCCGACAACACGATACGCATAGGGAAACTCACCTCGAATAACGGGATATATTAAGCAAAATGCCAAGCGCGGTCAGCAGCAGGGTCAGTGAAGAGCCTCCGTAGCTGACAAGCGGCAGCGTGATGCCCGTTACGGGAAGCATGCCGATGACGACGCCGATATTGATAAACACTTGGACGGCTACGATGCCGATTATGCCGACCGCCAGCAGGCTGCCGAATGTATCGGGCGCTGCGATCGCGGTTCGCATGCCGCGCCATAATAGAATGCCGAATAGTAATATAATCGCTGCCCCGCCGATAAAACCGAGTTCTTCGGATAGAATCGAGAAAATAAAATCGGTCTGCGGCTCCGGCAAGTAATTGAATTTCTGGCGGCTCATGCCGAGCCCAAGGCCGACAAGACCTCCGGGTCCGATCGCATAGAGCGATTGAATCGATTGATACCCCGCGCCAAGCGGATCGGCCCACGGATCGAGGAAGGCCGTAATCCGCTGCAGCCTGTACGGCGCGGCGGCAATGAGACCGACGAGTCCGGCGACGCCGACGAGCGCAAGCGACCCCAGGTGGCGAAGACGGGCACCCGCCGTATAAATGATGAGCAGCGAAGCGCCGATCATGACCGCTCCCGTGCCCAGATCCGGCTGCAGCATGATCAGGCCGAACGCCAGCCCCAGGATGCCAAGCGGCGGAAGAAGGCCTTTCACGAACTGGGTCACGGCTTGCTGCTTCTCGGATAACAATTTGGCCAGGAAAATGACCATCGCCAGCTTCATGAACTCTGACGGCTGAATGCCGAAGGAGCTGATGCCGAGCCAGCTTCGCGCGCCGCCGCGTACGACCCCGACGCCGGGAACCAGCACGATCAGCAGCATCCCGAAACAAACGAGCAGGCCGAATTTCGCCCACTTCTTCCAAATCCAATAGTCCGCGTTCATCGTGGCGATCATCGCCCCGATCCCAAGCGCGGCGAACAGCACTTGACGTTTCACATAGTAGAACTTGTCCCCAAAATCATGAAACGCCAGTACGGCGCTGGCGCTGTACACCATGACGAGACCGATGGCGAGAATGAGCAGGATCGCGATAATCATCCACATGTCCGGGGCGGACCTGGCTTTGGCCATAAAGCGAACACCTCTTGCAAGCTGAAGTAGGGACAAGCCCCCTACTTACAAGTTATGCGCCGATTGCTTAAAAATGCTCCCCCGCGTCTCATAGGATTTAAACATATCCCAGCTTGCGCAGGCCGGCGACAGCAGAACGATGTCACCCGGTTCAGCGAGGCTTGCCGCTTCTTGAACCGCAAGGCGGAGGGTGCTCTCGGCATCCTCTTCAGGTTCGACGATTTTGATAGCCGTTAAACCTGCCAGCTCCGCTACCGACGCGATCTTGCCGCGCGTCTCGCCGAGCGCGACGACGGCTTTCACCTGGTCGCGGAAATGCGGCAGCAGCTCCATGTAATCCGACCCGCGGTCCAGCCCGCCCGCGATCAGCACGATCCGCGGCGCGAAGGAACGCAGCGCGATGATCGTCGCCGTCGAATTGGTCGCTTTGGAATTGTTATAGTACGCTACGCCATTGCGATCGCAGACGTATTCAAGCCGGTGCTCTACGCCGCGGAATTGCCGCAGCGGCTCAAGCAGCGACCCTGCGGACGCACCAGCAGCCAGGCATGCCGCGATGGCTGCCAGTGCGTTCGCTGTATTGTGGCGGCCCGGAAGGCCGAGTTCTGCGACGCCGATGATCTCGCGCTCGCCGCCCTCCCGGTCACGCCAGACAATCCGCCGTTCGGCGTCGCCGACCGGCTCGGTAAGGTCTACCGGATACGGCGGCGTGACGCATAAGCCGTACGTCAGATCTTGCGTCGTCGAGAACGGAATGACGCGCGCTTGCAGCTTGCCCGAATGCATCAAATCCCGGCATGCAGGGTCGTCTGCATTCAGCACGGCCGTATCTTCCGGCGTTTGATTAGCGAAAAGCTTGGCTTTGGACGCGCTGTAATCTTCCATGCCGCCATGGTAGTCCAGATGCGTTTCCACGATGTTGAGCAGAAGCGCAATGCGCGGCCGGAAATCCGTCGTGCCTTTCAGCTGGAAGCTGCTGAGCTCCGCGACGATCCAATTGTCCGGTTCCGCGACTTGCGCCGCCTCGCATAACGGCGTGCCGATATTGCCCGCCACAATGGGCTTCAGCCCGGCGGCTTCCAGCATTTCGCCGATCCAAGTTGTCGTCGTCGTCTTGCCGTTGGAACCCGTGATGCCGATGATCGGCGCCGGCGATATCAGACAAGCAACCTCGACTTCCGTCACCACTTCGATGCCTTGCTCGATGGCTTGTTTCACCGGCGGCGAAGAATACGGGATGCCCGGATTTTTGACGACCAGCGCCGTATCCGGCCCGATCAAGTCTTCCGGATGACTGCCGCAAATAACAGAAACGCCCAAAGCGTCCAGCTCGTCCGCTTCGGGAGATAATTGGCGATCCTTCATATCGTTGACGGTGACCTTCGCGCCGAGCTTATGGAACAGCTTTGCGACGCTGACCCCGCTTCTGGCTAAACCTAGTACGATAACCTTCTGATCCTTGTATAAGGATGGGTGATTCATGTTTTCACTCCTTTGTCATACCTCTTGGAGAGGGAAGTGAGGGCGTTGCCCTCAGCGCTCCCTTAATTTTATTTCATATTATTTTCATAAATCTGAGGGACATGACATCCCCCTAAATCTGAGGAGCATCCCCCTAAATCCCCCTTGGAAAGGGGGACCCCGAGGGTTCCACCCTCTGGACACCTGGATGGTGTAACGTTGGCGTTACAGAGACGCTCCTGCACGAGTACGGCGGAGGGCTCGATGTCCCTTGCGGGACAGACTTTACGTTTGGTGTGCCTGACAGGAGCTTAACTCAAAGACTTAAGACTATCCCCCTTGGAAAGGGGGACCCCGAGGGTTCCACCCTCTGGACACCTGGATGGTGTAACGTTGGTGTTACAGAGGCGCTCCTGCCCAAGTGCGACGTAGGGCTCGATGTCCCTTCCGGGACAGACTTTACTTTTGGTGCGCCTGACAGAAACTTATCACTAAAACTTAAGACTATCCCCCTTGGAAAGGGGGACCCCGAGGGTTCCACCCTCTGGACACCTGGATGGTGGAACGTTGGTATTACAGAGACGCTCCTGCTCAGGTGCTGCCGTAGGCTCGATGTCCCTTGCGGGACAGACTTTAACGCCTGTGTTACCTGTTGTGACTGCGTCCTGACGAACGTTTGGGCCTCAGAGGCGCTTAGATTGCTGCTTCATACGGGTTGCCCGCTTTGTCCCTTACGGGACACGCTCCCATATTGGCGAGCTGAGGTTAGTTGTCGGCAGCTGCGTTGACTTGTTCCTTGGCGGAACTTAGTACTACCTGTTATGACTTCGTCTTGACGTTCGATTGGCCCACAGAGGCGCTTAGTCTGCTGCGTCTTGCGGGTTGCCCGCTTTGTCCCTAACGGAACACACTCTCATGTTGGCGAGCTGAAGTTGGTTGTCGGCAGCTGCGCTGCCTTGTTCCTTGACGGAGCTTTAAAAAAACGGTGATAGAAAGTGACCGGAGGTCGGTAGGAAGTCGGAAAAGCGTCAGCGTTCGCCTTTGTAGTCAGATTTCAACCTAAACTCACTTATATAATCAAAGAAATCTGAACTACAACAGCGATTGGAGACTCCTACCGACCGCAGGTCACGCCCCCCATCACCCATCACCCATCATTCACACGTTACCGGCCCAAGTACACGCCGATCGCCGCGAACACGATACCGACGCACCAGAAGACGGTTACGACCTTCCATTCGCCCCACCCGGACAGCTCGAAGTGATGATGGATCGGGCTCATTTTGAAGATACGCTTGCCTCTGAGCTTGAACGAGCCGACTTGCAGAATAACCGAGAGCATTTCCAGTACGAAGACGCCACCGATGATGATAAGCAATAATTCCGTTTTGGTTAAGATCGCGACGGCCGCCATGCCGCCGCCGATTCCGAGCGACCCCGAGTCGCCCATGAATACCTTCGCCGGATGCGCGTTGAATACCAGGAAGCCGAGCAGCGCGCCGATCATCGTTGCTGAGAAGACGGCCGACTCATGTTCGCTCGCATGAAGCGCGAGAATCGTGAACGCCGTGAAAGCGACGGCGCCTGTCCCGCCCAGCAAGCCGTCCACGCCGTCCGTGAAGTTGACCGCGTTGGACGTGGCGAACAGCATGATGACGATGAACGGATAGTAGAACCAGCCGAAATCGATCTCCGTCGACGTGCCCGGGATCCCGATGGTCGTGCTGTGATGCATATGATGAAGCAGTACGCAAATAATGACCGAGAACAACAGCTGTCCGAACAGCTTCTGCGACGCCGTCAAGCCGAGCGAGCGCTTGAAAGCGATTTTGATATAATCATCGAGAAAACCGACTAGACCGAAGCCGAGGCACGCGATGAGCAGCACCCAGAACTCGTTCGTTTTGTCCGAAAATTTCAAGAAGGCCAGCAGCACCGCGAGCAAAATAATAATGCCGCCCATCGTCGGCGTGCCGGTTTTCTTCAAGTGGCTCTGAGGGCCGTCGGTGCGAATCGTCTGACCGAACTTCAAACGTCTCAGCAACGGGATGAACAAAGGTCCGAATAAGACCGCAAGCATAAAGGAAGCTCCGATTGACAGAAGAATGACCTTAACGTCCATATCTATTTTTCACCCCTACCCACGCTGCAACGCATGGACGACTTCTTCCATACGCATGCCGCGCGATCCTTTCACCAGTACGAGATCCTCCGGCTGAAGCTGCGCCAGAAGCCATTCCGCTAATTGTTGTTTGTCTTCGAAGGCGCGAACGCGCTCCTCCAGGCCGGCTGCCGCAAACTGCTTCGCGGCCGCCGCTGCCGTGTGCTGCGACATGGCGCCGAATGTCAGCACGGCATCCGCTTTGGAAGGCGTGATGTAAGCGCCGATTTCGCCATGCATCTCGTTCTCCTGCGGTCCAAGCTCCAGCATGTCGCCGAGCACCAGCCATTTGTGCCGATAGCCCTGCAGGCCGTCGACAACGTCGATCGCGGCGCGGACTGAAGTCGGACTCGCATTATAGGCGTCGTTCAGCACCATGGCACCGTTATGGGCCATGCTCGGTTCGATGCGCATGCTCGTCAATTTCAGCTGCTCGAAGCCTTTACGAATGACGTCAGCCGGCACGCCGAGCTTCTTCGCCGCAGCGATCGCTGCCAGCGCGTTCGACACGTTATGCCTGCCTGCGACAGGAAGCAAGACGCGCTGCAGCTCCGCATCGCCCTTCACGTCGAACATGGACGATGTCGCATCCACGGAGATGTTATCGGCTACCCAGCGGCTTCCGTCTTGAAGACCGAAGGTCTGCACGTCCACGCCATCTGGCAGCTGCACGGAACGAACCCCTTCATGCAGAAGCGGCTCGTCACCGTTCATGAGCAGCAATCCGCCTGGTCGCAGACCTGCGACGATCTCCAGCTTAGCCTTCGCGATTCCGGCGCGGGAACCAAGCTGCAGCATATGCGAGTCGCCGATGTTCGTAATGATTGCGACGTCCGGTTTGGCAAGCCGGGTCAGAAAATCGATCTCGCCGAACTCGCTCATGCCCATTTCCAGCACGACGGCATCGACGGTCTCATCCAGCTCGAGCACCGTCAGCGGCAGACCGATATGATTGTTCAGGTTGCCCTCCGTCTTATGTACGCGGAACGAACCCGACAATAACGCCGCCACCATATCCTTCGTCGTCGTCTTGCCGTTGCTGCCGGTTACGCCGACCACACGCAATTCGAGTCCGTCCCGGTAATTCGCCGCAAGCTGCTGCAGCGCCTCGACGGTGTCGTCAACGAGGATAAGCGGCGCATCCGACAGGACGTCCGGCACCGCTACGCTCCGCTGCCACAGCGCCCCGCCGGCGCCGGCAGTCAGCGCATCCGCGACAAAATCATGTCCGTCCACCCGTTCGCCCAGAATCGGCACGAACAGCTGTCCGTTCTTCAATGTTCGGGTATTAATAGAGACGCCGATTATTTCGGCGCCGCCGTTATCGTTCAGCATCGTGCCGCCGCATAGGGCGGCAATGGCGTTTAATGGTCGTTTGATCACAATGAAAGACTCCTTATCGCTTCTTTGGCCACTTCCCGGTCGTCAAAATCGCTTTTGACGCCGCATATATCCTGGTAGGTTTCATGGCCCTTCCCCGCAATTAATACTACATCGTCACGGCTCGCCATTTCAACCGCTTTTTGAATCGCGGCGCGGCGATCTGCGAGCAGCTCGTAACGGTCCTTCGCGACGCCGTCCTGCAGCAGGCCCGCCTCCACGTCGGCTAGTATCCGGAGCGGATCCTCCGTGCGCGGATTGTCGGAGGTAATGAGGCTGTAATCGGCATAACGCGCCGATATGCTGCCCATCAGCGGACGCTTCGTCCGGTCGCGGTCGCCGCCGCAGCCGAAGACGCAGATGACCCGGCCAACGGCGAATTCCTTGACGGCTTTCAGCACGTTCTCCAACCCGTCCGGCGTATGCGCGTAATCGACGATGACCGCGAACGGCTGACCTGCGTTTACCGCTTCCACACGTCCGGGCACGCCGGGCAGCGCTTCGAGACTTCCTTTGATCTGTTGAATCGCTATGCCTTCGATGAGCGCTGCGCTGATCGCGCCGAGCGCATTGTAGACATTGTATTTGCCCGCCATCTTCAGCGTAATGTCGGCAGACCCCGCGAACGTATCCACGCGGAATGCCGTTCCATGCGCCGTTATCCGCACATTCGAGGCGCGAACGTCGGCATCGCGATCCACGCCGTACGTAATCACTTCCGCCACCGTGGCGCCAGCATAGCCCTGGGATACGGGATCGTCGGCATTCAACACCGCGAACAGCCGATCCTTGGGAGCAGCAGCGAATTCGTTGCCTAGCCGGCTGAAGAGCAATTCTTTGACGGCGGCGTAACGCTCCATGGTTGCATGATAGTCCAGATGATCCTGCGTCAGGTTCGTGAAGATGGCCGTCCGGTACCGGCAGCCTTTCACCCGGCCTTGCTCCAATGCATGCGACGACACTTCCATGACGCAGTAATCCGCGCCCGCTTCCGTCATCGCTTGCAAGGAACGCTGCAGCTCCAGCGCATCCGGCGTCGTGCCCGACATCGGCAGCGCTTGGCCGCCGTACCGCATTTCCACAGTTCCGATAACGCCCGGCGAATAGCCGGCATCCCGTAAAATCCGTTCGATTAAATAGGTCGTCGTCGTCTTGCCGTTCGTGCCCGTCACCCCGATCAGCCTCAATCGGCGGCTTGGCTGTCCGTAAAAATAATCCGCAATGACGGCCAGCGCGTGACGGCTGTCCTTGACGATGATTTGCGGTACCGTAGGCGGAATATCCGGCAGCTGCCGTTCGGCGACGATGGCTGCCGCCCCGTTTGCAACGGCCCCGGCGGCATAATGATGCCCGTCGGTTTTAAAGCCGCTTATGCATATGAATAGATCTCCCGCTCCGGCTTTCCGGGAATCGACCTCGATCCCGGTAATTTCCGTTTCCCCTTCTCCGACAAGGACAGCCGTAAGCAGCAGTGAAGCCAACTGTTCCACCCGCATCGCAATGGTCCCCTCCCATGAGCAGATCAGGCTGTGCGAGCCGCCGAAGCGGCGGCAGGCACTATGCGCAGCCTACGCCAACTATCGAATCTCACTACTCATTATAGTCAGGGTTTTTCGCTTTCATCATCGTCTTTCGCTAAATATATGCGGATGGTTGACCCTCTGTCGACGCGCGTCCCGGCCGCCGGCGACTGTCGGATGACGGTATCGCCGCTGCCCGCGGAACTCAGGTTGAAGTTCATGTTCAGATCTTCATAGATATCGGAAACGGTTTTGCCGACGAGATTCGGGACGGTTACGATCGGCGTCTCGCCGTATTTGTAATCCTTGTTGATTTGCTTCGTGCTCGGCTGCACGCCCAGATGAGGAAGGGCGTCGGCCATGATATTGCGGACGATCGGCGCTGCAACGACGCCCCCGAATTGAATGCCCTGCGGGTTGTCGACCGCAACGTAAACGACGATCTTCGGATTGTCCGCCGGCGCGAAGCCAACGAACGAAACGATATGCTCGTTCGGCGAATAACGGCCGTTGACGACCTTCTGGGCGGTACCTGTCTTGCCGCCGACGCGGTAGCCGTCGATGAACGCGTTGCGTCCCGTTCCTTTCGCGACGACGGTTTCCAGTGCATTGCGGACCTCCGCGCTCGTTTTATCGGAGATGACGTTGCGGACGACTTCCGGCTGGACCGTGCTGACCGCTTCGCCCGTTTCCGGATTGATCCATTCCTTCGCTACATGGGGCTTATAAAGCGTACCCCCGTTGATCGCTGCTGAAACAGCCGTAATCTGTTGAATCGGCGTCACGGATACGCCTTGACCGAACGCCGTCGTAGCTAATTCGACCGGGCCGACCTGGCTCATTTTGAACATGATGCCGTTCTCTTCGCCGCCAAGATCGATGCCCGTTTTCTTGCCGAAGCCGAAGTTTTTAATATACTCGAAAAGCTTGTCTTTGCCAAGCCGGTTGCCTAGGGCGACGAAGCCGGGATTGCAGGAGTTTTGCACGACTTCAAGGAAGGTTTGGCTGCCATGGCCGCCCTTCTTCCAACAGCGCAGACGCGCGCCGCCGATCTCTACCGCGCCGGGATCGAAGAAATGATCCTGCGTCAGATTCACCTTGCCTTCCTCCAATGCCGCTGCCAGCGTAATAATCTTGAACGTGGAACCTGGCTCGTAGGTCATCCAGATCGGCAGGTTGCGGTTATAGATTTGCGGGTCGACTTCCTTGTACTTCGCGGGATCGTAAGACGGCCTGCTGGCCATGCCCAAAATCTCGCCGTTATTGGGATCCATCGCGATTGCAATGATATCGTCAGCCTGAAACTTGACCATCGCCTGGTCGAGCTCGCGCTCCATGATCGTCTGGATCTGTTTGTCGATCGTCAGCTCCAGGTTCAGTCCGTCCTTCGGCGCCGAATACGTATCGGATGCCCCCGGCATGCGGTCGCCCTTGGCGTCCGATAGAAAAGAAACGTTGCCGTTGATGCCTTGCAGCAGATCATCGTATTTGGCTTCGATGCCGGTCAGACCTTGATTGTCCACGCCGGTAAAGCCAAGCACATGGGAGGCAAAGCTGCCGAGCGGGTAGTACCGCTTGTTGTCTTCCGCGACAACGACGCCTTCCAGATTCAAATCTTTGATTTCCTGCGCCTTCTCCGTCGTGATCTTGCGACCGCCCGGCTTGATGTAGACGATCAGCTGTTTCTGCGTGATCATCTTGAACACGGAATCTTCCGTCATGCCGAGAACGGCGGCAAGCTTGGCCGCAGTAGCCTGTTTATCCTTGACTTGAGCCGGAATCGCCATAATTGTCGGAGAACTAATATTATACGCAAGCAAGCTGCCGTTTCTGTCCATGATCTCGCCGCGCTTGGCGGCAAACGGAATTTCCCTGCGCCAGGAATCTTCCGCTTTGGCTGCGAGTTCTTCGCCTTTCCACAACTGCACATAGCCCAGCCTGCCTGCCAAAAACGTGAATGCAAGAACGCCAATGAGAAGCGCCGTGAACAACCGGCGCCTAATCGTTACGCTGGAAACCTTCATCTGTCATCCCTCCGAAAAGGCTCGTGAAACGGGAACGTTCGTCCAACCGTTTCCTAATCCAAGCCTATTCGCAAAGAAAGAGGGATAGAACAAGCTATCCCCCCGGGAGAACCGGCTATCGCCGTCCTTATACCTGCTTTTTGCCGCTGATCGTTCAACGCTGATTTGCGCGCTTAAATCGACGATGGCTGTCTATGATTGTCTATGACTGTCTATATGGCTGCCTATATGACTGTCGATATGACTGCCTAATTCTTTGAACTGCTTCCTGAACTTCCTGCGCTTCCCGTGCCGCCCGCGCTATCGCCGTCGCCGTCCTCGGCATTCTTGTCGGACTGCCGCAGCATTTCTTCGTCAGGCGGCGCCAGATTGAGCGTCAGCACGGCATTGCCGTTCAGCTTCGCCGGCGTCTGCGACTTGACGAAGCCTTCACCGCTCGCGATGCAGCGGAGCTGCAGGTTCGCGCATATTTGCATCGCGTCGCGAAGCGGCAAGCCGCTCATGTTCGGCGTCGTCAGCTTGCTCTGTTCCTGCGTCAGCAAGTAGACCTTCTGGTCCTGCCCGACGGCAGAGCCCGCTTTCGGAATTTGCTTCAACACCGAGCTGCCCGTGCCGACGACGACATACCCCAGCTTCTTGCTGTCCAAACTTTTCTTCGCCTCTGCCAGCGTCTGCTTCGCCACGTCCGGAACCGCGACGGTCAGTTCCTTCGCAGGGCCGTCTTCCGAAACGTCGTCGGTTGTCGTCCGGATGGGCTGAACGTCGAGATGACGAAGGCTCTGCAGCATGATCTGCTTGAAGATCGGCGCGACCGCCGAGCCCCCGGAAGCAAGCCGGTCGTTCGGTTCGTCCATGACGATATAGAGGACGACCTTCGGATTGCCGACCGGCGCAAAGCCGATGAACGAGAGCACGTATTTGCCGTCGGCATACTTATTGCTGCCCGGAATAACCTTCTGTGCAGTACCTGTCTTTCCGGCTACGCGATAACCCTCAATATAGGCATTCTTGCCGGAACCGACCTTCTGGTCAGATACGACCTGCTCCAAATATTCGTCGACCTGGTCGGCCGTCTTCTCGGTGATGGTTTGACGCACAAGCTGCGGCTTCGTAACAACCGACGTCTTCGTTACCGGATCGTCGATTTCTTTGACCAGATGCGGTACGAGCAGCTTGCCTCCGTTCGCAACGGCAGCGACGGCGGCGACCTGCTGGATCGGCGTTACCTGCACCTTGCCTTGACCGAACGCGGCGGTCGCATACTCGGACGGATAATGAGGGTCGACCCTGCCGGCCACTTCGCCGGGCAATTCAATGCCGGTCTTCTTGCCGAAGCCAAAGTCGTTGATGTAGCTCATCAGCTTGTCGGGACCCAGTCCCTCATAGCCCAGTTTGACGAAAGCCACGTTACTGGATCGTTTCAAGCCTTCCAGGAACGTGATCGTTCCCCAATTCTGATGGATATCGTGGATCGTATAACCGGGCACCCTGATCGAACCCGACTTGTACTGATCATTGGGCTTGAAAATATTTTCCTGAACCGCGCCCGCCAGCGTCACGATCTTGAACGTCGAGCCCGGCTCGTACAGTGCCTTGATGGCATTATCGTAGAAGTTGCCCGGCGGCACCGTCCAGTACGAATTGGGATTGAACGTCGGCAAGCTGGCCATCCCTAGAATCTCCATCGTTTGCGGATCGGCGGCAATCGCCGTAATGCTCTTCGGCTGATACTTGTCGTTCGCCTCTTTAAGCGCGTCTTCGATATAATGCTGAATGTCGACGTCGATCGTCAGCTTGACGTTCTTCCCGTCAACCGAAGGCTTGATGTCCACGTTGCCGTTATCGATAATGATGCCGTTGCCGTCCCGCTCGTACTTGATCTGCCCTTCCGTGCCGCG
Organism: Paenibacillus rhizovicinus; assembly: GCF_010365285.1. Lineage (NCBI taxonomy): Bacteria > Bacillati > Bacillota > Bacilli > Caryophanales > Paenibacillaceae > Paenibacillus > Paenibacillus rhizovicinus. The sequence continues at coordinate 1,222,773 of NZ_CP048286.1, forward strand.
CAGCTGGCTGTCCAGCGATGCTTCCAGCCCCATGACCGCGTTCCCTTCCTTGTCTTCGTAGCCAAGAACGTGGGAAGCAAGCGAGCCTTTCGGATAGAACCGTTTCTTCTCGTCGATTAAATAGATGCCGACGTCCTTTTGCTTCGCTTGTTCAATCAATTGCTCGCGGAACTTGACGATCCGATCCGCGACTGCCTTATCGATCTTCCAGCCGCCTTTGTGCAGCTCGCGCTGCTTGTAGAACGTCCCGTTATCCTGTTTTGCTTCCACAACGCCCCGAACGTAGTCTTGCGTCACGCCGAGCACCGAGCTCAGCTTATTGACGATGACGTCCTCGAGCTTCAAATCGTGTATGATCTGCGGATTGACGGCAACCGAATATGCAGTAACATCCATCGCCAGCACATTGCCGTCGCGGTCCGATATCGTGCCTCGCACGGGAATGAGCTTATCCGACCTCGCCCAGACCTCTTTCGCTTTCTCCGTCCAGAAATCCGCCTTGACGACCTGCACCCAATAGATGCGGCCGACGAGGAAAAGAAAAAGGAGGGTAATAACCCCTCCGACCAGCAGCGTGCGTAGTTTTATTCGTTTTGTCATTGTCTTCACCTAATCCTTGCTTGCAACCGGCGTCTTGTCAGCTGACGCAGGCACCGTGACTTTATTTTTCTCGTCACCCATCACCATGTCCAACTCTTCGGCTTTCTTCTTGATCGTAGCCGGATCGTTCGCCACTTCTCTCTGCGAGGTCAAATCGGCGATTTGCTCTTCCAGCCTAGCCTGCTTGGCGGTCAACGTCGAAATTTGCTGCTCCATCTGATAGATTTGCGCATAACGGAAAATAATTACCCCCGCTACGACGACGCATACAAGAATCGTGAAGAGGTACAACAGCTTCTCCTGCATGGGGATCGACTTGCGCTTGGTCACGATTTTCTTCGTCTCGCGATAAGAAGGTTTCTGCTCCGGCTTACGCTTCGGCTGCATGGCGAGATTTCCATTTATATAGGCCATTAGCGATTCCTCTCTCTCCTCATGCTTCATGTTTCATTGCTCTATGTGTCCATTCATGATTGACTAGTCTACGTTACAGCTTCTCCGCGACGCGCAGCTTGGCAGAACGCGCCCTCGGATTCTGTTCCAATTCCGCTTCGCTCGGCACGATCGGCTTGCGGGTCACCAGCTTCAGCTTCCCGTTTCCTCCGCCGCAGACGCACATCGGAAAATCAGGGGGACAGGTGCATTTTTCAACAAATTTCGCAAACAGCTGCTTGCAAATGCGGTCCTCCAGCGAGTGGAACGTAATGACCGACGCTCTTCCGCCCGGGTTAAGCACGTCGACCGTCTGCGCAAGTCCCGCTTCCTCCGCGCCCAGTTCGTCGTTTACCGCAATGCGCAGCGCTTGAAATGTCCGCTTCGCGGGATGAGGTCCCGTCCTTCTAGCTGCCGCCGGAATGGCGGATTTGATAATTTCGACCAGCTCGCCGGTCGTCTCGATCGATGCCTTCTCCCTGGCCGCAATCAGCTTGCGGGCAATGGATCTGGCGAACTTCTCTTCGCCGTAATTCGTTATGATGCGGGAAATTTCCCGTTCGTCCCAAGTGTTCACGATATCGTTCGCCGTCAGCATGCCGTCTTGATCCATCCGCATGTCGAGCGGAGCATCATGATTGTAGCTGAATCCTCGTTCTCCTTCGTCAAGCTGCGGGCTCGAAACGCCGAGGTCGAACAGGACGCCGTCTACGCCGTCGATGTTCAGTTCGCGCAGCACTTTCGCCAAGTAGCGAAAATTGCTTTTCACGAGTGTGACGCGATCCATATAAGCCGCCAATCTTATTCTTGCGTTGTCTAGCGCCCAATCGTCCTGATCCAGCGCGATAAGACGTCCGCCGGGTCCAAGCCGCGAAGCGATGAGCTCGCTATGACCGGCTCCTCCCAAGGTGCAATCCACATAAATGCCATCCGGTTTAATCGCAAGTCCGTCAACCGCTTCTTCCTTGAGCACCGTTATATGTTGAAACATGATGTTATCCTCCCGGCTCTAAGGTAGCCGCCGTTCTCGTTGAACCTTTCACCCGAGAATCGGCTAAAAATTAAAATCAAAATCCACAAGCTTCTCCGCGATCTCGTTGAACGTTTCTTCGGACTGTTTGAAGTAGCTCTCCCAAATCGGTTTGCTCCAAATTTCCACCCGGTTCGAAACGCCGAGCACGACGCAATCCCGCTCCAGCTTGGCATATTCGCAGAGCGTATTCGGTAAGTTTACCCTTCCCTGTTTGTCCAGCTCACATTCCGTGGCACCGGAGAAGAAGAAACGCGAAAACGCCCGCGCATCAGACTTCATCATCGGCAGCGACTTCAGCTTCTGCTCCAGCTGGCTCCACTCGCCGACAGGGTAAACGAACAAACAGTTATCAAGTCCTCGGGTGACGACGAAGTGCTCGCCAAGCTGTTCGCGAAATTTAACGGGGATAATGATGCGGCCTTTGTCATCGATGCTATGTTGAAATTCGCCCATGAACATTGACCGCTCCACCTCTCCCCCTATTTCCACCACTTCGCCCCACTTTTCACCACTAGGGTTCAAGTATTCGCCACCGAGAAACTATTTCCTGCTTGACTTCCACGATTTCCCCAAAATAATTTAGGGGATTAATCTTGTTACAAATTTGAAACCTTTTCCTGTATTGGATCGTGTAAACTGAAGTCGGCAGAAAATGTGCGGGTTTCACTCATCGCTCTACCGGAATGATGCGTGCGGCCGGTCCGCAACGATTTCGCCAAGAATACTGAACCATCCAGGGGGCCTGCCCATGAACGGCACTACCGCCTTGCACGATAGATTCACCCTGCTCCGAAACGAAGAGCAATACTGCTATCAGGTGGCGCACTATGTGCTTGGCAATGACAGCGATGCAGCAGCCGCAAGCGAGCAGGCGCTGCTCGCGCTGGCGCGTGATCCGCAATTCATGACCGCCGCAGCCGAGGAGCGCCGGAGCATGGCGAAGAAGGCGTCCATCGCCTGCGCCATGCGGCGCGCCGGCGAGCGCTGCGCCGCGGACAAGCAAAAAGAGCTGCATCCCCGTGTCGCGAACGACTAGAGATTCAGCTCTTTGCTTGAAGATCGATTTCTATTCTTATTTATTGGCTTCCCCGCCATCCGACGTCTCTTCGTCGTCGGCTGCCGCCGCAGCCGTAGTCGGTTCGCCCGCTATTGGAGCCGGCAGCTTCGGCACCGGGGTCCTGCGCTCCAAGATCCGCTTTCGATTGACGTTCCGATAGAACGCATAAACCGGAATGCCGATTACCGCAAGCACCGCCAACACCGGCAAAGCGCCGGCAATTACGACGATCAAGCCTTTCAAGAACGCATACATAACCTCCGTGCTGCTGCTTGCGGCATCCGAAATGCGATGCCCCAAATCCTGCTTCGCAACGCTGGCCGGCTCGACGGCTTTCAACGTCTCATATACTCGGAGATCGATGGTCGAGAAAGCGACGTTATTGTCCAAATACCGGATTCTGCCTTTGATTTGCTCGATTTCCGTCTGAACGTCCCCGAGCTGGCTCGAAATTTGCAGCAGATCTGCTGTTTTCGTCGCTTTCGCCATGAAGTCGAGGAGTCGCGTTTCGACGACCTGCCGCGCTTTCAGACGCGCCTGCAGATCCACGTATTCTTCCGTAACGTCTGTCCCTTTCGCGCTGCTCTGATAGCTCACATGATCGATTTTCTCCAAGCCGTTCAAGAACCCGTCGAAACCGGATGCCGGTATCTTGATCGTGTAGGTGCCGCCTCGTTCAGCCGCCGTCTTCTGATCGGCGAAATTAAGCAGATAGCCGCCGGAGAGATGGATGAGATCGCGAAGCGCCGTCTGCGCTTCATCATACGCTTTTACTTCCATCGTTACGTTGCCTCTGTAGACGATCTTGCGATCGAAGCCTTGGTCGGCGATATCCGCAGCTGGCGAGTAAGCCGCCCCTGTCGCGGCTTCGGCCGATCCTTGCGGCACTGCCGCATTGGCCCCGTCCGACTTGGCTTCATCCGCGCTGGACGACTGGGCGCTGTTCACAAGCGCGGCTGGAGCGTTAGCCGTGGCATCGTCCGTCGCTGCCGCCATGGAAGCCGACTCTTTCATCATCGTATTGCTGTTTCCGTTAGCCGTGTCTGCCGCGCCGCCGTCCTTATTGCTGTTTCCCGCCGAACAACCCGACAGCATCCACGCCAACAATAGCATGCCGACGAGCGCCAACCCTGCTTTCTTGCCGTTCCATCGATTCTTTGTCTCTAACCCTTGCATGGAACAACCCCCTATATTTGCTTTTATCGGACTCACTTCTCCTAACGAGATCGGATTTCCAAATGTTGCTTGGCGTCACGAATAAAGCAAAGAAGCCCCTTCATCTCGAAGGGGCTTCCGCGTTTCGCGCATATACGCTCTAATAGTTGAGTGGTGCAGCTGGTGCTCTTACTGTTCAGCTCTTACTGTTCACGGTTTTGTTGGTGCTGTTGGTGCAATTAGTGCTCCTGCCAGCTGTCGAGGTACGACTTCTGTTCTTCCGTCAGCTTGTCGATGCCCGTACCGATTGCTTCCAGCTTATAACGTGCGACCTGTTCATCAAGCTCGTACGGCACGTTGACGACTTTCTTGCCAATGGTATTGTAGTTGTCGTTGACATACTTCAGCGAGACCGCTTGCAGCGCGAATGTCATATCCATAATCTCCGCTGGATGTCCGTCGCCCGCGGCGAGGTTGACGAGACGGCCTTCCGCCAGCAAATAAATGCTGCGTCCGTCTTTCAACTGATATTCTTCGATATTGCGGCGAACGACCCGCTTGCTGGTCGACAATGCTTCCAGCTCCGGTTTGTTTACTTCCACATCGAAGTGACCGGCGTTGGACAGGATCGCGCCGTTCTTCATCACTTCGTAATGCTCGCCGCGAATGACGTCACGGTTGCCGGTTACGGTAACGAAGAAGTCGCCCAGCTTGGCCGCTTCGATCATCGGCAGGACGGTAAAACCGTCCATATGCGCTTCAACGGCGCGGATCGCGTCGATCTCCGTCACGATGACCTGCGCGCCCAGACCTTTGGCGCGCATCGCAACGCCTTTGCCGCACCAGCCGTAGCCGACGACAACGACGGTCTTGCCGGCAACGACCAGATTCGTCGTCCGGTTGATGCCGTCCCATACGGACTGACCCGTGCCATAGCGGTTGTCGAACAAATATTTGCAGTAGGCATCGTTCACGGCGACCATCGGAAAGTTCAGCGCGCCTTCCTTCTCCAAGGCTTTCAGGCGGATAATGCCGGTCGTCGTTTCTTCCGCTCCCCCGCGAATTTGCGCCATCAGATCCGGACGCTCCGAATGAAGAATGGATGCGAAATCCCCGCCGTCGTCGATAATCAGATCCGGCTTCGTTTCCAGCGCCTTGATCATCAGCTCTTTGAATTCCTTCGGCTCCGGATTGTATTTGGCGAAGACGGTAATGCCGTCTTCGACCAATGCCGCGCACACGTCGTCCTGCGTCGACAGCGGATTGCTGCCCGTAATCGTCACTTCTGCGCCGCCGGCTTGAACGACTTTCGCCAGATAAGCGGTTTTCGCTTCCAAATGAAGCGCGATGGCTACTTTCAAGCCTTTGAACGGCTGCTCCTGCTCGAACTGTTCCCGGATGCGGTTCAGAACGGGCATATGCGCAGCTACCCAGTCGATTTTCAAATGGCCTTCCGGCGCAAGCGCCATATCTTGCACGATGCTGTTTTGCTTCGCGTTCACTGTCATAGTGCCACTTCCTCTCGGTTTAAAAATAGATCAAATGATGGCCGCCTGATCTGTCGTACGGCGCATCGAGCAGTTTCTCGAGCCAAGCGGAACCGCTGCGGTTCCAGAAATCCGTCATGTTCAGTACCCGCTCCTGTGGCTGACCGTTCGGCCACAGCGCCAGCGCGACGCCGTCCTGCTGCCGCAAGGCAGCTTCGAAACGCCTCGCATGCGCTTCCTTTGTCCGCTTCTCCAAATACGAGATTTGATCCTGGATTCGGCGAAGATTGTTGGCCGCAAGCGCTTCGAGACCTTTCTCGATGGAAGCGGACATGCCCATAACCGGGTTGTATATCGTCTCGAACTGCGTTCTCGCTTCTTCGAAACGGGACTCGATGTCCAGTTCGTCCCGCTCCTTCAGCCAAGCCGCTCTGTGCGATTCGTAGCGGGTCATGACGTCCGCGAAGGACAGGCCGTATTTATCCATCTGCTTCTCGGTCGCGCCTTCGACGAGCGTATAAGACATCCGAGGAATAATGAGCGGCATTTCCATGCCGAGACAGCGGAAAGCTTCACCCGTCAGCGTCCAGTAGGAGATTTCGCCGTTACCCAGAACGGCGCCGAGCACGGGAAGCAAATAATCCTGCATCAGCGGGCGCGTAAGTACATTGTTGCTGAGCCGCTGCGGCTCCTGCTCCGCAATGCGAAGCAGCTCTTCGCGGGAAATCCGGAACGTTTCCTTGCGATTGCGGAAATCACCGTCTTGCTTGTAAAGCAGCGTCCGCTCGTCTTCCTCGAAGAGGAAGACATTCGCGCAGTTCTCGGCGACATCCGCCGAAGGCTCGTAGCCGAGCTCCCGCAGCGCGCCGGCAGCGCGCATATAGGCCGATTCCAGCTCGTCGTTGCGATGAAGAAGCTGCACGAACATCGGCGCTTCCAGCGCGCGAATGTCGGGATGATCGGAATCGAGCAGCACGAGGCCGTATTTGCCGAACAGCCAGCCCATGGCGAGCGCGAACCAGTCCGATAAATCGTCGCAGCGCGCCGCGAAACCTTCCAGCGTTTCCAGCAGCTCGCGCTTGAAATTCGTATCGGGCAGCGACGCGCTGAGGCGCTTCAGCGAATCCGACAGCTCGGCGCGCTCCAGCTTCGTGCGGCTCACCGATGTCCGTCCTCCTTTCGGACGCGGTACGGCAATGCGGGTCAGCTCGGCCTCCCCGCTGCGAATAAAGGCATGATTCGCCTCATCCCAGTCGTGGTCCTCTCCCGCGATCCAAAACACGGGGACAATCTCCGTTCCCGTCAACCGCGCCGCATCCTTGGCTGCTGCGATCGCCGTAACGGCTTTATGTATAACGAGCAGCGGTCCCGTCCATAGTCCGGCCTGCTGACCGGTGACGACGACCGGCGCGCCTGACCGGATGGCTTCGATATTCGCCATCACCGCAGGGTGATCATTCATTCGTTTATTATACGCCAGCAAAACCTCTGCAAGACGTTCAGGCTCAACACGTTTGTCTGCATGAGCTTTCAGCCAATTCAAGCGTCGGTGCCAATGCGCTTCCTCAGCGGGATGACTGCCGAATAACGCTTCAATCCCGGGGTGGTTTCGCTTTATGTAAGCTTCGGCGATCGGTTGACTGAAAGGCAGCTCGATCTGCACTGTTTTCATCGGGCAGTCTCTACCTTTCTTTCTCCGGTTTACAAGCTAATAATGGAGTGCGGTTTTTTCTCATTTATTGTACACATTGTTTCGGTAACCGTCAAAATAAGAAAAACCTCTATTGAAGCCGATCGATGATGAACGACCGCGTCCAGAGGATGGTTTATATGGAAAACACCCCCCTGTCAAGGAGGGTGAGCGGTCAGGCGTCAGACTGTAAACAAGCTTTTTCCGAGACCGATCATCATCAGGATGATATAGCAGAAGCTCATTAAGAAGAAGCCGAGCCGCCAAATGGCCCGCATAATGCGGGGCATGTTGAGATTTCCTTTTACGCGATACTGGACATTGCCCAGCAGTCCTCCGCCTAGCAGCAGGACCAGCATGATGCCGTACAGCCCGAAGTGGCTGTTGAAAACCCGATTGAACAGCACCGCGACGCAGCCGATCAATAACGCCGTCGTCACGTCCATCGCCATGCGAAACGCTTTCTTGCGATCGCCCGTGAAGGCGGCATAGCCGAAATAAACAAGCAGAAACGGAATGACGGGAAGAACCGCCAAGATGGCGTAGATATGCTTGAAGCTTTCCCAAATCCACTGCATCTCCGTCTCCTCCTCCAGAACGATTAAGAAGTCTAAAGTGCTTCTACCAGCGCTATTACGGCTTCGTTCATTCGCGACGGCATGCCGAGACGCTTGGCCCGTTGGATGATTCCGCCGTTGATCCAGTCGATCTCCGTTACCCGTCCTGCGCGCACGTCCCGCAGCATGGAAGACTCGTTGGCCGCCGTCGCGGCGCATACGCCGAGCAGCCGTTCCCATAAGTCGTCCCCGGATGCCATCCCGGCCGCACGCAGAATCGTCTCGCTTTCGTCATGGAGCGCTCGCATGATTTTCAAGCGGTAGGGGTCCTGAGGCAGCTCGCCGTTCTTGACTTGAAAAATAGCGGTAAGCGGATTAACGACCGCATTAATTAACAACTTTAGGAAAACTTGATCTTTCATCTCTTTCGACAGTTTGGCCTGAATTCCTGCATTAATCAGCGCTTCAAGCAACATTTTTTGCGGTTTAGCATCGTTTTTCTCGTCTTCGCTCCACCCGCCGAACGTCAACAGTCCGGTTCCCGTATGGATAACGGCGCACAAATCCGGCCGAAGCGCCCCTTCCGTCGTAATGGCCGCATATACCGACGCAGCCGGCAGCGCTTCCCGCAGCCGCTCCAAGTGACCGACGCCGTTCTGAAGCGCGAGGATCGACGCCCCCGAGGCAGCCGCTCGCCGCAGGACATGGAATAACGTCTCGTTGACATCCGGCTGCTTCACGGTTAGCAGAATCCAGTCAGCGGCAAACGCGTGCACGCTTTCGCAATCCGCGTACCGGTTCGCGGATTGCGCGGGAATCTTGACAAGCCGTTCGATCCCCGTGACATCTTTATATAGAAGGCCTTCCGACTGCAAGGTCTGCGCCTGCTCGTCCGTTCGCGTTAATAACAGAACGTCTTCCCCCGCCTCGGCAAGCCTTGCCGCGTACAAGAGGCCCAGCGCGCCGGCGCCGACGATCATGATTTTCATGCGCCCACCTCGATTAACGTAATGATGTTATACGGCTATCGTATCAGAAACAAACTAAAAAATCCCGCCGCGCCCTGATAGGTACGGAGAGATTTTAAGTGTGCCGCCGCAAGTAGAGGGCAAGCCGTTTATTCGGAAACTTGTTATTCGATGCGTTCCAGATTGCCGTTGGCGTCCATTTTGAATCTCGGTTTCGCTTCGTCCTCTTCCGTCAAGACGGTAAGGCGGCGGGCGCGGTCCATGATTTGAATGAGCGTTTTATAATCGTCGTTCACGGCACGGTAGTCGGTTTGCGCGTTGTTGACTTCAAGCGACAAGCGCTCGTTGACTTCGCGCAGTTCGTGCAGCTCGTCGTCTTTCTCGCGCAGGTCGCGCTCGAGCGTCTTGATTTGACGATTCAACTCTTGGTACGTACCTTTCCATTGACGCAAAAACCGGATGACGGAATCGATCGACAACGTTTCTTCCGTCAGCGGATCGTTCTTGTATACGCGTTCCTCGGTATCCACGACATGAATGGAGGAAACGTGAGGGGCTGCAGCGTACGTTTGCTTTTTCATATAATTACGTTTCTGGCGCTGCTGCTTCGCGATTTGAATGGCATCCTCGTAGCGTTTGCGAACACAGCTGTTCCAGCGGAATCCGCAGGCCGCCGACGTACGGCCGATCCGCTCTCCTACTTCTTCGAATGCGGCTAGCTGCGTGCTGCCTTCGCGAATGTGCCGCAGCGTGACCTCGGCCAGGATAAGATCGTCATCCGGGCTCCAGGCATCTTGTCTCACTGCTGTCATGCAACCAAAACCTCCCAACATTAGGCGCTTACTTTATCTCTATGCCCTTGGTAGAGTTCATAGAATCTATCGGATACTAATTTGTATATCCATTTTTTTTTAGGCTCATACATGTTTTTTCACAAATTGAAGCAAACTTGTCATATCGCGTGCCGGCAAGGTAAAAAGTTTGCCAATTCGTCACGATTGAAACAGTTTACAGTCGTTACCTGAAACGTTATAATGGGCAATAGAAATCGGGTCTAGACTGACGAGAGGGGGAGAAATCATGGCACGCATGTTCCGAGTGCTCGGGTTTTGGACGCTTGTAATCGCATTGATGGCGTTTGCAGGACATATGAACGAGATGGCACTCTTGTTCTTTATCCAAACCGCTGTATTTGTCCTGTTAGGCTATTTGAACTTTTCCGAAAGAACTTACATGCTGATGTTCTGGGGATACATGTTTATCTCGTTCGTCGGCTTTACGTATTGGACGGTATTTGTAATGGGGAACCCATTCTAAATATACGGACATTCCACTTTCAAAAAATAGCCAAAAGGCTGTTCCTGGAGACAAGCTCTCCGGAACAGCCTTTTTTCGATGGTTCGCGTTTATGATTTGTCCAGCACGAGCACCTTGAACGTCTCGCTCATGGCGTCGCTGAGCAGCAGCTGCCGAATGGCGCGGTTTCGCTTCGCGGCTTCGCCGAACGGATTCGTGCCGTCGTGCCCGGTGAGCTCCGACAGCAGTCCTTCATCGACGAGAAACTGCTTCTGCGTTGCGTAATAACGCAAGCTCCAGCCCGCTGCCGTGCCTGCGGCCCGGCATGAGGTGAAGTTCACATGAGCGGTCATATCCTGGTTCCCGGGTTCCAGAAACGGTTCATCCCGCGCGACATGGTCTTTATAGCACAGCAGCGAGCCGCGCATGCGGTGAGGAGCGGCAAGCTCGAGCGCTTCGTGGCCATAATCGATGAGCACGAGGCTGCCTTGATGGATGAACCGCGCCAGTTTCACGATCCACTGCTCCGCGTTCAGATTCACTTCGAAGATCTGCCCCTCGCGAAGCTGGATTCCGTCCCTCTCCAGAACCGCCGGAATCCGTTCGTCGGACAAAGGCATATGGACATAGCGAAAATCGGCTGCTGCCGAAATTGCATTTGACGTTGTTACGCCAAGTTCCCATAACGCGCCTTCCCGCTGAACGACCCGATGAACCGGGAACGCATCCAGCAATTCATTGCCGATTACGATTGCAAACCGCTCGTTCCCGACTTCGCGAAGATACGCTTCCGCTTCTTCCGGTTGCATGAACGAAAGGGCTGGCGCCAAGCCGGCATCGCCCATCGCCCGGCCGGCCAGCGTGCTCCGCGCTTCGTCCAGATGGACTGGATTGCTGTCCACGAGCACGTAATGGGCGTCTGCCAGCCATGGCGGACCATCGCCGCCATCACTCTCCTCCAATGCCGTCAGCATTTGATTGGCCAGAGCGCCAGTACCTGCTCCCCACTCCATGATCGTCACCGCTCTCGCCTGGCCTGCGGCGAGCTTCGCGGCGTATCCCGCAAGCTTAATCCCCATAATGGAACCGATGCCGGAGCTCGTGTAGAAGTCGCCGGATTTTCCCACGCGAACGGGTCCGCTCTTGTAATAGCCGTCTATCTCATCGTATAAGCACATCGCCATATAATCATGAAACGTAATCGCGGCGTACCTTTCGCCGCTAGCCGGGGAAGTTGAATCTACCCACCCGCTTCGATCGCTGAGCTTAATTGCATCGCCTATGGCCGACGCCAGCCGTTTCGTGTTACCCACCGCCATGATCCTCCAAACCTGGGACAAAATTAAAGGCACCAGATATAATAGAACTATTATACGCATATAGTAGTGCATGCAAAATTGCCCGAAAGGGGGACGACCGTGCAAGGAACGAAACGCCGCTGGACCGTCTCGCTGGCCGTATTCGCGCTCGCCGGCTGGCTAACGATCTATCCCGCGCTCGCCGAACCCGCAGTCCCGCAAGACGAAGAGACTCGAAGCGTGCTGGAGAAAAGCCTGTCCGTCGTTGAAATCGACAAGGAAATTACGCGGATTCAAACGGAACAGGCCGGAGTTCAAGCCAAGCTGAAGTCCTCTCAAGCCGAACTCGCCTTGCAAGAGGATGCCATCGCCAAGAAGCGAGAGAATGCCGGTCAGGTCCTGCGCGCCTATTATACCGGAGAACGCGATGTGTTGTTGACTGCGCTGCTGTCCGCCCGAAATTTGTCCGGGCTCCTGACTGTCATGGACTACTTCGACTATATCTTCTCTTCTGACAAAGATACTTTGAACGATTATACGAAACAATACAAGGCGCTTAAGAAAAACATCACCTCGCTGAACGAGCAGTCCGCCCAGCTCGACGAGGTGGAGACGCGGCTGAAAACGCAGCGCGACCGCGTCTCCGCGTTGCAAAGCGAAGTCGATTCCACGTTGAACGGGCGCTCCGATGCAGACAAGCTGCGCTCGCTGATCGATGATTACACCGACTACTGGCAGAATGTCGGCCTTGTCGAGGTCAATCGCTATTTTAAAGCCTTATCCAAGGCGATGAATAAAATCCCTTCGTGGGTCGAGAAAGACAAGGATATGCTGAAGATCGACGGCTTCAACTACACCTTGTCGATTCCCGCGGATAAGTTAAATGACTTCCTGCGCGGACAAGACAACATTTTCGATAATTTCGCTTTCGCTTTCCAGCAAGACAAAGTCGTCATTACCGGTAAAAAAGACGATCTCCAAGTCGAGCTGACCGGGCATTACACGCTGGAAAAGAACGGCGCCATCCTCTTCCATGTCGACGAGCTGATCTTCAACGGATTGGCGCTGCCGGATACGACGCGCCAGCAGCTGGAGAAGCAATTCGATCTCGGCTTCTCGCCTTCCGACATCGTCTCTTTCGTCAAAGCCAAATCGGTGGCAGTACAAGACGGCAAATTAATCATCAAGCTTTCGATCAGTCTATAGTTTCATGTTCCGGCGGCGCTTCGGCGCCGTTTTTTTGCGGCGTCTCCGGCTCGCCGTTCCATTCCGTGATCAGCCGGCTGGCTTGCTCCGCCATAAATGCGTTTACGTTGCCGCCAAGCGAAGCGCTGAGCGCCGTCCACCGAATCCAGCGTTCGCGCCAAGGCGGATCCGGAGTTGCAGCGGGATCCTTCAGCATAAGGGCCAGAAAGTGCGGCGGACGGTCCGCGATCGCATTGTACTCGAATTCTCCCGTCATGACGGAGACGCGTGCCGGAAGCCAGCCGAACAGGCGGTAGCGGTCGAGCTGCGCGTCCGAATCCGTCATGTCTTGAATCCATTCCCGCGCTTCGGCCAGCTTGTCCGTCTCCGCTGTCAGCACGAAGCTGCGGCCATCGCTCCGCACGACAGGACCTTTAGGCGATCCGATTGCGAGGAGCGAACGCTCGTCATCCGTCATCGTGAAATACGACGTCCAGGAAATCACGGCGCTGAGCAGCGTCCCCGAACGAAACGCGTGGAGCAATTGCTCCTTCTGCAGCAGCGGATTGAAACGAAGCAGTTCCTTCCCATGTTCCGCCGCATAATGAAGCTGCTGCTTCTGGCTGGCGGTCAACGGCGACAATTCGGCCGCGGCTGCCGCGTTCTCCGGGAACAGACCCAGCCAAGCGGACAGATCGCGCGGATTCGACGTATTCAGATTAAACGGGCTGAAATTCCCCGGCTGAAGCTCCGACAATGCGTCGGCAACGGTCTTGAACGCCTCCATATCTTTGGGCGGTTCCTGGACGCCGGCGAGATGGAGCAGTTTCCTCGACCATACGTTCAGCAGCGGATTGCTGTCTATCGGAACGCCCCACAGCGAGCCGTTCCACTTCACCATTCCTGTGAGCGCTTCCAATATGTCTGCGGCAGAATCGCCGGTTACGATTTCGTCGACGGGAAGCAAGTAGCCTTGCATGGCAAACTCGCGCACGCGGTCATTATCGAGCAGCATGACGTCGAAGGGCTCGCCGGCTTCGGATGCGGTTTTTCGCGCTTCGTCGGCATCCTGGCCATGAATATTCGTCATTTTAATCGTGATATTCCGATGGGTAAGCTGAAATCGTTCATTGCTCTTGATCCAATATTGAAATTCCGACTCGTCCATGGAGACGGCAATCGAAAGTGTCTTTGGTTCTAAGTCGTCGCCATTATCGACCTGCGGCTGCTGGCTGGAAGGTGTCCCTCCGTCCGAAGGCGTAATGGGCAAGCCGGATTTGCCATTCATCGAAACAAGCAAAGCCGCGCATATCGTAAAGACGCTTAATAGCAAAACGACCGCTTTTCTACGGGACACTCCATCCCTCCTCGCCGTTTAATGGCTAACTTTCATTGTAGCAAGAAAGCGTTTTTTTGTCTGTATAGATTTCATTGCTTCCCTTGCCGATATTCGCCATACTTAATGGACGACCGTCGGAAGGAGAATGTTGCCCTTGATTACTGTTTACAGTGTAGACCTGTTGCTGCAGGAGGATAGGATGCCGACTTATTACGCACGGCTCATCCAAGACATCGCGGATGCCGTCACCTTGAAGGACCGTCATCAAACGACCTTGTTCGTACGTACCGCTGAAGATTGCGAAGCGATCGAACGTATCTCGGACGAATATAACGTCATTTGCGAGCGCGGAACCTGGCTGCAGCTCGACTCCGGCTGGCTGCCGAACGAACGAATAGTCACGGATTACGGCATTGTAACGCATGAAGGGAATGTATTTCTCGATCGAGGACTTGTCGCCGTTGTCCAACTTGCCCCCTGGGACGACCCGGTTGCGGAGTTCGAATCGGCGCTCGAGCAAGCCGATGAGCATGCCATAGCGACGTTAACGCAAGAAGACGGCCGCCGGCTGCTCGCCGTCGACCGTCATCAGGTTGATTTGCTCGCAGGCATTGCCCGCGCTTATCGCTGTGCCTTCGAAATCTTCCTGCCGGCTTCCGTCTAAAGCAAATCCGCTGCCAGCTGAGCAAGCTTGGAGCGCTCGCCCTTCTCCAGCGTCATATGCCCGCTGACGCCTTCCTGCTTGAACCGTTCCACGATATGCGTGAGCCCGTTGCTGATGGAATCGAGATAGGGGTGATCGATTTGCTCCGGATCGCCCATCAGCACGATCTTACTGCCTTCGCCAACGCGCGAAACGATCGTTTTCACCTCGTGGCGGGTCAGATTCTGCGCTTCGTCGACGATGATGAATTGACCCGGAATGGATCTTCCCCGGATGTAAGTAAGCGCCTCGACTTGGATGCTGCCGAGCCCCATCAGGATCTTGTCGATGTCGCCGGACTTCTTCGTATCGAACAGAAACTCCAAATTATCGTAAATCGGCTGCATCCACGGACGCAGCTTCTCTTCTTTCTCTCCCGGTAAATAGCCGATATCTTTGCCCATCGGCACGACAGGTCTCGCGATCAGCAGTTTTTTGTATTTATGCTCATCCTCCACCTTCATCAGCCCTGCGGCGAGCGCCAGCAGCGTCTTGCCCGTTCCTGCCTTGCCGGTCAACGTCACGAGCGGAATATCGTCGTTTAACAGCAGTTCCAGCGCCATGCGCTGTTGGGCGTTGCGGGCAGTGATGCCCCACACGGGATCGTTGCTTAAGTATAGCGGTTCCAGCCTCGCCCCATCCTGGCTTACTTTCAAGAGCGCGGACTTCGAGGTGCCCATTTCGTCTCTCAGAATAACGAACTCGTTGGGTTGCAACCGTAGATTCAGCAGCAAATTTTTGATCGTCAGAAACCGGTACGTATAAAATTCGTCGATCACCGAGGGATGCACCTTCAGCGTCAAATAGCCGGCGTATACCTCGGATGGCAGTACGACCTGATCGGACAGATAATCCTGCGCTTCGATCCCCAGCACATCCGCCTTGATGCGAACGAGCACGTCTTTGCTGACGATAATGACCGGCCGGGCACTCCCCTTATCCTGCTCTTCGAGATGATAGTTCAAGGCAACCGCAAGAATCCGATTGTCATTCGACATTTCCCCGAACATTTCTTGCACGCGGATAAAGCTTCGATGATTCAGTTCAACCTTCAGTACGCCCCCGTTATCCAGCACGATGCCTTCATGCAAATGCCCGCTCTCTCTCATATTGTCCAACAGGCGGGAAACATGCCTTGCATTGCGGCCAAGCTCATCCGCGAGCCTCTTCTTCGAGTCGATTTCTTCCAACACCACCGCGGGGATTATGACTTCATTATCATCGAAGGCAAAGATCGCTTGCGGGTCATGGAGCAGTACATTGGTGTCGAGCACGAATATTTTTTTCATCGTGAGCCCTCCTGGCGTTGGAATTTCGTTCAAAGGCGTACATAGCGGAACCCGCTTCAAGGTAAACTATGCTTGAACAAAAGATGCAGACTTTAGAAAGGTCAGGTGGCGAATATGAGGAAATGGCTGGTGCCCGCTATGCTCCTTTGTATGCTGGCAGCAGGTTGTAATACTGTCGCCCGCAATGAAACATCACCCTCTCCGCAGAATGATCAACGCATTCGAGCGCAGCAGAGCGCCCCGCAAAAGAAACAAATAAGCAGCCCTAAGCAAGTCGCCGCGCATTTAGAGAACTTGGCGCGTCACGTACCAGGGGTTAAGGGCGCGCACTGCGTCGTCTTTAAAAATACAGCCGTCGTCGGCATCGACGTTGCAGGCAACTTAGACCGTTCCCGCGTCGGCACCGTCAAATACGCCGTAGCGGAGGCGTTCCACAAGGATCCTTACGGCATCGACGCCATCGTCACCGCGGACATCGACATCTCCTCGCGGCTGAACGAGCTCGGAGCCGATATTAGACGCGGCCGCCCGATTGCCGGTTTCGGCGAAGAAATGGCGGACATTATCGGCCGGATCGTGCCGCAGATCCCGCGGGACGTGAAGCCGATCGCGGAACCGAAAGCCTTAAACAAACCAAACATGGAACACAAAATGGATACCGGCACTCGCGTGAACAGCCGCATGAATCGCGAGAAGCCGTAACACAAGAAGAATCGCTTCCTTAGAAATATAAGTCAGTATAGCTAATTTATACTTCCTTATATTTAGACAGAAAAAGCCTAGTGAAGTTTCACTAGGCTTTTCTCATGGCCGCAAACACCTGTCCATCCAGTTTGTCCGCAGCTCGTTGATCGTACGTTTTCTCATAGTCCGGCTGAGCGGACAAGCGCGCGCCGTAAAACATCGCATCGCGGATAACCGTGATGTCAACGTCAAAGCAGACGAGCTTAAAAGGTACATCTTCCAATGCTTCCGAAACAAGCCTTGCTGTGCCGTAGATCGTTTGAACGGTTCCTGGCGCAAACAGGGTAACGCTTATTTCGGCTTTCGAAGTCATGTTCACTGACAAGCGCGAACGGCCGTCGATCGCAAATCGCAGCGTGGTACGGTTGACCGCATAAATCCACGAGATTGCGCTGGACGTCGGTGATCCGCTGTCCGTATCGATGGTGTGCAGAAGAACGAACGGTTTGTCGTTCAGTGCGCCATAGAATTCGTCAGAGAGTAATGTGACGGGTTCGGTCATCCGCAGCCCTCCTTGCTCACAGTGTCATGAATGCTCCGATGCACCCATTATAGCATAGCAGTGTCCGCTCTTCCACCGTCATTCAGCCAGTTTTGCGCTGAGCGCATCCTTCGCTGCCTGCAGTTTCGCCGCATCCAAATAAACGTAAGGACTCTTCCAAGTTCCTTCGAGCGGGATGAACGTAATGTCGCTTCCGCTAATGCCGTAATACGTTTTGAGCAGGTTCGTAACCTCGCCGGCCGGGATGTCCATCCGCAGATTGTTTCCAACCGCCTTAATGACACTGCCAATCTTGGTAACGCCGGAGAAGGACTTCAGCTTGTCGGCGATTTGGCCAAGAACCTGGCTCTCGCGCTGGTTGCGGTCAAAGTCGCTGGACATGTTCTTACCGTCGTTCGACTTGCGGTAACGCACGAAATCAAGCGCATCGTCGCCCATCAGCTTTTGACGGCCTTTGGACAAATTAATGTTGGTACCGTCTGCCTTATCGACGTAATGCATGTCCATATCGACGTCGACCGTTACGCCGCCGAGCGCATCCACGACGTCGGAGAAGCCTTGGAAGTTAATCATCGTCGTATAGTCGATCGGAACGTCGAAGAACTTGCCGAACATCGAGCGCATGCCCTTCTTCGCCGCCTGCTCGGCTTCCTTGTCCTTCAGGCCGTCGTTATGCTCCTGCCTGAGGAAATTCGCATAATACGCGTTCGCCTTGCGGGTATTATAGCCGTTCACCTGAATGCGGGAGTCCCGAGGAATGGAGACGACTACGGCGGACTTGGTCTTCGGGTTCATCGCCACGACCATCATGACGTCCGTGTTCAGCGTTCCGGTGTTCTTCCGCGTGTCCATGCCCAGCAGCATTAACGTGACCGGTTTTACTTTTACGGAATTCTCAGGCGCAACCACAACAGTCGGGTCGGCATCTGTCGTAATATCTTTCAGCGCATCTTTGGATACATACACCAAATAGCCAAGGTAGCATGCGACTCCGACAAGCCCTACGAGAAGGGCAACCATGATGCGGCGCGGCCAATAGTTTTTTTTCTTCGGTCGTACGGCGTGCGTTGCCTTCCTTGACATGTTATCCACCTTCGTCAGTTGTATTTCGGATTCTGGTTGATGTCTGTTAAGAGCTGCTCCGCGGCTTCGCGGGGGTACATCTGCAGCTTCGTTCGGCCATCCTTGTCATACTTCAAATGGATCATCGTGTCGTCCGTCTTATGTACGAGCAAGTTCGTTACACCATGATCGTCCGTCAGGATTTCGAGAAAGAAGTCGCGGGTGTCCGCAGCTGCGCGGTCCTCGGGCCTTTCTTCGGCGACAAGCTGAATTTGAAGCCAATTGAATAGGGCATCCTCCAACCGCACTGTTTATACCCCTTCCGTGTCGGAACTGCTGCTGCGTCTCGCTTTGATCCTGTCATAGATCTGTCTGCCGCGAAGCAGCAGCATCATGAAGACGGCGACCGCCATGCATTGGAGAATCGGCAGGCCGAAATCCTGAAGGATAAACAAAACGAACGCGCCGATGACCATGATCAAATGAACGAGAATTTCCTTCAGGATCGGCAGTCGCTTCGAAGCGCGAAACACTGCGTTGAAAATATAAATAATAAACGCGAGGATAAGGATGTACGTCAAAAACGGGTTTTGCGAAAGCCAGTGCTGCACGTGCGTTCTCCTCCTTTGTCTATTCTATAAATAGCATATCTATCGGCTTGACGCAAACGGCAGGGCAACGGATATCCCGAATGGGAAGTCCGTTGCCCTGCCTCCGTCAAAGCGTATGTTCAGGAAATGCTTAAACGCCTGCTTGGGCGGTTTTGCGTTGTTTCTCCGCACGTTCGCGCTCGCTCTTATTCAAGAGCTTCTTGCGCAGGCGGATCGATTTCGGTGTTACTTCGCAATACTCGTCGTCGTTCAAGTATTCCAGCGCTTGCTCCAGGGAGAACAGAACCGGCGTTTTCAAACGGACCGTGTCGTCTTTACCTGCGGAACGCACGTTCGTCAGTGCTTTCTCTTTGCAGATGTTAACGATGATGTCGTTGTCGCGGTTATGTTCGCCGACGATCATGCCTTCGTAAACATCCGTAGCCGGCTCCAGGAACAACACGCCGCGGTCTTCCACGCCCATCATGCCGTAGAATGTCGTTACGCCGGTCTCGCTGGAAATCAACACGCCTTGATGACGTCCGCCGACGGAAGTACCGGCAAGCGGGCCGTAGTTATCGAAGGCATGGTTCATGATGCCGTAACCGCGCGTCAGCGTCAGGAAGTTCGTGCTGTAGCCGATCAAGCCGCGCGCCGGGATGATGAACTCGATGCGGACTTGGCCAGTGCCGTTATTGACCATGTTGACCATTTCGGCTTTACGCGAACCAAGGCTTTCCATGACGGCGCCCATGTTTTCTTCCGGTACGTCGATGAGCAGGCGCTCGTACGGCTCGCTCTTCACGCCGTCGATTTCTTTAATAATAACTTCCGGCTTGGAAACTTGAAGCTCGAAGCCTTCACGGCGCATATTCTCGATGAGAATCCCCAGGTGAAGCTCGCCGCGGCCGGATACGACGAAGGCATCCGGGCTGTCGGTTTCATCAACGCGCAGCGCAACGTCGGTTTCCAATTCTTTAAACAAGCGTTCGCGAAGCTTACGGGACGTAACCCATTTGCCTTCGCGGCCCGCAAACGGGCTGTTGTTGACGAGGAACGTCATTTGCAGCGTCGGCTCGTCGATCTTCAGAACCGGCAATGCCTCAGGGTTTGCAGGATCAGCGATTGTTTCGCCGATGTTGATTTCGCGGATACCTGCGATCGCGACGATATCGCCCGCGCCCGCTTCTTCAACCTCTACCCGTTTCAAGCCTTGGAAACCGAAGAGCTTCTCGATACGCGCTTGTTTCGTAATGCCTTCGCGGTTAATGACCGCGACCGTTTGGCCTTGGCGGATTTTACCGCGGTTGACGCGTCCGACCGCGATACGGCCAAGGTATTCGTTATAATCAAGCAGCGTTACGAGGAATTGCAGCGGCTCTTCGATGCTTTCCGTCGGGGACGGAATGCGCTCGATGATCGTTTCGTAGAGCGCCTGCATGTTCTCGTCCTGCTTCTCCACGTTCATGCTCGCCGTACCCATCAATGCGGATGCGTAAACGACAGGGAATTCCAGCTGCTGGTCGCTCGCGCCAAGCTCGATGAAGAGATCCAATACTTCGTCCACGACTTGCTCAGGGCTTGCGTTAGGACGGTCGATTTTGTTCAATACGACGATCGGCGTCAAGTTGCTTTCGAGCGCCTTGCGAAGTACGAATTTCGTTTGCGGCATGCAGCCTTCGAACGCATCGACGACCAGCAATACGCCGTCGACCATTTTCATGATACGTTCCACTTCGCCGCCAAAGTCGGCGTGTCCAGGTGTGTCAACAATGTTGATCAGGTAATCCATGTAGTTGACTGCTGTATTCTTAGCCAAGATTGTAATGCCGCGTTCCCGTTCCAAATCATTGGAATCCATCGCGCGTTCTTGGACGGTTTCGTTGTCGCGGAACGTGCCGGATTGTTGAAGCAGCTTATCGACGAGCGTTGTTTTGCCGTGGTCGACGTGCGCAATAATAGCGATATTTCTGATGTTTTCTCTGGCTTGCATTGTAAGTTATCCACTCCACTTTTTATTTATAGTCTGTTTACTACAGCGCATCATAAACCGTGCCAAACCATTGCAGGCTTACCAACGGGCCTTGCGTCCCGCAACCAGCCATGCGCCGGCCGCGATCAGGAAGGCGGCAATGATGTACAACCCCCAACCCCATACAAGCATGATAATGAAAAATGACACTGCCGCCAGCGCCAGCACAATCGCGAGCGTCAGCGGAAACTTCGGACGGTACGTGTCGAAAAGGTGATATTCGTACAATCCGGCTGCGACGCTGAGGATCATAAAAGGCCACAAGTACTGCATGTTGCTCCAGCCAGACGCCATGCTAAAGAAGAAAATAAAGGCGTTAATCGTCAAAATCGCCCCGGGGATCAGTACGTACGGAGGCAGCAATCGTCCGAAAAACAGCACGTGCAGCAAAATGCCGGGTATCAACAGAAAAAGCGGCCAGAAGTTTGTGCCGATAAACGCAAACAGCCCCAGTTTTCCGAGTAAAATCACAGCGCCGGCAATTAAAAACAGCAGTCCGACGGTGTATTGATTTTTCGACATGCCTAAGTTCCTTTCTCTCGACACTTTTTTAACATTTACTAGTGTAATGGAACGGGAGGCAAAAAACCAGTGAAAGTACTGCAAATTACTGAAAATTATAGGTTACGCCCACTTTTTATTCGCAGCAATGCCACAATAATCACGAATGGGATGAGCAATATTGGAATCGCCTTAATCATTATTGCCGCGTTTTCCGCCAATATCCGGTGGATGGCCGGGTCATGGACGAGCATTTCGCCCGACGCATAGCCGAGCAGCCCGCCCCCGATATACACCAGCGATGGGAATTTCCGCAGTATGGAGCTGAGCAGCTGGCTGCCCCAAACGATCATCGGAATGCTGAGCACGATTCCGAGCATGATGAGAATCGGTTCGCCTTTGGCAACGGCAGCGATTGCCAGTACATTATCGAGGCTCATAATAAAGTCCGCAATGACGATCGTCCGTACTGCCCCCGCAAGCGATCTGACCTTGCGCATGGCATGGAATTCCTCGGCATGGGCAGACGCGTCCATAATGAGCTTGACGGCGATCAAGAACAGCAAGACGCTTCCGGCGGCTTGAAGATACGGCACCTGCAGGAGAGTAAGAGCGACAAGCGTAAGCACGCAGCGAAGCCCCACTGCCGCCGCTGCCCCCCACATCACCGCTTTGCGCCGCTGCGCGGGCGGCAGCTGCTGGCTTGCCAGCGCTATGACGACGGCGTTGTCACCGCTTAACAGTACGTTAATAAACATAATTTGAACGAATACGACCAGGCTGTCCAATTTGTCCGCCTCCCAAGTTGAATATTCAACGTGAAACGGCTGCCGCCGTCCT
Source organism: Paenibacillus rhizovicinus (assembly GCF_010365285.1). Classification (NCBI taxonomy): domain Bacteria; kingdom Bacillati; phylum Bacillota; class Bacilli; order Caryophanales; family Paenibacillaceae; genus Paenibacillus; species Paenibacillus rhizovicinus. The sequence continues at coordinate 1,245,133 of NZ_CP048286.1, forward strand.
ATAAACGCAGTGGTTTTCAAAGAAAGCACCCCGTCTATGAACGGTATGTCCCAAGCGGACAGCTTATGTTTGCATTTTTTGAATCCTTTCGCTTCTTCCCCCGTATGAACGAGAAAGTTCCTCGCAAGCAGAAAGGGTGTTGAAAGACCATGGAATTGTTCTCGATCGAATTTTTCACTGCACTGTTAACGATTGTCTTCATCGATCTTGTTCTTGCCGGAGATAATGCCATCGTGATCGGCCTTGCGGCCCGCAAATTGCCTTCGGATCAGCAGAAAAAAGCCATCCTGTGGGGGACGGTCGGCGCGGTCGCCATACGGGCTATAGCTACGGTGCTCGTCGTCTACTTGCTTAAAGTGCCTTGGCTTATGGTCGCGGGCGGCGTTCTATTGCTGTGGATCGCTTACAAATTGCTCGTCGATTCGGATACGCACGACAACATTCAGGCCGGCAGCACGCTGTGGCAATCCGTGCGCACCATCGTAATCGCCGACGCCGCGATGGGCATCGATAATGTCATCGCAGTCGCAGGAGCCGGTCACGGCAATATCCCGCTGGTCGTTCTTGGCTTAATAATCAGCATCCCGATCGTCGTCTGGGGCAGCACGCTGTTCATTAAGATCATCGAGCGGTTCCCATGGATCGTTTATGTCGGCTCCGGCGTCATCGCTTATACGGCCGCCAAGATGATTACGCACGAGAAACAGCTGAAAGATGTCTTCAATCGCAATCCGGCATTCGAATGGGCGTTCATGATTCTCGTCGTCATCGCCGTCATCGTTGTCGGGCTTTGGCAGAACAGCCGCAATAGCAGCCGGCGCCAAGCCGCGCAGTTGGAAAACGGAAAAGAATCGCATTAAGAAGCAAGGCCTTCATTTACCCGGACAATCAATGGAGCGCAAAATCGCCCTTCGCTGTTAGCGAAGGGCGATTTTTTTTGAATTTGCGATGACGTTTCCTGGAACGATTAGTGCCCCATCATCATAGCCGGATCCGGAGCGTTGCCGTCCGATGCTTGATCTTCTTCCTTCAGACGAGGCTTGCGAAGAAGCAAGGAGAGCGCCACGCCTACGGTCGCGATGCAGGCGGACAAGAAAAACGTATCGCCATAACCGGCAACGACGGCCGTCAACGGATTCGCATCCTTGCCTGCGCTTGCGGCATGAGACGTGATTTGCGACGTCAGGTAGCCTGTTAAGCCGGCAACAGCGAACGATACGACGACTTGCTGCGCCGCTGTCGTAAGCGGCGTTACGCGGCTTACAAGGCGGCGCGGCGCCGAGTTGAGCACATGCGTGTTGAGCGGCATCATGGAGAAGCCCATGCCGATACCCATCATGCAGATCGCAACGATAATGACCCACAGGCTCGTGTCGACTTTGACGCCCGACAGGATGAACAACGCGACGGCTACGACGGCAAGACCGGCGAAGGCGAGCGGCCGAGCGCCGATTTTATCGAACAGCTTGCCGCTGATCGGCATGCCGATACCTGCGCAGAGTGCCTGCGGCATCAGAATCCAGCCCGTTTCCAGCGCGGTGTAGCCTTTAACGCCTTGAAGGTACAGTGGAACGAGCAGCATGGCGCCGAACAGCGCAAGCTGCACGATCCAGGTCAAGATGATGCTGCGCGTGAAATCCGAGGATTTGAACACTTTCAATTCCAGAAGCGGCTGCTTCTGATTCAGTTCCACGAAGATGAACAGAATCAAGGCGATGCCGCCAACCGTCAAGCCCGTAATCGCCGAGGTCGAAGACCAGCTCGTGCCGCCTTCACTCACGCCGTAAGCCAGCATCGCGAAAGCGATCGGCGCAAGGCACATCCCGATGATGTCCAGATGAGGAGCTGCATGACGTTCGGATTTCGGCAAATATTTGGTTCCGAGAATAAACGCTATGATGCCGATCGGCAAGTTGATGATGAAGATCCAATGCCAGCTGACGGAATCGACCAGCCAGCCGGACAGTACGGGACCGAATGCAGGCGCCATCAGCATCGGAATGCCGAGCACGCCCATAATGGATCCGCGGCGTTCGGGCGGAGCGAGCTTGAAGACCATCGCCATCCCGATCGGAGAAACCATACCGCCGCCCAAGCCTTGAATGACGCGGTAAATGATGAGCTGTTCCGGCGTCTGCGCGATGCCGCACAGAACGGAACCGATCGTGAACAGCGTGATCGTAATTAGAAAGATTTGTTTGGAACCGAATTTGTCCGTCAGCCAGCCCGCAAGCGGAATTACGGCGGACAAGGCAAGCGTATAGCCTGTTACCGTCCATTGAATGGTCTTCAGGTCGGTATCGAAATATTCGACAAGCTTAGGTATGGCGTTGTTAACGACTGTACTGTCCAAAATAACCATGATCATACCAACGATAATGGCGAGCAGCGGCGGAAGAATGGCTTTCAACGAGAAGTCGTCTCCGCCATTCGTCGGGGATAGCTTTTGCGGTCGAGCGGACATGGTGTTTGCCTCTGCTTTCTGCTCAGTGAGCGGTATATTTGTAGAAATAATGATCCAAGAATAAATCGATTTGCTCTTCGACCGATGCTGTAATGACGAATCCTTCGCCTTGCATCGATTTGTGTTCATTCGAAAAGCTGGCTTTGACGATAGGCGACAGAATAGCCGCAAACAATTGCTGCGTCACGAGCAGGAGCTTCTCCCGGCTAGACGGACCGATGATTTCTGTCAAAGCCGCGCCCAGCTTATCGAATCCCTGGCTTTTCAGGAATGACGCATACTCCAATTGGGACTCGAACATTCGTTCCTGGCCGAGCACTCGCTTGATGAGTTCGGGATGTTCCTGCAGCGACGACGTGTACGCAAGCAAAAATCGCTTGAGCCGTTCAAGTGGCGGCAGTCCGATTTCGTCAAATATGGAGAAAGCCTCTTGGAACGAGGCGAGCTGGAGTTTGAGCGTTTCGCTTATCAGCTTCTCCTTCGAACCGAAGTAATAATTGACGAGCGCGACGTTCGCTTCGGCTGCACTGGCGATTTTGCGGATGGTCACCTTATCGATGCCTTCGGCTTTAATCAGTGCCAAGGTGGCGGCAAGTATCTTTTCCCTTGTCGAGTGAATCACTCCATTTCACGATTAAACAAAGATTTAAACATCGTTTAAAACAGTGTTTAATATACCTTGAAACGCCTCTGCCTGTCAACGTTATTCTTCCTTTGGGCAGCGCCTATGATGCAATGCCAAAAGGGCTGCCCCTGCAAATCATTCTGGAAAATGATTTGTAAGGACAGCCCTGTTCTGTTGTTGTGTGGTGTCTTACTGGCGACTGCTTACCTCATACCGGCGATTAAAACCAATCGTCTTGGCCGGCCGTCTCCACTGCAGTCCGTATATCCGGGCGTATCGTCAACGTCTCCACCGTCGCCACCGCCTGAAGAATCATTTCATCCAGATTGGAAATGCTCTCCTCGGCCTTCTCGACGATCCCGAGATTCGGATTGGTCGTCGGATTCTTCGGCACGAACAACGTGCAGCAGTCTTCGTAAGGCAGAATGGACGTTTCGAACGTTCCGATCTGGCGGGCTATGCGAATGATTTCGTTCTTGTCCATCGTAATCAGCGGTCTCAGAAGCGGGAGCTCCGTCGTCCGGCCGATCACATTCATGCTGCTCAACGTCTGGCTTGCGACCTGGCCAAGACTGTCTCCGGTCACGATGCCAAGCGCTTCGCGCTGCCCGGCCAGCTGCTCGGCGATGCGCAGCATCGACCTTCTCATCAGCGTTATGATAAGCGAATTATGGTCGCATTGGGCAATGGCCGTCTGAATGTCGGTGAACGAGACGAGATGGAGTTTAATGGAGCTTCCCGTAAACTGCGACAAGATGCGGACCAGCTCGATAACCTTCTCCTTCGCCTGCTCGCTCGTAAACGGATAGCTGTGATAATGGACGGCTTCGATTTCCAAGCCTTGGCGCATCGCGAGATAGCCGGCTACGGGACTGTCGATTCCCCCCGAGAGCATCAGCAGTGCCTTGCCGTTCGTGCCATGCGGATACCCGCCGGCGCCTTGAACGACGCTGCTGAATACGTAGGTGCCTTCGGGCTGAATTTCGACTTTGAGCTCTACTTCGGGTTCACGGACATTGACTTTGAGTCCCGGGAGCTCGCGCAGCACATGTCCGCCTACCAAATGGTTCATTTCCTGGGAATCATGCGGAAATCCTTTATCCACGCGGCGCACGGACACTTTGAACGTATCCGGCTGCTTCGGCAGCGCACGCATGACGTCGAGCGCCGCGCTGCGAATCGCTTCTAGCTCGTTGACCGTTCGGCGAATCGGACTGAACGAAGCGATGCCGAATACGGATTTGAGCTTCACCGCCATTGCCTCGTAAGGTTCGCCGTTCAGCGTTATATAGATTCTGCCGTAAGCACGGGTAATCTCCGCGCGAGGAAAATCCGACACAGCCCGTTTCACTTTCGCCATGATCCGTTGGTCGAATCGATCGCGGTTCTTCCCCTTCACTGTAAATTCGCCGAAACGAATCAATATCATATCCGGATTCATGTTGTCGTTAATCCTCTCTTCGTTCCAACGGTTTTAATTTTTGCACGACCATCTCAAGCGTGCTGCACAGCCATTCGATTTCGGCGTCTCCATGCTCGTCCCCGAAACTAACGCGGACTCCGCTGGATGCCCGCTCCCTAGGCAGTCCCATTTCTAACAGCACTCTGCTCGGCTCATCGCTCTTCGAAGAACAAGCCGATTTGGTGGACGTCAGAATCTCATGCTGCTCCAGCATGTGGACGATAACTTCAGGTTTCATGCCGGGGTACGAGAAATGAACGATATTCGGAGCAGCCTTGCCGCCAATCCCTGTATCTCTGCTGCCATTGAGCATCAATTCCGGAATACCGTCCAAGCATGCAATCAAACGTTGCCTGAGGGCATACATCCGTTCGGCTCTTGCGGGCTGACTCTCGATCGCAAGCCGGAATGCCTTGGCGGCCGCCACGATTGCCGGAACGTTCTCCGTGCCTGGACGAAGACCGCGCTCTTGCCCGCCACCGCGATAGACCTGGGCAAGCTGCAGCCTCGGATGAATGTAGAGCAGTCCGGCGCCTCGTGGACCGCCCACTTTATGCGCGGTTGCCGAGAACAAGTCGACCCGGCTGCCGACGAGATCAATCGGGAGTTTGCCGACGCTCTGCACGCCATCCACATGAAAGACAATATTGCCGCGACTCTTCAGCCGTTGTCCGATATCCGCGATCGGCTGCACGGAGCCGACCTCATTATTAACATGCATCACGCTGACGAGAGAGGTTTGGTCCGTAAGCGCAGCCTCCACCGCATCAGCGGATACGACGCCGGTCTCGTCAGCGCGCAGATACGTCACGGTCCAGCCTTCTTGCTCCAACTGTCTGCATGTGTCGTAGACCGATGGATGCTCGATGGCAGTCGTAACGATATGTTTCCCGTTCCGGGCTAAACTGCGGGCTGCGCCGACAATGGCGATATTGTTGCTTTCCGTGCCGCCTGAGGTGAACAGCCAATCGTTTGCTTCGGTACCTGCAAACAAGCCGGCGATAACCGATCTGGAACGTTCCAGCAAATTTCGCGCTTCTTGCCCGCTCCGATGCAGCGAGGAAGGATTCGCATAATGCTTGGCCATGATTTCAGCCATTGTGCGAATCACATCCCCATGCGGCGGGGTCGATGCGCAGTGATCGAAATAATACATCGTTTAAGCTTCCTTTCCGTCTTGCTTCATAAAATAAAAAATCACATGGATTCTATTAGTATCGCATAGAAACGAAAAAGATCAACGCAAGAGGCCAAGGCGGTCGTTTCGACGGCGCTTCAGCTTCCCCGTGATCTTGTGTTTTCCGTATGCCGTTCGTGTGGTTGGCTCGTTAAACCGTATAGCCCGTTTGCGCGTTCAGCACTTTCGATACGTAGCGCTGCGTCTCTTCCGGCAGCCGGCTCATCAGCGCTTGGAAGTCGCTGTTCGATTGGATCCCGGCGCGGTCAACCCGGCCCGGGCCGGCATTATAAGCCGCCAAGGCAGCCTGCTCGTTACCGCCGTATTTGTTCATTAGATACGCGAGAAACTTCGTGCCGCCTTCAATATTCTGCTGCGGGTCGAACGAATCCGTTACGCCCAAGCTGCGCGCGGTGCCATCCATAAGCTGCATAAGGCCTTTGGCGCCGGAAGCCGACTCCGCATTCGGATTATTAGAGGATTCCGTATGTATAACCGCTTTGATCAGCGACGGATCGATTCCGTATTTCGCTGCTGCTTGATCGATGATCGCATCGTAATCGCCCGACCCGCTGACGGTATCCGGCTGCTGGTTCAAGCTGCTCAACAAAGGCGCCAGCGAACTCAAGCTTCCGAGGGACATCAAGCCTGCGGTATTCAAATCACCATTGAGGGTCGTAGGATCGCTTCCCGATCCGCCGGCCATATATTGCTGAAGCAGCGAATCGAACATCGAGGAACCGTCCGTCCCCGTCGTCGCGGACAAGACGTTCTCATTGCCGTTCAAATCCAGGCTTGGCATCAATTGGAGCTTCAAAAGCTGCGTCATAATTCGCGGATCAATGCTCATGTCTCGTTTCGTCCCTCCACAGTCATATGCTGTCATTCGACATAGATTAACACTATTTTACATCCTGCTGGATGTTTTAGCCAGTGAGTCGTTAGTCCCAAACCCTTGGCAAACAAGTTTACAACTCTTTCAAAACCTTTTCACAACCTTTTCAAAACCCTTTTCAAAACCCTTTTCACATCCCCCTAAATCCCCCTTCTCCTAAGGGGGACCCCAGGAACTCCGTCCCTGGACCCGGTATGGGCTTGCCTGCTGCCTGGGCCGTCTTCGACGTTACTTTGGCTGTAGGCTCGTTTTCGTCCGCTGACGCGGACACACTTTTCAGGCGGCGTTCTTGCCGGACTTGATGCCCGAAACCATTTAAAACCAGTTCACGACCTTTTCAAAACCTTTTCACATCCCCCTAAATCCCCCTTCTCCTAAGGGGGACCCCAGGAACTCCGTCCCTGGACCCGATTTGGGCTTGCCTGCTGCTTGGGCCGTCTTCGACGTTACTTTGGCTGTTGGCTCGTTTTCATCCGCTGACGCGGACACACTTTTCAGGCGGCGTTCTTGCCGGACTTGATGCCCGAAACCATTTAAAACCAGTTCACGACCTTTTCAATACTTTTAAAACCTTTTCAAAACCCTTTTCACATCCCCCTAAATCCCCCTTCTCCTAAGGGGGACCCCAGGGACTCCGTCCCTGGACCCGATTTGGGCTTGCCTGCTGCTTGGGCCGTCTTCGACGTTACTTTGGCTGTTGGCTCGTTTTCGTCCGCTGAGGCGGACACACTTTTCAGGCGGCGTTCTTGCCGGGCTTGATGCCCGAAACCCGAACCCAAAACCCGAACCCAAAACCTTTTAATGCTTTACAAAAATAAAAAACCGGCGAAGGGAATGCCTTCGCCGGGAGTATTCAGGTGATTGCATAATATAAAGGAACAAGGACCAAGTAAGCAACTACAGCGATTGCGCCAAGCGTAATGGACGCTATTCCAAGACCTCGCGCCCCTTGCCAATAAGCGATGAACCCGACGACGACTGCCGTTGCGCCCAGCACGATCGGCCAGACGATCCATGACATGACGGCTAGAATAAGTGCTGCCCAGCCTGTGGCCACGCCGGCTGATTTGGTTTCTCGAACGGCATCGTTTGTTATCCGCGTCGTTTTGCGATCCGGATAATAGTCCCTCATCGATGCATTCGGTACTGCGATTTCGGCTGCCGCTTCCTCGTTATACGCATCCCTGTCGATATGGTACAGCGGGTTCGTTGCCGAGTCGTCATGCGGACTATGCTCGAACTTTCCGTGTGACTCACGTTCGCGTTCCAATCGGCCTCACTCCTTTGGTTTAAAGGTATGGCAACATGTGGACGCACTGTTCGATGCTTCGTCTTGATGGTCGTGAACGAATCCTTCGTCCGCGAATTCGGACCCGAAATCAACATTGGCATGGCGGTCGATATCGACCTGAATTTTGTCCGCGCCGCACTGGTTCCCGTCTTTCCAGAAGGAGCAGTTAGCAACGCTGCAGCTTACGCCATTCGGCATAAAAATCACCCCCGGTATCAAGTTGCCCGTACCGGGGGTGATTTATGTCTGCCTTATTTTTGTCCTTGCATACGGCGTTGGGTCATATAATCGCTTTCGTAATAGGCCAGGTCGTCGCGAAGCTCTTCGAAAAGCTTGGATACGGACAATACGATATCGCGTGCCGTACGAACCGGTTTCTTGCGGAAGCGAATTGCATCTTGTCCCGTGTAAGCGTAACGGCCGTCTTCGGAATAACATTCGTTCTTCGGATAGAAAAATGCATTAACACATTGGTGGTAAACTTCGTAAAGCGCGCGTTCCGCGAAATCCGTATCGAAATTCGGTCTTCTCAGCGCCACGCCGAGCTTCTCATACGCCACTTCGGAGAAAACAAGCATATGACGAAGATCAGACAGCAATCCTTTATAGAAAAGCTCTGATTCGTTTCCTTGGTCTTCAGCGGTAAGCTGCGGAAGAGCGTGTTCGTTCAGAAACGATTCCAGTTGGCTGATGGCAAGTTTTAGTTTGTCTCTCGTTGATTCGCTAATCGCTTTTACATTAGTCGAAGGCATGATTGGTAGATCCCCTTTCATCGTCGCGAACAATACTTAAATCATCAACATCGTACCACAAATGCGAGATAGATGGTACTCTCGAATAAAACGTCGGAGCCGTATATTTTCCTTCCGGTCACGTTACCCTATGGTCAAGAGGCGATGCGGGAAGTTCCGCGACTTTGCGTTGCAGCGCCAATCAGGGAGGAAATGATCGAAATGACACGACGTAAATGGATCGGCTGGTTCGCTGTGATTGCCGCCGTCGCTTTGCTGATACCGCTCACCCCATGGTTCGGCGGCCATGCTCCGAGCGATAAGGACAAGAAAGCCCAGATGAACACGATGTCGGCGCACAAAGAACATCAGCTCAAGCTGGCTACCGTGAAATCCGATATGAATAAAACCGCTTTGTTGTGCACGACCGAGTGCTCGCGTAATTTCCAGAAGCTGATCAAGCACGAAGCGGCGATGCCCATGAACAAACAGCATCTTCAGCATATGATGCGCATGCACAAACAGATGGTCTACGTGTGGTGGCATCATCAAGACGGCAGCATAGCGGAAGGCACCAAGCCTTCTTCTTCGAAGCTGGACACGCTAATACGCCAAGCGAAGAGTAACGTCTTGGCTGGCAAAGACTTCGCCTCCTCTCCGCTGCAAGCGAACGGACACCGTTATATGGTGATCGGCGAAGCTGACACGGTTCACAAAGGCGACGGCATCGTTGGCGTTCTGCTGCAGGATATTGTCATGAAAGTCCAAGATCATCAGCGGAGAAACCTCCGACTCGTCCCTTATCCGGCGGAAGGCAAATATAAAATCGAATCGGTGAAGCCGAATTCCACCGTCGACATTACGGTCAAGAATGGCGAAGATAACGGTAACGCCAGCCATTACCATATTAATGAAGTCGTCGTCAGATTCAGGCTGCATCCGTCCCCCGACGAAATGGCTCAGATTCAGCGGGACATTACGGCGCTCTCGACGAAAAAGCTTGGCTATACGTATGTATTCCGGTCCCGCGTTATGGAAGCGGACGATATGATGCGTTATTTCAAAAGCAACCGTAACGTCGTCTATGTGGAACCGCACTATTTGTATATGACGAACGATACGGGAACGGTCAACATGAACGCCAATCCGGCAAGCACGGATACGGATTTCATTCCGAATGACGCGCTGTACTCGCAATACCAATGGAATTTGCCTGTCATCGAGACCGAGAAGGGCTGGCAGGTTTCGAAGGGCAGCGACCAGGTGCTGATCGGGGTATTGGATACCGGCGTGCAAGCAGATCATCCGGATCTGGTCGGAAAAATCGAAGAAGGCACCAATTTGGTCGACGAAACGAGCCCTCCTGACGATGATGTTGGGCATGGGACGCATGTTTCCGGAATCATCGCGGCTTCCGTCAATAACGGCGAAGGCGTTGCAGGGTTAACCTGGTATAACAAAATCGTGCCTATCAAGGTGCTCGATGCAAGCGGCGCCGGTTCTACGTATTCGGTCGCCGAAGGGATCATCTGGGCAGCCGATCATGGCATCAAGGTCATTAACATGAGCCTTGGCAACTATGCCGAAGCCCAGTTCCTGCACGATGCCATCAAGTACGCCTACGATAAAGACGTCGTCCTAGTCGCGGCAAGCGGCAACGACAATACGGAACGCCCCGGCTTCCCGGCTGCGTATCCGGAGGTGCTCGCAGTCGCTTCCACGAATGCGGACGGCGCGCGTTCGGAGTTCTCCAATTACGGCGACTATATCGACGTCGCCGCGCCCGGCATGAGCATCGCCAGTACGTATCCAGGCAGCCAATACGCCGCCCTGTCCGGCACGTCGATGGCAAGCCCGCACGTCGCCGCCCTTGCGGGGCTCATCCGCTCTATTAACCCGGATTTGAAGAACACCGAGGTGATGGACATTATTCGCAAATCGGCGCAGGACCTAGGAAATAAAGGCAAAGACAAGTACTTCGGTTACGGGCTGATCGACATCGACCGCGCGCTGCTGGAAGCGCGCCAGTCGAAGGTGTCCTTGCAGCAATTCCCGCAGCAGGTGGAACGCCGCCTGGAGCAAATCGCGCGCAAATACAGCTAACTTCTAGCTGAATGCTGCATTTCCGTCTCGCGACGCAAACGCAAACCAATCAGCCCTTAGCTGAATGCTGCATTTCCGTCTTGCGACGCAAACGCAAACCAATCAGCCCTTAGCTGAATGCTGCATCTCCGTCTCGCGACGCAAACGCAAACCAATCAGCCCTTAGCTGAATGCTGCATTTCCGTCTCGCGACGCAAACGCAAACCAATCAGCTTTAACAACGAAATAACCCGCAAGGCATAATGCCTTGCGGGTTATTTGAGCATATGGAAAGCTTGCCGTAAGCCGGGTTCTGTACTTCGCGTGGTATAACGGGAACTACCCTTCCACTTGTGAAGCGACAATCATCTATCTAGGCCGATCATTGCTAATCAGCTCAAGCGACCAACCCGAACGCGTCCCGGGCAGGGATGCAGCGCGAAGCTGCTGCGTTCTCTCGGTCTTGCTCCAGATGGGGTTTACCAGCACCGTTGTCACCAACGGTCCTCGTGGTCTCTTACACCACGGTTCCACCCTTGCCTGTGCTGCGTCAAGACGCAGCCATCGGCGGTCCATTTCTGTGGCACTATCCTTCGGCTCGCGCCGACTGGACGTTATCCAGCATCATCGCCCTATGGAGCCCGGACTTTCCTCTCGCGGCACGAAGCCGCCAGCGATTGTCTGTCAAACTTTCCGTGTATTCAACAGTATACTAGGAACTGCGGCAAACCTCAAGGCGGAAGCGAAGTTTGGTTCGCGTTCCCTGCCCGCGGGCAGGGAAAACCGCCATCTTCAGGAAGTTCCCCTTCTATTTTCTAGAGAAAACGGAAAACTTCCGTATTGATTTGCGACGCTGCGGCCTCCGTCGCGTATTTGCGCTGCTGCAGCTCTTGACGAAGCCATTCGGCCAAACGCGGTTTCATGAGCTTCTCGATGTTATGACCGGGATCGATGATCGCAAGGCCTGCGGCTTGCGCGTCTTGCGCGGTATGGTAATCGATGTCTCCCGTTACGAGCACGTCCGCGCCAGCAAACGACGCATGGCGGATATATCGGGAGCCTGATCCCCCAAGTACGGCTATCTTGCGCACGAGACGTTCCGGGTCTCCAACGAGCCGCAGCGCCGGCACGTCGAAGGCCGTCTTCGCCTGTTCCGCCAGATCGCCCAGCTTAACAGCTGCAGGCAATTTGCCTACTCGGCCTAAGCCGAATACGCGTCCCTTCAGCTCCACGGGATACAGGTCGTACGCGACTTCCTCGTAAGGATGAACCTTCAGCATCGCCTGAACGACCTTCCGATGAACGCTATGCGGAACGACTGTTTCTACTCTGACTTCCTGAACGCGTTCCAGACGCCCGGTATCGCCGATGAACGGCTTGGCGTCGTCTCCAGGCTTAAACGTGCCTACGCCGTCGATATTGAAGCTGCAGTGGCTGTAATCGCCGATTTGACCGGCTCCTGCATTCCATATCGCTTGCAGCACTTGCTCGTGATGCGTTTGAGGCACGAATACGACCAATTTATACAGCTTGTCCGTATGCACGTCCTCTAATGAGGAGCGGCCTTCCGCAGGGATTCCCAGCATATCGGCCATCCAATCATTAATGCCGCCGTCTGCGACATCAAGGTTCGTGTGCGCAATATAGACGGCAATATCGTTCTTGATCAGCTTCTCGTACAGCTTGCCGGCAGGCGTCGATGTATCCAGCTTGGCAATCGGCCGATAGATGATGGCATGGTGCGCGACGATCAGCTCTGCTCCGATTGCTATCGCTTCGTCCACGACCTCGGGCGTGACGTCGAGCGCCACCAGCACCTTCGTTATTTGCTTCTGCAGCGTTCCCAGCTGCAGTCCGATTTTATCGTTTTCCATCGCAATATGCTTCGGTGCCAGCTGTTCAAGAAGCTGGACTACGGTTTGTCCGTTCGCAAACATGACAGCACCTCCTCGATCGCATTGATCTCTTGGCGCAGCTGCGTCTGCTTATCGCGGGATTCCGCAAGGTCGGATTGCTCCAGCTGCTTGCAGATGCGCTCCAGCTTGCCGATTTCATGCCGCCATTTGTTATCCAGCAGCTCCGCGCGCTGACGCAGCAAATAAGGTCCCATACGATAAAGCCAATTCCGCTTCTGCTCCGTTTCCAGCGAAACTGCCAAGAAACCGGGATCATACAGCGTTTCATTCGTTGTTTCCTTCGGACTGTCCGATGCACGAAGCGCATGAAGCACCTCGTACATCTTGCCGTCCTCTTCCAATAGCGTCTCGTCCTGAAGCACAAAACCATGCTCCACCAGCCATTTGCGGACGATTTCCTCGCCGACGTTCGGCTGCAGCACGAGCTCTCTGACACCAGCAAGCTTACCCGCCAGTCGTCCTGATTCCAGTATATCCGCCATCAGGGCGCCGCCCATTCCGGCAATCGTAATCGTATCCGCTTCGCCAGGCTTCAGGACGCCTAAGCCGTTCCCTTGTCTTGCCTCGATTGCTTTCGTAAGCCCCGCCTCGGCAATTTGCCTTCTTGCTGCTTGGAACGGGCCTTCATTCAGCTCCCCGGCAATCGCCGAAGGACATTTGCCGCATTGCAGCAAATATACGGGAAGCAGCGCATGATCGGAACCGATATCCGCTGTACGCGCTCCTGCCGTAACTTGATCCGCAATCGTTTGTAATCGTTTTGATAACTTTATCATGTCAAGCAACCCACGCAATCCATTGTTTTCGCAGCGAGAAGAGCATTACGCCTCCCGCGATGATTTTGATGATTAAAGCCAATTGTAAACCGCTCGTATCGTCCCCGAACATCGCCGAGTACAGCTCGGGCATAAACCATGCCGCAGCACCGGCAATGAAAAGAATCGAAGCCGACGATTTCGACCAGCGCTGGACGAACCAGCTGCTCCAGCCGAATACGAATGACAGCGGCAGCCAGTACAGCTGAATTTCATACCATTTCGGCTCATCCGTATTGTTCGACAGCAGCCAGGCATATACAAGGAACGAGGCCATCCAACCGCAAAGATGCAGCAGCGGTATTCTTGCGCCAATGCCGAACGCTACCCATACGAGCGCGCATGCCGACAAAAGCCCTGCTTTCCAGCCCCATTCATGCAGCTCATGCAGATCGAGCATATAGAGGCCTGAGCCAAGCATCAGCAGCATGCCCGCCCCAATAAAAATTAGTCCCATAGACTCATTTTTGTGGCGATACTTTTGACCTATAAGCAGCATGGCATATACGCCTGACATCGACAGTGCAATTTGCAATAGCGGATGAAAAACGTTAAAATAAAGAACAACAAAGCAAATCAAGGAAAAAATTCCAAATGTAAGGAGCCACTGTTTCGCCGAAGCTCCCTTAACGACAACCGCTGCTCTACCCGTGAATGTCGTCGGCGTACGGGTTTCCCCTTCGTCCAAATACAAATTAAGCAGGAAATCGCAATATTGCTCGGGCAGCAATTTCGTTCGCTGCCAATGTTCGATTTCTTTCACAATCGCTCTGCGGCGTTCCTGATCCATATCGGCCTGTTGTCCCTCACTTTGAACGTGGTGATGGCATGCTTGAAGCTATAGCGGTGCAGCACTGAACTTCCAAAAAAGACCTTGCTGCTTGCGCAGTAAGGTCTCGAAGGTTATTCTAGGAAATCCTTCAGCCGCTTGCTGCGGGAAGGGTGACGAAGTTTACGAAGCGCTTTTGCCTCGATTTGACGAATCCGTTCACGGGTGACGCCGAACACTTTGCCGACTTCTTCCAAGGTGCGCGTACGGCCGTCATCGAGTCCGAAGCGAAGGCGAAGCACGTTTTCTTCACGCTCGGTGAGCGTATCCAGCACGTCCTCCAGCTGTTCCTTCAAGAGCTCGTAAGCCGCCGCATCCGCCGGAGCAAGCGCCTCTTGATCCTCGATAAAGTCGCCCAAATGCGAATCGTCTTCTTCCCCGATCGGAGTCTCGAGCGAAACCGGCTCCTGCGCGATTTTCATGATCTCCCGAACCTTCTCGGTGCTCAGATCCATTTCCGCCGCAATCTCTTCCGGGCTCGGCTCGCGGCCCAGCTCCTGAAGCAATTGACGGGATACCCGAACGAGCTTGTTGATCGTTTCGACCATGTGAACCGGAATCCGGATCGTACGCGCTTGGTCCGCGATGGCGCGCGTGATCGCTTGTCTGATCCACCAAGTTGCGTACGTACTGAATTTATAACCCTTCGTATGGTCGAACTTCTCAACTGCTTTGATCAAGCCCATGTTACCCTCTTGAATCAAATCCAAGAAGAGCATGCCGCGTCCAACGTAACGTTTCGCGATGCTGACGACGAGCCTGAGGTTTGCTTCAGCCAGTCTGCGTTTGGCTTCTTCGTCGCCATGCTCGATGCGTTTCGCCAGTTCGACTTCGTCATCGGCAGACAAGAGCGGTACGCGGCCGATTTCTTTCAGGTACATCCGTACCGGATCGTTTATTTTAATGCCGGGCGGTAGCGCCAAGTCATCATCGAAGTTGAAGTCGTCATGCTCGCGTTCCTGATCATCCCGGTTGCTTATCGGAAGATCGTCGTTCTCGTTCACGACTTCAATGCCGATATCGTCAAGCTGTTCAAAAAACTCATCGATTTGTTCCGGATCCTGATCGAACGGTGAAAGCTTCTCCATAATTTCTTTGTACGTAAGGGAGGATCTCTTTTTACCGTGTTCAATCAGCTGTTCTTTGACGAGTTCCAGCTTCTGTTCAGTATCCAATTCAGTATGTTGATCATTCGCCATATTCCGACTCCCTCCTCCCTAGAACGATCATCCTACCGACCTTTAAGCTGTCTCTCTAGGGCTATAATCTCACTTGCAATTTGTGCCGCTTTCAGCATGTCTCCCGACCGTTCCGCACGCACCATGGCTTCTTTTTTCTGTTCGATCTCGCGAAGCTTAGGTACTTTAACGATTTCATTCACGTAATCGTCGAGCAGCTGCTCGTCGAATGGCATGTCATCGTCCATCATCAAGATGGAAGCGGCGGCCCGTTCGAGACGGTCATCCTGGAGCGATGCAATAAACCGGCTAACATCCGGATCATGGCCTTGCGCATAATAAGCGTATAAGTAAGCAGCAAGCGCTGCGTGATCCTCGACATGAAAAGCTTCTCCAAGCTTTTGGTGCACGGAATTCGCGATGTCCGCGCTTTGCAGCATTTGCGCAAGAAGCTTGCGTTCGGCTACCTGATACGCGGGCATGACGTGCGGTGCAGAGGATGTACGACGGTTTTCACGGTTTTCATTCCTACCATTATTCCACGAATTGTCGTTATTATCCCTTTGCGGTTTCATTTTTTGAAGCTGCTGCCGCTGCGCAAAACAGTCTTGCTTCAATGAATCCAAAGACATATCGAACTCGCGGGACAGCTCTTTCAAATAAAATTCCCGCTCAGTCGGTGAATCCAGTACAGCAATGATGCGCACGGCTTCAAGCAAGTAATTTTTCTGTCCCTCTTCTTCTAGGAGTATATGGTTTTTCTTTGCATATAGTAATTTAAATTTTGTAGCCGAAACCGGATGTTCGATTACCTCTCGCATGAACGCCTGCGCGCCCTGCTGTTCGATATATTCATCCGGATCCATGCCTTTGGGCAGCAGCGCTACCTGCACCCTCAGCCCCGCTTTCTCCAAAATCGGAATCGTCTTCAGCGCCGCGGCTTGTCCGGCATTGTCACCGTCGTAACAAATGACGGCATCGTCCGCATTGCGCTGCAAAACCGCCGCGTGCTCTTCGGTCAAAGACGTGCCCATGGAAGCGACTCCGTTGTGAACGCCGGCGCTCCAAGCTTTGATGACATCCATATAACCTTCAAAAAGCACGACTCGCCTGCTCTTGCGAAGCGCGACCCTGGCTTGGTTAAAGTTATACAGATTCCGGCTTTTGTTGAACAGCATCGTCTCCGGAGAGTTCAAATACTTGGGCTGTCCCTCTCCGAGCATCCTTCCGGCGAACGCAATGACTTTGCCGTCGCGGTTCCAAATCGGAAACATGATTCGATCCCGGAAGCGGTCGATATACCCGCTCTTGTCTTGCTTTCCGATCAGCAGTCCGCCCTTCTCCATCAAAGAAGAGTCGAACTCCCGTTTCTCCAGAAAGCGTGCAATCAAATCCCATTCCGGAGGCGCATAGCCAATTAGAAATTGATCGATCTGCTTATCCGTCACGCCGCGTTCCCGCAAATACTTCAACGCAGGCTGACCGTGCGTCGTATTCATCAGCAGATAATGATACATCTTGGCAGCCAGTTCATGGGCTTGAACCAGCTTGTCGCGTTCTCCGTTGCCTTCGTTCCTTGCCCCATCCTGCGAACCGGACCATGCCATCGGAATTCCGGCTTCTTCCGCCATGACGCGAATAGCTTCGGGAAACGAATACTCTTCGATTTCCTCGATGAACTTAATGGCGTTGCCGCCTTTGCCGCACCCGTAACAATAGAAGATTCCCTTCTCCGGGGTGACCGTAAACGACGGCGACTTCTCAGAATGAAACGGGCAAAGCCCTTTCAAGTATTTCCCGTGCTTCGAGAGGTGAACGTACTTTCCTACCGTTTCGACGATATCGTGATGCTTCAGCACCGCTTCAATGACGGAATCCGGTATTTTCTCGTAAGCCATATACTTCACCTTCATCCTAAATGACAAGTAATACTATTCGCTACGGTTCAGCATTTTCCTGCCGAGATTCCAAAACTTTTGTCAGCTTTTGCTGAAAACGGATTCGGTCTTCGTCCGTCATCGCTTTGGGTCCCTTCGTTCTTCCGCCTCCCCGGCGCCGCTTCGCAAGCTCGTGCCTGCGCTCCATCAAGTAGTCGATGTTGCTGTCGTCGTATTGCTGCCCTCGGCAAGACAAGGCAATGGATCCTTTAGCAAGCACGATCGTTGCCAAGCCAAAGTCCTGCGTCACAACGATATCGCCGCGCTTAATGTGATTAGCAATGTACAGATCAACGGATTGGTCGCTTCGGTCGACTTGCATAATCGATACGCCGTTCTCGGCCTGCAGCCGATGATCATGCGATGCTACCATAAGAACCGGCACGCCGTGAGTTCGAGCAATTTCGACAATTTCCCGTTTCACCGGACAAGCGTCCGCGTCGACTACAATCGTTGGAATCGCCGTCAAATTTGCACCACCGTATCCTCATGTAACTTCCGTACTATTATATACGGCAAATAACCAAAAAATCCTGCATATCGCCTTAAACGGATTCCACGTACTCCAAAATGAGGCTCGCGGTCTCTTCGACCGCTTTATGGGACACGTCGATGACCATGCATCCGATCTGTTCCATGATGGATGCCGCAAATTGCAGTTCGAATTCGATTCGCTCCGTCTTCGCGTAGGATGCGCTGTCCGGCAAGCCCAGCGCCTTCAGCCGCTCTTTCCGGATGCCGTTCAAGTAACGAACGTCGATCGTCAGCCCGACGACCTTCTCTTTCGGAATTTGAAACAGCTCGGGAGGCGGCCCGACCTCCGGAATCAAGGGCACGTTCGCGACTTTAAACTGCTTATGCGCCAAATACATAGAGAGCGGCGTCTTGGAGGTGCGCGAAACGCCGACAAGCACGATGTCTGCTTTCAATATCCCCGTCGTATCGCGCATATCGTCATACTTGACGGCAAATTCCACCGCCTCGACCTTGCGGAAATAGTTTTCGTCCAGCACATGGTTCAATCCCGGCTCTTGACGGGCCTTGCGTTCCGTCTTCTTCTCCAGGCTCTGGATGAGCGAACCAAGCAAATCGATCGCCGTGACTCCGTACTGTTCCGCAAGCTCGACCATTCGTTCGCGCAAGCCGGGAAGAACAAGGGTGTATAACATGATGGCGTTATGCTCTTTAGCCAGTCGGACGAATCGTTCCAGCGATGCTTCGTCATGCACGAACGGCGCGCGGCGGATATCGGTCTGGATGGGATGGAACTGGGCCACCGCAGCCCTGACGACAAGCTCGCCGGTATCGCCGGCGGAATCGGAAACGACATAAATAATCACTTCAGGCTGCGAATCGGCTGCCATTTCAATCCCCTCCTAATCGCTTTGAAACGCTAATCGTGACGGTAATTCAGTATTCCACAATGCGCGTGTTTCACGAAAGCTTTAATTAGTAACGCATTTTCGAGCGTTTTGTTTCGCACCGCACGTTGTGTTTGTTCCGCAAAGCAATTTCAAGCGGTTGTTTCGCTTCGCAAAAGCGCTTAGTTCCACAAGCACTTACCACAAATCTCTTGCCACAAAGCACTTACCAGACCAATTTCGCGAAATCCGCTACCTGCGTAACGCTTCCCGCGATCGACGCGAGCGTCGCCAAGCGGTTCTTTCTGACCGCTTCGTCTTCCGCCATGACCATGACAGAGTCGAAATACGCGTTGATCGGCGCCTTCAGCCCCGCCAGCTTAGCGATAGCCGCAGCTGCGTCGCCCTGCTGGACCAATCGCGTAACGTCATCGCGCACTGTCGTCCACGCGCTGTAAAGCGCTCCTTCTACATCGTCCGCGAACAGGCTTGGATCGACTTCGTTCGACGCTGCTGCCTTCGAGGCCAGGTTGCATACGCGGCCCAGCGCATCGACAACGGTCTTGAACTCTTCGCGGCGGTCGCCCGCGGCTGCGGCAGTTACAGCCGCCGCGCGATCGACCGTTTGGCGCAAATCGTTGTAGCCGACAGCCATGACCGCGTCAACGACATCGTAACGCACGCTTTGTTCCGTCAGCACGTTCTTCACGCGGAGGGCAAAGAACTCGTACAAGTCTTTACGCACTTCGTCCGCATTGCGTTTCATTCCGCGATCGCCGTGTACTTCCAGCGATAAATCGAACATCGTGCCGAGCGGCAGCTTCAAGCCGTGCGCCAGCACGATTTGAACGATACCGGCAGCTTGGCGGCGAAGCGCGTACGGATCTTGCGATCCCGTAGGAATGATGCCGATGGAGAAACAGCCGACGATCGTATCGATTTTGTCCGCCAAGCTGACGACAGCGCCAACGATGGAAGCCGGAGCGCGATCGCCGGCAAACCGCGGCTGGTAATGCTCGTTGATCGCCTTGGCAACGGCTTCGCGTTCGCCGGCTTTGCGCGCATAATCTTCGCCCATGATGCCTTGAAGCTCAGGGAATTCATAAACCATCTGCGTAACGAGATCGAATTTGCAAATCGCTGCCGTGCGTGTCGCATCCGCGGATGCTTCCGCGTCCATGCCGAGCGCACTCGCTAACTTGCCCGTTGTAGCAACGATCCGGCGAACTTTATCCGCTACCGTGCCGAGCTCTTCATGATAAACGATGTTCTCCAGCTTCGCCAGCGCATCGTTAATCGCAAGCTTCTGATCCTCGGCGTAGAAGAATTTAGCATCGGACAGGCGTGCGCGAAGCACCTTCTCATTCCCTTTCGCGACGTTCTCGATGGACGTCCGGTCGCCGTTGCGGACCGTTACGAAGTACGGAAGAAGCTTGCCGTTGCCGTCCAGCACCGGGAAGTAACGCTGATGCTCGCGCATCGACGTAATAAGCACTTCTTGCGGGATATTCAGGAACGATTCATCGAATGTACCGAACAGCACGTTCGGATATTCAACGAGGAATACGACTTCTTCCAGCAAATCTTCCTTGATCGCGATATGCCAGCCCTTCTCGGCAGCCAGCGCGTTGATTTGCCCGACGATCAGCGATTCGCGTTCCGCCGTATCCGCGATTACATGCTGTTCTTTCAGCCGGGACACGTAATCCGCAGGAGAAGGAATCTCCGTCTCCGTACCGAGGAAGCGATGACCGCGCGTCGTTCTGCCGCTCTGAACAGCCGTGATTTCAAGAGGCACGATCTCATCGCCGAACAGGGCGACAAGCCATTTGATCGGACGCACGAACCGCAGGTCATAGCTGCCCCAACGCATGTTTTTCGGGAACGACATCGACGTAATCAGCGATGTCAGCCCTTCTGGCAGCACATCGGCCGTTACCGTTCCGATGCTGCTCTTGTTGGCGTAGATATATTCAACGCCGCCCACTTCTTTGAAGAAGAAATCGCTAGGCTCCACGCCTTGGCTCCGGGCGAAACCGAGCGCGGCTTTGCTCCACTCGCCTTGCTCGCTCAGCGCGATTTTGCGGGATGGTCCCTTTACTTCCTCGCTCACGTCGGCTTGCTTCTCTTCAACGTCGCGAATCAACAACGCGATACGGCGCGGCGTGCCGTAGGCTTCGATTTCGCCGTGACCGATGCGGCTCGTTTCAAGCCACTTGGCGGTTTTCTCTTTCAATTGATTCATGGCGCCGCGCACGAAACGGGCCGGCACCTCTTCAAGTCCGATCTCCAGCAGCAAATCCTTAGCCATTGACGTTCACTCCTTTCTTCAGCAGCGGGAAGCCGAGGCGTTCGCGCTCTTCCAAATACGTAGCCGCGCAGGCACGCGCCAAGTTCCGGACGCGCATGATATAGCCTGTACGCTCCGTTACGCTGATTGCGCCGCGGGCATCCAGCAGGTTGAACGTATGGGAACATTTCAACACGTAGTCATAAGCCGGGAATACGAGTTTGTGCTCCATCGTCTTCTTCGCTTCTTCTTCGTACATGTTGAACAGCGAGAACAGCATCGCCGCGTCGGATGTTTCAAACGTATATTTGGAATGTTCGAATTCCGGCTGCAGGAATACGTCGCCGTAAGTGACGCCGTCTACCCACTCTAGATCGAACACATTTTCTTTCTCCTGAATGTAGGAAGCCAAACGCTCCATGCCGTAAGTAATTTCCACGGCGACCGGATTGGCATCGATGCCGCCGACTTGCTGGAAATACGTGAATTGCGTGATTTCCATGCCGTTCAGCCACACTTCCCAGCCAAGGCCCCAAGCGCCGAGCGTCGGCGATTCCCAGTTATCCTCAACGAAACGGATATCGTGATGAAGCGGATCGATGCCCAGACGTTTCAAGCTTTCCAAGTACAATTCTTGAATATTGTCCGGGGACGGTTTCAAAATCACTTGGAATTGGTGATGTTGATAAAGACGGTTCGGATTTTCCCCGTAACGGCCATCCGCGGGACGACGCGAAGGCTCCACGTACGCCACGTTCCACGGCTCAGGTCCGATCGAGCGCAGGAACGTCATCGGATTCATGGTTCCGGCGCCCTTCTCCGTATCATACGGCTGAACAAGAATGCAATTTTGTTCCGCCCAGAATTGCTGCAGCGTCAAAATCATGTTTTGAAAATTCATGTCCTTCTTCTCTCCTTTAGCGATAGTGAATCTGTGATCCCCTTGAAACTCTGATTCCTTCCGGTGCTTGCGACAAGCGGGAAAAACAAAAAAAGCTCCCGCCTCTACGTCTGGTCTCAGACATAGGGACGAAAGCTTGAGCTTCCGCGGTTCCACCCTACTTGGCTCTCGAACCTTCAGTCCGTCTTGCTTGAACGGACCGCGGCGAGAACCCGCTTTTCCACTTGCCTTAAACTCCGGAGCGCCTTTCATCGAACGTGTCCATCCGGGCTTCCACTACCCCCGGCTCGCTTGTTACGGACGACGAATGTCGACTACTTTCTCCATCATCGCTTGTTCATAATAACCTATCTTAGCAATTTCAGCTCTTCGTGTCAAACAAAGGGTGCCTCAGCATCTTTTAGATCGAGTAGCGGTCCATCTGGTCCAGAAACGAACGCGATTTCAGCGGAATTCCGATGTGCGCATCCATTAACAGCCGCATGGCTCCTTTAAGCTGCTGCTTCGTTTCATCCTTAACCTGGATGTTTCCGAGGCGTCTTAAATCCATCCGCTGATAGAGCCTAAGAAGCTTCAGCGCGCTTTCGCTCAGCGGGAACGCTTGCGCGTCCTTATACGTACAGCGGCTGCACAGCACTCCCCCGGCATGCGCGCTTAGCGCCATCGCCCCGACCGTATTCCCGCATGAGACGCATTCGCCGAATTCCGGTCCGTACCCTGCCGCTTGAAGAATTTTCATTTCGAATAATTGAATCGTAACTAATAAGTCCTTGCCTTCGGCGAACGCATTCAAACAGGCTTTCAACTGTTCGTATATAAAAGCGCTCGCATCCTCTTCCTGCAGCGCGCGGTCAACCAACTCCGCGGCATAGGAAGAATAGGCGGTTAAGTCCAGTTGTTCACGCAAAATATGGTGAGATTCGATAATCTCACCATGCGTCAATGTCCCCAGCCCGCTATTCCGAAAAAAAAGATACTCCCCATGCGTAAACAGCTGCGAAAGGGAGCCATGTCGGCTTTTAATCTTTTTCGCGCCGCGGATGATGACGCCGGCTTTGCCGTGCGTGTTCGTTAGCAGCGTGACGATTTTATTGCCTTCCCCGTAATCCATGCTGCGGATGACGATTCCTTCAACCCGCACCTGCATGAGCCTCTCCCCCAAACTCTCGCGTACGGCCTCCGAGTTGCCTCTTATGAAGTGCCGTCGCTTTCGGACGCTTCTTCCCCTTCTTCATCATGGGAATCGGCGTTTGTCTCTGCTTGCTGCTCCATCTCCCGGTAAAGCATGAAAGCTTCCACATCTCCGGTCAGCGTAAAATACTTCCACGAAAAATTTCGCATTCGTATTCATCCTTTCCGCGCTCAAGGTGAAACGGCCTTCGCCGTCCTGTCGGCCGGCGAAGCACGTTTCATTCCGGAATGTTGCTCACGGATTAGGATGCGATGTAGAGGGGCAGCTTATGCCCGCCAAAATATTGACATTTCAGGCGCGAAGCGGAATTAATCGTTGCGGAAGCCGAGGTCCTTGAGCACCCGCTCCTGGTTGCGCCAATCCTTCTTCACCTTGACCCACAGCTCGAGAAACACGCGCGAGCCGAGCAGCGTCTCGATGTCGCGGCGCGCTTCCTTGCCTACTTGCTTCAACAGTGCGCCCTGCTTGCCGATGACGATCCCTTTCTGGGAGTCGCGTTCGACGTAAATGACGGCGCCGATATAAACGACCCCGTTCTCCTGCACTTTCATGTCTTCGATCGCCACAGCGATGGAGTGCGGTACCTCCTCACGGGTCAGATGCAAGATCTTCTCGCGGACAAGCTCGGCGCAGACGAACTGCTCCGGATGGTCGGTTACTTGATCGGCCGGATAATATTGCGGTCCTTCGGGCAAGTAACCGGCAAGCACTTTAAGCAGCGTATTGACGTTATTGCCTTCGAGCGCGGAAATCGGAACGATCTCGGCAAAGTCATGCAGATCCTTATATTGCACGATGAGCGGAAGCAGCGCTTCCGGTTCGATCTTGTCGATTTTGTTCATGACGAGAATGATCGGCGTTTTGACTTTCTTCAGCGCTTCGATGATGAAGCGGTCGCCGCCGCCAAGTCCTTCGGATGCATCGATCAGAAACAATGCCGCATCGACTTCGCCTAACGTGCCGATGGCGGATTTCACCATGAAGTCGCCCAGTTTAGAGGTCGGCTTATGGATGCCCGGCGTATCGAGGAACACGATCTGAGAGTTGTCTTTCGTATAAACGCCGTGGATTTTGTTCCGCGTCGTTTGCGGCTTATCGGACATAATGGCGATTTTCTGGCCGATGACTTCGTTGATCAAAGTCGATTTGCCAACGTTCGGCCTGCCGATGATCGCCACGAAGCCGGAATGGTACTTATCTTTGGATCCTTTGGAACCTGTTGTCGTTGTTGCTTTCATAGGTGGTCTAATGTCCCCTTCCAGGCATTAAGCAAATAAATTAAGCTTTGTGTAATTGCGCCGACGAGAATGCGCCCGGCAGCAGTTCGGCAACCGTCGATATCCGCCAGTCGCCTTTCATATTCCCCATGATAACGGGCATGTCCGGCGGGCAAAGCTCAATGAGCACCTGCCGGCATACGCCGCAGGGCGTAATCGGATCGTCCGTTTCGCCGACGACCGCGATCGCTTCGAAGCTGCGTGCCTCGTGACCGTCTGCGATAGCCCGGTACAATGCCGTGCGTTCCGCGCAGTTCGTTGGACTATACGCCGCGTTCTCGACGTTGCAGCCGGCATGAACGCCGCCTTCCGCATCCAGCAGCGCTGCGCCGACTTGGAAATGCGAATAAGGCACATAGGCGCGTTTCCGCGCTTCGATGGCGCGGTCCATCAAGTGACGATAGTTATCGGGAAGTGTTTGCTTTTGATTTTCGAAGTTTTCGGACATCACGTCATTCTCCCAACTTTAAGGCAGCACATGCGGCCCGAATACAAATAATCCAACGATAACGGCGGTGATCGCCGTTATCAACACCGCTCCGGCCGCCGTATCCTTGGCCGCTTTCGCAAGCGGATGCTCCTGCGGACTCGCCAGGTCGACGACATGCTCGATGGCGGTGTTCATCGTTTCGGCTGCAAGCACCATGCCTTGAACGATGACGATCGCCAGCCATTCCAATCGCGAAAGGCCGATCAGCAAGCCTGCCGCATTCACGACGATGGCCGCGGCGAGGTGAAATTTCATATTCGCCTGTGAGCTCGCGGCGCTTCGAATGCCGCTCCAAGCGAAGACAAAGCTCCGCAGAAACCGGCTCATTAACGGGTTAAACCTGCTTGAAGCAGTACCGCTTCCTGCTTGCGGGTCATCACCGCTTCGCTCTCTTCATCCTGATGGTCGTAGCCGATCAAGTGAAGAAACCCGTGCACGAACAAGAAGCCGAGCTCCCTCTCCAGCGAATGGCCGTACTCCTCGCTTTGCAGCTTCGCGCGTTCCGCGGAAATAATGATATCGCCCAGCATGCCTTCGTACGGAATCGGATCATTCTCGTCTTCCACTTCGTAAATGATGCCGAGCTCTTCGTCGCTCTCTTCCTGCATCGCGAACGAAAGCACGTCCGTGGGACGGTCGATATTGCGATACTCTTTGTTCAACTGATGAATTTCTTCATCGTCGACGATCGACAGCGTCACTTCGCCGTCCGTCAAGCCTTCCGCTTCGCCCGCAAGCTGCAGCAGCTTCTCCAATACGCCGATGAAGTCTTCGGAAATCGCCACTTTGTCTTGATCATTGCTCCAGTCCAACTGCAAACTCATGCCAGCCGCTCCTTTGGTTTCACGTCTTCCGGATATTCGATGCGCGAATGGAAGATACCGATAATGGTCTCTTTCAGCGTTTGCGCAATTTTATCGAGTTCTTTCAAGGTTAGATCGCATTCGTTGAATTGGCCATCGTCCAGACGGCCTTTGATGATTTTGTGAATCATCGATTCCACTTGCTCCATCGTCGGACTGCGCATGCTTCGTACCGCGGCTTCCACGCTGTCGGCTATGCCGACGACCGCGGCTTCCTTCGACTGCGCTTTCGGGCCCGGGTAACGGAAGTCCGCTTCCGTGAAGTCAGGCTCCAAGCCCGCTTCTTCCGCCAGCTTCGTCGCTTTGTGGTAGAAGAACTTCAAGAACGTCGTGCCGTGATGCTGTTCCGCGATATCGCGAATCGGCTTCGGCAGCTTATGGTTCTTCAACATCTCCACGCCATCGCGCGCATGGGCGATTATGATGGATTTACTCAGCTTGGGATCGATGGAATCATGCGGATTTTCATAGTTTGTCTGATTTTCGATAAAATAACTAGGCCGCTTCGTTTTTCCAATATCATGATAAAACGAACCTACGCGGCACAGCAGGCCGTTCGCGCCGATCGCTTCGGCCGCCGCTTCCGAGAGATTGCCTACCATGACGCTGTGATGGTACGTTCCCGGCGTCTCGGTCAGCAGCTTGCGCAACAGCGGATGGTTCGGATTGGACAGCTCCACCAGCTTCAGCGCAGACAAGATACCGAAGGTCACTTCGAAGAACGGCATCAGACCGACGACGAGAATCGCCGTCAACAGTCCGCTCGCGAAGGCGAATGCCACGGTCATGATCAGATCCGTCTTGCCCGGCAGCTCGCCGAGCAGTAGGATTGCAAGCACGGAAGCGGAACCGAACAGGCTCGCCATAATGCCGGCTTTCAGAATCGTCGAGCGCTGGCTGGCCCGGTGAATGGCGAAGATCGCCGCGAACGAAACGACCGCCGTCGTAAACCCGTAGTTGAAATCGAAAATCCGTCCGGATTGCGAATTGAAAATAATGCTGCTCACGATCGCGAACACAAACGAACTCACCACCGCCAGCTGCACGTCCAGGAGCATCACGATCAACATCGCTCCCATGGCCGTCGGCGCCAAATAGCCCACGTACGGCATCGTCTGCGTCTGCGTCAGCTCGATGATCGACATGGCCAAAATATTCAACACGTAGATCAGCAGCAGCATCGTCAGCTGTGCGTTGCTGTATCCCGTCCGCGTGCCGCCGCTTAAATTCGATGCTCTCTCCAAATAGCCGTAGATGACGATCAGGAACAACACCGAGAACAAGAGCAGTCCCAGCTGCGGCCAATCGTTCTGCTTGGATTGCAGCAGGCCGAAGCCCGATAGGCGGTCATACATTTCCTTGTTAACGACTTCGCCCTTATGAAGGATAACATCCCCTTGCTTGATCACGACCGGCGCGGTGTTCTCTTTGGCCGCGACGCGGGCATCGCTTGTCGCCTGCTTATCGAGGAATTTGTTCGGCATGATGGCATAACGAACCAGTTCCTGCACGATTTCGCGCGACTTGCGTTCGCTGAGCGTGCTGGCGTTAACAAGCTCCGCTACCTTCGTCCGGGCCGTCTCGGCCTCGCGCAGAGAATCGCCCATCAGCTTGTGGACGATCGATACGGCTACGAGCTGCATGTCGCCGAGCTGCACGGGCGTCAGCTGCGGCATTTTGTAGAACGTTTCTTCAGGGATGCGGTAAGCTTGATCTTTGACCACGTTGGACATTTCCTCGAGCAGCGAGTCGTTGTACGTTCCGTCGCCTTTGTTTGCCCTTACGAATCCGTCCACGTAATCGATATACATCTGGGGAATTTCGCTGCGATAAATCGATACTTTATTCTCGATCGTCACCTGATCGTCCAGATTCAACTGCTCCATGCGCGTGAACACTTGCTCCAGGAGCGCTTCACTGTGGAGGGCTACGATGGAATAGATCGGTTCGACCTGCTCGGCGGCCGTTTCCCGCGCTTGGAGCGTCGCCTTCTCGTCGTTGATCTCCATCGGCGCTTCAATATCGCGGTCGCTCGCTTTGTTCAGTTGAATGTCATACGTTTTGGGAAGAACATGCGGTGCCAGACTAAAATAAAAAAGCAGAACGAACAGAAGCAGCAATACCCAGCGAACGACGCCGCTTTGCTTCCATCCACTCCAACCGAAAGTCTTTGCTTGATCCTGACCAATCTGTTGATTCGCCATCGTTGCTATCCTCCTAAACCTGCATCCCCCTAATCCCCCGAACTTCTTGGGACCTGTTTAAGGGACTTCGTCCCTTGGACCCTGTTTACGTGTGACTCGAATTCTTATTTAGATAATTTAAAAACTTATTAAAGCGTTTCGCAACCCCCTAAATCCCCTTGCCTAAGGGGGACCCCATGGACTCCGTCCCTGGACCCGGTTTGGGCGTGCCTGCTACTTGGCTTCTTCGAACTTACTTTGGTTGTAGGCTCGTTTTCGTCCGCTTACGCGGACACACTTTACGGGGGGCGTTCTTACTTTGTAGCTCTTATAAGCTTTTACAAATCCCATGGACTCCGTCCCTGGACCCGGTTTGGGCGTGCCTGCTACTTGGACTTCTTCGAACTTACTTTAGTTGTAGGCTCGTTTTCGTCCGCTTTGCGGACACACTTTTCAGGTGGCGTACTTACTTCATCATTGATACGGGAGAAGATTAAAAGCGTTTCACGCTTAACCGTCAACTACCGACATACTTCGTCAGTTCGACACGGTTTGTGTCCAAAACGAATTCATAATAAAAGTAGCAAAGCGCTTTGGGACGCTTTGCTGGAGTTGATGTCGTAATAGCTGAGATATTGCTGCTTTTAATTGCCTTGCGTTTCGGCGTCGATGTTGTACGCCGTGATGATTTTTTGAACCAGCGAGTGCCTTACGACGTCCTGCTCGGTGAAGATGATGAAGCCGATTTCCGGGATGTTTTGCAGGATGCGCTGCGCTTCGATCAAGCCGGAGCGCTTGCCTCTTGGCAAGTCGATTTGGGTGACGTCGCCGGTGATGACCATCTTGGCCCCGAAACCGAGACGGGTCAGGAACATTTTCATCTGCTCGGGGGTCGTGTTCTGGGCTTCGTCCAAGATGATGAACGAATCTTCCAGCGTCCGTCCGCGCATGTACGCCAGCGGAGCGACTTCGATCAGACCTCGTTCGAATGCTTTGGTCGTCTGGTCCGGACCGAGCACGTCATGCAGCGCGTCGTAGAGCGGCCGCAGATAAGGGTCGACCTTCTCCTGCAAATCGCCCGGCAGGAAGCCGAGGTTCTCGCCCGCTTCCACGGCGGGGCGCGTAAGCACGATTCGTTTCACGGACCCTTCCTTCAACGCGGCAACCGCGAGCACGACGGCCAAATACGTTTTGCCCGTTCCTGCCGGCCCGATGCCGAAGACGATGTCCATTTTTTTAATGGTTTTCACATAGTGGCGCTGGCCAATCGTTTTTACCCGAATCGGTTTTCCGCGAAACGTCGTCGTTATCTCGGCCTTGAACAGATCCAGCAGCTGATCGGCCTGCATCGTTTTGGACAACTCTAGCGCGTAGGAAATATCACGTTCGGAGGGCGAATACCCGCCTCTTACCAGCTGCTGCAGCACGGTATACAATTGCTCCAGCGATTCTACTTCGTCCGCAGGACCGGAAATCGCGATCTCCGCATCGCGCGACATAATATCGGATGACGATTGCTGCTGAACGTACCGTAAGTATTTATCCTGCGGGCCAAACAATGCCAGCCCTTCCGCTGCGTTAGCAAGTGGAATTTTGACTACCTTGAATTCATTCGGCAAAAATACTCAGTCCCCTTGCATTTGAACTAACGGTCTCTCTTTCACAATCGATTGATCCACTTCAAAAAACACTTTCATATAAACTTTACCATTGTCCGTCTTCTGATGCAAAATGTTTTCCGCGAGGATCTGCGCGTCGGGACCGACTTTGGCAAGCAAATCGGCGCGCGCCTGCTGAATGCCTTCCGCTTTGGCTTCCTCGACGCTGATCGTCTGCTGCTGCATCCGGACTTCCATGATCGTTTCTTTCATCCGGCCAAAGGGCAGCTTCAACGTCCGCCAGGCCGCTTTCTCCTCCTGCACCACCCGTTCGTACATCTCGTAGGGGTTTTTGCCGAAGCCGCTGACCCGCAGGGCACGTCCGCCGACCACGCCGTACCAGATCTCTTTTTTATTGCCGGTATACACCTTGCTCGTCCGCGTAAGCGGGGACACGATGTCGTATTCATGCCATACGAGGCCCTTGACGACGCCTTTCGCGACGACCGCCTTGCCATTGGTCTCGTCCCCCAGCAAACCCGAGATTAGAACATCGCCCTGTTTGACCTTCATATTGGGCTTCACGACGGGACGCCCGGACTCCGCCATCACTTTCGTGATGACCGCATCCGTCGAGGCAACCAGATGGCGCGGATTCATAAGCGGCCTAGCGGCCGGCGTCTTGGATTCCACGACGCGGATCGTAATATGCGTCCCCCGCTTCTCCACGCCGATCCACGCCGCTCCTGGCAGCTTCTGAGCAAGATGCTTCGATAAGTCCGATGCCTCCTGCAGCCGGAACGACCATTGAAAAGGATACAGCCCTTCCGATTTCGCCGCCTGCAGGATTTGTTCTTCGGACAGCTTGTCATTGCCCTGCACGTCGATGGACCATACCAGCGAAGACAACAAATACATGCCGATGAAGAAGAGGACGAGCCCCGCCGCAAAAAAAATGCGCTTCCGCAAACGCAGCTGCCAGAATGGAAGGCCCATCCGATCATGGACATGCAGCCGGCAGCCTGTCCGTTTCAATAACGGGCGCAGCCGGAAGAAATCGCTGACGATGACGTTGCACATCATCCCGCCATCCTTCGTTCTGCGAATGGACCACAGCTGCAGCCCATCCGCAAGCGCCTCATTCACAAGCCTCTCGATCCCTTGGCCGCGTACGGCGATGGTGACGTAACCGCGCAGCCAATGCATCCATGTGGCATCCATGCTCTTCTTCCCCCTTATTCCCGCACCTCGATATTTTTAATGACGCCTTCCACGAAGACTTCTTCCGTCCATATCGTTCGGATGACCAGATCGCTGCCGGTCACTTCGAGCTCTCCCTTGCTGAGCGCGAGTCGCAGCTTATCGCTCGAGAAATGCAAGACGCCGCGATGGTTTTCAATATACAACTGCCGGTCGCCGATCATCGTAACACGGGGCAAATCCATAACGACGTCCTGCGGCAGATCCAGCAAATCGGCAGCCAGTTTTCGAAGTTTGCGATTTATGCGGCGCATCCAGGCAGAGGCCCCCTTCCCGTACTGTACCAAACTATGCGGCGGCCGCCGGAAATATGAGAAATCGGAAAGACGAACAAGAAACTTGCACCATGCAAAAAAGCACCTGCCCGAAATCGGGCAGATGCTTCTAAGCTTTGGTTATTTCTGACGCAAGGGCCGCTTGGATCTAGGCGGTCCAAGCACCTCGGCCATAATGAAGGCCTGTCGCAGCTGGTCGCCTTGCGGCATGCGAAACGGATCGGTGTCCGTCCCGCTCGGAGCGGCCTTCCCGGACAGGGAGCCCGCTGGCGCCTTCGGTTTCGATTCCTCGAGCCTTTGTGCCTCCAATGCACGCGTTAAGGTGCCGGCCACGGGCATTTCCATGCTCTCCCCTTCGCCGGAAGTCAGTTCGCGCTGCGATTGATACACGCCGGACTGCGCGGGCGCTGTCTGCCTGCGCTGGGCGTTATCGCGCTGCGATGGCCGCTGCGGCTGCCCTGCAGGAATATGCTGCGGGCGTTCCGGCTGCGGCTGCCGCTGGTCAAGCCGGCTGGCCTGTGGACGGTCGGCCGTCCCGCCGCCAAACGTAGGCATCCGGTTCTGGCCTGGATTTTGTTTCCCGCGCGCCTTGTTCAACATCGTCAGCAAGAAGCCCACGATGATGACCACGATATAGAAATTCGAAAATAACAGCTTCAGGAGTTCTTCCATGCGTTCACCTCCGGCACGCGGAATTGTTGGTTACGGCATTCAGCCATTACCTTCCGTCTTCTTTCTCGGTGCCGTCGCCTTTGCCGATGGAATTGCGCATGCTCGTATCCGCTTCGATATTTTTGAAATTCATATAGTCCAGCACGCCGATCTTTCCTTGTTTGAGCGCTTCAGCCATCGCAAGCGGAACTTGGGACTCCGACTCGACGACGAGCGCGCGCATCTCGATAACGCGGGCTTTCATTTCCTGTTCCTGCGCAACGGCCATCGCGCGGCGTTCTTCTGCTTTCGCTTGCGCGATTCGCTTATCCGCCTCGGCTTGCTCCGTTTGCAAATGCGCACCGATGTTTTTGCCTACGTCAACGTCCGCGATATCGATCGACAGGATTTCGAAAGCCGTTCCGGCATCGAGTCCTTTGCCAAGCACCGTGCGCGAGATCAAATCCGGATTTTCAAGCACGTCCTTATGCGATTCCGAGGAACCGACCGTCGTAACGATCCCTTCGCCTACGCGGGCAATAATCGTTTCTTCGCCGGCGCCGCCGACAAGCCGCTCAATGTTGGCACGGACGGTAACACGCGCTTTAACTTTCACTTCAATCCCGTTCTTCGCGACTGCGGCAACGGTTGGGGTTTCGATAACGCGCGGGTTTACGCTCATCTGTACCGCTTGGAGCACGTCGCGGCCGGCCAAGTCGATCGCCGCAGCCCGTTCGAATTCAAGTTCGATATTGGCGCGCTGCGCCGCGATCAGGGAATTGACGACGCGGTCAACGTTACCGCCGGCGAGGAAATGGCTCTCCAGTTGGTTGATCGTTAATCCGAGACCAGCCTTCGTCGCCTTAATGAGCGGATTGACGATTCGGCTTGGCACGACACGCCGCAAACGCATAGCTACGAGCGTAATAATGCCGACGCGCACGCCCGATGCCAGCGCGGAAATCCAGAGCATGATCGGGAAGAAGCTTAGAAATACGGAAATGGCGATGATCGCCAAGACAACAATGATTATCACGGTTACTGCAGGATCTAAAGTCAAACTATCCCCTCCAAAATCTTATTCGTTCTCGTTTGTCTGCCTGACGACGACGCGAGTGCCTTCCACTTGAATAACGATGATCTCCGCATTCAGCGGAATAAACTCGCCCCGCGTCACAACGTCGACACGAGCTTCGCCGAGTTTCGCCGTCCCCGCCGGACGCAATGGCGAAACGGCAACGCCGTGCATGCCAATATAATCTGCTTTGTTCACCGACGAACGGTAGCCTTTATCGTTGGTAAGCTGATCGCGCAGGATGAATTTATTCCATACTCCCTTATGCGCGAAACGCTTGGCAACGATGAACACGATAACCGCCGCGATGATGACCGCTGCCACCAGCGAGAGCAGCGCGGACTTCGGATTCGGAGCAGCCAGAAGCACGCCGGATATTAAGGAAGCGGCTCCCAGCACACCTAGAATGCCAAAACTCGGAATAAAGAATTCCGAGACGAGCAGGAGCAGCCCTGCAATGAAGAGCGCCACGTCTTCGAACCCGGCAAACCCCGACACGTAATGTCCGAAGAAGTACAGGATGAAGGCGAGCAATCCGGCAATACCGGGCGCTCCGAAGCCAGGCACCATAAATTCGATGGCGACGCCGGCAATGCCGATAATCAACAGAATCGTCATCACGACCGGATTCGTCAGAAAATCGCCGATCTTCTCCATGACGCCCGATTCATAATGAACGATATTCGGCTGATCCAGATGAAGCCCGTTCAGCGCCTCGTCCACTGTCGCCGCCGTATACTCCGCGTAGCCCGCTTTAACCGCTTCCTGTGCGGAGAGGGTCAGCACTTCTCCCGCTGCTTTCGTGCGGCCGAGCGCTTTGAGCTCGATCTTAAGCGAAGGATTGACCATGGCCGCCGCGATGTCGGGATCCCGGCCATTGAGCTCCGCAGCGGATTTCATCGTCTCCGTCCAGTACGACACCGTCTTCGGATTGTCGATTAACGTTCCGTTCTGGTCCACGACGGCCGCCGCGCCGATCGTGCTTCCCGGCTCCATGACGATCTGCTGCGCATTCAGCGCAATGTAGGTGCCCGCCGATACCGCTTTTCCTTGCACGTACGCAGTCGTTGGGATCTTGCTTTCGCGAATCAGTTCGCCGATATCCAGCGCGCTTCCGACCTCGCCGCCAAGCGTGTTCAAGACGAGCAGCACCCGGCTTGCTTTAGCCTCTTCGGCATCGTCGTACGCTCGTTTCAAGTGCTGATAGAGACCGGATGCCACGGATCTGTCCGCATCGATGACGTAAACGGTAGAGCCTGCCGACGCGTCCGTTGACGCGCTTTCTGCCGATGCAGCCGCTCCCGTAAACATAAATCCTGCCAACATGACGACGGACAGCAGCCAGTTGAGTTTCCGCCGACCGAATTGCCCCACGGTAGTCCCTCCTATGCGCTATTTTACAAACGATGTAACCTAATCCTCTTGTACGCGTGCGGCCCGGAAATGTTTCAACTAAGCATGCACCGCTTCTTTCAGCCGCACCGCCGTCCAGTCCGTCCGGTAAAAACGAACCATGATGGCGATGCCGAAGACCATCAAGAACGAGTACAGCGCAAGCCATGCCCCCATGCTGCCCCAGTGGAAGACGAAAATGAACAGATACGCCAGCGGCACGAACAGCAGCCAGCTGACGATGAACGAAATCCGGAGCAGGAACGTCGTATCGCCGATTCCGCGCAGCCCGCCCGCATAGAAATTGAGCAGCCCGTCGAAAATTTGCAAATACGCGGATGCTTTGATGAGGTAAGCAGCCATTTCATACACTTTAGCATCGTCCGTATACATATGCGTAATTTGATCGGCGAATATAAATTCTCCGGTTCCGAGCAAAACAAGAAAGATCGAACCGAGAATGGCCGTATCCGTTCCGACCCTGCGGCCGAGCAGCGGCGTGCCTTTGCCCACATACTGCCCGACGAGAATGGTTGCAGTCGAGCCGAAAGCGAACGCAGGCATAAACCCGAATGACATGATGCTCAGCGCGACCTCGTTGGCAGCCAATGCCTGATCCCCTAGGCGGGCGACGAAGGCGGTGAAAATATACATCGAGAGACTGAGCGAGAACTCCTGCATGCCCAGCTTGCCGCTTTCCATCATGATCAGCTTCATTTCCACCCATTTGAACGCCAGCGTCATATATTTGCGGGTTTGGAATTTCTTGTTCAAGATGACGAAGAAGATGAAGGCGCAAATGAGCGTTTGCGTGCATTCGCCAATTAGCGTGGCATACCCGGCACCCTTTAATCCAAGCTCCGGCAATCCCAGCTTACCGTAGGTCAGCAAGTAGGTAAGGGTTAGAATCGGGATATTCGCCATCAGCGAGACGATCATCGACATCTTGGTCGCGCCGATGCCGCGCAGAAACCCGTGAAAGGCGAAATTGATTATCCCGAACGACATGGCATAGAAACGGAGTTCCAAATAAAAGCTTCCCGTATGGACCAGTTCTTTCGATCCTCCGGTCCAACGAAGTACGTCGTCGGCTCCAATGAAGCCGACAAGCGCGATCAGCACTGCGAAGGCCAAGCACATGTACATGGCGATGTAAGTGCGTTGAATGCCCCGCTTCATGTCTCCGGCGCCGTGGTTTTGGGCGACCAAATAATTGACCGTATGCCCGATGCCCGAGAAAAGCGCGAACGCATTGTACATAATAATGTTTGACACGCCGACGATCGCGATAATGAGCGAGCCGAGCTGACCGACAATAATGAGGTTGATTGTGCCGACGACGGTAGCGCTTGCAAAAGAAACTAAAGAAGGAATTGCCAATAATAAAATCACTTTCCAATTACGCAGCATGAGCGAAGAGGCCTCGTTTCTCTAGGTTAGACCAATTGTCACCCACCTAAAGACGCTGTGTCAACCTTTTTCACGCTGGAGGAAAAACGAAAAAACACTCCCCCGCAAGGAGGAGTGTTTGGCTGTCAGCCTATGTTATTGCAGAAATTGCTGCACAAATGTGTTTACTAGTTTACCATCAGCACGCCCTTTAACTTTCGGTAAAAGTGCGCTCATGACTTTCCCCATCTCGGCTTTCGAAGAAGCACCGGTTTCCTGGATGGTCTGCTGAACAATCGACTTGATCTCTTCTTCGGTCAGCTGCTGAGGCAGGTATACACTAATAATTTCAATTTCTGCTGCGACATCTTTCGCAAGATCATCGCGGCCGGCTTTCTCAAATTCTTGGAGGGAATCTTTACGTTGTTTGACCTCACGACTTAGAATATCAAGCACTTCGGCATCTTCAAGCGGTCGTTTCAGTTCAATCTCTTGATTCTTGATGGACGAACGAATCATCCGAATCGTAGAGAGCTTGAACTTCTCTTGGCTCTTCATCGCCTGCTTCATATCGTCGTTCAATCGTTCGCTAAGGTTCATTGTGGAAGGATCCTCCTAAAACTTTCTCTTGCGCGCAGCCTCGGACTTCAACTTACGCTTCACGCTAGGCTTCTCATAATGCTTGCGTTTCTTCACCTCGGCCAATACGCCATCCTTTGCGATGGTACGTTTGAAGCGGCGGAGTGCAGCATCGATCGTCTCGTTTTTGCGAACTTTTGTTTCAGACACCAGTTTTCCCTCCCTCCGAATCAGACCGTCCAAGAAAGTTAACACGGTTCATCAAATTTAATTATAGTTGATGAGGAAAGCCAGTGTCAACTCGAAAGGACATGCTATTTTTTGCCCTTTAGTTTAAACCCTTCAATTTCGCGCCGCCGAGCAAATGCAGATGCAGATGGTAAACAACTTGTCCACCGTCTGAATTCACGTTATTGACCAGCCGGTAACCGGATTCGGCAATGCCGAGCTCCTGTGCGAGTTGACGGGCGACCGCGAACAATTCCGCCATCAGCGCATCGTCTTCCGCCGTGACGTCGTTCATGGTCGGGATATGTTTCTTCGGGATAATCAGAATATGTACAGGCGCAGCAGGCTGAATGTCGTGAAAGGCAACGATGCGTTCATTCTCGAAAACTTTCTTCGACGGAATGCTGCCTTCGATGATTTTACAAAAAATACAATCCATGCTTCACCTTCCTCCCCTTCGAAATGAAATCCTCTACGCTCCATAATAACGAAAAACGGCCGGCAAGTCCAATGCCGCGAACCAGCGCCACGTATAGTCACGCTGGTTCATGAAGGCGGGATGCCGCACATGCTGCGGGGGCTCAATAGAACGGCAGGAGCGACAAGCCGAGGAGCGCCGTAAGCGGGAATACTTGCCGGTAGAATCGGCCGCGCGGAAAGAACGGATACGGATACAGCTGCGGGTAGAATGGTCCCGGGAAAAATGCGCGGTCGGTGCTGCCGCAGTGCGGAACCGCGAGGCATACGACTTCGTCGTCGATATATTCTACGAATCCGTCGCAGCAATAGCCGTCATGCGTATGGGCCAGGACGTACCGATGCATATTGTCGTGACACCAATTTTTGATCACGTGCTTATGTTCCGGCGGCGTGACGGTTTTTTGGCCCGTAGGCTTCTTCACAGGCGGGGAATTAACCGCGCCAGTGGACTTCTTGCCTGTCGCGCCTGTCGATTTTTTGCCTGCCGGGGATGTGGCCGTGCCCTTGGAACCTTTGCCAACCGGGGATGTTGACACCTTCTTCTCCATGCTCAACATGACCTCCTTCACTCTTATTTCATGATATTCGCCCGTAGGCAAATGGCGCCTATGGACACGCAAAATAGGCGTTCGCCCAGACGCGATCGATGCCGTTTTGAGGAGTCTATCAGTCTAAAATGAGATGGATTGGCAAAATAGCCTTGTTTATAATTGTAATCATCGCAGCGCCGAACGGACGCTGCAGCTGGAAAAGACGAGCCGCTCGTCAAGCTGGAAAGCAGCTGTGCCAGGACATGGAGGCCATCGATTTTAGGGGGAGACGAACGATATGAAAGTGGCGATTATCGGAGGCGGTTTGGCCGGACTGACGGCAGCCGCTTATTTATCGGAGCAGCCAGACATACAAGGCGTGCTGTTCGAACGCAGTCCGCAGCTTGGCGGACGGGCGTTTACGTACGAGAAGGCCGGTTTTACGCTCAACTACGGCGCGCACGCGATTTACGGTCTAGACCGCCATACCCTCTCCGGCATGGAGCGCGAATTGCATTTGCGTTTCAGCAGCAAGCAAGTAGACAAACGGAAGGTCATGTACGAGAAAGGGCTGCATTTGACGCCGGCGCCGCTTGATTTCGTTAATCTAGTCAAAACGGATATTTTGAGCACGATGCAGAAGGTTCGGTTCGTAGGGGAAATCACGGCCATCATCGCAAATATTCATCAAATCAAACATTATGCAACGCTGGGCGATTACTTGGCGGAGTCCGGAGCCGGCGAGAACGTCAAGGAACTGTGGGAGCACTTGGTATGCAGCAATTTCTTCATCGCGCCCGAAGATGCGCGCCGCGTGCCCGGCACCGTTATCAGCGAGTATTATCACAATCTATTTCTATCGCAGCGGCCCGTTAATTACGTGCTGGGCAGCTGGGCCGTCATTACCAATCAGCTCCGCGACAAAATTGATCTGGCTGGCCGCTGGACGATCGCTCTGCAGGAAGGCGTGGATAGCATCCAGTACGATCACGGCAAGTACGTGCTGAGGACGAAAGCGCGCGAAGAATCCTTCGATCGCGTCGTGTTCGCCATGCCCGTGCAGCAAGTCGTCAAACTGCTCCGCGGAACGCCTTGGGAGCCTTTCCTCGAGCCTTACGAGAACAATACCGCGACCGAAGTGATGGTCTATGACGTCGGCTTAAGCACTGTCGTCGCCCGTCCGTTCAGCTACATCAGCGACATGAACCATAAAATGTTCATTTCCGACGTATCCGCTACCGACCACACGCTCGTGCCGGATGGCGGCCAGCTGCTTCAGGGAATTGCCTATCTGAGCGACGAGAATGCCGGCGGCGAAGGCGACCGCAAGGCGTATCTGGAAGAACGGACGCAGCAGATGGAAGCGCTCTTCGACCGTCACTACCCCGGCTGGCGCGATGCCGTCGCCGTCAAGCGCGTATCCAAGAAAGCCATGGTGCAAAGCGTCAAAAACATCGCGACCAACAAGCTGCTGCCGGTCCGGATCGAGAACATGCCGTTCTACTTCTGCGGAGACGGCTGCGAAGGCAAAGGCGAGCTGGCCGAGCGCTCGTTCTCGAGCGGACGTCATGCGGCGGAGCTGATTTTGAAAGAGGTTCCGGTTCGGGTATAAGGTTAGCCTTTCGCATTACGCGCATTACGCTTGACGTGCATAAAGACAAAAGAGAAACCCGCGTTGGTATAAAAACGCGGGTTTCTCTTTATCAATAGCAATAGCCGGCTCTCCCTGCAGCGGGCGGGAATTCAGCTGTCTTTGGTTATATCAGGCGATCAGCCTTTAAAGGCGTGATCCGCCGGTTTCATTTGCTCAAGAAGCTTGCCTGCGATTTGCGGCCATTGCTTGTCGACTAAAATCAACAGCGACTGCTCCTGGTTGATCGTATCGTGCTGGAAGGCAGACAATTCCTTTTTGCAGGCGTCAAACACTTGGTGCAGCCCTTGCAGGTAGGTCTTCTCCTCCGCCGTGAGCGGTCCTTCGTGATTGCCGATCGCTTGCAGCGACGCAAGCGTCTGGTCCAAGAACTCGGTCGCTCCGCCCTTGGCCGTCGGGAATGGCTTGCCGTTCACATCTTCGGCTTCCTGAATGAAATCCGTCACGGACCCGCTTTGGCGGTATGCGGCTAGCAGTCCGCTCTTGGAAGTCATCCGAGCGGCGATATCCGACGCGGTCACGAGCGCTTCCGTCTGCGCGGCTGCTTGGTTCATGAATGCTATGGCTGCATTGCCCGACTGTATGATTTCAGTCCCTTGGCTGACACGGTCTGTCTGATCGTTTTGAATCGTTTCGGAGTATAAAAACACGTTGCCGATCAAGCTGAATGTCAGCAAAATTAGTACGATCGGCGTAAAAATCGGCCGTTTTGTCCGCGGTTCTTCCACTAAGCTGCCCCCTAAATCGATTGTTCCGCCATGGGATCCGGCTCACAGCCCGTACCGTCGGCATTCTCTTCCCTACGTTAGCGGTTTCGCACGTAGAAATCAACCGGGGGCAGGCAACGTTAACAGATCCGTCACATCGTCTCGAGCTCGACCGAACTTCCTTTGCCGAACGGCTCCGAAGGCGTGACGATCAGCCTGCGGGGCAGCCTCGACCGAAGCTCCGGCACATGGCTGATGACGCCGACCGCCAGCGTTTCGTGATGCAGTTTCTCGAGCGCGGTAATAACCGTGTCCAGCAGCTCGGGATCGAGGGTACCGAAGCCTTCGTCGAGGAAGAAGAACTGCAGCGGGTATTTTCCCCGCAGCTGGATTTGGCTCGACAGCGCCAGTGCCAGCGCGAGCGAGGCCAAGAAGGTCTCCCCGCCGGAAAGCGTGGATACCGGGCGGCGAACCCCGCCGCCCGCGTCGTCGCGTATAACGAATCCGCCGCCGGAGTCGACCTCCAGCGCGTAGCGCCGCTTGGTCAGGAAACCGAGCCGCTCCGATGCCGCTCTGCACACTTGGACGAGCTGCTCCTCCGCCACGTATTCCACGAACGCGTTGCCCCGGAACACGGTTTGCAGCGATTTCAGCCTGCCGGCCAGACGTTCCATGTCCAGCCGCTTACTCTCCAGCTCATTCCAGCGCTCTTGCTTGCCGCGCAGCGATTCCAAGTCCCGTTCCGCTTTCGCGGCCACCTGAAGGTTCAGCTCGTTCTCCGCCTTCAAGCGCTGCAGAGCCGCGATCGAGTTCTGCCACTCTTCCTCGGTTAACGTTCGGCCGCCGAGCTGGTCGATCAGCAAACGGATCTGAGCCGCAATCTGCTGCTCTGACTCGCGATGCCGCGCAATGTTATCCGCGATTGCCGCTTGCTGCGCCAGCAGCGGCTCCAGCGCAGCCGCCTCTTCCGCGTGCGCGAACGGCGAGCGTTCCAGCGCAGACGCCAAATCGCTTGCGGTTTCGCGCTGCCGCTCATCGGCGGCGCGTTCCGTTTCCGCCGCCCCGGTCCGCAGCTCGGCCGCTTGCTGAAGCGCCTGTTGGGCCGCCTCATGGCTCTGCGACAGCTGCGCGTTCCGTGCACGGAGAGAGCCAAGCTCCTGCTCTGCATCCCGGATTAGCCCGGCTGCAGGCTGACCGTCCGTAACGGCAGTCAACTGCTGTTGTTTCTCGGCCAGCTGCTGCTGCCGCGCAGAGAGTGTCGCTGCCAGCTCGACAGCTTCTATCTGTGCCTCTTGGGCCAGCCTGCCGTTCTCCTGCTGCTTGCGGGCCGTATCCTCGATGTAGGTGACGCTGACCTCCAAACGGGTGCGCAGCTCGTCGGCAGCGGCTTCGCGGCGGTCAAGCTCCTGCAGCGTTTCCTCCGCCGTATGCGGCTGCAGCTCTGGACCGAACTGAGCCGCCCAGCCGGCGAGCTCGCTGCCGCGTTCTTGTTCGCAATGGTCGAATTGCGCCTGAGCGCGAACGGCCAACGCTTCTTGCGTCGCATATGCCGCCGCGCTTTGTTCCCGGCGGCGTTCCGCATCCGCGAAGCGCGTTCGGGCAGATGCGGCCGTCTTCTCGCTTGCGGAGAGCTGCTGTCCGTTCGACGAAACCAGTTCCTGCATCGCGGAAAGCACTTGTTTGTAATGCGCCAGCGCGTCCTCCGGCAGTGCTGATCCATCCGGATCCGGTGCCTCCAGGCTTGCCTCGGCGCCGGCCGGGAGCAAGGTTTCGGCCGCAGCCGCCGCTTCCGGCAGTCGGAACTGCTGAATGCGCAGCTCCGCATCGCTCTCCGGGCTGGCGTCTACATGGCCGCGCCCGGCTTCTTGCAGCGTTTCGAGCAAACGTTCCATCGTCGATTCCGCTTTCGCTTGCAGCGGGGAAAGCGTCAGCTGCAGCTGACGGAAGCCGCCGCTGAGCTCCTCCCAAGCAAGAAGCTGCGAATCCGCCGCTTCATCCGCCGCGCTCGGCAAAGCGTGACGCCCATGGTGGTCGCAGGAGCCGCAAACGGGACATGGATCCCCGTCCTTGAGATCCGCGGCCAATTGAGCGGCCAGCTGCATGCGCTGCTGCTCCCGCTGTCCTTGTCTGACGCGTTCCGTCCACGCCGGAATGACATTGGATGCGGCTAGCAGCTTGCCGCTCACGTAATCGAGCAGGCTTCGTACCGGAAGCAATTGTTCCGCTTGCGCGGTTAAAGCCGCATAGGCCAATCGATGCTCGCTCTCGGCGGTTTCCTGCGCTCGTCCCGCGTTGTCGCGCTGAACCGCAGAGGCGTCCCGCTCCTTGCGTGCCGTCTCCGTTTGCGCGGACAGCCCGTTGAATTGCTGCAGCCGCTTCGTCATGCCGCTGCGCCGTTCCCGGTCCGCGGCGGTCAGCTCGACGGCCTTCAGCTCCTCGCGCAGCTCGGTCTGCTTCGCCGTCGCGCGGCCCAGCATCTCCTGGGCCTTCGCGGCTTGCTCGCCGAAGCTGCGCTGCTTATCCGCGGCTTCGCCTGCGCGCTGCGCAACGAGAGCGATGCCCGCCGCCAATTCGGCGGCTTCGCCCTCGAGGCGCTGCGCGCCCGCGAGCTGGTCGAGCCGCAGCAGAAGCCGCGGCTCGCCAGCCTTGGCCTCGGCTGCGGCCGCCGACCACGCGGCGGCCGCGGCCTCGGCCTCGGCATGCCGCGCGGCATGCGCCAGCGCGGCAGCCTCGCGGCGCGAAGCGGCAGCGCGCAGCGCCGCTTCGGCGGTGCCTGCGGCACGCAGCGCCGGCAGCAGCCGCTCTGCTGCCGCGAGGCGCTGCAGCTCGCGCTCCAGCTCCGCCACGAGCGGCGCTTCCGCCTGCAGCTTCGCGTGCAGCGCTTCCTTCTCGCGCAGCTCCGCCAGCCGCTCGCGCACCTGCGCACGCTCCGCGTGCAGCCGATCCGCTTCCGCGAACAGAGCCCGTGCCTCAGCGGCTGCGGCAGCCGCTTCGCGGTGGCGGGCCGCCGCCGCATCCACCGCGGCAGCCGAAGCGTCGCCGAGGCCAAGCTGCTCGGCCGCCGCCTCCTGCAGCGCGGCTTCCGCCGCTTTCATGCGCTGGCTGAGCTTCAGCGCCAGCCCGTCGCCGAACCGTTCCAAACGGAACAGCCGCTGCAGCATCGAGCGGCGGTCCTTGCCGGTCAGCGACAGAAATTCCGCGAACTTCCCTTGCGGGAGCACGACCGCGCGCGTGAAGTCCTGCATGTTCAGCCCGATCTGGGCTTCCACGCAGCGCGTCACGTCCGCCAGCTTGTCCGCGATGACGACGTCGCCGGCTTCCGTCACTTCCACGAAGCGGCTCAGCGTATTGCTGACGGACACGTCGCCGCCGCGCTTGAACTGCCGTTCCACGCGGAACCGTTTCCGCTCCCCGCCGCCTTCCAAATCGAACGTGAACGCGACGGCCAGCGTTTTCTCCGCCTGATTCATAATGCCTTGCGTACCGTTGGCGGCACGCTCGACTTTCCCATAGAGAGCCAGCGTCACGGCATCCAGAATGCTGGATTTGCCGCTGCCCGTAGGACCGAAGATGCCGAAGACGCCCGCTTCGCACAGCCGCTCGAAATCAACCTCCTGCGCTTCGCGGTAACTCTGCAAGCCGCTCAATCGAAGTAAAATCGGCTTCATGCGCCTTCACCTCCCGCTTGAACTTCGATGCCGTCCGCGTCTTCGGCGACGCTCGGCGCATCATCCTCTTCCGCGATCAGCTCCAGAAACAATCGAACCGTCTCCGCATCCGGCTCTCCTCCGCCCGTCTGGCGCGAGAAGAAACGGCGGAACAGCTCCTCGGCCGGCAATTGCTCGCGGGACCGGGCATCAAGCTCGATCAGGTCTTCCATTTCCGGATAGACGGGGCGGATATGAACGAGCCCCTCGTGCTGCTTGCGCAGCTGCTGGATCTGCTGCAGCGTCATCGCTTCGGACATATGGATGCTGAGGTCGATCCACGCCCTGGCGTCCCGTCCTTCCTCCAGCCAGCTATGCACTTCGGCAATGCCTCCTTTGGCGTTCCACTGCACGAGCGGCCGCCCGGAGCTTAAGTGGATCTGCCGCGGGACAACAGGTTGACCGGGAGAAGCGTCGAAGACCGTGACCGCTTTGGCATAATTCGCTTCCGAGAAACTGTAAGCGAGCGGCGAACCGCTGTAGCGCATCGTTTCGTCGCCGGCGACCCGCTGCGGGCGATGCAAATGACCTAGCGCCACGTACTGCGCCCCGATTTGCAATGCCGACGGATCCACCGTATAGGCGCCGCC
Source organism: Paenibacillus rhizovicinus (assembly GCF_010365285.1). Classification (NCBI taxonomy): domain Bacteria; kingdom Bacillati; phylum Bacillota; class Bacilli; order Caryophanales; family Paenibacillaceae; genus Paenibacillus; species Paenibacillus rhizovicinus. The sequence continues at coordinate 1,289,204 of NZ_CP048286.1, forward strand.
GATCTGAATCGGCCGCTCGGAATCCGTCTCCAGCCCGCCAAGCACGTAAATATGGCTCATCGCCAAGTTGACGGTATCGCTGCGGAAAGCCGTCCCAAGCTGGGCCATCAGCCGGCCGACCCGTTCCGAATACGCGCTGCGAAGCTGACCTTCATCCGTCGCCTCGCTCAGCAGCTCGCGCAGCCGCGACTCGGACGGATACGGGAGCGCGGCGATGACCGCCTGCTCGCCGGTACGCGCAACGTCGATAACGAGCGGCTTGTCCGTCGGCATGCCGACGAGCCGAATGCCGCTGCGCGCGGCAAGCGGCGCGGAAGCGGACACGCGGTCGGGATGATCGTGGTTGCCGGCGATCACGGCGATCGTACGCTTGCCGCCGTCCGCGAGGCGCGCGACGGCGTCGTAGAACAGCCCCTCCGCCGCCGCAGGCGGATTGACGGAATCGTACACGTCGCCGGCCAGCAGAATGAGGTCGATGCTTTCGTCTTTTACGATGGATGCGAGTTCGTCGACGAATGCCGCCTGTTCCTCGATGCGGCTGCGGCCTTCCAACGAACGTCCGAAATGCCAGTCGGCCGTGTGCAATATACGCATAATAATTCGTTCCCCCGTCCCATGATTAAAACAGCTTGACGGCTTTGCCGCCGTCAAGGAAAAACACGTAACATTCGTCGACCTTGCGGCCGAGGATGCCGGCGATCGCCTCTGCATAGAGCGTCAGCTGGAAACGGTGGCGTTCGGCCGCCTCTTCCCAGCGACCCGCACGGACGCGGTCGGTTTTGTAATCCAACAGCACGAGTCCCCGTTCGTCCTCGAACAGACAGTCGATAACCCCTTGAATCAGAATCGGCTCTGCCCCGATGCTTTCGGACATGCCCGGGTAGACGCGGGAAGCCGGCAGCGTGCAGCTGAACGGCGTTTCGCGTCTCACCCAGGGCGCTTCGAGCAGGCGCCGGCCGACCTCTTCCTCGAAGAAGGCCGCCGCTCCCGCAGCATCCACGGCTTCCGCCTGCTGCTTCGAGAGCATCCGCCGCGCCACCAGCCCTTCGATCACGTCCGTGATCGTCTTCTCGGTCACGCCGTCTTCGGATAGCGGAATATGCTGCATGACCAGATGGCTCACCGTTCCCCGCTCTGCGGCGGTAAGCGCAGCTTCTTCCATGAACTTCGGACGACGCAGCCGGAACGTATACTCTCCGCCGCCGTCCGCGCGTTCCACGGCGCCGGTTTGTTCGAGCTTCGCTTCCGCTGCCGGCAGCTCCGGCTGCGCAAAATCAAAGCTGAACAAATCCAGCTGATCGACTGCCGTTTCCGACTCCAAAACCGGCTCTGCCGACATGGACTCGTCGTTCCCGATAATCGCCTGGTCCACGGCCAAAGTAACGTTATCCGTGATCGGATCATCCGCCAAATCGAAATCAGCTTCAGCCAGGCCCCCTGCTCCATCCATGCCCGCAAGCTCCGGGAGCAGCAAAGCTTCTTCGTCCATCCCCGTCTCCGCGTGGAGCCGTTTCATCTCCGTCACCGACGTTTTGGCGGCGGTCAATGAGGCTTGCGCGTAAGGGTAGCTCCAGCTAAGACGACGATCGATCTCGGCGGCCCATTCAGGATCCGCTTCTTCATCGATGAGCGCGAGCTGCTGGACGGCATTCATGCGCGCTTCGAATGCGGCTCTTGCCGCTTCGTCCGTCTCCGCGCCTGCCGCTGCCTCCAAACCAAGCAGGCTCGCAGGAATGACAGAGGTCCGCCAGTCGCCGAAAGGCACAACCGTTCCTTCCGGTGCGGCTGCCTGCTCCGAACCGATTACGATCGGCTCGCCCGACGCTAAATCCGTCTCGGCTTCGCCATCCATGCTCTCGGCGTTCGCTTCGCTTATGGGAATGCCGCTATCCGCTGCACCCGGCAAGTCCATTGCGCCCGCTTCGTCTCCGATTTCGAATGCGGACGACTGTTCGACCGACATGGATATTCCCGCTCCCATCGCCAGCGGCCCGAGCCAATCCAGAAACCGCGCGGCGCCGGCGATCCGGAAATCAGGCAGCCGCCCTTCCGCGTCAAGCGCGGTTTGCCAGCGCTGCAGCTGCTTCTCGGCGTTGGCAACGGTGCCGACGAGGAACATTTTCTCCTTCGGCCTTGTCAGCGCGACGTACAGAATTCGCATTTCTTCCGCCAGCGACTCCATCGCAAGCCGCTGCTTGATCGCCAAGTACGGTAACGTCGGATAGGCGACCCGCAGTTCCGTATCGACGTAACGCGGACCGAAACCAAGCTGCTTATGCATCAGAAACGGACTATGCAGGTCTCGGCGGTTAAACGATTTGCCGAGTCCTGCCGCGAATACGACGGGAAATTCCAGCCCCTTGCTCTTGTGGATGGACATTATGCGCACGACGTCTTCCTGCTCGCCCAGCGCGCGCGCCGTCCCGAGATCGCCGCCGCCGTCCCGCATCCGGTCGATAAACCGGAGGAAGCGGAACAGCCCGCGCAGCGTAGTCGCCTCGTATTGACGGGTACGGTCATGCAGCGCGCGCAAGTTGGCTTGACGCTGCAAGCCCCCCGTCATGCCGCCGACCAGGTCGTAATAGCCCGTTTCCCGGTAAATCCGCCACAGCAAGTCGGCCAATGAACCTTGCCGGGCTTCATTCCGCCAATCTTCGAGCGCATCCAGGAAACGGCTCAGTTTGCGTCTCGTTTCTTCCGGCGCCAAGTGATCGTCCGCGGCCTTGCGCACCGCTTCGAAGTACGACACGCGCCCGCCCGCGATTCGGATCAAAGCCAGTTCTTCCGCCGACAAGCCGACGATCGGCGAACGAAGCGCCCCGGCGAGCGGAATGTCCTGATACGGGTTGTCGATCACGCGCAGGAGCGAGAGCATCGTCTCGACCTCCGTCGCTTCGAAATACCCGCTGCTCAGCTCCGCGTAAGCCGGAATGCCCTGCTGCTGCAGTTCTTCGATAATAACCGGCGCCCACTGTTTGTCCGCCCGCAGCAGAATAACGATATCCCGCCAAGCGAGCGGCCGTTTGCGGCCTTTCTTGCCGTCATACACGAGGAACGGATCTTCCGCGCCTGCGCCTTCTGCGGCCATCCCCTTCAGGCGAAGGATCTGCCTTGCGATCCAGCGTGCTTCCAATTGCACGGTCTGGAGCTCCTCCGGACTTTCCGGAGGCAATTCACTCTCAGCGGTCTCCTGGCCGGAAGCGTCATGATCGGAATCGCCCCGTTCTTCCCCGTCGTCGCTGCCGCCCCGATCGAGCACCGCAAACTCCACCGCGTAACGTTCCGGCGGCCCGCCGTCGTTCGCCGCCGGATATGATGCGCCGCATACAAGCTCCGCGCGCGCGTCATAGTCCATTTCGGCCGCTCGCTCGCGCATGATGGCACGGAAAACTTCATTGACGCCGTCCACGACCTCTTGCCTGCTGCGGAAGTTTCGCGCCAAGTCGATGCGCACGCCGTATTCCGCTTCCGCATGCTCCGAATCTGACGAAGCTTCTTCACCTGATTCGTCTGCCGCCACAGGTACTTCACCGGCCGTTAGATACGACTTATACTTGCGCAGAAACAAGCCCGGCTCCGCCAACCGGAACCGGTAAATGCTCTGCTTGACGTCGCCGACCATGAAGCGGTTGCCCTTGCCCGGGCGGCTGATCAGCGAAACGATCGCCTCCTGCACCATGTTCGTATCCTGGTACTCGTCGAGCAGAATCTCGTCGAACTGCTGCTGGTATTCCATCGCCGCCGGCGATGGCGCCATCCGTTCGGGCGTCGAGGAGCTGTCGCGCAAGATGCGCAGGCAGTAATGCTCCATATCGCCGAAATCGATCAGCCCTTTCTCCAGCTTGGCCGCCTCGAACCTTGTGCCGAACTGGTCCACTAGCTCGGCCAGCGTTTCCATGTACGGCGCCGATTCTTGCAGTTCCGCCGCGAACTGATCCGGCGAGCGCATGAACAGCTCGTCGTTCAAGCCGCCGATCATGTCTTTCACCTGTTCGCGCAGCTCCTTGACCTGTTCCTGCAGCGACTTGTCGATCGTATCGCCGCCGCGCTGTCCTTTCAGCTTGCCGAAGCTTGCCGCGGCGAAGGCTTCATGCCACGTTTCCCAGGGCTGGCTCCCCACTTTCGCAATCAAGGAACGCACGACACCCAGATCGTCTTGCAGCGTCTCGCCGTACGCCTCAGGGCCAGCCGGGAGACGCGTCAACTCGAGCGCTTGTTCCAGCAGGCTCTCCGCGCCTTGCAGCGTCAGCGCCACGCTGCCGCCGAGGCTGGACACCCATTCCGTGCGCCCCAGCTCGGCCGCATCGCTCACGCGGAAGGAGGCCGCCGTTTGCTGCAGCCAGGCTCTCGGCCAAGGGTTGCTTTGGGCGAAATTGTAAAGCTTCAGCACGAGCGCATAGAGCGGCTCATCGCCGCGTTCGCCGCCGAAGCGATCCACGAGCGACAGGAAGGCTTCGCCGCCCGGTCCGTCCATCTCGGCATACCGTTCTTCGAACAGCTCGTCCAGGACGTCCATTCGGAGCAGCTCCGCTTCCGTCTCGTTGGCAATCCGAAATCCGGGATCGAGTCCGATCAAAGAATAGTACCGGCGGATAACGTCGAGGCAGAAGGAGTGAAGCGTCGTGATGGAGGCGCGCCCCATGAGGGCAAGCTGCCTGCGAAGGTGATCGGAATCCGGCTTCTTGTCCAGTTCCTTCTCCAGCGCAATTCGAATCCGCTCTTTCATCTCGGCGGCCGCGGCCTTCGTGAACGTCGCCACAAGCAGCCGGTCGACATCGGTGTCGGCGGCAATCTTGCGAATGATTCGTTCCACCAGTACGGCCGTCTTGCCGGAGCCTGCCGCCGCCGCGACGAGAATGTTGCTCCCTCCCGTCACGATGGCGCGCCATTGGTCGTCCGTCCAAGTGCTGCCGAGCGGCTTGGCCGGTAGTTGATTGTCCATTGCTGCCGTCATGATTCGCTCTCCTCCTTCCCTTGTTCTCCGTGCTGCCCAGGCGGGTCGGACTGAACGGTCTGTTCCTCTTCTGCTTCTTCGCCGGATGCGAGCAGGTTCCAGACCTCGTCTTTGCCCGCTCTCTGCAGCTTGTTGTAGTCATTGCCATCAATAAGCGGGTCGAATTGGCAGACCGGCTTGTAATCGCAGAACTGGCAAGGCGTTTTCCCGCCCAGCCGGTAAGGCGAAATCGATACGTCGCCTCCCGCGATCCTGTCGCCGATCCTGCGGAGCGTGCCGCGGACGGATTTGCGCAAAGTTCCCCATTGCTCGTCCGACACGACGGAAGAACTGCTGTAGAAGGCGCCGTCCTTCTTGAGCGCCAGAGGAAGCAGATCGGAATACCCCGTCGACAGCGCGTTATCCATCAATCGGACGGTCTCCTCGTCCGCGAGGACAAGCCCCTTCAGCTTGAATCGCTTCAGCATTTCCGATCTGGCTTTCGCCGGAGGCATGCCGTTCGACGATGAGAGGATCGGATTGTGCACGTGGAAATAGAGCGCTCCCGCGGCCTTCGCGGGCTGTCCCAGCCATTCCGGCGCATGCGTCAGCAGCACGTCCAAGTACGTCAGCATTTGCAGCGCCATGCCGTAGGCGACTTCTTCCAGCCGCAGCTGCTTGGCACTGGATTTGTAATCGATGACGCGCAGCAGCAAGCCGTCCGTCGTTTGCGCGGCATCGACGCGGTCGATCCGTCCGACCATCTCAAGCGTCTTGCCGTCCGAAAGCGGAATCGTCACCGGAGGCAGCGGACCTTCCGGCCCGAAGCCGATTTCGAGCCCGACCGGCTTGAACGCCGCGCGCCGCGCGTGTTCGCCGAGAATAACGGCGGCTTGGCTGATAATGTCGCGCAGCTTGCGCGCCACGTATTGGTGGCGGCTGCTGCTGAACAAAATCTGCGATTGCAGCCGCAGCGCCAGCTCGCTCACGATCGCCGAGCAGTGCTCGCGCAGCTCCTCCGCCGTCAACGAGCCCCAGCGGTCGCCGAGCGTTTCCGTAAGCCGGGTAAGCGCGGCATGAAACAGCTGTCCGATATCCGGCGCAGCCAGCTTGTATTGATCCCGTTCGCGCAGACGAAGCCCGTGAATGGCGAAATGCTGAAACGGACACGAGACGAACCGTTCCATCCGCGACACGCTTCCCCGAAGCAGCTTGCCGTACAGCAGCTCCGCCGTCTCGCGGGATAGCGCCGGTTCTTCGTTCGAGTAACGGAGCGACCCCGCAAGGCGCTGGAGCTTGTCCTGCCATGCCGGCCTGACCGCGTACCAGTTATAGGTCTCCCACCAGAACGGAGCGATTTCGCTCCCGTGCCGCCATGCCCTCAGCTGCGTAATCAAATACGACAGCGTCCGGTCCGGATGCGCCATGAACGCTTGCTGTTCGGCTTCCGGCATGCTTGGCACCGGTTCTACGGCTACGCCTTTCTCCGTCAGTCCCGGGAACAGGCCTTTCACGTGCCGAATGACCTCGGACGGCAGCAGGCTCTTGCCTTCTTCGTCCGCGAGCGGCCAGCTGATCCATAGATGGCGGCTCGGCGTCGTCAGCGCGTTGTAGATCATGAAGCGCTCGTCGAGCAGCTTCCTGCGAACGCCCGGCGCCATAACGAGACCGCCGCTTTCCAGCGTCTCCCGCTCCTGCTCCGTCAGCACGCCGTCTTCTTTCATTCGCTGCGGCATGACCCCGTCGTTCGCGCCTAATAAATAACAAATTAATATATTGCCGGAGCGCGTCCGGTCCATGCTGCCGACCAGCACTTGATCGAGCGAAGGCGGCACGGAAGCAAGCTTCAAGCTTTCGATCCCCGTCTCCGCCATGCCGGCGAACAGTTCGATCGTCACCGGTTCCGTTCCGGTCATTTCCGTCAGCTGATCCAGCAGATCCATGACGCCGTCCCATAACTGCCGGTGCTCCCGTGCGCGCAGCGTATTCCCCGCGGCGATCTCCTTGCGGCTCCAGCGCTCCAGCCGGTCAGGCGCATCGACGTTCATCAGCAGCCCGTATACCGCTTCGCACATGCCCCGGACGTCCTTTGCCTTCTTCAGCTCCCGAACGAATTTCTTCAGGACGGGAACTACGGCTTCCCTCGCGGCCATCACCGCTTCGAATTCGCGCAGCTCGCGTTCCCCGGCCTGTACCGGATCGCCGTCCAGCGTGTCCCGTGCCAGCGGCTTCCACTGATTGACCGACAGCCATTTGTTCCCGTTCATGCCCGTCGCGAGCGCGTAGTTTTCCAGCAAATCGAACGTTTCCCTTGTCAGGCTTCCGTCCTCCGGAATGAGCAGCTCCGTCTTAATGCAGCGGAAAACGGCCTCGAACCGCCAGCCGTAGGTCGCGATTTCCAAAGCCGAGCGGATAAACTCAACAAGCGGATGATGAAGCGCCGCATTCTTCTGATCCAGGAAGAACGGTATGCCGTAATCGGAGAAAACCGCCTTGACGTAGTCGTTGTAATCCGGCGCATTGCGCACCATGACCGCGAGGTCGCGGTAACGCAGATCTTCGTCGCGCACGCGCTGCACGATATCCCTGGCGACGGCCTCCACTTCCGCTCTGCGTCCGGAAGCCGCGTGAAGCGAAACTTCCCCTTCGGCAAGCTCCGCCGGCGACAGCTGAAGCGCTTTTCTTCCGCCATAGCCGTAATAGCGCTCCACATGCGCAAGCATCGGGCTGTCCTTGAAACGGTAAGGCGTTCCTTCCAGCAGCAAAGGCTCCTCGATTTCCAGCGCGTTGTTCACCGCCAGGTCGCGCAGCTTCATGAATGTCTCCGCTGTCGGCCGGAACAAGTCCAGCTCATGCGGCATTTCGCCGTTCCCATACTGCTTGTCCAGACAGAGGGTCACCGTCATGTTCTTGGCATGCTGCATGAGCGCTTCCAGCGCTTCCAGCTCCTTCGGCGTAAAGCCGTGGAAGCCGTCGACCCAAATCTCGCAATCTCGCATGGAGGGCGCGTCATGGAATCCTCGAACCAGCCAGCCGAGATAGTCTTCCGAATCCACGTACAGTCCGGCGAGCTCTTGCTCCAGGCGGCTCGATATCAGCTGCAGATCGTCCAGCTTGCGGCTGAGCAGCGTGCTGCGGGAGCCCGACAAATGGTTGTCCCCGAACCCCTGCAGCGCCTCGGTGTCGATCCCGTACCGCTTCCACTCCGTCATGAGCTCGCCCAGCCGTTCGATAAACCCATGCTGGCTCTCGCTGCCTTGGAACAGCTGCAGCTCGCTGTTCAGCCGGGATACGATCTTGTAAAGCAGCATGTTCTTGCCGTTCTCGCTGATCGGCGTCAGCGCGGTCCCGCCCGTTTCCTGCATAATGCGGAAGGAGAGACGCCGAAAGCTAAGCGCTTGCGCCCGAATAGAGCCGTTCAGCTCCGGGCGATGGAGCAGCGCGTACTCCGTTTGAAAGGTAGCCTGCTCCGGCACCAATATAATAATAGGCGGGCCATCGGGCTCTGCCAAAATACGCCTGCGAATGTCGTCCAGGCAAAAATGCGTCTTGCCCGTGCCGGATCGTCCGATTACAAAACGGAGCGCCAACTCGCCCACCTCTTCCATTTTCGATTCTTTCATTCTACCATACGCTATCTATTTGTTCACGCCAAAACACAAACATTTGTTCTGAATTTGGATCGGTAAATTGTGCAATGGTCCCTTCAGCCAGCTAAGTTCATGCGTAAAAAACAACTATACTCGTTCTTTCACTTGCCGGTGTATATCTTGACATGCGTTAATATAGATGTCGGGCCGACGAAATCTTCGCGAAAGGAGCTGATCCAGTTGATCAAACACACAGAGGTGATTTCCGCCTAAAGCGGAAATCGTCATACCGTGTAAAACGCTATAAAGAGGGAGGCCGCATGGCCTCCCTTTTAACACTTACAAGCATGCCGTATTAATTCATAGCGAATAGATGACGGATTAAACCGTTTTCATTTATACTGTTTAGAGAAGCGCGATTCAGTTGCTTGATCGTGTTTTTTCCATTTGACGAGAGGGGGAATGAAACGTGAACAAATCGATTTCCGAAGGCGGTTCCGCGGCCGAAACGATTAAGGAGGTTTACGTTGAATTACAAGAATGGAAAAGATGTGCTTCCCCCTAGACTGTTGGAGGAACTTCAGCACTACATCCAAGGAGAGCTGCTCTATATCCCGAAGCAGCAGAGCGAGCGCGCCGCTTGGGGCGCGAAGAGCGGTTCGCGCGTCATGATCGGACGGCGCAACGAGGAGATTTACCGGCGCTATACGGACGGAAGCACCGTGCAGGAGCTTGAACGGCAGTATCACCTGTCCGGCGACAGCATTCGGAAAATCATTCTCAAGCTGCGCAGCGCGTCCGTGTTCCCGATAACCGAGCAAGACGGCGTTGTCGCGCCGGATCTGTACGAAACGGTCCCGATAGGCAAACATTGAGATAAGCCGTCCTAACCGGAACGGACGAAACGATAATCCAACGAAAGAGCCCTCCCGTTCGCAGCCGAAAGGCGCGGACGGGAGGGCTCTTCTTCCATTAACGGCTCCGCACCTCGAAGATGCCGAACTTCAAATAATGGCCTTCGTTAACGCCGAGAATTTGCGGATGGTCCTTCCCGGCAGCACGCCACTCGATAAGACGCAGCGTCTTGCCGGCATCGGCCGCAGCCGCCTGGATCGTCTCCAGGAACAACTCGGGACGCATATGGTACGAACAGCTGGCGGTCACGAGATAGCCGCCTTCGTTCACCAGCTTCATGCCGTGCAGGTTGATATCTTTATAGCCTCGCACCGCGCCTTCGATCGCATGCTTCGATTTCGTGAATGCCGGCGGATCCAGAATAACGACATCCCATTTCCGTCCCGCTTCCCCGCTCAATGGCTTCGATGTGTCCAGCTTCGCTCCTTTGGCGTTCGCCGCGTTGCCGCGATCCATCCGTTCCTCGATGCCTTTCACCTGCGTGCGCAAGTATTCAAAGGCATCCGCGACGACGAACTCGACGCGGTCCGTGAACCCGTTGCGCGCGACGTTGCGCTGCGCCGTCTCGACGGCGTGGGCCGATACGTCAAGACATGTCACCTTCTTCGCGCCGTACTTGCACGCATGAAGCGTGAAGCTGCCCGTATGCGCGAAGCATTCCAGCACCGTCGCTCCGTCCCAATAAGGGAACGTCACGACTTTGCCGTTCGAGTTGACCGGCACGAGCTCCGGCTCCTTCATTTCGGCAATCGCGCCGGTATCGTCGGCTTCCGCGGCGGAGTCGCCGTTCGGCTGTTCTACGAGCCGAATGCCGCTGCGCGCTCCCCAGCCTGTCATCAAAGGCGCGATCGAAGCGCGGTTCTCGCGCTGATCGAAGAAATAACCGGTCTTCTGGCCTTCCACGATGTCGACCTCCAGCTTCAGGCCGTTTTCCACGATTTCCACGATGCGCGGGCATTCGCCGTACAGCAAGCCTGTCCGCTCCTCCAAGCCTTCCAGACCGCGCACGGATACGTCGCTCCGCTCATAGATGCCTATTGGCTTGAACACCGAAACCAGCGCCGCCACGAGCGCTTCACGGTGAACTTCCATGCCCATCGTAAGCAGTTGAACGACTAATACGCCTCCGAATCGGTCGACGATGAGACCCGGCAGAAAATCCGCTTCCCCGTAGACAAGACGGCAATCCTGTCCGTTCACGAACCGGGAACGGTGTTGCTTGCACTGCTCCAGCCGTTCGGCGAAGAATGCCTCGTCCATGGCCTCCACGGGTTTGTAGGCAACGACGCGAATCGTAATCTGCGAGTTTGGATTCCAGTACCCCGTAGCCAAGTAACGGCCTTGATAGGTGACGACGTCAACCAAGCCGCCGGGAGCCGCTTCGCCTTCGATCCGGTCGATTTCGCCGGCAAAAATCCAGGGATGGCCGGATTCCGTTCTTTTCTTGCGTTCTTTCTTCAATACCGCTTTTGCGCGTTCCATCTTTATCTCCGCCCTTTTCCATGCTGAAATGCTTGTCATGCCTGTCCTTGCTTCCGCATATGTATCGATACTTGCAGAACTCTATGCCTGTATGCAAAGGAGACGCAATCGATATGTTATTCGCCATTGCCCTGCCGCTGCTCGGCGGCTTCGCCTTGTTCCTCTCCGGCATGCGCACGATGGAGCACGCGCTGCAGCGAACCGTCGGCCGCAGCCTCCACCGCATCCTGGAGAAATTCACGTCCACGCCTCTTCGTGGCTTGGCGGTCGGAACCGCAGCAACGGCTGTCCTGCAGAGCAGCACAGCCGTTACGGTCATGTCGATCGGGATGGTCAACGCCGGTCTGCTCACTTTTCCGCGAACGCTCGGCATCGTGCTCGGCACCAATATCGGCACCTGCTTAACGACGGAGCTGATCGGACTGAACTTGAACCGGTTCGGCCTGCCGCTGCTCGGAATTTCCTGCGCACTGTGGCTGCTGACGGCGCTCTTCGGCGAGATGGGCTTCGCCCGAAGCCGATCTTCAGGGCCGCCTCCCGGCGGCGGCCTGCTCGGTCCGCTGCGCACGGGATCCGTCGTTTCGGCGGGGTTCTCCCTGCTGCTCGTCGGCATCAGCATGATGCAGTCTATCGCCCCGGTCATACAATCGACGAGTTTCTTCCATGCGTATCTCAGCCGCGCCGACGACAGCGTCTTCTGGGGGCTGGCTGCCGGCATCGTGCTGACCGCCGCCATTCATAGCAGCGCTGCCGTGATCGGGATCGTCATGGGGCTCGCGGAAACCGGCGCCATGCCTCCCGAAGTCGGCATCGCCATCGTGCTTGGCGCGAACGTCGGCACCTGCATCACCGCAGTCATTGCGGCAGTCGGCGGTACGCGTTCGGGCCGCTTCGTCGCTTGGTCGCACGTGCTGCTCAACGTCGGCGGCGCCGCCCTGTTCGCCCCCTTCACTTCGGAGCTTGGGACGGCCGCCGCTTGGCTGACCTCATCGCCGGCCGGGCAAATCGCCCATGCGCAGACGCTGTTCAACGTCGCCTGTTCGCTGCTTGCGCTGCCGGTCTGTTATCATCCCCGTCTGAGGAAGCTGAGACCCGACTAATGTCGGTATCCATTATCGGTCTTATTGCCGAACAGCAGCGCGCTTTAAGACTCGTCTGCGGTTTTCACCCCGAGCAAGCGCAGCGCGCCGCCCAATATCCGATCGTTATTGTTATAGCCGGACTGCTTCTGCCGTCTCCAGGCTTCCACGGGCTCGAACCATTCGACGCCGCGGATTTCCTCCACCTGCGCCTGAAGCTTGCCGCCGACGGCTTCGACCAAATAATAATGGACTTCCTTGTCCACGAGTCCTTTGGATTCGTGGCTGTAGCGATATTTGATCTGATCGATCGGGGAAACGATCGCGCCTTGGATACCGGTCTCTTCCACGATCTCGCGCAGCGCCGTCTGTTCCACCGTTTCGCCCGGCTCCATTTTCCCCTTAGGGAGCGATATTTTCCCGTATCGGTCTTGGATCAGCTGAATTTGCAGTTCGCCGTTTACCCGGCGAAAAACGACGCCGCCTGCAGAAATTTCCTTCATCTTGCCTCTCCCCTCCGCCTAGTCGTGATTGGCTCAGTATGTAGAGCAAGGATTCCTCGCCGCCTTCGTTCGGGCGGCATCGGAATCCTTGCAGCAATTCTATATTTCGTTACGCCTGCATCGCTGCCGGCAGCGGCTTGCGCTTGGCGTCTTCCGCGCGGGAGGCACTTTCCGGGCGCAGCGCGGCGGCTGTCTGCTCATCCAGCACGCGTACGAGCTGGCCATGACATTCATTCACGCCGGCTTGGGTGATTTTGACCCGGCACAGCTGGCCGATCAGCGACTCCGAACCTTCGAACACCACGTGGATGTAATTGTCGGAATAGCCCATGATCCGTCCTTCGCCCGGCGCGCCTTTGTACTCGCGCTCCGGAATAATGTCCAGCACTTCGCCCACGTACTTCTCGGCGTATTTCAATTGCATCCGTTCGGACAAATCGATTAATTGATGAACGCGCTCGTTCTTCAGTTCGTCGTCGATTTGATCTTCCATCCGCGCGGCAGGCGTACCTGTTCGTTTGGAATACGGGAAGACGTGCATTTCCGCAAAGCCGAGCTTCTCCATGAAGTCGAAGCCGTTCTTGTACATCTCTTCCGTTTCGCCGGGGAAGCCGACGATGACGTCCGTCGTAATGGCAACGCCGGGCATCGCTTCGTGCAGCAGGCGGATCTTCTCCGCGAACTGCTCCACCGTATACTTGCGGCGCATCCGCTTCAAGACGTCGTTATCGCCTGCTTGCAGCGGAATATGCAGATGACGGCACATTTTGCTGGAGCGGTTCAATACCTCGATCATCTTATCGTCGATTTGGCTCGCTTCGATGGAACTGATCCGAATGCGCTCCAAGCCTTCGATGGCATCGAGATCCCAGAGCAGATCCGATAAACGGTAGTTTTCCATATCGTCACCGTAACCGCCGGTATGAATACCTGTCAGCACGATTTCTTTGTATCCTGCCGCCACGAGCTGGCGAGCTTGATCCAATACGCTCTGCGGATCGCGGCTGCGGGACAGTCCGCGCGACCATGGAATGATGCAGAACGTGCAGAAGTTGTTGCAGCCTTCTTGAATCTTCAGGAAAGCGCGCGTGCGCTCCGCGAAATCCGGAACGTCGAGCTCTTCGAATTCGCGCGTTTTCATTATGTTGCGCACCGCGTTCACGGGCTTGCGCTCGTTCTGCAGGCCTTCGATATAGCCCATTAATTTATCCCGGTCCTGCGTTCCGATGACGAGATCGACGCCTTCGATCGCTAGAATTTCGGCCGGCGACGTCTGCGCGTAGCAGCCGGTTACCGCAATAATGGCATCGGGGTTGCGGCGAATGGCGCGGCGGATGATCTGCCTGCTCTTCTTGTCCCCCGTATTCGTCACCGTACATGTGTTGATCAAATAAACGTCCGCAGTCGTCGTCTCGAAGTCAACCTGTTCGTAGCCTTCGTTCTTGAACAGCTGCCAGACCGCTTCCGTATCGTAGAAGTTCACCTTGCAACCTAATGTGTAAAAAGCAACCGACGGCATGTCGTTAAACGCCTCCCATTTCTCCGGATTCATACATGAGGCAGGCGAGTCCAACCATCGCAGCGGTTTCCGTGCGTAAGATTCGCTTGCCCAGGCCGACGACAACCGCGCCGGCCTCTTCTGCTTCTTCGGCTTCACGTTCGGTGAAGCCGCCTTCGGGACCGACGACGAGCAGAATGTTCCGCTCCTCGCCGCCCCATGAGTTGTCTTGCCGGCACGCGGCTACGGCTTCTCGCAAGCCATGCCCTCCGCCTTCCTTCTCGTAGCAAAACAACGCCAAATCGAACGATGGAATCCGCGCAATCAGCTCTTTCCAAGTCGCGACGGCATCGATGGCCGGAATCCGGCTCCGATGCGCCTGCTCGGCGGCTTCCTTGGCGATTTTGCCCCAGCGTTCCAGCCGCTTGGCCTCTTTCTTCCCGTCGTACTGCACGATCATCCGCTGGGATTCGAACGGCACGAATGCCGCCGCTCCGATCTCGGTTCCCTTCTGGATGACCAGTTCCATCTTGTCGCCCTTCGGCAAGCTTTGGGCGATCGTTACCGACCAGACCGGTTCGCCGCCGATGGGCAGCCAAGCTTCGGCTTCCGCTTCCACTTTGCCGGGGGAGAGCGACTTGATCGTCGCTTCCGCCACGCGGGAAACGCCATCGCTGATGATGATGACGTCGTCTTCCTCCATGCGCATGACGCGCGTTATATGATGAGCATCGTCTCCGGCGAGCACGATGCGGCTTCCGTCAATTTGCTCCGGCGTTACAAAATATCGCTGCATGCTAGTTGAACCTTTCCCGTCAAATCGCAGTCCGCCCTTAAGCAGCGTGCCGCGTAAAAACTCCAACCTACATCATACACGTTTTGGCCCTGCTTCGCCAGCCGTCATTAACATTTTCCAGCGCGGCGTCAAGGGTTATAACGATCGTTGAAAAAAGTCCGTCCATAGCGCCGGCCAGTTGACCGGATCGAAGATCAGCTCGCATCTCCGGCAAACGAACAAGAAAATATCGACCCAGAACGCGAACAGCGGATCCAGCGTCTCGCTTCTCAATGCCGGAATAAAGACGATTAACAAGAATATGAAGATTCCCCAATGCGCCATTTGGTCCATCTGATGCCTGACTTTCAAAGGCACGAGGTCTTGAATAATGCGGTATCCGTCAAGCGGCGGAACCGGAATCAAATTGAACAGAAACAGCAGCATGTTAATCGTAATCAAATAATAGGAAAAATGGCCGATTGCCTGCTGAACGCCATGCGAAGCCGATGCGATATAACCCGTTTCGTTCACGATATAAACCGCAATGATGCCTATGACCGCAATAAGCAGATTGCTGAGCGGGCCGACCGCGGAAACGACGATCCCCATCAAGCGGGGATACTTGAATCGTCCCCGGTTGACCGGAACGGGCTTCGCCCAGCCAAAGCCGGCGATCAGCAATAGAATGGTTCCCAGCACGTCCAAATGCGCTCGCGGATTCAGCGTGACTCTGCCCGCATCGTAGGCGGTGCGGTCGCCGAATTTGTAAGCGCTGAAAGCATGGGCGAATTCATGCACGGTAAAGGCGATCATCAACACGAGAAAAATAAACGGCAAATCGTCGAGCGGGTACCATAAAATGTTCACCCTTAAGCCTCCCAATGATTGGTGCGAATGCGAATGCAAACCTCCGCTTCACGCGCAGAAAACCAGCTTTGCGTCTGCCGGTCTTCTGATTCGCGCATTCATGCCGCGTTTACTCCGGCTTCTTCGCCACGAACGCGATCCAATCCTGGTCGCGCTGACGGTCCACGATCGTAAAGCCAGCCGCTTCGAGACCAGCTTCCACCGCATCCTCTTTGTTCTTGAAGATACCGGAAGCGATGTACGTTCCGCCCGGCTTCAACGCTGCGTATACATCGTCGATGAACAGCAGAATAATTTCCGCCAGGATGTTCGCCACGACGAGATCCACCGGAACCGTGACGTTCAGCGGTACGGCGTCCTCGCCGCCTTCTTGATTGCCCAGCACGCCCAGCAAATCGCTCAGATGCACTTGGATATCGTCTTGCAGATTGTTCAACCGGCTGTTTTCCTTAGCCGAAGTAACCGCGATCGGATCCAGATCGAGCGCAAGCACGCTGCGTGCGCCGAGCAGCATAGCGCCGATGGCCAGGATACCCGAGCCCGTGCCGACGTCGATGACTTCCTCGCCGCCCTTAATGACCGACTCCAAGGTGCGCAGGCAAAGCGCGGTCGTCGGATGCGTTCCCGTTCCGAACGCCATGCCGGGATCCAGTTCGATGATGCGTTCTTCCGGGGACGGCGAGTATTCCTCCCAGGTCGGCTTGATCGTCAGCCGTTGCGAAACGCGGATCGGCTTGAAGTACTGCTTCCACGCGTTCGCCCAGTCTTCTTCGTCAACGAGCGCCGTCGTAATCGTATAATCGCCCGGGTCGATATCGAATTCGCGAAGCTCGTCGATTCTAGCCGGAAGCCCTGCCAGGAGCGCGTCGAGATCCGTATCCAGTTCGGAGAAATACCCTTTGATCACGGCTTCTCCCTCCGGAATATCGTTCAGCGGATGCTCGTACCATTGGCCGAGCGACGTGTCGCGCGGTTTGTTAAGATTGCCCGATTCCTCGATGGATACGCCGTCCGCGTCCAATTCATGCAGGAAGTTCGAAATCATTTCGATCGCTTCTTCAGTCGTCATAATCGTAATTTCATGCCATTTCACGTTCTATGTCCCCCTGATATTCAATGTTCGTCAGTTTGCATTGCGTAAACCTATGACGTCTATTCTACACTAGAAGCGGAATCTGCACAAAATCGGCCTCCATCAACGCAAACAACTCGCTCCCAATCGGGAACGAGCCGTTCGCAGCTAACGCTATCTCAGGCTTCTTCCTGCTAGATTATCTTATTCGTTGATAAAGCGGGCTTTCACGAGCAACCGCTCCCATAGACGCTGCTGCCGTTGCGCAGCATCGCGACTGTCGTGCTGCCCGCCCTGCGCCTCGAATACCGTCGGAACGAATTTCAGCGTCTTCGTGACCGGATCGTACAGTACGCCTGTCTAATGGTCAGGATCGAGCGCGCCGTTCACAGTGATCGAACGGGAAACGTACTTATTTCCGAAGGACATAGGGCGAATTGAATAATTCGTAAATCCGCACAACGAAAAAAGCCGGATGATCCGGCCGAGTTTAGCTCGGGCCGAACAATCCGGCTTCCTATCCTGCAAGGCTTTACCTGCTTACTTACATGCTTGGCCTGCTTCGCAGCTTTCACCTGCTTTATATCTCCGCCGCTCCGCCGGTTTGCCTGATGACATGCAGCGCCCGCTCCACCAGCTCGTCGCCGACGTCAGCCGTCAGCGATGCGCCGTCGGTACCTTCGTCAATTTGCTCGATGCGCAGGAACTGCAGCTTGCGCTGCGCCTCCCGTGCCCGATTCTCATCCTGGAATGTCGCATGGATCGTCGTCACTGGAGCGTCCTACAGCAGACGCTGCGCTTGCTGTGATGCATTCGCCTGCGCCCTTGCGTCCGCTTCCTCCGCGCGCTTCATCGCGATGCGGTCCGCTTCGTCTGCCTGCTCCTCCGCGAATTCCACGTCCTCGTTCTTGCCGATCGGCAGATTCGCAAAGTTTTGCTTCTTCAGGTTCTCGCTCATGGTCATTCTCCTTCATGTTCTGAGATGAAATAAACACGAAGATTAGCATCGGCCAACGGATGCGATCTTATGCCTGTCGATACGTGGATGCGTGACCGGACGACCATAGACAAAAAGCCCCTGATTCAGGGGCTTTTTTTCGGCTAGTCGCCGCGGAATGCTTTTTTCATTTTCTCGAAAATCGTCTCATGATGCTCCTGCTGCTGCACGTCACCCGTGCCGCCAGCGCCGCTGGCTCCGCCCGCCAATTGACGAAGCAAATCCTTCTGTTCGTCGTTCAGGTTGGTTGGCGTAACGACCGTTACTTTCACGTGCTGGTCGCCTTGGCCGTAGCCGCGCAGACGCGGAACCCCTTTGCCTTTGAGGCGGAAGAACGTGCCTGTTTGCGTGCCTGCCGGAATCTTGAGCTTCACTTTCTCGTTCAGCGTCGGAATCTCGATCTCGTCGCCAAGCGCTGCCTGCGCGAACGTCAGCGGCACCTCGCAGTAGATGTCGTCATTCTCCCGCTCGAAGAAATCATGCGGCTTGACGCGGATCACGATATACAAGTCGCCGGACGGACCGCCGCGCGTACCGCTCTCGCCCTCGCCGGACAAGCGGATTTGCGCGCCTTCGTCGACGCCCGCCGGAATTTTCACGTTGATTTTGCGGTTCTTCTTCACTTTGCCCGCGCCATGGCAGGTCGTGCATTTCTCTTTGATGACTTTGCCGGCGCCGCCGCAATTCGAGCACGCGCGGCGATTGACCATGCGGCCAAACGGCGTATTTTGAACGACTTCCTGCTGTCCCGTACCGCGGCAGACGCCGCAAGTTTCCGGTTTCGTGCCGGGCTTGGCGCCCGAGCCGGAGCAAGTGTCGCAATTTTCGGTGCGCGGAATCGTGATTTCGGTTTCTTTGCCGAATACGGCTTCCTTGAACTCGATGGTCATCGTGTACTGCAGATCGTTGCCGCGCTGCGGTGCGTTCGGATCGCGTCGTCCGCCTCCTCCGCCGAAGAACATATCGAAGATATCGCCGAAGCCGCCGTTAAAGTCCGCGCCTCCTCCGCCTCCGAAGCCTTGGTTCGGGTCGACATGGCCGTATTGGTCATAGGTTGCGCGCTTGCCGCCGTCGCTAAGAACGTCGTATGCTTCCTTGACTTCTTTGAATTTCGTTTCCGCATCCGCTTCCTTGTTAACGTCCGGATGGTATTGGCGAGCCAGCTTTCGGTACGCCTTCTTGATTTCGTCCTCGTCTGCGCTTTTCCCAACGCCGAGCACATCGTAATAATCCCGCTTATTAGCCAAAATCCGTCACCCCGTCTCCTAGTTACGCTGGTTTCTCTCTCCGACTATACTGCAGACAGACGAAAAACGGCTGCGCCGTCCAAATTTTCAAGGACGGCGCACCGTTTACGCAAAACCAACCAATTACTTGTACATGCTTATAGTTGCAGCTTACTTCTTGTCGTCGACGACTTCGTAGTCGGCATCGACTACATTGTCTTTGCCGCCTTGCGGGCCGCCTGCTTCCGGACCGGCACCATCGGCGCCGCCAGCAGCTTGCGCCTGCTCATACAGCTTCACGGAAAGCTGTTGGATGATTTCCGTCAGCTCTTGCGCCGCCGTATTGATTTGCTCCACGTCGTCGGTTGCGAGCGCTGCGGTTACTTTTTCTTTCGCATCGTTCGCTTTCGCGATTTCGCCGGCGTCTACTTTGTCGCCAAGATCTTTGATCGTTTTGTCGACGGAATACACCAGTTGATCCGCGCTGTTCTTCGCTTCGACCAGCTCGCGGCGCTTGCGGTCTTCTTCCGCGTTCAACTCGGCATCTTTCATCATACGATCGATTTCTTCATCCGACAAGCCGCCAGAAGATGTAATCGTAATTTTTTGGCTCTTGCCCGTGCCTTTATCCAGCGCCGATACGTTAACGATACCGTTCGCATCGATATCGAACGTAACTTCGATTTGCGGTACGCCGCGCGGTGCCAGCGGAATGTCGCCCAGCGTGAAGCGGCCCAGCGTTTTGTTGCCGGCAGCCATTTGACGCTCGCCTTGCAGGACGTGGATTTCAACGCTCGGCTGATTGTCCGCGTACGTCGAGTACACTTGCGATTTGCTCGTCGGGATCGTCGTATTGCGATCGATCATCTTCGTGAACACGCCGCCTGCTGTTTCGATACCGAGGGACAGCGGCGTTACGTCGAGCAATACAACGTCTTTCACGTCGCCGGTCAGTACGCCTGCTTGAACCGCTGCGCCGAGCGCAACGACTTCATCCGGGTTAACGCCTTTGTGCGGCTCTTTGCCGATCAGTTTCTTAACGGCTTCCTGTACGGCAGGAATACGCGTCGAACCGCCGACCAGGACGACTTTATCGATTTCGCTTGGCGAAATGCCGGAATCGCTGAGCGCTTGGCGAGTCGGGCCGAGCGTGCGTTCTACGAGACCCGCGGACAGCTCTTCGAATTTAGCGCGGGACAGGCTGAGCTCCAAATGCTGGGGAACGCCGTCTACCATCGTAATGAACGGCAGGGAAATCGTCGACGTCAAGACGCCGGACAGTTCTTTCTTCGCTTTCTCGGCAGCATCTTTCAAACGTTGAACGGCTGCTTTGTCTTTGGAAAGGTCTACGCCTTGTTCTTTCTTGAACTCGGACACGAGGTAGTCGATGATCACTTGGTCGAAGTCGTCGCCGCCGAGACGGTTGTCGCCGCTCGTTGCTTTTACTTCGAAGAAGCCGTCGCCCAGCTCGAGGATGGATACGTCGAACGTACCGCCGCCAAGGTCATAGACGAGGATCGTTTGGTCTTCGGATTTCTCGAGGCCGTATGCCAGGGCGGCAGCCGTAGGCTCGTTGACGATACGCAGCACTTCCAGGCCTGCTATTTTGCCGGCATCTTTCGTCGCTTGACGCTGGCTGTCGTTGAAGTAAGCAGGAACCGTGATAACGGCCTGCGTAACGGTTTGGCCCAGGTACGCTTCCGCATCGGATTTCAGCTTTTGCAGGATGATAGCGGAAATTTCTTGTGCCGAGAAGTCTTTGCCGTCGATGACTTCTTTGTGGTTCGTGCCCATGTGGCGCTTGATCGACATGATCGTGCGGTCAGGGTTCGTGATTGCTTGACGCTTAGCGGATTCGCCGACGATGCGCTCGCCGTCTTTCTTGAAGCCCACGACGGACGGGGTCGTGCGGTTGCCTTCCGGATTCGGAATAACGACGGCTTCGCCGCCCTCCATAACCGCTACGCAAGAGTTCGTTGTTCCAAGGTCGATACCGATTACTTTACTCATAAGTAGAAATCCTCCTTAGTTTAGGAAAATAATAAATTATAGACAGCTGAACGTTAACCGCTGACTTTCACCATCGCGGGACGCAGCACTTTATCCTTCAGCATGAAGCCTTTTTGCACTTCTTCGACGACAATGCCTTCTTCGTATTCGTCGGATTCCACCGTCATGATCGCTTGGTGGAAATCAGGATTGAACGGCTGGCCGACGGCTTCCATCGGTTTCAAGCCTTCCGCATCCAGCACGCCTTCCAATTGGCGGAAGATCATGTCCACGCCTTTGGAGAACGATTCGACGTCGCCGCCCGCTTTCGCGGCTTCAACGGCGCGGCCGAAGTTGTCGACGACGGGCAGCAGCTGCCCGATCAGTTTCATGGACGCGTATTGCGCTAGCTCTTCGCGTTCTTTCATCGTACGGCGGCGGAAATTATCGAAATCGGCTTGCACGCGCAAGTATCGTTGTTGGTTCTCGTCCGCTTGACGCGTCAGCTCGGCGATTCTGCCGTCTTCTTCCGTGCCTTCAGACGCTTCGCCTTCAAACGCGGATTGTTCGTTTACGTTTTCCTGTTCTTCGTTCGACGCCTGGTCCATTTCTTGCTTATGTTCTTCATCTGTATGTTGTTCATTCACAGACACGCGAATCGACACCTCCTATAAATAATTCACTGCACATCACTTGTACCAGCGGCCCAGCAATACAGCCATGTTCTTGGATAGAATGTCGAGCAGACTGATTACTCTTCCATAGTCCATTCTTGTAGGTCCAAGAATGCCGATCGTGCCCAGCGACTTGCCCTCTACGGAATAGGTTGCCGTAATGAGGCTGCAGTTATTGATAGCTTCATGCGTATTTTCTGTTCCAATGCGGACTTGAATGCCGCTTGGAAGCGCGTTGAACATCTGCATGATCGTGGGCGTTTCATCCAGCAGATCAAGAAGCGTCTTCACTTTGTCGACATCCTTGAATTCCGGCTGCGTGAGCATGTTCGTCGTGCCGCTCATGAAGACGCGCTGATCGTTCTCGCTCGCCAGCGTTTGATCCAGAATACCGAGCAGCCGTTCAAACTGATCTGCGTAGCGGCCAAGCTCTTGGCCGACTTCGGAATACAATTTCGATTTCAGGCGGACAAGCGGAACGTCAACGAGTTTGGCATTCAAAATGTTAACGGCCTGCTGCATCTCCTCCATGTTCATGTCTTCCGGGAGGGAGATGGTCCGGTTCTCGACATGGCCGGTATTGGTGACGATGATCGCCACGGCCGTGTCTTGCGTCAGCGGTACCAGCTGAAAATGCTTCAGCGACGTCGTGAACGTCTCCGGTCCGAGCAGAATGCTCGTGTAATTCGTCATGTTCGACAGAATCATAGCGGCATGCTGGATAATTTGCTCCATCTGATTCATTTTCTCCGTAACGAAGGAACGGACCAGCTGCTTTTCTTCCTCTTTGACTTCGCCAAGCCTGACGAGATGATCGACGTAATAACGGTAGCCTTTGATCGAAGGGATGCGGCCTGCCGAAGTATGGGGCTGCTCCAGGAAGCCAAGCTCCTCCAGATCAGCCATCTCGTTGCGGATCGTTGCCGGACTGAAGCTGACGTCGCTGCGCTTCGAAATGCTGCGTGAACCGATCGGTTCCGCAGAACGGATATAATCGTCTATGATGACATTCAAAATCATTCGCTGCCGCTCGGTTAACATCGCAGTCCCTCCAGATTCGCAATTTCGGAAGATCGGTCACCATCGGGCGACTCCGTACAGTCGTTCTCATCTTCGTTAGCACTCGATAACGTTGAGTGCTAATCATTACTACAAAAATACCAAACCAACTTAGCGATTGTCAAGTCGGTTCGGCATTTTCGTGCGCCTATTTCGTTGCAAGCCCGGCAGCCGGCAGCATGGTTACATGCTCAGCCGGCCATCCGCTAACGCTCGTAGGCTCCGATATCCGGCGCGCTTCCGTTGTAGCTGTTCGTAACGCCCGGAATGACGGCCCCTGCATCGATCGCGGGAGAACTTGCCGAATTAAGATGCATGTTATAGAGCGAGGCATAGCTCGGATAACCGGCAAGCGCGCTCAAGTTCAGGAGAGGGTCTCCCCATACGCCATGCGCTTCCTGACCCGTCGCCGTTCTGAAGGCGGCAAGCGATGTATAGGCGCGCCATGTGATTGCCGTCGTATTTCGTGAACGGTTGACCTTCTTTGTACGTGCTGTCGGTCGTTTTCTTATAGAACATTTTCGCGGTCTCCGACGATAGCAGCGATTTGAATTTGATATCGACGCCTGCCGTCTCGAAATTCCCGTACGTTTGAATGGCGCTCAAGTATACGGATGAAAGCGGAGGCGGCGTTGTCGTCGTCTGATAATAACAAGCCTTCGCGGTTCCCACTAACGGATCGCCGAACACGGCGTTGGTGCAAGGCGTGCCCGCCGTAAGCGTCAAATAGTTGAAGGCGCCGTTCGCGCCATACGCTACGCTCGCGCTGCCGTTGAAACTGCAGGTTTGATTTTCGTTCGCGCAAAAGGTGTAGCCTGTCGGTCCGGCCGGCCTCGAACCCGTTCCGGTCGTGTAAGAAATCGTCAGCTTCGGTCTATTGGCCGCCGTTGCGTATTGGTTGCTTGCGACTTCCTGGATGTTGATGGAAGTACCGCTGCGCACGCGCATATACCAGGCTTGATTCACCGCCGAGCCGTTCGCCCATGCCTGAATATCGGATTTGATATCTGTCGACGAGGTCCAGCCTGCGCTCGTTGCGAACGTCATATTGCCGGAAGCCGTTCCGTTAACGGAATCCATGATGGTGCTGCCCGACGTATTCGTCCAGCCGGTCGTTACCGTGTCTCCCGTGCCCGCGCGTCTCAGCCAGCCTGCGCCTGTCTTGTCGAAGGCCGTGGAGGTGTTGCCCTCGACCCACATGCCCTTGTTGTTTGCATCCGTAATTCGGAACAAATCGACCGTTCCCCCGATATACGCATTATTGCCCGTATTGTATAGCGATAACGTCGCCGAATCGATCGTTGCGCCTGCCGGGATCTGTCCTGCCAAATCAAAATAAATCAAGGCGTTTGTCGTCGTTCCCGCTCCGCCGTCCCTGATGTAGTACGACGGCATTTGACCCGACGTATAATAGCCCGCGTTCGCCCCCATTGTCGGGCCATTGCCTGCTCATGCCTGTCGGCTGCTCGACTGCTTAAGTTATTTCTACAAAATGGTAGCTTAAGTCCGCGCCTGCTTCCTCTGCAATCCGCCTAATTGATAATACTATCCAACTCGGCATCCGTACCGGCCACAGGCGGCCTAACGAAAAAAAGCCGCTCGGTCGCAGGAATAAGATTCCTGACGATCGAGCGGCTTTCTCATTTAGTTCAGCATTCTCAGAACCGCGATTTCGTCGCAGGCATGCTGTTTCGGGCAGTTCACGCAATCCGTCCAAACCTTCTCGGGAAAAATCTCTTTGTTTACGACGGTAAAACCGTTCTTCTCGAAGAAATGCACTTCGTAGGTCAATGCCATAATCTTCGGTATATGCTGTTCTTTCGCTTCGATAATCAACTGGTCCACCAGCTTGCTGCCGATGCCGAGCCCTTTATAGCCTTCCGAAATGCCGAGCGAGCGGATTTCCACCAAATCGGAGCCGAGCCGGGTCAATGAGCCGCAGCCCACGACGTCTTCTCCCACTTCCGCGACGACGAACGTGTCGATCTGGCGCTTCAGCGTTTCGCGTGATCGCGGCAGCATGATTCCTTTCTCAGCGTAACCGGCAATTAAATCCGCCAATGTCTCGATATCGTTCTCGGTCGCTCTTCTGCATACCGCTTCCATCGCTTGCGCCTCCATCCTTGGCAATCCACCTTTTTTAATAAATCAATACGTATAAATATACAATACGGTGCATTTCTACACAAGAACAATTTGTCAGGAAAACGACCGGGTTTTCAGCTTATAAAAGCGCCGAATACTTCGTTGCCTAGCGGGATGCCTTGCTGCGACAAACGATAACCGCCGCCATTGCCCGCTACGGCTTCGATCAGCCCTTGTTTCAAGAGCTTTTCCAGCGGTTCGCCGAAATGGCTTTCGATCGTCCGGCCCGGAAACTGCGCCGTGAAATCGTCATTGCGCACCCCTTGCAGCAGACGAAGGCCGACCATCATGAAGTCCTCCATCGCCTCCTCGTCGGAAACGGCGTTCGTTTCCAGACGCGGCAGACGCGCGGACGCGGCGTCCAAATACGGCTGAATGCCTTTGATATTCACATGCCGCTCTCCGCGGGCGTAACCATGCGCTCCGGCACCCAATCCGTAATAGGGCTCATTGCGCCAATACGTGATATTGTGGCGGCTTTCGAAGCCCGGCTTGGCGAAGTTGCTGATCTCATAATGGTTGTAGCCAGCCCCCGTCAGTCTATCGATCAGGAGCATGTACATCGCAAGCTCGTCCTCCTCCGGAGGCAGCGGCAATTCATTGCGCTCGTACAAGGCATGGAACAGCGTATTCTCCTCGACCTTCAGGCCGTAGAGGGAGTAGTGGGGCAGATCCAGCGCAAGCGCCTTCGCCACGCTGTCCGACAGCTGCTCTACGCGCTGACCCGGCAAACCGAACATCAAATCGATGGACAGATTATGGAACCCGGCCATTCGCGCGTTCTCGATGCTGCGGTAGACGTCATCCACGTTATGAATCCGCCCGATTCGTTCCAGCAAGCCGTTATCGAACGACTGCACGCCGAAGCTGATCCGGTTGACGCCGCCGGCGCGCATCGCCTGCAGCTTCTCCAAATCCGTCGTGCCCGGGTTCGCTTCCATCGTGAACTCCGCATCCGGATGGATCGGAAAATGCCGCTTCACGGAAGTCAGAAACCGTTCCATCTGCGGCGGCGTAAGCACCGTCGGCGTCCCGCCGCCAACGAATACGGTCCGAATCTCTTCGGGCGGCAATGCCTCCGCGGTCAGGACCATCTCCTGCTCCAGCGCGTCCAAATACGCATCCACGGGCTGCCCGCGCAGCACGTAAGAAGTGAAATCGCAATAGTGGCACTTGTTCGTACAGAAAGGGATATGAATATAAAGCGCCCTCGGCGCGTGGGTAAGCATATGCATTCCTCCAAGGTCTTGCTGTCAATTTGCCTCCATACGAAACAAATTGTTTTTATTTTCATGCGTCCTTAAATAAAAAAAGGAAGCGTATTTGCTCCCTTAAAAAGGCTGCGTTGAGGTGGGCCGGAGGCCGGTAAGGAGATGAAGCAACGAAGTGGTCGCCTTTGTAACCGAATTCAACCTTTGAAAATTGTTCATGAAATCCGGGTACAACAGCGAGCGTAATCCCTTACCGGCCGCAGGCCAGCCCTCCAACGCATCTTAATCCTCGTCGATTTTCAATACTGCCATGAACGCTTCCTGCGGCACCTCGACGCTGCCGACCTGCTTCATGCGCTTCTTGCCTTCCTTCTGCTTGTCCAGCAGCTTCCGTTTACGGCTGATGTCGCCGCCGTAACACTTGGCAAGGACGTTCTTGCGCATCGCTTTAACCGTTTCGCGCGCAATAACTTTATGGCCGATGGAAGCCTGTACAGGCACCTCGAACATTTGGCGCGGAATCAGTTCTTTCAGCTTCTCGCAAATGATCTTGCCGCGGTGATAAGCGCGGTCGCGGTGGACGATGACGGACAAGGCGTCGACCTGCTCGTTGTTGAGCATGATGTCCATCTTGACCAGCTTCGATTGACGGTAGCCCGACAGCTCGTAGTCGAAGGAAGCGTAGCCCTTGGTGCTCGACTTCAGCTGATCGAAGAAATCGTATACGATCTCCGAAAGCGGCATGTCGTACGTAATCGTAACGCGGTTCGTGTCCAGATATTCCATGTTCACGAACTCGCCGCGTTTGTTCTGGCACAGCTCCATGATGGCGCCGACGTAATCGTTCGGCACGATGATGGCCGCTTTGACGAAAGGTTCTTCGACATATTCGATCTTGCTGACGTCCGGATAGTTGGACGGATTGTCGATCTGAAGCACTTCGCCGTTCGTCAGCGTTACGTGGTAGATAACGCTCGGCGCGGTCGTGATCAGCGGAATGTTGAATTCGCGCTCGATCCGCTCTTGAATGATCTCCATGTGCAGCAGGCCCAAGAAGCCGCAGCGATAGCCGAAGCCGAGCGCCGTGGAAGATTCCGCTTCATACCGCAGCGACGCATCGTTCAGCTCCAGCTTCTCCAAGGCATCGCGCAGATCGTTGTAATCCTGCGTTTCGATCGGATACAAACCGCAGAATACCATCGGGTTGATCTTCCGGTAACCCGGCAGCGCTTCAAGCGCAGGCTTCTTCGCATCGGTGATCGTATCCCCGACGCGCGTATCCTTGACGTTCTTGATGCCGGCTACGACGAAACCTACGTCCCCGACGGAAAGCTCGTCGACGATGCCCATGCGCGGCATGAACGCTCCGACCTCGATAACCTCGAACTCCGCACCCGTAGCCATGAAACGGATTTTCTTGCCCGCCCTGATATGGCCGTCGATGACGCGCACGTAGACGATAACGCCCTTGTACGGATCATAGTGCGAATCGAAAATAAGCGCTTTGAGCGGCTCGTCCGGATTGCCTGTCGGCGCCGGAACCTTCGTCACGACCTGTTCCAAAATTTCCTTGATGCCGATCCCGGCTTTGGCGGAGGCGTGCACCGCGTCGCTGGCGTCGAGGCCGATAACGTCTTCGATTTCTTGCTTGACGCGTTCCGGCTCCGCGCTCGGCAGATCGATTTTATTCAATACCGGAATGATTTCGAGATTGTTGTCGAGCGCCAGATAGACGTTCGCAAGCGTTTGCGCCTCGATGCCCTGCGCCGCGTCGACGACGAGAAGCGCGCCTTCGCAAGCCGCGAGACTACGAGAAACCTCGTATGTAAAGTCGACGTGTCCAGGCGTATCGATCAGATTGAGAATATATTCCTCGCCGTTGTCGGCCTTATAACCGAGACGAACGGCCTGCAGCTTTATGGTAATGCCGCGCTCGCGTTCCAAATCCATTTGGTCAAGCACTTGCTCCTGCATTTCGCGGGACGACAGCGCGCCGGTAAATTCGAGAATCCGGTCGGCCAGCGTCGATTTCCCATGATCGATATGGGCAATGATGGAGAAGTTTCTAATTCGTGTTTGTCTTTCGCGTACGTCCGCCATGCTTTACCCCCAACGGTACCTAAATGCTAATCATCATTTTATTATACCAGTTTGGTCAAGGGCCATCAATCCGTTACCTTCTCAAAAAATGAGACGACCATCCGGATCCCTTTCGCCGATATGGATTGGAGCACGCCTGCCGTACCGTCCGCGACCTCGTTCACCGTCGATTGGCTTTCCATATTCGGCAGTCCCGGAAGCCGCTTCGCAAGCTCCTCCTGCAGTTTCAGCTCATACTCCCGTCGAATTTCATCCTCCGTGCGTCCATGCTGCGCATCCGCGACCGTTAGCTGCCGCAGCGGCGAAACTTCGTTCTCGGGGAGCTGTTCGGGTCTGCTGACGGATGCATTCGCCTCCGTATCTTGCTGCATCGTCAAGCTGCCGCCTGCAGCTGCCGATTGTTGCTGCGCGGCGGCTGCGCTGCCGTCTACCGGACCATAAATCCGTTCAATGCCGCTTGATGCGATATCGATGCCGAACAGGACGATTAAAGCGACCGCTCCCCCGACGAATGCCGTTTTCAGTGTATGACTGCGCATGTTCTATTCCCCCTCTTGTTCTGTTCAAGCCTTATCCAGAATTATTTCGTTTCCGTTTGCGGGGCCGATACTTTCTCGTCTTTCCAGTAGAGATTCGAAATCACCTTCGCAAGCACGTCGATCGTTCGGTAGGATTCCGCCAGCGTATTGTCGACGCCGCCGACCTCGATCAGTACGCTGTCCGGCGAGAGCGACTGATTATATTCGCCGTTCCCGCTGGCCGTCGTCTTCGCCCATATGCCATGCGATAAACCCGGATACTTGCTGTCGAGCTGATCGTTGATGGCGCTGGCGAACGCTTCGTTCTTCTCCCAATAGGGATTCGCATGTCCGATAATCAGGAACACTTTGGCGTAATCTTGGCCGTTTATCGTCACCGTCGTGTCCTTGCGGCGCTTCGAATCGCGATGAATATCGAAGAGATAAGTTAAATCCTTGTTGCTATTGAGCGCCGATAACACGGATTGCTTGGAATATTTATAGGATAGGTTCCAATTGTAGTTTTTAATCGCCGTCGGGTAATCCGTCGCGGAATCGAGCGCTCCGATGCCCGACTTGCTTAATTGGCTGGCAAGACGTTTGCCGAGCAGCGTAATGTTCTTGGTCGACGATTCCGGTATTTTCTTGCTGGCAAGCTCCGGGTACCAGGATTCGCGGGGGTGAGAATGATAGATAAAGACGACCTTTCGTCCGCCCGTTGTCGGATTCGCCGGATCGGCCGGTACGGGCTTGTCGGTGCCGCCGCCGTCGTTGCCAGGCGCGTCGACTGACGAATCGTCAGGCGT
This sequence comes from Paenibacillus rhizovicinus, assembly GCF_010365285.1. Taxonomy (NCBI): domain Bacteria; kingdom Bacillati; phylum Bacillota; class Bacilli; order Caryophanales; family Paenibacillaceae; genus Paenibacillus; species Paenibacillus rhizovicinus. Next base: position 1,318,646 of record NZ_CP048286.1, read on the forward strand.
TGCATCGCTTGGCGTCGTAACGTCCTCTCCGCCATCGGCCGTTCCGGTATCGCCCGGGTCGTGGTCGGGCCGGTCGCTGTCGGACATGCCGTCTGGCGCATCCCCGTCTTCGCCGGCATGATCCGGGATGGATTCGTCATCCTCGGGTTCGACGGAAGCGTCCGTGCCCGTTCCGCCCCGCAGCAGCGTTGTTTTGTCCCCTTCCAAGCCGGGGTACTGGCTGGCCAGCAGGCTCTTGGGATCATCCGGATTAATATCTGTCAGCAAACGAACGAGAAAACTGCCGATCCGGTGGCCGGAGATCGAAGACTTCGCGTCCGATTTGGCCGTCCCGGGCATCTCCATGGCGAGCATATCCGCGAATAAACCGTCTCCGACCGCTGCCGCAAAGCCTTTCATGGATGACACCGGCGAAGTCGAGGCTTGCTGCTGCACGATCACGCCGATTCCGACGACAAGGACAAGGACCATCGATCCTAATGACAACAGGGCGAAAGTGCGTCCGGCAACGAGCAGCTGCCTGAGCCGCAGGCTGCTTTTGCCAAGATTGAGCGTCATTATGATTCGTTTCATTCGCGTTGCTCCTCCCAGTTCGATCTGTGGAATGGTTTGCCTGAACCAGGCCTGATTCCATCTTATGAAGACGAGCTGTTTGCTAGAACCGAAAGTTTAGTAGACCGATAGATTGATTGCCGGCAAGCAGCCGGAATGAGAGGCAGGGATACTAGATTCATAGATTATCACTCGCTCTACCAGCACGCCGAAAAAGCCCTCCGGCCATAGACCGGGGGCTTTCGAAGACCGTCAATAATGCCGGTCAGTGCGTATAGGCGGCTACATTGCTCTTATCGACCGCTTCGTGAAGCGCGGCGTTCAATCCGCTAGCGACGATATTCGCGATATCTTCGATAAATTGATCGATTTCCTTCGGCGTCACGAGCAGGTCATGGCCTAACGGCCCTAGCGCCTCGCGGACGAGCTGCAGACGTTCGTTCTCGTCGATGGAATCCAGCAGGCCCATGAAGCCATCCGACTGGCTGGAATTTCCCGCGTGTTTCTTCAGATGCTCCCGCAGCAGATCGATGCTGTTGCTCACGATCGTGGACGCGTAGAGCACCGTCGGGACGCCGATCGCAACGACGGGCACGCCAAGGATCTCTTGGGTCAGCCCGCGCCGTTTATTGCCGATGCCCGATCCGGGATGTATGCCGGTATCGGCTATTTGGATCGTCGTATTGACCCGCTCCAGCGCTTTCGATGCGAGCGCGTCGATGGCGATGATGAGATCGGGCTTCGACCTGTCGACGATGCCTTGCACGATATCGCTCGATTCGATGCCGGTAATGCCCAGTACGCCCGGCGCAACCGCGCTCACGTTCCGGTAGCCCGGTGCCACTTCGTTGGGCATCAGCTCGAAGAAATGCCGCGTCACCAGCGCGTTCTCCACGACGATCGGCCCAAGCGCATCCGGCGTCACGTTCCAGTTGCCGAGGCCGACGATCAAGACGTTGGCGGTTTTGCCGATTCCGATCCGGTCCAGGAAGTCGGCGAATTCCTGCGCCAGCTTCGTGGCGACGCGGTCTTGCAGGCCCGTATCCTGTTTGCGCAGCTCGGGCACCTCGAAAGTCACATAATGGCCAATCATTTTCCCCATGATGCGCGACCCTTCTTCGGTCGTCACATCCAGACGGGTAATCTTGATGCCGTCATCTTCCGATACCTCGGACATAACGCCGGGGATCGGCCCGTTTCCCGCGGATTCCGCCAGTTCTTTCGCTTCCAGCGCCAAGTCAATGCCCACGTTAAATTCCTGCAAATCAAGGTCACTCATATAATAAGGGCGCTCCTTCCATCGTCGAATGACGTTAGTTTGCGGAAGCCGGACTTGAATTATGCGGTAAAGGCGCGGTTTGCGCGGAATTGAAGCTTGAAGAGCTATTGCAATTTGTCCTTGCCCATGATAAACTATGTCAAGTTGTGTTGTTACAAAGGGTTTTCCCTTTTTACAGGAGGTGAATGCAATGCCAAACATTAAATCCGCAGTAAAACGCGTGAAAACAATCGAGAAACGCCGCGCTTTGAACGCTTCTCAGAAATCCGCGCTTCGCACGGCCGTTAAAGCTGCTGACCAAGCTGTTGTTGCTACTGATGTTGAAGCCGCTAAAGCAGCTTTGAACACTGCAACGAAAAAGCTGGATAAAGCTGTAACAAAAGGCCTGATCCATAAAAATGCTGCTGCTCGTAAAAAGTCGCGCCTGGCTAAAAAGCTGAACGCACTTAGCGCACAAGCTTAATCAAACGAATTGAAGGTCCTGCTTTTCGCTTCGGCGAACGAGCAGGACTTTTTTATGCCTTTCAAAGGCGATACGTTCGTTCGCTGCGCACTGCAAGGTGCGGCGGGCGGAATCGCTAAGCAGGAGACGCCGCCAGCAAGGTGCATGGCGGCGTCCGTCATCCAGGGCGATCAGGTATCGTTCCGAACGCCGCCTGCCGCCTGTAAGCGGCCGTGACGCCGCACGGGCGGATTACGCAGCCAGCGATAGCAGAAACAGCTCCAGCCCGAGCGTCTTGTCTACCCGGCCCGTCTTCATCCCGTAATCCAGCTCGGCCAGCTTGCTCAAATGCCGGCCAAGCGTCTGAGGCGTGAAACGTCTTGCTTTCTCGGCAGCCAGCTTGACGGCATACGGATGCAGCCCCATTTGGCCGGCCATCTGCTGATGCGAATAATTATGCTGCTCGAGCTCCTTCACTTGCAGCATGATCCGGAACTGCCTTGCAATAAGCGCGGCGATCTTGATCGGCTCTTCCCGGCGCAGCAGGAGCTCCGCATACAACCGCAGCGCCTTCTCCACATTAAGCGACGCCATCGCGTCGATCAGCGCGAATACGTCCTCCTCCACGGTCGAAGCAATCAGCGTTTCAACATCCTCGTTCGTGATTTGCCCGCCGCCGCCGGCATGGAGACAGAGCTTGTCCACTTCATGCGCGAGCTGCTGCATGTTCGTGCCCGTCCGGGCCAGCAGAAGCTGCGCGGCTTCGCGGTTCATGATTCTTCCCTGTTCTTCCGCGCGCTTCATCGTCCATTGCAGCAAATCCTGCTCCTGCAATTCCTGGAAGGCGATCAGCGCACCCTGCTCCTTCAACAGCTTGACGGCTTTGCGCCGTTCATCGAGTTTCTCCGCCATCACTTGAAAGACGACAACGCTGCTCTCGCAAGGCTGCTTCAAGTAAGCGATCAGCGAATCGGTGCCGTGTTCCAGCTTGCCTTCCTTGCCTTGGGCCGCCGCGAGCACGGACACGTCCCGAATGAGCACGAGCTTGCGCGAAGCAAAGAACGGCATCGTATCCGCCTCCGCCACCGCTTCCTCGACCGGCGTCTCCGACGTATCGTATTTCACGATGCCCAGCTCCCGTTCGTCCGGCGGCAGCAGCTTGTCCGTCAACGATTCGACGAATTGACGCATCCGGTAACGGTCTTTCCCATATAGCACGTAAACGGGTCTAAACGTCCCCGCTTTCCATTCCTTCGCGGCATCCTTCAGCTCCATCCGCTCGTCCCCCTTAAAAACATTATTCTAACGATAGCGCCATTCCGACGAAAACGCAACAAAGGGATGCGGCAGCCTGCACCCCATCCCTTTGTCCCCGAACATCTATATAAACATTCGCTAGCGGCGGTCCATGGTACCGGCTGCGAATGGTCATACGACGTCAAGGCTTGCTCGATCGTCTTATGACTCCTTCTTCTCTACACCATACGCGAATGTCACGCCATGTGTGCATGGGCAAAATCATTATTTGCTAGATTGCGCCTGTTCCGTTCCCGCCTTCGGATCGACCGTGTACGTGACCTTCGAGCCGTCGGCTTGAACGGCCGTATACGTCAGCTGCTTGCTGTCATCCGACCATTTCAAGTCGGAGATGTCTTTGCGGCTGCTGCCCAGGAACACCGGCAAACTGTCGCTGACCGTATAGATGCTTACCGCACCATCGACAATGAAGGCTTGGTACTGCTGATTCGGGGAAATCGGCGATGCCATGATCTTCGAAGTCGGCGAGCTGTTCTTGCCGCTATTGTTGCGAGAGGCGGCATTTTGATTGGAAACGCTGCTTTTATCCGCGTTTTGCATGGTATTGGCATTGGTTGCGGCCGAAGTCTGATCCGCGGCTTTCGATGAATCAGCCGCCGCAGCATCCGATGCCCCGTTCGAAGTGCTCTTCGTTGTACTGTCGGCGGCACCGTCAGCCCCGCTGTCCAACGCGGCCATATTGCCGGAATTGTTGACGATGGACGATTCATTCGGCGAATTTTCACCGGGAGCGACCGTTTCTCCGTTCTGTCCCCCCGCCGTTATCGGCGGCATCGGTTCACCGTTCGGATCGACATTGCGGACAAACTCTTTCTTCGGTTCCACGGCGGAATCGTTCGCTGAATCGTTCGTCGCCTGCGCCTTGACGCTGCTGTCATTCTTGGCATCATCGCTCGCGGAAGGACTGCCGGTGGATTTAGTAAAGCTGTTCGACGTATCCGCGGAATCGTTGCTGCTCGTATTCGATGCAGCGGTGCCTGCGTCGGCCGTCATTTGAGCGCTGTTGGCACTATCGCGAACCGAATGCATGCCTTGATTGCTTAGGAAGAACATGCCGATCAGCACGCCCGCGGCCACGACGCCGCCGCCCGCGGTAAGCGGAAGCCAGCGCCGCCAGCCGCTTGCGGCCGGTTTCGCCCGCCGCGGTGGCGGCGTCGCATCCACCCCGCCGATTACGATATGCGGAACTGGCACGGATGGCTCGGCCGATGATTGAATCTCGGCGAGCTTCGGCAATATAGCATCCACCAGGCTGTAGCTTGGCACAACTTTAGGCAGATTTTCAAGTCCCGAAGAAAGCAGCTTCAGCCGCTCGAACATAGCCGCGCAATCGGAGCAATGCCGCGTATGATTCATCAAGATTTCGGTTTCCCGTTCATCCAGGTCCCCATCAAGTTGTCTTTGCATATAGTCTATCACCTCTTGACAATTCATCCTCGGACACCTCCTCTCTGGTAATCATGCAGGTATGTTTGCAGCTGCTGCCTTGCCCGGAATAAGTAAGATTTTACGGTATTGAGCGGCAAATCAAGCGAGTCTGCAATTTCGTTGTATGAGAAGTCCTGCAGATATCGCAGCACGACGACGGCCCGATGATGCTCGGGAAGCTTGTCGATCGCCTTGCGGATATCCTGCGAGGTATAAGAAGACATGACTTCCTCCTCGACGGAATGATGGTCCTGGAACACCATGTCATGCTCGTCGATGGATACGGTCGGCTTGTTCCGACGGAACTTATCGATGCAAATATTCGTAACGATCCGCTGGACCCACGTCTTGAACTGCGCCTTCTCCTCGTACGTGCCGATCTTCGTATAAATGCGGATCAAGGCTTCTTGCGCGGCATCCATCGCGTCCTGCTCGTTATTGACGATATAAAATGCGGTCCGGTACACATGATTCTCTATTTGTCGCAACAGCGCAATAAGAGCTTCGCCATCGCCGGCTTGAGCGGCTTTGATCAGGCCTGGCTCCACCACGGTGGTCCCCCCTCTTGCAACTTAACAGACGGATATGGTTCGCCGAAAGTTGCACAGCATATAAACTTTTTTTATTAAAATTTTAGATGAGCACGGTACCTCGATTAAACGTACCTATTACATCAAAAGAATAGCAGAAAATAAAAGGACCGTACACCCTGCCAGAGAATTTCCAGCATTGGTACGGTCCTCGTTCGGTGCCAGCGCGGCATTAATACTGGGCGGCCAAATCGACGAGATTGCGGCACGGAATTCCGTGAACGCGGTAATGGGCCAAATTGTCCAGCACGATCTCCATTGCGCGTTCCATGTAGCAGTCCGTATTGCCTGCCTCGTGCGGCGTCGCGATTACGTTGTCCAGCGTCCAGAGCGGATGACCTTCCGGCAGCGGTTCCTGCTCGAATACGTCCAAGCCGGCACCGGCGATGTCCCCCTTCTGCAGGGCATCCAACAAAGCGGCCGTATCCGTCGTGGCTCCTCTGCCAATATTAATGTAGTACGCGGTCGGCTTCATGGCATCGAACTGCGCTTTGCCGAACAAGTGCTTCGTTTCGTTCGTGAGCGGCAGACAATTGACGACGTAATCGCTCTGCGCCAATACATCGTTCAGCTGATCCAGTCCCGCCATCTCGTCCACGTATTCGGCGGGCGAGCCCGATCTGCGAACGCCCAGTACTTTCATGCGGAAAGCTTTGGCGATCTTGGCCGTTTCCAGACCGATCGCGCCGACGCCGACGATGGCCATGGTTTTCTCATGCGCTTCGCCGAGACGAGGCGACGGCTGCCACGATCCTGCCGGCTGGTTACGAATCGCGCGGTGCACGCCGCGAGTTAGCGAAAGCAGCATGGCGAATATCGATTCGGAGATTTGAAACGCATGCACGCCGGATGCATTCGTCAAAGCAGCTCCGTGCGCGTGAAGCCGCTCGAGCGGAATGGCGTCAACGCCGGCGCTCAACGTTTGCAGCCATTTCAACGCGATGTCTTCTTCGAACAACGTCTTCTTGACGTCCCGGTTCCAGCCGATTATAATTTCAGCGGACTTCAACTGTTCCCTGGCCGCTTCCGAATCGAGCGATGACGCATCGACGAAAGCAAATCCCGGCAGGGCCGCTTGAAGCGCCGCGACTTGATCCGGTGCGAATTCCTGAATGGAAACGATCGTATTCATGAGCAACGACTCCCTCCCTGATTGCAACAAACATTACCACCAGAAGACAATTGTGTCAAACCGGGGGGATACGGTTACATAGGTTCGAGATCGTTTTGCGCGAAGACTGAAATCCAGGGTTACGTTACCCGCGAAAGGGGCGTTCTTACTATGCTGACCAAAGAGCAATGGAGCAAGCAATGGGTGGACGATCATTTAGATATGTACAACTTTGCGGCGGCGCTCGGAGATGAGGCTTGGCAGGCTGAAATCGCTGCGTCGATGCGCCAGCTGGAATCCGCTTACGACGATCATATGCGGGACTTGACGAAGGAACAGCTGTGGTCGCAGTTCAATACCATCAATTTCAAAATGATGGAGCTGTTCAATCAGATGCGCCAAAGCAGCAGTTCCGAGGAAGAGTCGGCGATCCGGGATCTGATCTGGCAGCTCAAGTTGCAGCGGATGGATTTGGCGAAGCAGATCAAGGAACTGTGCTAGCCCAAAAAAGCCCTATTGTCATCTGCGATGCGACGCAGTCGGCAATGGGGCTTTTTCATTGAGGTTTTCCTGGGTATTTCGGCTATTCGACGATTAATTTGCCGACCATATTCGCGTGGCCCGAACCGCACACGACCGAGCAGTGATACGGAAACTCGCCCGTCTTGTCGGCGGTGAAGCTTGCGGTTCCGTCGTTCTCTTTAATATCCACATTGTAATCCGGGATGGTAAATCCGTGGAAGCCGGCATCGTTATGAAGCTTGATCGTCACCTTATCATGTTGCTTGACGCGGATTTCGGTCTGATCGAACTTGAAGTTGGACGCTTTGACCGTAATCGCCTGTTCGCCGCCTGAGCTTGCGCCCGTATTGGCTCCGTTATTCGTGCCGGCGTTATTGCCGGCGTTATTCGCGGCATTGTCGTTATTCCCCCCGCATCCGCTCAGCGCGAGCGCGGCAGCACAGCACAGGACCGCCGTCAGCAGACCTTTCCGAATCCGTTCCTTCATCATCTACACTCCTTATTTTGCTTGCTCCAGCTCGTTGACTGGCTGCTTCTCTTCGGCATCGTCGATGATGATGCCCTTCGTCGAGTTGCGGAACTCGCGAAGCGTGTCTCCGAACGCGCGGCCGAGCTGCGGCAGCTTTGCCGGACCGAATACGATCAACGCAATGGCCAAAATAATGATCAAGCCGGAAACGCCGACATTGTTGAACATGGCAGTAACCTCCTTTCGCTAGTGTTGCAAGATTATAAAGCGCGTTCCGACCGTTTGAATGGAAGCCCTGCCCCTCGAAGCCATCATGGAAGCGCCGGTTTGAAGGCTTGTTTCGAGCGTCTTCTCAAATACTGCATGCTGATAAACGCGCTGATCTCGAACAGCAGGATGAGCGGAAACGTGACCGACATATGCGATACGAAATCAGGCGGCGAAATCAGCGAGCCCAGGACGGCCAGCCCTACGTACGCGTATTTGCGCACCTGCTTCAGCTTGCCCGGCGTCAGCAATCCGACGCGCGTGAGCAGCAGCATGACGAGCGGCATTTCAAAGGCTAGTCCCATCGGGAGCAGGAAGCTTACAAGAAACGACACGTAATGCTGAATGCCGTACACCTCGTTCGCGCCGATCGAATGGTTGAGCTTGATCATGAACGAGATCATCATCGGCAGCGCCACGATATACCCGAACAACACCCCGACCACGAACAGGAAGAACGACATCGGTACGTAGAGCAAGGTGCTCTTGGCTTCCGCATCCGTCATGCCCGGCCTTGCGAACGCCCAAATTTGGTACAAAAACACCGGCAGCGACAGCATCAGACCGATCATCAGCGCGCATTTCATGTACACGGCGATGCCGTCGGACAGCGCGAACACGCTCCATTCCACCCGCACCGAGCCGAGATGCGTTTTCACGAAGTGAAGCAGGCGGGGAGAGACGTACAGGCCGGCGGCAAGCGACAATACGAACCAGACCGATGCGATGATCAGCCGCTTGCGCAGCTCTGTCAGGTGCTTGATCAGATCGCGATCCACGGAAAGCTTGCCGCTCTCCCCGCCGCTCATACGAGCGATCCCGGCTTGGCGATATATTTGGCGATGCCTTCGGCAGCCCGGTAAGCGAGCGCGCCTACGGTCGCGGTCGGATTGAAGCCGCTGTTATGGGAGAAGGCGGACGCGCCGCAGATGAACACGTTCTCGGCATCCCACATTTGCAAATAGTTGTTCACGACGGATGTCTTGGGGTCGCTTCCCATAATCGTGCCGCCCGTATTGTGGGTGGATTGGTAAGGCACGATATTGTACTGCTTGATGGAATCGTGAATCTCCGTCTTCGTGCCGCCCATGCCGTCGGCGATTTCTTTCGTTTTGCCGGCGATGTATTTGACCAGCTCGCGGTCCTGGTCTTCGAAGTCGAACGTCAGCCGGATCAGCGGCAGCCCCAGCGCATCCTTGTATTCCGGATCCAAATCCAGATAGTGATGACGCCACGGCATGCTGGATCCTTGCGCGGCGACCGTCAAGATGCGGTTGGCATAATGCAGCGTTTCTTTCTTGAACGTCGCGCCCCACTTCGGCGTGCCTGTCGGCGCGGGCTGGTACTGGATCGGCCTCATTCCCGTCTGCGTGAACCGAATGTTCGCGCCGTGCAGGAACTTCAAATCGCTATGGTCGAAATTGTCCCCGTTGAAATCGTCGATGCTGCTTCCGAGCGCTCCCGCTCCCATCGCCAAATTGAACTCACGGTCCTCGTACATGACGCTCGTGCTGGCGCCGTTGACTTGATAGGCGTAATTGCGCCCCACCGAGCCCGTATCGGTAACGGGATCATACGGCGTGCCGAGCTTGGAGAGCAGCAGCAACCTGACGTTGGAGAACAGGTAGCTGGACATGATGACGATATCCGCGGGCTGGATGTACTCCTCGCCGGTCGGCGTATTGACGTAGCGCACGCCTGTCGCCTTCTTCCCGTCGTGAAGGATCTCCGTCACGTTGGCATGCGTGCGCAGGTCCAGCTTGCCCGACTTCTGGGCGACCGGAAGCACGGTTACGACAGGATCGGCCTTCGCGCCGTACTCGCAGCCGAAACGCTCGCAATAGCCGCAGTATTGGCAAGGCGCCCGCTCGATGCCGTCCGGATTTTTGTACACCTCGGTTAAATTCGCCGATGGGATGACGTACGGATGGTAGCCGAGCTTCGAAGCCGAATCTTCAAACAGCTTCATGGCAGGCGTCTTCTTCATCGGGCCGACGGGGAATGCTTTGGACATCGCCCCGACGTTGGCCGGCGTGGTCGGCTCGCCGCCGATGCCGGCCATCTGCTCGTATTTCACGTAATACGGCTCGAGTTCGTCGTATTTAATGCCCCAGTCGCGGATCGCCATCCCTTCCGGAATTTTCTTGGCGCCGTAGCGCTCGATCGTCTTGCTCCGAATCTCGAAATCGTACGGGAGGAAGCGGTAATACTGCCCGTTCCAGTGGACGCCCGCGCCGCCGAGCCCATCCCCCAAGAGGAAGGAGCCGTAACTGCGCATCGGCAGCGCTCTCAGCTTGGACGTGTTCCGGAACGTCACGGTTTCCTTCGACAGATCCTGCATCAATTCATAGCGGGAAGCGTACCGCAGCTCGTCGTGCACGTGATAATAATCCTGCGTATTCCGGCTCTTGCCCCGCTCCAAGCCGACGACGGAATGGCCGGCTTTCGTCAATTCCGCGGCGATGATGCCGCCTACCCAGCCCATGCCGACGATTACGATCGGCACTTTGGGAAGTTTGGTTGCCATTGTAACTTCGCTCCTTTGCCTTTAGCCGATTTCCAGATGGTCGCTTAGACTTAACGGTTCCATTTTCACAAAATCTTCTTTGTCGATCGTGTCGGTAAAGCTCATTTGGTTGCCGGGGTAATTCCGCATCCGCCAGCCGTCCATGTTCTTGTTGCCGCCGTACAGCGGATCCGCGTAGACGCCCTCGATCGTCAGGTTCAGGAAATACGTGAAGAATGTCGACGCCGGCACGCCTTTAATTTGAACGACGTCCTTCTCGAAATCGCTGAGCACCTGATCCTGCTCTTCCGGCGTAAGATCCGGGAATCCCTTCTGATGCTTGTCGTTGCTGTACACGTTCAAAGAATCGAGTCCGAGCGCGACTAGCTCCCGGCGTTTAAAGGAAAGCTGATAGCCCTGCGTAGCCTCCGACTTGTAGAAAGGCGGGCTCATATACTCGCGCGCGTTCATGCCGTATGCGCTGGCCATCTGGTGGTCGATGAAGAAGGCAACGCCGAGCTCCTTCGCGCCCGGACCGGAATCATCCTTCGGATAAATCCGCTCGGCCGCCGCTTCCGCGGTAACGAATTGATCCTGATTGAAAAACATAAGCGCCTGGTTGTAGTCGCGGTCGGCGGCTTTCGCCGGTTTGCCCGTATCGGTCGTCGTCTTCGGCGGCGTCTCGTCCTTGTCCGATTTGGCATTCGCCCCGATAAGTCCGCCGATCACGCCGCCGACGACGACGCCGCCGATAGCGGTACCCGAGTATTTCAGAAACTGCCTGCGCGATTCGTCGCGGGGCTGCTGCGGTGGTTCTTTTGGATTCGCCATGTTTATTCGCCTCTCTTCCTGGATGTTGGAGGTAGTCGCTTCGCTTATTCTTTTCCTGAACGGCCAGCATTATCCACGGATAACGGAAAGAAATTGGGATGAGGTGGTTGCGGGTCCGGTGACGGGAGGACGGGCCGCGAGCGGAGTTTTGGCGAAGGTGTGGCGGATGGGTGAATCGGACGCAAGCCATGCGAACAGCCCGGCTTGCTGTCAGCGGGCCGGGACGTCATGACGTTGCTGCAGCACTCCGCCCGGGTTGATCCGGAACTGTACTTCCCCGTCCAGATCCGTCCGGGCAGCCTCGATACCAGCCTGTCTTAACCGTTCCAAGACATCAGGATGCGGATGACCGTACATATTGTTGCGCCCGACGGAGATGACTGCCTCGGAAGGCTGCCAGAAAGCCAGCCATTCGTCCGTCGAGGAGGATTTGCTTCCATGATGGGATATTTTCATGACGTCGATGGGCTGTTGTTTCTTTGTTGTCGCTGGCGTCTTCGGCGTCGTTGGCGTCTTCGGCGTCTCCGCCGCAGGTGTTTTCGAAGAACTACTCTGCTCGGGGCTGCGCTCCTCCCCCGCGTGAAGCTGTGTCAGCAGACTGCGTTCCTCCTCGGCGTCCGCGTCGCCGGTGAACAGGAATTGCCTGCCGTATAGATTGATGAGCAGCGCCGTGCTTTCTCCGTTCTGATCCTCCACGTCCGGCACGGCAGGAATGGCTGCGTCCGGTACTCCGGTTGTTGGAGGAGAGGAGGCGAGCTCCTCAGATGCGGACGATGGAGCCTTCGCATCCACGACGGACCGGAACGATTCCGCATCTAGCAAACTTGGCGGCGAGCCGATGACTTGAATGGACGCGCCGCTGTCTATGCGCCAATTCAGCCCGCTCGCCGCACGATACATCGGAATGTCCGCATCCACCGCCGAACGAAGCAGCGATACGGCATCCTCGGATGCTTTCACCGTGCCGTTCCAGAGAATGGCCCGTACCGGAATCGCATCCATGACGGCCAGCAATCCCTTGATATGATCGCTGTCGAGATGAGACAGCACGAGCAGGTCGATCTGATGCACGCCGCGTTGCTGAAGCAGCGGCACGACGACTTTCCTTCCGACCTCGAACGGATCTTTGCGTTGGCGCCAAGCCTCATAATTGCCGAAAGACACAGCTCCTCCGCCGTCGATGAGCATATGCTTGCCACCAGCTGTTCGGATGTAGATGGAGTCCCCTTGACCGACGTCCAAAAAATCGACATAAGCGTTTCGGTCGAAGGCATCCGGATAATATGCGCCGACGAGCAGGGCCGCCAAGGCAGAGACAGCACCGGCAAGCGCGAAATGATGCTTCCTCTGGGCTGCTGGCGAAACAGTAGGAAGCTCAATGAACGGAGCTGACCAAACGGCGGTTTCGGCGTCCTTACCCGCATTGCGAGGTTCTACGCGAGATTGGTTGGCACGCGGCAACTGCAGAGGCTGCGTGGGCTCATCGGCAATGCTGCTCACCTCCCTCGAAGTTTCCCCTTCGGCGGCAGCCGAATCTTCCTTCGCCGCCTGCAGCTTGCCCAGCGTATAGAACACGACGCCGAGCGCCCCGTAAAATGCCGCGACCCACCACAAGGGCGGCGTAGCCCAAATGAGCCGGAAGCTCTTCCAGCTGCTCAGCTTCATAATGAATCCGAAAGTCAGCTCGTTACCGAGCACCGTCATCTGCGCGACCAGGACGCCTGCAGGATGCCACAGCCCTTCCAACAGGAGCGAAGCCCCGCCGAGCGGCATGACGACAAAGCTGATGAACGGCACGAGGACCAGATTTGCGGCGATCGACAGCACATGCAGCCCGTTAAAATAATAGATCGTGAGCGGCAGCGAGACCGCCTGCGCGACTACGGTGACGGAAAGCAAATCGTACATCGAGGTGGTCCACCACTTCCCGCCCCGGGGAAGCAGCTTGCGGAACGACGACGTGCCCATTATGAGTCCGGCTGTCACGAGAAACGACAATTGAAAGCCTACGTTTCCGAGCATGTACGGCTCCCACAGGAGCATAAGCAAGGCGGCGGCCGCCAACAAATGCAAGCCGTCCTTCAGCTTGTGCAAGCGCGCCGCGGCTAAGCCGAGCATGGCCATGATGCCGGAGCGGACGACCGACGGCGATGCGCCGGCAAGGAGCACGTAGAGCGGCACCGCCGCGATCATGACGAGCAGCATGCGTTCGCGCGTCATGCGCAGCATTCGAAGCAGGCCGCCGAGCGCATAGAGGAAGACGGCGACGTGCAGGCCTGAAATCGCCAGGATATGCGTAAGTCCCAGCTGCGAAAACTGGCGGAACATGGCGGGATCGAGATCATCGCTTATGCCGAGGACGAGGCCTTTCATGTAACCGGCTTGGACGCCTGGATACAGCGCGTCCATCCGCCGGCCGAGCGCGGCGCGCACGGCATCCATTCGCTGCAGCAGCGAAGCGACGCTCCAGCGCGGGCCGGCGCTCGCGTGGACGGCGGCCGCACCGTCCGCGCCGAGCAGCCAGTGGATCCGCTGGCCGCGCAGATAAGCGCGGTAATCGAAGCCGCCGAAATTCGTGCCGGAGGCCGGCACCGTTAATGCGCCGGTGACGATGACCTGCTGCCCGCGCTTCCATGCCGCGGCCGCCTGCAGCTCTTCTTCCTTCGCCAGCTTGACCTGCACGAGCAGCCGCTCGCCGCCGAGTTTCACCGGCACGGGCGCTCCTTCCCCGCTGACGGCGATGCTGCTGCCCGCCACGCGGAACTGCACGCGGTCGCCGTCAATCTCCGGCGGCGACACGATCTTCCCTGCGAGCTTCGCTTCATAAGCCGCTCCGTCCGCAGGCGAAGCCGCAAGCGCAGCCGCATAGGGCTCCGGCAGCGCCGTAACGTTCCGGGCATCCGTCCACGTCCGCTGCCCGGCGGCCAACCCGAACGCCGCCATACAAGCGGCGGCGAGCGTCCACGAACAGCGCCGCAGCAGAACCTGCGACGCCAGCAAAGCAAGCAGCGCCGCACCGGCAGCAGCGATTCCGAGCGACGGCAAGGACGCGGCAGCGCTGCTGCCCAGCACCCAGCAAACGGTAAACCAAACGAGCGGCCTCTGCGACATCGGACTCAGCCTCCTTGTTAATGTCCGCCGACGCTACGCGTAACGGCAGCAAGTCCATCCACTTGACGATCACGCTTGTCATACTCCATTCGCCTACGCTCGGCGTAACTGCAAAAATGCAAAAAAACCTCCGGCCGACCCTGGAAAAACGTGCCCGGCCATTAACGGCCAAACACTGTTTTCCCGGGCGCAGCCAGAGGTTCTTCCTCTTGCATCGCGAAACCCGTTATGAAATGACATCCATGCCAGCCTGAACCGGCGGCGCGTATGCGGACAAGTGCCGGAATACGATACCTTTCACCTGCATAAGCGAAATGACTTTCTCGCTGTCCTTCAAATACGCGCGATGATACACGACTTCCTTCACGCCGCTGTTCGCAAGCATGTTGGCGCATGTCCAGCAAGGCTGATCGGTCACGTAAACGGTCGAACCCTCGCGATCGATCCGGTCCGTGAATAGGAGCAAATTCTGCTCAGCGTGAATAGTTCGAATGCAGCGCTGCTTCTTGATCATGCGCTCCACGCCGTCCTCGACCTGCATTTCCAGCTCCTCCACGATCATGCAGCCGTCCTCGGAGCAGTCCGCTACGCCCATAGGCGCGCCGTTATACGCAGTACCGAGCAGCTTCTTCCCCTGCACGAGCACGGTTCCGACATGCCTGCGGGGACAGCGCGAACGGGTCGAAACCATATACGCGATGTCCATAAAATACGTATCCCAATCTTTTCTCAATCCGTCTTGCACTTCCGGTGCCATGTCTAAGAAGTCATCCTTCCTGCTGTCATGCAATTACTGCTGGCTAGCTGCCAAAGCTTGTGTTAAATCATGCAAAATATCATCGATGCCTTCCGTGCCGATCGACAACCGAATCATGCCCGGCGACACGCCCGCGGCGAGCTGATCGTTCTCGTCCAGCTGCTGGTGCGTCGTGCTGGCCGGATGAATGATCAATGATTTGGAATCGCCGACATTCGCCAAATGCGAGAACAATTGCACGGCGTCAATGACTTTCTTGCCCGCGTCGATGCCGCCTTTAATGCCGAAGGTCAGAATCGCGCCTTGTCCTTTCGGCATGTATTTCCGAGCCAGGTCGTAGGACGGATGGCTGGCTAGTCCCGGATAGTTTACCCATTCGACCGCTTCGTGCTGCTCGAGGAATTGCGCGACCGCCATTGCGTTCGAGCTGTGGCGCTCCATCCGCAGATGCAGCGTCTCCAGGCCCTGCAGCAGCAGGAACGAGTTGAACGGCGAGATGGCCGCCCCCGTATCCCGCAGCAGTTGCACGCGCATCTTGATAATGTACGCGACAGGCCCTACCGCTTCCGTATATACGACGCCATGATAACTAGGATCCGGCTGCGTCAGACCCGGGAATCTGCCGCTGCTCTTCCAGTCGAACTTGCCGCCGTCTACGACGACGCCGCCGATGGACGTGCCGTGGCCGCCGATAAATTTCGTCGCCGAATGGACGACAATGTCCGCGCCATGCTCGATCGGCCGGCATAGGTACGGGCTCGGGAACGTATTGTCGATAATAAGCGGGATGCCGTGCTTGTGGGCAATGTTGGCCACCGCTTCAATATCGATGACGTCGCCCTTCGGATTGCCGATCGTTTCGGCGAACACCGCTTTTGTTTTGTCCGTAATCGCCGCTTCGAAGTTGGCCGGATTCGACGGATCGACGAAAGTGACTTTGATCCCGAGCTTCGGCAGCGTGTGCGCGAACAAATTGTACGTACCGCCGTACAAACTGTTAGCCGAAACGATTTCGTCCCCGGCTTCGGCGATGTTCAGAATCGAATATGTAATGGCGGATGAACCGGAAGCGACTGCAAGCGCCGCCGGCGCGCCTTCGAGCGCGGCGATCCGCTTCTCGAATACGTCGCTCGTAGGATTCATGATACGCGTATAGATGTTGCCGAATTCCTTCAAAGCGAATAAATTAGCCGCATGTTCCGAATCTCGGAATCCATAGGAAGTCGTTTGATAGATTGGCACTGCGCGCGAAAGGGTGGTCGGGTCAATTTCCTGGCCTCCGTGGACGGATAGCGTTTCAATCGAAAGCTTGCGTTGTTCGGACATTTGAAATTTCCTCCTCGCCTGAATGGACGGGCCAGCAATGACCCTATCTCTATCATTGTCGCATAATCATGGCTGGAGAACAATGTAAGACTTCATTTTATCTAGTAGTTTCGGCCCAATTCCCTTGACACGGAGCAAATCGTCTGATCGTTGAAAAAGGCCGTTCCGTTCCCTGTCCGCCACGATCGCCTCCGCTTTGGCAGCGCCGATGCCGGGAAGGGCGTCCAGTTCCGCTGCGGAAGCGTGATTAATATCGATCTTGCCTTCGCCGGAAGCCGATGCAGCATCCTTTCCTTCCGCCGGCACGGTGTCCGCTTCGTCCTTCGACGGCTCCGCTGCCGTTCCATCCTTCGGCGGCTCCTGCTTCCTGTCAGTGTCAGCATCCAGTTTCTTATCAGCATCCGGCATCTTATCAGCGTCCGGCTTCTCTAAGTCTTTCTTCGCCGCATCCTGCTTGTCCGCTGCTTTCAATTCCAACGGCATCAAGGCGCGATCCACTTGCCCGTTCATATCCTGCCATTCGGGCTGATCGTTCGAACCGTTCTTCATCAGCGCCACGGCGATCAGGAGCAAAGCAACCGCGATGCATGCGGCGGCTCCCCACTGCGATGCGCTCCATCCGGTTCTGCTTTTCGGCCGCTTCAACATGGCAATCGCCTCCTTTTGTCGTTATACGATCTTTTTCCAGAAAAATGGTCATGATGGCCTTGCCGGCTTGCATAGTGTAGTAAGAGCATCATCGCTTCGATTCCGACGCTTGGGAAGCGAGGCGTTCGAAGCGCATCGATCGAATCGTAAAATGCTGTTGAAGCTGCGCTGATGCAAAAAAGGCGCATGGGAGGGATTGCAATGAATGTCGGGTTTATCGGGATCGGGAGCATGGGCAGCTTGCTAATCGATGCATTTATCGGCTCGGGGGCGTTAAAGCCATCGCAAATCACGGCCAGCAATCGAACATTTGGCAAAGCCGCCTGCTTAGCTGACCGTCACCCCGGCTTGCAGGCTGTCCCTTTGAACCGCGATGCCGTCATCGATCAGGACGTGATTTTCCTATGCGTGAAGCCGCATGAATACAAAACAGTCCTCGACGGCATCCGCGAATACGTCCAACCGAACCAGCTTGTCATATCGATCACGAGCCCCGTTCTGCTGAAACAGCTGGAGGACTCGCTGCCTTGCAAGATCGCCAAGGTGATTCCGAGCATCACCAATTACATGTGCAGCGGAGCTACGCTCTGCATGTACGGCAGCCGTATGACCGATGCCGATATCATCAGGCTCAACGGCCTGCTCTCCTATATAAGCGAACCGCTTCAAATCGATGAGGCGCATACGCGCGTCGTTTCGGATCTATCCAGCGTCGGCCCTGCCATCATGGCCTGCCTCCTCCAGAGATTTATCGATGCGGCGTACGAAGAGACCGGCATCCCGCGCGAGCAAGCCAGGCTGATCGCCAGCGAAATGCTGCTCGGTACGGGTCAGCTGCTCACCGGCGGGGCCATGTCGCCCGAAGAGCTGCAAGCCCGGGTCGTCGTTCCCGGCGGCATTACCGCGCAGGCGCTGGCACTGTTGAACCGGGAGCTGGACGGCGTGTTCAACGGGGTTATCCGGGCCACCCATGCCAAGTACCACGAGGATCTCGAGCGCGTCTCCGACGCCTTGTACGGCAAAGAGGTGAACGGCCCTTAACGCATGCTTTGCGTTAAGAGGTCGTTCACCTCTTTTTTTCAGGTTCGATGTCGATGCCGGATTAGCCGACGACGATGTTAACCAGCTTGCCTTTCACGACGATCAGCTTGCGAACGGTCTTGCCTGCAATCGCTTCTGCCACTTTATCTGACGCTTTCGCGATCCGTTCCATTTCCGCTTCGTCCGTATCGGCCGCGATGGAGATCCGATCCATGATCTTGCCGTTCACTTGCACGACGATCTCGACTTCTTGATCGACCGTCCAAGCTTCCTCGTAAGCCGGCCATGCTGCATAAGACAAGGCGTCGGTGCGGCCCAGCTTCGACCACAATTCCTCGGCGATATGCGGCGCCAGCGGCGACAGCATTTGCACGAACTGCTCCACGGCTTCGCGCGGCAGCGAATCCGCTTTGTACGCGTCGTTCACGAAGATCATCAATTGGCTGATCGCCGTGTTGAAACGCAGGTTCTCGTAATCGTCCGTTACTTTCTTCACGGTGCGGTGCCATGTGCGCTTGAACGCATCCGCGGCGTCGCCGCCGATTTTCTCGCTCAGCTCGCCGTTGTCGCCGATGAACAAGCGCCATACGCGGCTAAGGAAACGGTACATGCCTTCTACGCCGTTCGTATTCCAAGGCTTCGTTGCCTCCAGCGGGCCCATGAACATTTCGTACATGCGCAGCGTATCCGCGCCGTACTCGTTCACGATATCGTCCGGATTAATGACGTTGCCGCGGGATTTACTCATCTTCTCATTGTTCGTGCCGAGAATCATGCCTTGGTTGACCAGCTTGTGGAACGGCTCTTTCGTATCGACTACGCCGATATCGTAGAGCACCTTGTGCCAGAAACGCGCATAGAGCAAGTGAAGCACCGCATGCTCGGCGCCGCCGATATAGAGATCGACCGGAAGCCATTCGGCCTGCTTTTCTTTGGAGCAGAGCTCTTCGGCGTTATGCGGATCGATGAAGCGCAGGTAATACCAGCAGCTTCCTGCCCATTGCGGCATCGTGTTCGTCTCGCGGCGCGCGCGCATGCCTGTTTCGGGATCGACCGTCTCGACCCATTCCGTCACGTTGGCCAGCGGAGATTCGCCTGTGCCAGACGGCTTGATCTGTTCGACGTCCGGCAGCAGAAGCGGCAATTGATCGTCCGGAACCGGCTTCATCGTGCCGTCTTCCAAGTGAAGAATCGGGATCGGCTCGCCCCAATAGCGCTGACGGCTGAACAGCCAGTCGCGGAGACGATACGTTACTTTGCCTTGGCCTTTACCCTCTGCTTCCAGCCATTCAATCGCCTTCGCGATCGCTTCTTCCGTGCCGAGGCCGTCCAAGAAGCCCGAATTCACATGCGGTCCTTCGCCGGCGAACGCCGCTTCGCTCACGTTACCGCCCTGCACGACCTCGAGGATCGGCAGATCGAACTGCTTCGCGAACTCCCAGTCGCGCTCGTCATGGCCGGGAACCGCCATAATGGCGCCCGTCCCGTAGCCCGCAAGCACATAATCGGCAATCCAGATCGGCACGCGTACGCCGTTGATCGGATTGATCGCATAAGCGCCCGTGAATACGCCCGATTTGTCTTTGTTCAGGTCCGTACGCTCCAGATCGCTCTTGCGCGCAGCCGTCTCCTGATAGTCTTTCACCGCTGCTTGTTGTTCCGCCGTCGTAATCGCAGCCACCAGCTCATGCTCAGGCGCAAGCACGCAGTACGTAGCGCCGAACAGCGTATCCGGACGAGTCGTGAAGACGACGAGCGATGCATCGTGACCGTCGATCGCGAACGTCACTTCCGCGCCCGTGGATTTACCGATCCAGTTGCGCTGCATGTCCTTGATGCTCTCCGTCCAGTCGAGCTCTTCCAAGTCCTCGAGCAGGCGCTCTGCGTATTCCGTAATCCGAAGCACCCATTGGCGCATCGGTTTGCGGATGACCGGGTGATTGCCTCGTTCACTGAGGCCGTTAATAACCTCTTCGTTCGCCAATACCGTGCCAAGCGCCGGACACCAGTTGACCGGTACTTCCGCTACGTAAGCAAGCCCTTTATTGAACAGCTGGATGAAAATCCACTGCGTCCATTTGTAGTAATCCGGGTCCGTCGTGCTGAATTCGCGGTCCCAGTCGTACGAGAAGCCGAGCGATTTGATCTGGCGGCGGAAGTTGTTGATGTTCTTGACCGTAATCTCCCGCGGATGCTCGCCTGTATCGAGCGCATGCTGTTCCGCCGGCAATCCGAACGCATCCCAGCCCATCGGGTGAAGGACGTTGTAGCCGCGCATTCTTTTGTAACGCGAGACGATATCCGTCGCCGTGTAGCCTTCCGGATGTCCGACGTGAAGCCCTGCTCCGGACGGATACGGGAACATGTCGAGCGCGTAAAATTTCGGTTTGCCCGCGTCCTCCGTCGTCTTAAACGATTTGTTCTCATCCCAATGCTTCTGCCATTTCGGCTCGATAACGAGCGGGTTATAACCCTGCTGTTCCTGACGTTCCTGTGTCATAATCGATTTACCTCCCTGTTCTCTACCCTGTGCAAGCATGCCTGCATGCCGCAGAATGCAATAAAAAACCTCCCGCCCCCAGCGAAATCGCTAGGGACGAGAGGATTACGCTCCCGTGGTACCACCCTAGTTAACGGACGGTATTCTTTACCGCCGCTCACTCTATACCCTTAACGCGGGCGAAACGGCATGCTTCCCGAATCGGAGATTCGATCGCATGCGGCTCCAAGGCGAGTTCGCTTCACGTTGGTCCGGCTTCCACCACCCGCCGGCTCTCTAGTCCTAACGCTCCAAAGCTACTGCTCCTCTTCAACGCCATCTTTTCAATAGATAATTCGATTATATGGAACGTGTCGCGTCATGTCAAGGTTTGTAACGCCTACTGACCCTATAATACAACAAGCCGCCAAGCGGCGCTTGACGGCCATGCCTATGTCTGTCTGTTCATAACGTCTATGGATAGCTCCTATTCAAGCTGACAATTCAACCGTCACTTCACGGCGGCAAAAAACAACCGCTCCGTGTCGTTATCCGGCGATTCCAGCTTGAAGTCTCCGAATGCGTCCACCTTCGAGAAGCCGGTCGCCAGCAGGGCTTCCTTAATCCATTCCGCGTCATACGCGCGCTGAACATGCACTTCCTCGATACGCGCGAACGTTCCTCCGCGACCCCCGGAAGCTTCGGCGAAAATCGTCAACCGATGCTCGATTTCCATCCGCTCCTCATCCAGCTCGCTCGTCCAGATATACGCGACATCCGGCTCGTCCAGCACGAAAGGCTGCTCCTCCGCATAACGCTGCAGCGTTTGCGGCGCATGGACGTCGAACAGAAAGACGCCGCCCGGCTTCAACCCGGCGAATGTCGCCTGAAACGCGGCCAACACATCGTCTTCCTCGGTCAGATAGTTGATGCAGTCGCAGAACGAAATCACGCTGTCGGCAGGCTCGCCGATCTCCCATTCCGTCATATCCTGCTCCAGCCATGTCACCGTTCCGCCGATGACCGCATCGCCCTGCTTGCCGCGCCCGATCGTCAGCATATCGGATGAAAGGTCGATCCCGTATACCGTATAGCCCGCGCGAGCGAGCGGAATCGATACGCTGCCCGTGCCGCAGCCGAGATCGACGACGGTCGACGGTTTTCCGTACCGCTTCCAACAGGCCTCCGCGAATGCAAGCCATTCCCCATAAGGCATGTCCGCCATCAAGCGGTCATATACGGTTGCAAACTGCGTGTATGCTTCCATCACGCCGCCTCCTTACTCCGAAACGCCCGGTTTCGATGCCGGTGCCGGTTCAGCCGATGCCGCAGCGCCCTGCTCCGTCAGCTTCGTCCAGCTGCCTTCCTGCGTCACAAGCCCGTCGCGCATCAATTTACCCAGGGCACGCTTGAACGCGCCTTTGCTGATGCCGAACTTTTGCTTGATGATCTCGGCCTGCGTCTCGTCGGAGTACGGCATTCCGCCATTCGGACGTTCTTTCATAAACGCCAGAATCCGGTCGGAATCCTCCAAACGGCCGACTTCCTTGCGCTGGTTCATCGACAGGTTCACGCGTCCGTCCTCGCGGACGAACGTCACGCGCGCCTTCACGCGCTCGCCAAGCCGCAGCAGCCGCGTCCGCTCCTCCGCAGGAATGAAGCCGTATGCGCCGAAACCGAGCACGCCGCCGTCGATCATGACGAACGAGCCGATTTTGAGCGTCTTCGTGACCCAGCCTTCGACCCAAGTGTTGTGCCAGGAGCTCGGTGCGTTGAACGCAACCTCTGCCAGTTCTTCCTCGAACGCGACCTTCGCGACCAGACGGCCGATCTTGTCGTGGGCGAGGATAACATGCACCTCGTCGCCGCGTTTCGGACGCAGCTCCTTCAGCTCCGGCTGCTCCGACAACGGAAGCAGCAGCTGCCTGCCAAGCCCCATCTCCAGAAACGCGCCGATGCGCGGATGAAGGTCCGCAACGGCAAGACGAGCCACTTGTCCGAGCTGGATAAGCGGCTTCTTCATCGTAGCGGCGATGCGGTCCTCGGAATCGAAGAAGAGGAACACGTCATAGAATTGGCCGATTTGCGGGCGATGGCCGACAAGCTCGGTATAATGCATCAGCACTTCGTTCTCGCCGTCGGTCATAAAGTATCCGTAAGGCGAAACTTCACGCGCGATCTTCAAATTCATTGTCGTGCCGGCGATCAAAGTCATGCAAACTCCACGACCTTCGCATCCGACCAAAGTCGTTCGATACTGTAATATTCGCGTTCGTCCCGGTGGAATACGTGCACGACGACGTCGCCGATATCAACGAGCACCCATCTGCCGCTGTCCGCGCCTTCGATGCCGCGAACGCGAACGCCGCGCGATTCCGCCTGTTTGCGGATTTCCGTCGTGATCGCCTGAACTTGAACGTCCGAATTACCGTGACAAATAACGAAGTAATCCGCGACGAGCGAGATGTTCTGCAGATCGAGCGCGACGATATTCTGTGCTTTCTTATCTTCTGCCGCCGTTAC
The DNA here is from genome assembly GCF_010365285.1 of Paenibacillus rhizovicinus. Taxonomy (NCBI): domain Bacteria; kingdom Bacillati; phylum Bacillota; class Bacilli; order Caryophanales; family Paenibacillaceae; genus Paenibacillus; species Paenibacillus rhizovicinus. Next base: position 1,341,845 of record NZ_CP048286.1, read on the forward strand.
GACCGCTTGCAGCAGTTCTTCAGAGCTAATTGTCATTGCCCAGCCTCCCGTAGTTGTGTAATCAAATCATTCCTTGCAGCAATGGTCAGCGGAAAGATCCGTTTGCCCTGCTGCAGCAAATATGAAATCGTCGAATCGAAGCCCGCGAGCAGCGCTTTTTCCAGACTATGCCCGGCCAGCTCCCGAATGTGATCGACACCCGGAAAATCCCGTCCCGGCTCCATATAGTCGGCCAAACAGACGATTTTGTCCATCAATGTCATGCTTTCGCGACCCGATGTATGATAGCGGATTGCATCCAAGACTTCGGCGTCGTTCACGCCGTAATCCCGTTCAGCGACGAATGCGCCGACCGGCGCATGCCATAGTTCTTTATCGTAGCGGAGCAGTTCTTCCGGAAGCCGCTGCTCCTTGATCATCGTTTCCATGCGTGCCGTCGGCCAATACTTCGCTACATCGTGAAGAATTGCCGCCTGCTCGGCCCGGACCGGATCGCCTTGAAACCGTTCCGCGAGCAGCACCGACGTTTCCATGACGCCGAGCGTGTGCTTCCAGCGCCGCTCCGGCATTTCCGCCTTGACGGCCTCCATCATCTCATACCGATTCATAGAGTCCGTTCCTCCGAATGAAAGAATGCACTTTCTCCGGCAGCAAGAACCGGATGGAACGTCCTGCGGCGACGCGATTCCGAATGGCGGTAGAGGAAATATCCATTAAAGGCATCTCGATGATCGTCAGCTTGTCGGCGATGAACGACGGAAGCTGCTCCAATTGGAACGTTTCCCCCGCCCTGGTGACGCCGATGAACGATACCATCCCCGCGAGCGCTTCGATCTCGTGCCATTGCGGCAGGTCGTTGACGCGGTCCGCGCCGATAATGATGCTGAACGAACGGTCGGGATACAGCTCGTGCAGCGCCTTGATCGTGTCGATCGTAAAGCTGGTGCCTTCCCGCTCCAATTCGATATCCATCGCACGGAAATGCGGCTGGAAGTCGATTGCCCGATACACCATCTCCAATCTCGACGCCCCGTCGGCCTGCGGTCCGCTGTCTTTCAAAGGCGGCTCACCCGACGGGAAAAACCATACTTCGTCCAAGCCGCACGTCTCCCTCGCGGTTTCGGCGGCAAGCAAATGTCCGTAATGAATGGGGTCGAACGTGCCGCCCATAAAGCCGACTTTAACCAATTGCCCGCAGCTCCTTCCGTTTCCAGCCTGACGAGCCCCTACTTAGGCAGCTCGATTGTCTTGTGGTCCTTCGATTCTTTGTACAGCACGATCGTCTTGCCAATGACCTGTACGAGCTCGGAGCCGGATTCCGCCGCTACCCACGCGCCTACTTCTTTCGGATCTTCGACGCTGTTGTTGAGCACGTTCACCTTGATAAGTTCGCGAATTTCGATTGCTTCTTCGATATGGCGGATCAAATTATCGTTCATGCCGCCCTTGCCGACTTGAAAAATCGGGTTCAAGTGATGCGCGAGCGAGCGCAGATGGCTTTTTTGCTTACCTGTCAACATAGTTTGTGTTCCTTCTCTCATGGTAATTAGGCTTTAGGACTGAAGCGCCGACAGCACCGTTTCGCGCATTGCCGCCGCGGGAGCCGGCTGCCCCGTCCAATATTCGAAGGCGTAAGCGCCTTGGTAAATAAACATGCCAAGTCCGCCGTGAATGAGGCAGCCTTGGGCTTTCGCCTCTTCCAGGAAGCGCGTCGTCAGCGGGTTGTAGATCAGATCGCTGGCGATGGTGCCCGGGCGAAGCCACGAACAGTCAAGCGGCGTTGCATCCACGTTCGGATACATGCCGATCGACGTCGTGTTAATGATAATGTCGCTATCCGCGCATGCGGCCTGCAGTTCATCCTGCCCGATCGCCCGAATGGAAGGGCCTTGGCCGCCGAACGCATCCGCCAGCTCCTGCGCGCGCGCGACGGTCCGGTTCGAAATCGTCACCGAGGCAACGCCTTCGCGGGCAAGGGCATAGAGAATGCCGCGCGTAGCTCCGCCCGCTCCGACGATAAGCACGCGCGCGCCCGACAAGTCGGATCTCGCTTCTTCCTTGAGCGACCGGACATAGCCGATGCCGTCCGTATTGTAGCCGGTCAATCGGCCGCCGTCGTTCACGATGGTGTTAACGGCTCCGATCGCCTGCGCGCTCTCGTGAATTTCATCCAGCAATGGCATGATGTCGAGCTTATGCGGAATCGTGACGTTCACGCCGCGAATGCCCATCGCCCGAACGCCGGCGACGAAATCGCCGAGCCGGTCAGCCGTGATATGAAACGCCGTATAGATCCCGTTGATGCCGCATTCCCGGAAGGCGCGGTTCATCATGATCGGCGACTTGGAGTGCCGAATCGGGTCTCCGATGACGCTGTAGAGCACCGTATGGCTGTCCACATTGTTGCCCATTCTTCCTGTCACTCTCCCCTAGACGTGATGAAGCGGTGGACTAAATGAGCGCATCGCGGGTCAGCACCCGGATCCCCTTCGGCGCATGAATGTCCACAAGCGCGCCGCTCGCGGCATTGACGTGAATCCAGCCGAGACCCGAGACGAAGATATCGGTGTCGGTTCCCCGGCGGATATTCAGCCGATGACGCGTCCATGCCGGCATATCGGCGAGCTGCTCCCGCGAAGGCGGAGCCAGCATTTCGCCTTTATGATCCGCGAACAGCTCGTCCGCGCGCTCCAGCTTGGTCCGATGCACCTGCAGCGCATTGGAAACATAGATCGAGAAGGATTGACGGTCCCCTTCGATAAAATCGAATCGGGCCAGCGCGCCGAAAAACAGCGTCTGACCGGCATTTAACTGATAGACGAGCTGCTTGATCGGCTTATCCGGCAGCAAGGCGCCGAGCACGTCGCGCGGCACGATCTCCGTCATCCGATGCCCGTAGACGATCCCCGGCGTATCGATGATCTCTTTGCCATCGTCCAGCGGGATATGGACCGCGTCCAGCGTCGTACCCGGATAGCGGGACGTGGTTAGCTCGCGTTCCAAGTCGCTGTAATCGCGGATCAGCCGGTTGATGAGCGTCGATTTGCCGACGTTCGTCGCACCGACGACATAGACATCGCGATCGCCGCGGTGTTTGCCGATCGCTTCAATGACGCGCTCGAAGCCGATATTGCGTTTGGCGGAGCAGAGCACGATGTCGACGACTTTCAAGCCTTCCGCCTTCGTCTGCTTCTGCACCCAATTGAGCAAGCGGTTCGGGTTGATGCCCTTCGGCAGCAAATCGATCTTGTTAACGACCAGCAGCACGGGGTTGTTCCCGACGAATCGCTGCAGTCCGGAAATCAAGCTGCCCTCGAAGTCGAACAGGTCGACGATATGGACAACGAGACTTTGCGTGCCGGCGATGCCGCCCAATAACCGCAGGAATTCGTCTTGGTCGATCGCGACCGATGCCGCTTCATTATAGTTCTTGATCCGGAAACAGCGCTGGCAAACAGGCGGTTCCTTCTCCAGTGCCGATGCCGGAATGTATCCGATCTTGTCCGATGCCTCGGTTTGCAGCTTGACGCCGCAGCCAGCGCACGACTTTACGCCTTCTTCTTGGTGCTTAATCATGAATTCCGTTCCTCCTCGGGCCATAGCCCTTTCTTCCGCAGACGGGACAGGGCGACTTTCTCAAGCATCCGATTGAAACGGGTCATGATGCCTTCATCGTCCGGCGCAATGGGTCTGACCAAAATCGTGAACAACCCCATCCGCCTGCCGCCGAGCACGTCCGTCATCATCTGATCGCCAATGACGGCTGTTTTCTCCGCCGGCAGGTCCAGTGCCTGCAATGCACGGATGAATGCCCTGTTGGCCGGCTTGCGCGCGGCATGGACGGACGCAATATTGAGCGGCTTCGCAAATTTGGAAACACGCGTTTCGTTATTGTTGGACACGATCACGACTTTAAAGCCGAGATCGCGCACGTCGTCGAGCCATTTGACAAGCTCAGGGGTCGCCAGGGGCACTCTCGCTCCGACGAGCGTATTGTCAAGATCGGTAATAATGCCGACGATGCCCTGCTCTTTCAAGGCATGCAAATTAATATCATAGATGGTATTGACGCGCATATGCGGCAACAGCCGTTCAAACATAGTTTCGACTCCTTCGGTTGCATAGGCGAGCAGTACGCTTATGAGCATGCTCATATATGCGCATGAGTACGACCAGCCTTTGGTTGCTATCACGCAAACTATACCATAAGTTGTGAATTTGTTGCAAAAAAGCCGGCACGGCGCTTGCGCACCCATGCCGGCCATCGGCGTCAGCCGATATGCTCGCGGATTTGCTTCATCGTGGCGGTTACCCGGTCCGCTTCCTCCTGGGTTATCGCCTGACTGCTGTACATCGCTTTCTCGAACGCATGCTGAACCAGGTTAAACTGAGGCTGCAGCGACGTGAGCCGTGCCGCCCAGCGGCCCATCGTTTCCCGCACCGTTTCGTTGGTTTCCACGTCCATCCCCTTCTTGCGGCAATGCTTGATCAAACGGTTCGTTTCCCTGACGACTCTGGCATTGACCGTATCCGGGCCGCCGCGATATCGGCGGAGCAGCACCGGAAACGCGCGATAAGCGTACACCGCGAACGCCAGTGCAAGCAGTCCTGCCGCCGACCAGAACATCCACGGCTTCACTTCGAAACCATTCGCCTCGTCGGCCGGGGCAACGGTCGTGCTGTCGTCCGTCACAGGATCCTGTTGTACGACCGGCGCCGGCTCGTCTTGCGGCAGCGCATACGGGAAGGAGAATCCCGGCGTCGCTTCGAACGGCAGCCAGCCGTAACCGTTGAAATACACTTCGACCCATGAATGCGCGTCCGCGTTGCGCACCGTATACGTGCCCGCTCCCTCCGGATTGGCGTTGCCGCCAGGACCTTGGAGCATCTGCATAATATCGGCGCTTGGCAGGCTTCCCGAGGAATAACCCTTTACCCAGCGGGTCGGAATACCCAGCGAACGCGACATGACCGCCAAAGAAGTAGAGAAGTAATCGCAATAGCCTTCCTTGATTTCGAACAAGAACGCGTCGACGAAATCCTTGCTCGATTTTCGGCTGAGATCCGGCGTGTTCGTGTACTGGTAGTTCTGCTGCAAATAGTCGATCAACATTCGAACTTTATCGTAAGGCGTCGCCGCATCCTTCGTTATTTGCTCGGCAAGGTTCTTGACCCTGTCCGGCATGTCCGGATACAGCTTCGTGTAGATCTCGCCCACGTCCTCTGACGCGGGTTTGACCGCTTCTCCGCTGCGAAGGGCGTTCTCGTCCAGCACCGGTACCTGCGATTCGATCGTGTAAGACTTCGGATAATGGACCGAGGCCGACTTCGGCATGCGAAGTTCCCAAGAATCGGGGAGCCAGCTCATAGCCGGAAACGCTTCCTTGCTGCCGTTGATCAGCGTGACCTTGGAGATCGGACCAGCGCCGAACAGAACGGGAAACTTGTCTTTGCGTTCCATGACGACCGTTTGACTGACGGTATCCGTCACCGTCGAGTCCGGGATGCCGTTCGCTTGAAGCGTTCGTCCGGAAACGATTGATTTCTGCGATTCCTCCAGCTTCTCGTCGGAAGACTCTACCCAGCCGCTGCCGTTATACTGTGCCCTCGTCTCGCCCCGCCAGTAGCTTCGCATCGTCGTCGTCACCGTCATGACAGGCGTGTAATCGAAGGTAAACCCGCCGCCAAGCACGCTGTCGTTGCGGCTATACCCGGAATGGGTATCGGCATTGTTCTTGCTGGCGGATACGACGATAGCCTTGTCTCCCACATAAGTAGTCACGGTCTCCCCGCGAGATTCCTTCCAGGCCGTGTAGGGATCCAACAGCACCGGCTTCACGGTCGGAACGAACAGTCCAGCCGCCATGACGAGCGTAAGAATGAAGAGAATCGGAACGAACAGGCTGAGCGGATATTCCAGCAGCTGCGCCCAGTTGTCCGGATGCCGTTCCTTGAAACGCGCGAAATGGCTGGCGACCAGCCATCCGAGACCGATGAATACGCTCCAGGCGATTTCTTCCCACAGATAGATCGGCGTGAAGATGGAATCCGCCACTGCGAGGGAAAGAATGGCCGCCCCGACAACCAGCAAAATGTAGCCCCGCTTGCGCCGAAGCAGCACGATGAGATGAAACACGGCCAGAATGCTAAGGCTGATCCATAGATACGGATTCACTTCTTCGAAATGATTGCCGATCCAATACATCCAATTCAAGAATTTCCTATGGCTGCCCACGAAGGGAAGCCACTCGAAATGGGTATAGGAGATGTTAAAGCCCACGACCGCGATCAGCTGCACGCCGATCGATACCGTCTTGGACGGAATGAGCAGGTTCGTCAAAACCGCGACGAGCAGGACTCCGTTCACGATCGCGAACGTCTCGCTCCACCAATAATCGCCTAGGCAGCGAATCCATTGATAGATTAATAAAGCCGCGAAAACGGCGGAAATTTTGCGATACATGCCATCAAGCAGCCAGTGAATCGCGATGCGTCGAATGGCGGTCATACCCGGCCTCCTTCCAACGCTTCGGGAAGCTCTTGCAGTTTGCCGATCGTATAGACAGTAAATCCGCTGCGACGGAGCAGGCGCAGCCACTCGCCGGAACGAATATCGCTGACCTTGCTGCCGCGAGTCTCTTCTTCGCGCTTCAAATGAACGAGCACCGGCACGACGCCCGACCGGCTCAGCCATTCCATCGCGCGGATCGTCTCCTCGCCGGTCTGCGGACTGACGATGATGACGAACGAGCCTCCTCCTGCGAGGGAGCCCGACTGGCGCAGCGCGCGGTACAGCGGCTGCTCGCCGTCGGCCTGGACGCGAACGAGATGCTTCAGCATCAGCTCGCGCTGATCGGCAGAAGCATTCGGCGCGTAGCCTTCATGCTTCGAGCCGACGGAGATCAGTCCGACGGCCGTCGACCGGCGAAAGCCGAAGTCGAGCAGCGAGGCCGCGGCGGAAACCGCAAGCTCGAACTGGCCTTTATTCTCGTATGCGCCCAGATAGCGATCCAGCATGACGATCATGCGCGGCAGCGATTCCCGTTCGAATTCCTTCGACTTCCATTGACCGGTCTTAGCCGTCGCGTTCCAATGGATGCGGGAGAGCCGGTCGCCGTAAATATATTCGCGGACGCCGTTGATCTGCGTCGTTTCCTTCGATGACGAACGCGAGGCGGACGTCGAGAACGGCCCTTTGAAGCCTCGCTGCATCTGCCGCCATTCGCGGATGGCCGCCGTGCGCGGATACACGCTGAACGGAATCGACGATTGGAAGGTCCCCTTGTGCTCGAACAAGCCGAAGATATCGCGCGTGGAGCATTCCGTCGATTCGAAATGATAAACGCCTCGCTCGAGCGGCGGCGTCATGTAGTTGATCGTTCCCGCCCGACGGTAGTTCGGCACGAACGAAGCTTCGAACGGGACGGAATTGCCGTTCTGGGCGACGAGCCGATCGCGGACGAGCACATACGGGATCGGCCAAATGCCGGGGAGCTGCACATCGATATTCACTTCGAGCCGCGTTCCCGCGACGAGCGCCTGTTCCGTCAGCGTGCTCGCGCCGTTGTTCAGCCTGCGTTCGCCGGATACCTGGGCGATGCCGCTCCAGCGGCCGAATACCAAATAAACGAGCAGCACGTTGAAGATGCAGAACAGCATCAGCGACGTTTTGCCGCCTTGAAACAGCACGAACAGCAATGAGGCTATATAGAGAAATCCGATCAGCCGCCACCTGAATATCGTCGCTTTCGCCGTCAACATAGGCGTTAACGCTCCATTCGGACGGGTACGCTCGTTTCACGGACGACCGCCTGCACGACATCCTCCGCCGTGAGGCCGTTCATTCGGGACTCCGTGTGCATAATAATCCGATGCGCCAGCACCGGAGAGGCCAGCTGCTTGATATCGTCGGGAATAACGTAGTCGCGTTCCTGCAGGTACGCGCTCGCCCTGGCGGCCGCCGTCAGCGAAATCGCCGCCCGCGGGCTCGCCCCGAGCTGAACGCCGCTGTGCTCGCGCGTGGCGCGGATGATGCGGATGATATAATCCGCCACGGCATTGTCGAGATGAACCCGCTTTACGTCCTCCATCATGAGCGCTACCTGCGCGGAAGTAGCGACGGCCTCCAGCGACTCCGCGGGCGAAGTGGCATTCGGCGAAACGATCATTTGACGTTCGGTAGCCGCGTCGGGATATCCGAGCGAAATTTTCATCATGAAACGATCCAGCTGCGCTTCGGGCAGCGAGTACGTGCCGTCGAATTCGATCGGGTTCTGGGTGGCGATGAGCGTGAACGGCACAGGCAGGTCATACGTGTCGCCGTCTACCGTCACATGGCGTTCTTCCATCGCTTCCAGCAGCGCGGACTGCGTCTTCGTCGTCGCGCGGTTGATCTCGTCGACGAGGACCAGGTTCGCCATTACGGGACCGGGGCGAAATAGAAACGTCTCATGCTTCGGGTGGTAAATCGCTACGCCAGTTATATCTGAAGGCAGCAGGTCGGGGTTGCACTGAATGCGGCGGAACTGCCCGCCGATCGTGCGCGACAGCGCCTTCACGAGTTGTGTTTTGCCCGTTCCCGGGACATCTTCGATAAGGACATGGCCGCCGGCCAGAAGCGCCGTTAACAGCCGCTCGATTTCGGAACGTTTCCCGAGGATGCAGCTTTCTAGATTGCGGCGGATTTCATTGCTTAACCGGTATTCCGCTGTACGAGTCTCCATGAACATTCCTCCCGGAAAAATGCAAGATATAAGTGCTGCGTCTAGGAGTCTGTCCGATGCCGGCAGTCGAAGGTATAACGAGGCCCAATGACCGGATTCATGCAGCGTAAGCGGTATAAATCCAGTAATTGGGCATGTACAAAAGCAGCTTCTTCGGGCAGGCTCCTGATCCTATTATTTTACAGAAAATACATTCTCCCGTATAGGCGCATAACCGCCAAAAAAAATTGGAGATTCCCACAGAGGGAATCTCCAATGCCGCGCTTGCGTTATAGGTGAAGCTATCCTTTCGGCCTGACTGCAATTGCCGCCAGGAACGAGAAAATGATCGCCGCGGATATGCCCGCGCTCGTAATGTCGAAGATCCCCGTAATGATCCCGATCCATCCGTCGCGATGAAGCTCCGTCAGCGCCCCGTGAACGAGCGCGTTGCCGAAGCTGGTAATCGGAACCGTCGCCCCGGCTCCGGCGAACTTGATGAGCGGATCGTACCAGCCGATGCCGTCCACGACCGCTCCCGCCACTACGAGCGATGCCATCGTATGCGCCGGCGTCAGCTTCGCCACGTCGAACAACAGCTGGCCGATCAGGCAGATGCCGCCGCCCACGATAAAAGCCCACAAATAAATCATGCTGCCATGCTCCCTTCCTCTTGTTATTGATGCATCGGACTTTCAAGCGCAACGGCGTGGGCGATGCAAGGTATCGACTCTCCCTGCTGATAAGACAACGGCGACAAGAGCGCGCCCGTCGCGCAGACGAGAATCCGTTTCAACTCGCCCTTCTGCAGCCGTTTCAACAGATGGCCGTAGGTGACGACGGCGGAGCTGCCGCAGCCGCTCCCTCCCGCCTGCACCTTCTGATTCTGCACATCGTAAACCATCAGCCCGCAATCGCCGAAGACCGTATCCTCCATCGGAACGCCGTCTCTGGCAAACAAATCTTTGGCGATGGCGTGGCCGACAGTGGCTAGATCCCCCGTGACGATGAGGTCGTAATCCTTCGGCTGCCTGCCGGTATCGTTGAAATGCGCGGTCAGCGTATCAACCGCCGCCGGGGCCATCGCCGCACCCATATTGAACGGGTCCGTGATGCCCAAATCGACGATCTTGCCGATCGTCGCGCATTCCACGACCGGCCCTTCGCCATCCGGCGCCACGACGACCGCCCCCGCGCCGGTAACGGTGTATTGCGCGGTAGGCGGCTTCTGCGCGCCGTATTCCGTCGGGTAGCGGAACTGTTTCTCCGCCGTACAGTTGTGGCTGCACGTTCCCGCAAGCACGTATTGACCGGAACCGGAATTGACGATCAGGGACGCGAGCGCGAGCGACTCCATGGAGGTCGAGCAGGCGCCGAATACGCCAAGGTACGGCGCGCCGATCGTCCTTGCCGCGAAGCTGTTGCTGATGATTTGGTTCATCAGATCGCCGCCGACGTAAAACTGCAGCTGCTGCTTGTTGACCTTGGCCTTCTCCAGCGCCATCTCGGACGCTTGCTCCAGCAGGAGGCGCTCCGCTTTCTCCCAGCTCTTCTGCTGCATGTCCAGCTCCGGATGAACGAGGTCGAAGTCGGCGGCGAGCGGTCCGTCCCCCTCGTCGGGTCCGACGACCGTCGCCGCGCCGATGATGACGGGCCGTTTATCGAACCACCATGTTTGTTTGCCGCGCAGCATGTCAGTGTCCTCCGATTCCGAAGATTAAATAGACCAAACCGACGAAGAAAGCCGCGACGACGCCGAATACGATAACCGAGCCCGCCAGCTTGAACATATTGGCGCCAACGCCGAGCACGAGTCCCTCGCTCCGATGCTCGAGCGCAGCGGAACACATGGAATTGGCGAAACCCGTTACGGGAACGGCCGTGCCCGCTCCGGCCCACTGCGCGATTTTATCGTAGACGCCGAGGCAGGTCAGAATGACGGATATGAGAATCAACACGGCGACCGTCGGATTACCCGCAGCCGTCCGCGACATATGGAGGCCGTAAATAAACACTTCGGATATGGCTTGTCCCAAGATGCAGATCAAGCCGCCGACGAGGAAAGCCCGGACGCAATTGGCAAAAATCGACCTGGACGGTTCCCTTGTTTTGGCATAGTTTTGGTATTCTTTAGGCGACATTGTCATCTTCTTGTATTTGTTCTGTCCAGCGCTCTTCGTTGCGATGATCGTGCCCTCCTCTTGTTCATTTGCTTGAAGTATGTGTCAAATCAGAGCGGCTTATGCCATTCCGGAAAATCTGGCCGGGGCGCCTGCCGATCGGTTTCTCTCGGCAATCACGAGCCTTCGGCAGACAGCACGAAGAGCGCTCGCAAGAGTTGCGAACGCTCCGGACAGCGACTGATGGATACGCGCTGCCCTGCTCAATTTACAGCAGAATCGCAACGAACAGCAGAACGACAAGCAGAATGAACAAGATCAGCACCAGCAGGGCGAAATCGTAAACGCTTTTAACTCCCCATAGCATGACGGAAACTCCTCTCGGCCAAGGTGATGCGGCTGTCGCCGTCTGTTAACGGCGCGGCGCGTTACGGGATAGGCTTCTGCTGTATGTTTATGCGGACAAATGCGGATGCGAGCGTTGTCCTGCGGCATTTCGTTGCACGAACGGGACGGCATGACGGGAACGCCTATCCGGAACGCCGGACGATGAGCCTTGCGGCAAGGATGATCTTCTCCGGCTGCGCCTCGGGCTGCAGCAGCTTGCGCGCGAATGCCTCGACCGCTCGTATGCCGAGCGTTTCCTTTGCCAGGTCTACCGTTGTCAGCGGCACTGCCGCCTTCATGCCTGCAGCGGTATTGTCGATGCCGACGACCCGAACGCTGTCTTGCAAGTTCCGATTCCGCAGAAGCTCCAGCAATTGCAGCGCCAGATCGTCGTTCGCGCAAACGAATCCGTCCGGCAGCCCCTCTTCTATCGCCGCTTCCAGCTTGCGTCCCATTGCCGCCTGGCAGGCAGACAGGGCTACGCTGCCATAGGGTACCGTCCATTTCTTAAGCTGCACGGGATTCGCGTCCGCGCCGCCGCGCTTGGACCCACTCGATTCCTTGAAATCGTCCAGCGCCTGCCGGCAGCCCCACCAGCGCTCCCTGAAGCTGACGGCAAAGCTGTCGCGTCCGATGAAGACGATGCGGCGGCATCCTTGCGAAAGCAAGTGACGGCAAGCCATGCGCCCGGCTTCGGCATTGGCATTCAGAACCGCATCCGCGCCGATCAGCGGTTCTTCGTGATCCGCCAGTACAATCGGCAAGCCAAGCCGCTTAAGGCGCAGCAGCATGCCGAGCGGGCATTTGCCCGCTATGATGAACCCGGCTGCCGCAGGAACGGTATCCGGATCGGCGTTCACGCCGCCTCCCGGAACGAGCTCCGGGGCATTCGACTCTTCCGCCCCGAATGTGAAAAATTTCGGCTGCAGTCCCTGCAGCCGGCAGCCGGCCTCAAGCCCTTCCCGCACCCGCAGCCAGAAGCTTGGCTCCTGGTCGTGACTCTCGTCCAGTCCGATGAAGACCAGCTTCTCCTCCAGGATCTCTTTATCCCCGCTTGCAGACGGTTTGATTGTATAGCCCAACGCGCCGGCTAATGCCGTTACTTCCCTGCGAGTCGCTTCGCTGACGCCGGGCTTGCCTGCGAGCGCCTGCGACACGGTATATTTGGACACGCCAAGCCGGTCGGCGAGCTGCTGCATCGATATTTTTCGGGCCATTGAAGGCGCCTCCTTTCATCTAAAGCTCGCTTTGAGCGAACAGTTGACTTTTCTTTATTTTAGCTCTAAAGTGAGCCGCGTATAAAGTGCCCGTCACCTAACAAACCTAACATTTTTATTGGATCTGTATTATTATTATCCACCACCACATCGAGAGGCAGTGAAAGAGAATGAGCAAGCAGATTTTATTCTATGACGGAAGTTTTCCATACGCAGGCGAAAGGCCGAATGCGGCAGCGCTCGCAAGGCTGCAAGAAGATTTCCGCATCGTTAACGCGGCCGAGCTGGCCGATGCGCTTCAAGACGCGGACGTCTACGTGCATCTTCACGGTTCGTACTTCCCGAAAGCCGCATGGCCGGCTATCCTTGCGCATGCTAACCAAGGCAAAGGCCTGATCGCCGCCGGCGGCGCTCCGTTCAAAACGCCTGTAACAGGCGAAGCGGGCAGCTGGAAAGCGGAACCGGATCAAACCGCCTATCATCAGCAGATCCACATCCACGAGGCGCTGCCTGTAGCTACGGAAGGCGTCGCCAAGCTGGCGGCCAACCGTGACATCGCGCTCTTCGAGGGCTATGAGTCGCTCTTCACGATTCAACCGACCTTCGGACTGGTGCTGCACGTTACGCACGCGGACGATTGTCCCGGCCAGCAGAACGGATCCGCCGGTCCGATCGATGCGCATATTTACCCGCTCTTGAAAGGCATCAGCGGCGACGGCCTGGATCGCGAACGTTCCGCGCCGGCCGTCCTGATCGAGTTCACCAAAGGCCCGTTCGCCGGCAGCCGGATGATCTTCGTGAACCAGCAGCTCGGCGATGCTTTCTGGTCCGGAAACGGTGCGGAAGCGCTGGCCAAATGGGCGGCTTTCACGGCGTCCGGCGTAACGGAGCTGTGGCTTAAGCCGAACTACGGCTCCTATGAGCTCGGAGAACGTCCCGTCCTGATGCTGCAGGGGCAGCAAATCTTGCAAACCCGCACGGAGCGCGTCAGCTCGCGGACGGCGGCTTGGACCTTCAACATCCGCGTCCTGAAAGCGGTCAGCAGCGAAGTGCAGCAATCGGTCCCTTCGTTCGACTACGACAACGGCGGATTTGCCGAAATTTGGCGCACGGAAGCAACGCTTGAAATCGGGCGCGAGCTCGTCATTCAACGCATCGTAACGCCTCTGGATGCGGAAGCCGGCTTCTATACGTTGGAATGCGAAGCCGTTTCGCCGACGGGCGAACGCCGCCTGCTCCGCCAAGGCTTCTGGGGCATGGACCAAGCGCTGCTCGAATCCGGCGAGATGATTACGTGCGACCGCGACTATTTCATCAAGAACGGCCGTCCGCTGCCGATCGTCGGCATGACCTACATGACGAGCGACGTCGCTCGCAAATACTTGTTCCTTCCGAACGCGGCGGTTTGGGACCGCGATATCGCCCAAATGAAGCGCGCGGGCATCAACTCCATCCGCACGGGCATCTGGACGGCATGGCGCAATTACATGTTCGTCGATGGCCATCCGTACGAAGAAGTCCTTCGCGCCATCGACGCGCTCTTCCTGACGGCGAAACGCCACGACATGGAAGTGACGTTCAACTTCTTCGCCTTCACGCCGGAGACATGGGAAGGCGTTAACCCTTACCTCGATCCGCGCAGCGTGGAAGCGCAGAAGCGGTTCATCGCGGCGATCGTGTCGCGTCACGCGCAATCGAAGCACGTGCATTGGGATCTCATCAACGAGCCTTCCATGTTCGATCCGAAACGGGTGTTCAGCAACGGCCCGCGCTCCGCGCACGATTCGTTCGAGCATGCCGCTTACCTGGAATGGCTGGAAGCGCGCCACGGCTCGATCGAGCTGCTCCAGGAACGCTGGAACATGACGCCGTCCGAGCTGCCTTCCTTCGGCGCCGTCAAGCTTCCGGAACCTGGCGACATCGCTTTCGGCACGACGGAAGTGGTCGAGAAGCGCGGCGGACCTTGGCTCGATTACACGCTGTTCACGATGGACATGCACAACCGCTGGGCATCCCAGCTGATCGATACGATTCGCTCCATTCAGCCGAAGCAGCTCGTGACGGTCGGCCAAGACGAAGGCCTCGGCGCGCAGCGTCCGTCGCCGTTCTTCTATGCGGAAGCCGTCGACTATACGACGGTTCATTCCTGGTGGCTGATGGACGACCTCGTATGGGACGGCATCTTCGCGAAAGCGCCGGATAAGCCGAACCTGATTCAGGAAACCGGCATCATGTACGTTGAAACGCCGGACGGCCGCGCCAAACGGAGCGAGGAAGAGCTGCGCAACATCCTGGAGCGCAAATACGCTTATGCCTTCTCTACGGGCGGCGCCGGCGCGGTTCAATGGATCTGGAACATCAACTTCTACATGCACAATATCAACGAATCCCATATCGGCGCCGTTCGCGCAGACGGCACCGAGAAGCCGGAAGCCAACGTCTCCTATGATTTCGGCTCCTTCATGGAGACCATCCGCGATCTGTTCGTGGACCGCAAGCTGGAAGACGTCGCCGTCATCTACCCGTATTCCAACGACTTCTCCAACCGTAAGCTGGCGGGCGAAGCAACGACCCGCGCGATCCGCACGCTGTCGTACACGATGAACGTGCATGCGTTCGGCCTCGGCGAATACCAGCTCGAATCGCTCGCAACGACGAAGCCGAAGCTGATCATCGTGCCGAGCGCGCATAACTTCAGCTCCGAAGCGCTGGAAACATTGACGGCTCATATCGAAACGCACGGCGGCACGCTGCTCTTCACGGGTCCGCTCGGGTTGGACGCGTACTGGCGTCCGGTACAAGCGAAGGCCAACGAGCTCGGACTGGGCGCCGTCGGCAACCTGCTTCGCGAAGAGCTGCTGGAGCTGAACGGCAAGCTGATTCCGGTTTCGTTCGGCGGTACCCGCATCGCGGACAGCAGCAAAGGCTTACCGGCAACGGCAGAAGGCGGACCGGCGAAGCTGACGGAAGTGGAGCTCGGCGCAGGACGCCTGCTCTACTGCCCGTTGCCGATCGAGCTGAACGAGCGCCTGAAGCCGCTGAAAGCCGTATACGGCCATGCGCTCGAGCAAGCCGGCGTCGAAACCGAAGTGGAATGGCTGCACGGCGGCGATCTGCCCGGCGTTTACGGTCGCAAGCTTGCGTTCGCCTCCGGTTCGCTGTACATCTTCGTCTCGGAATTCAGCTGCGATGCGGCGATCGAAATTCGCGATCCTCAGTCCGGCACCGGTTACGCCTTCACGCTTCCGCAAGAACGTACCGTTATGTTCGCCGCTGACGCGCAGGGCAAGCTGATTGCCGTATACCGTCCGAACGAAGTCACGATCGACGTTCGTTAAGACAATCCTTTAAGACAATC
The DNA here is from genome assembly GCF_010365285.1 of Paenibacillus rhizovicinus. NCBI lineage: Bacteria > Bacillati > Bacillota > Bacilli > Caryophanales > Paenibacillaceae > Paenibacillus > Paenibacillus rhizovicinus. The sequence continues at coordinate 1,357,629 of NZ_CP048286.1, forward strand.
CTTTAAGACAATCCTTTAACACATTCCTGTAAGACAATCCTTGACACAATCCTTGTCATAACAAGAGAGGCGAGTGAGTTCCCTTTGCGGAAGCTCACTCGCCTCTTTGTTTTACCTAGACCGACAATTAAGCCTCGATCCAAGTTGTTTTGCTTGCGGCTGCCGAACGCTTGCCTTGCGTCGGCGTCATGTCCGGAACGCCGAGGTAGATAAAGCCCAGCATCTTATCTTGGGGACGCAGTCCGAACGCCTCGTTCATAAGCGGGTGGAAGCATGGCTCGCCGGTTCTCCACACCGCGCCGAGTCCAAGCTCGTTGACGGTCAACAGCATATTTTGAATGGCCGCGAATACGGCGCCGTATTCTTCCAGCTCAATGACGTCGCGCCGTTCCACCGGAACGACGGCAACTCCGATCACGACCGGCGAACGACGAGCCTTCGACATGGCGTCGGCTGCTTTCGTTTCCAGCACGGCCGCATCCGCGTCTTCGCCTGCCTGGCTCGTTGCGATCGCCGCAAGCGCTTGGCCCAGCTTATTGCGGCCCTCGCCGCTCATAACGAAAAACTGCCAAGGCTCGGTCAAACGGTGATTCGGAGCCCATGTGCCCGCTTCCAAAATCTGTTCGATCATTTCTTTGGCAACCGGCTCCTGCGTGACTTTGCCGATGCTCCGTCTTGTACGAATCGCTTCGATAACGTTCATGATCAATCTCTCATTCCTTTACGATTTAATAGACTCATTGTAGCATATTTGTCTGCAAAAGTTGATCGGCAGGTGACGTCCCTGTCCCGCCGTCAACCGCTCCGAGACACGCCAAAAAGTCCCGCAGGACGGCGATATGCCGCCATTGCGGGACTTCTCTATGACTTCCGATAATCGGCTAAGTCGCCTTTATCGGCGGCCGCTTAAACCAAGCCGGCTGCCTGGTATACCTTATCGTATCCCGCTTTGGAACGAGCCAGCAGCGTTGCGGCATCTGCCGCAGGCGCTTCCTTCGACAAGATCTCCTGCGTGACGGAGCCTCTGTACCCGATCGCGTTCAGCGCTTTCAGGAAACCCGCAAGATCGATCACGCCTTCGCCCGGATAGATGCGTCCATTGTCGAGGACGTCTTCGACTGCCACGTTCGGCGCATCGTTGATATGCACGTGTACGATTTGATCCGGCGTCAGCGCTTCGATGTCCGCCAGCGTATGGCCGTTCGTGTACCAGTGGTAAGCATCGAACAGCAGGCCGACGTTCGGCTCGCCGATCGCGTCGATCCAGTCCAGCGTTTCGTGCATCGTCCATAGGAACGGATTCGCCCATGCCGTGCGCAGGTGATGCGGGCCGACGAATTCCAAGCCGAGACGAATGCCGTATGCGCCGAGGATTTGCGCGCAAGTGCGCAGTCTGCGCGTTGCGAGCACCGTGAAATGGGCCGCTTTGTAATCCGTGGCCGGCAGGATGTACGTGCAGCAGTTGCGGCATCCAAGCGCGGCTGCGGCCGCGGCATCTTCGGCCAGCTTCGCCAGGCCGTCGCGGAATTTCTCTTCCGATGCGCGCCATTCCACGGACAAGCCGATGGAGCCGATCGTGACGCCGTTATCGGCGAGCAGCTTGCGTGCGCCTTCGAGGCCGTTGCGGTCGATTAGTCCTTTGGCATCGATGTCAACCGTTTGAAAGCCGTATTCGGCAGCAAGCGCGATGAAACGCTCGTCGCTTCCGATTTCGCCGAGTCCGGCGCGGGAAAGTCCTTTAAGCATAATTAGTCAGCCTCCGTTTGTAAGGTTAGGGATTACAAGTTCCAATCCAATATCACTTCATGGCCGGTACGGGACGATTCATAAATCGCATCCAGCACCAAATTGTTCGTAAAGCCAGTAAGCGCCGAGGTGATCGGCTGCTTGCCCGTCTTGATGCAATCCAGGAAATGACGGCTTAAGCGCAGACGCTCGTTCTCGTCGTTCTCCGGACGCGACAACGCCGTTTCCATCGGCTTGTCGAACTTCTCCGTCAGCAGCTTGCCAGTCGCGCCGCGGTAGCTGGCGCCGCCTTCCGTGCCCATGAGATGCACGAACGGCGTATTGTCCGTATCCATGTGGACGGCCCAGCTCACTTCAAGCGTCAGCGTGCTGCCGTCTTCCATTTTGATCATCGCCGTCGCCAGATCCTCGACATCGTAAATGCCGTCCCAATTCGGCTTGCCCCACGTGCCGATGCCTTTGCGCTTCGGACCGAATTCCGCATAGGTGGAACCGAAGACCGATACCGGTTTCGGATTGCCCATCAGGTAGAGGGCCAAGTCCAGCATATGTACGCCGATATCGATCAGCGGGCCGCCGCCGGATTGATCCATGCGCGTAAACCACGTGCCCCAGCCCGGAATGCCTTTGCGGCGGAACCAGCCTGTCTTGGCTGTATAAATTTTACCGAGCTCGCCCCGGTCGATCTGTTCTTTGATTTGCATCGGCACGGATTCCCAGCGCATTTGATGACCGACCATGACTACGCGATCGGACTTCTGGCTCGCTTTCAGAATTTGCTTGGCCGCTGCCGCGTTGATGCCCATCGGCTTCTCCAGCAGCACATGCTTGCCTGCCTCGATGGCTTGAATAGCCAGCTCCGCGTGGAATTGATTCGGTACGCCGACGATAACCGCGTCTACGTTCGGACTTTGAATAAGCGCCTCAGGCGATTCAAGCACGGCTGGAATGCCATACTCGGCCGCGCGCTGCTCCGCCATCGGGAGATAAACGTCTGTAATCGCCGTAATTTCACAAAGGTCGCCCAGCTGTGAAAAATGCTTCGCGTGAACGCTTCCAATATTGCCCGCGCCGATGATACCGATCCGAATTGCCATTCCCCATCTTCCTCTCCGAATACCTATGCATGATAACACACGCTACCGTTTCTATGATAGAATAATCCATAGAAAAAAGCTTGTCTCATATTTCGATAAACGTCCCATTTCTTCGGAGGACCGTATTTGCCATGACCCATTTTCCCGACTATTTGAAGACGTATCCGAACGTCGATACGACGTTCCCCTTTCATATCGGCATTCATTCGCTGGGCCGCGGCTTCCGGGCGCATCGGCATGACTTTCTGGAGCTGTCCTACGTGATCGAAGGCCGCGGCTCCGAGGTCGTCAACAATGTCAGGCACGAAATGGTGCCGGGCACGTTCACGTTCGTGCAGCCCTATCAGGTCCACGAGTTGTTCACGGAACCGGGCAGCACCCTGCTGCTGTACAACTGCATGTTCAGCATGGATCTGCTCATGGACGCCGGCGGCCATGGCGACGGATTGGCGGAGCTGATCGAACCGAGCTCGCTCCCGCCCTACACGACGTTTACCGGCGGCATGGCGGAACGGACCCGCTTCCTCATCGACGATATGATGCGGGAGTACGAGGGCAGCGAGCCCTGGCGGCTGACCCTGCTGCAAGCCCGATTGAAGGAACTGCTGGTTTGCTTTGACCGCGAACGCAGGAAGCATCTGCCCGCAGAAGCGGCCCCGGCGCACGCAGCAAAGCCGCACGCTTCCGTCTGGCCGATCATCCACCATATCCATCGCAATTATCAGGAAGACGTCACGCTTACGCAGCTGTCGGATCGATTCGGCATGAGCGCGTCGCGGATCAGCGAAGTGATCAAAGAAAAGACCGGGCAGACGTTCGTCCATTTCCTGCAGGATCTTCGGCTGCGGCATGCCAGCTCGCTTCTGATCTCCACGGACTTCAGCGTCGTGGAAGTCGCGCTCGAGGTCGGGTTCGGCTCTTACAAAACGTTCGCCAAAATCTTCCGGGAACGCAAGGGCATGGCGCCCCTGGCCTATCGCAAAGCGAAAAGACCTGTCTGAGCGTTCAGACAGGTCTTTTGTTGTGAGTAGGGTTCGAATAGAGATCGAATAGAGATCGAATAAGATTCCAATAGAGCCGGAGCAAATTCCGCCTCGATTACACGATATTCTTACACGCGGTGCAGCTTCCGCCCCTTCTCTTCCTTGACCGACCGCCACAGATGCCGCCATTCTTCGGGATCGGTCAGCACGCTGGCCGGATCCGAGACGCTGCGAACGGGAAAGGACGGCTGGAACGAACGGCCGGAATTCGCGCCCGTCTTGTGATAGCGCAAGTCGATGGACCAGCGCACGATGTCCGATCGGTTGCCGATGCCGCGATGCGGCGTATATTTGTTCATGATGACCAGGCTGCCTTTCGTGCATGACGCAAGCACGGGATTCACTTCCGGAAGCTTATCGGGATCGATCATCGTCCCGCCTTCCGCCCGGTGGTTCAAGTAGCCTTGCTTGAACACGCGCGGCATCACTTCCATGCAGCCGGTTTCCGCCGTCGCATCGACAAGCGGCATCCAGAACGTAATGATTTCGGATGCCCCGGAATCCGGCGTCGTTACGGCGCAGTCCTGATGCCAAGGCACGTTTTGAAAATAGTCCGGCTCGTCGCCCGTGTACTTGGACGGCATCTTCGCGCGCAAATGCTGGATCGGATTGCAGCTCAGCTCGCTGCCCAGCAGGCATTCCACCACGTCGAGCAGCTTCTCGCTGCCCAGATGGCGGAACATCGCTTCGCCCAAATAATCTTGAATATCGAGCCGTTTGCCGATTTCCCGGCAATCCCGATACAAGCTCGCATACCGTTTCTCGAACGGCTCCTCCTCGTAAAGCGCTTTCAACTTGCCTTCTGCGTAAAGCCTGCGAGCCCGATCGTCGATCTCCCGTTCCAGTTCGTCGATGACCGGCTGCAAATCATTGGCGCTCAGCACGTCCGGCACGATCAGGTACCCTTCCGTTTGATACGAAATGATTTGTTCCGTCGTTAATCGCATCCGCTTACCTCCATGGCATACGTTTGGTCTTGCCGATTCATCCTCTATCATAACAGCGGCTTGCCGCAACTTGAAGAAGCAATTTCCAAGGAGCTTCAGCTGCCGTTCAACTGCCGTTCATGTCCCGTTCATAATGCCGGCATATCCTACTTGATAAACGGATAGCGTTAAGACTGATCCGAATGAACAGGAAGGTGTCGTGCATGGATAACCAACAAACGTATACGACCGATTACGTCACATCGAAAGACGGGACAAAGATCGGCTACCGACGGCAAGGACGCGGTCCGGGCCTTGTCATCTTGCATGGCGGCATGCAAGCCGCTCAGAACTTTACGGGACTCGCAGCGGAGCTTGCGAACGAATTCACGCTCTATATCCCCGACCGGCGCGGACGCGGTTTAAGCGGTCCGTGCGGCGAGAACTACGGCCTGCAGAAGGAATGCGAAGATCTTGAAGCGCTGCTCGTCAAGACCGGGGCGTGTTATGTATTCGGACTGAGCTCTGGAGCGGTCATCGCCCTGTACGGGACGCTCCACCTGCCGGCGATCCGGAAAGCGGCGCTCTACGAGCCTCCCTTCGAGGCAGGCCCGGTCTTAAATACGTTTATTCAGCGCTATGAACGCGAAATAGCCGATGGCAAAATCGCTTCGGCTCTCATTACGGTCCTTAAAGGTCTTAGCCTGTCTCCCCTGTTGAACGCGATACCCCGCTTCCTGCTGCAGCCGCTGTTTAACCTCTCCATGCTTCGCGACGGCAAGGGCAAGCAGGACGACGTGCCGCTGAAGGCGCTCGTTCCAACGTTTCATTATGACAATGTGCTGGTACAAGAAACGGAAGGGACGCTAGCGTCGTATGCGAATGTTCGGACCAAAATATTATTGATGGGCGGAGGCAAGAGTCCGGCCTTCTTAATCAGCGTGCTCCGCAAGCTGGCCGAAGTCCTGCCCCGCGCCCGGTCGATCGATTTCCCCAGCCTGGATCATTCCGGCCCCGATGATGGCGGAAAACCGGCAATGGTCGCCGCCCAACTGCGTCGTTTCTTCCATGAGTCCGATTGAGCGGAACGAAACGATATCGTGCAGAACATCCACGCGAGAAGCGATCTTCATCGCAAACTGCTGTCCATATCGTTCTCCGTCATCCGAGGATCCGGCCGAGCCGATTGCGGTTATGCAGAACCGGCCCGCCGCTATCTTGCCGCTGCGCGATCTCGTGCAGCCGTCCCGTCAGCTCCGCGAACCATTCCGTATCCCTCGTCGAGAGAGCCAGTTCTATGAAATCGAGGATTGGCTCCTCGTAATCCAACACCTGCAGCGTCGGTTGTTCTTTCAGCCAGCTGCTTAATACGGCAACCGTAGTGCCGACCGCCGCATCATGATCCGATTGAACGACATACACGCTCGCAATATTCTGCTTCTCGTTCAGCGATGTAATAAAGCCTTGAATAAGTTCTCCGTCTTTCGTCCTGCCTTGTACCCAATCACTGATCGCAAAGCTCATCGTCAGCACCACCCGTCATTCGTATTTGTATGTCACCCCCCATAACTGTAATCACTTATGTTACAGTATGGGCGAGAAAAGAGGACGCTGCTTGAGCTGCTGCCCGATTAGCCGTCCTGCTGTTTCTTCGTTACTGTAATTATATGAGTTACAGTTAAAAATGTCAAGCAACTAACTTAAATTAAGTGAAATTATGGGCAGCAGCTTCGCCTCAATCTTCGCGATGTGCTGTGCCGTGCTGTGCCCCGCCTTGCAGGGCTCTTCGCTGCTCTGCCGCGCCCTGTTCAACCTAAACCCGCGCCACGTCAACGCGGCCCGAGAAGAACGTTGCCCCCTGCCCCATGTCCGCTACGCGATCGGGGGTAAGCGCGTTAACGACGGCCTTGCTGTCCGCGCCGTCGGCCCATAAGCCTTGGCTGACGACGACGCCAGGCAGCACGTCTTCGCCGACGACGGCCGTTAATTCGCACTCTCCGCGATCGTTCCACACTTTCACCGCATCGCCTTGCTGGATGCCAAGCCCGGCTGCGTCGGCGGCGTTCATGTACAGCTTCGGCATTTTCTCCATCGCGGCGTGTTTCTCGTTGTGGGCGAAGGTGGAATTAAGGAAATTGTGATTCACCGTCGGTATGAACAGGAACGGATACGGTCCGTCGTCCGGCAGCGGAATGTAGGTCGGCAGCGGCGGGAAGCCTTGCCGTTCCATGGCGGCGGAATACAGCTCGATACGTCCGCTCGGCGTGCGAAGCTTGCCCGGCAGGATCGGCTTGACGTTCGCTTTGACGAACTGCTTCTCCTGCAGCAGCGCGCCGGTAATGCCCGCCAGATTGGGGTTGTTCGGATTGTTCAACGCCTGATCGATCATGGCGAGATCGCTGTCCCGCAGCGCTTCATCCTCGTACCCCATCGCCTGGGCCAGCAGCCGGAACACCTCGGTGTTCGATTTGCTTTCGCCATACGGCGCGACAACCGGTTCTTGGATTTGAATAAAATGATGCCAGTACGACGAGTAGACGTCCGTGTTCTCGAAGGCGGACGTAGCCGGGAGCACGATATCCGCATACTTGGCCGTCTCCGTCATGAAGAGCTCATGCACCACGGTGAACAAATCCTCGCGGGCCAGCCCCTCTCTCACTTTGCCCGCATGCGGCGCGACGACGGCAGGGTTCGCATTATAGACATAGAGCGAATAGATCGGCTGCTCCAATTCAAGCAGCGCGCTGCCGATCAGATTCATATTGATGTCGCGCGGGCGATTCCATTCCTTCGGCTTCAGACTCGGCTGCTCCAAGGCGATCCGGTTCATTGCCAAATGTCCGCCGTTCCCTTTGATCGCGCCGCCGCCTTTCTTCAACCACTGGCCCGTGAGTCCCGGCAGGCAGGCAATCGTCCTCGTCGTCATCCCGCCGTTATCGTGATGCTGCGGTCCGTTGCCGATCCGGATGAACGCGGCTCCATCACACTCCCCGTACATGCGGGCAAGCGTGACGATATCTTCGGCGGGTACGCCCGTAATCGAGGCCACGGCCTCCGGCGTGTAGGCTTTGACATGCTCACGCAGCTCCGTATGACCGATCGTGTATTGTTCCATGAACGCCTCGTCTACCATGTTCTCGGCGAACAGAACATGCATGAGACCAAGCGCGAGCGCTGCGTCCGTGCCCGGGTTGACCGGAACGAACCAATCCGCCCATTTGGCCGTCCGATTGCGGTGCACGTCGATGACGACGACCTTCGCGCCGTTCTTGCGCGCTTTCTCCGCAAGCGTGACCTGATGCATGTTCGTGCTGACCGCGTTCACGCCCCACATGATGATGAGCTTCGCATGAACCGTGTCTTCGGGATCGACTCCGAAGCTGCCGCCCATCGTGTAGCCGTAACCGACAGAACCTGCCGCCTCGCAGATCGAATAGATTAACTTGCTGGCATTCATCCGGTTGAAGAACCGCCGTCCCATGCCCTCCGTATTAATGCGGCCCATGTTACCGTAGAAGCTGTACGGAAGAATCGCCTCCGGTCCTTCCGCTGCGATCAGCGTCTTCCAGCGGGAAGCGATCGTTTGAACGGCTTCTTCCCAGCTGATTCGTTGGAATTGGCCGCTCCCCTTCGGCCCGACCCGCTTAAGCGGATATTGCAGCCGCTTCTCGTCGTAGATTCGGGCCGTCATGTTCCGTACTTTATTGCAAATCGCCCCTTGCGTGACGGGGTGCGAAGGATCGCCTTCGATTTTGACGATAACGCCGTCTTGCTTATGAACGAGAAGTCCGCACTGATCGGGACAATCCAAAGAGCAAACGGATGGAAAAACGCCGTCCGCCTGTTCGATATAGCTGCTCATGCCGTCTCTCCTCCCAATACATTGATTCCAGTAGGTTAAGTATACTAGCCGCCGCGCTCTACGACAAACCAACAGCTTGGCGGAAGCGTCGCGCCAACACAATAGCGCATGCCGTCCTCGCAGCATGCAAAAAAGCCTGCCGGCCATGATGACCGACAGACTTTGCGCGTTATGCCTCTTGATCTCTCGGCATTACCGCTCGCCTGTTTCCAGGAATCGCATTTGCTCCGGCGTGAGCGTTAAATCGCCCGCCGCGCAGCTTTCGCGCATGTATTCCGGCTTCGTCGCCCCGATGATCGGATAGACCGGGAACGGGTGCGACGTTAGATACGCCAGCGCGACCGCGGAGCTCGCTGCGCCAAGTTCGGCGGCAAGCGCCTGCACGCGGTCCAGCCGGTCAAAACTGGCTTCGTTGAAATACTGCCGCGAGACTGCCGCGGCGCTGCCCTGAATACCTGCTTCGCGTCCGCGCGCGTACCGGCCGCTGAAGAAGCCGTTTGCCTGCGATGAGAACGGAATGACGGCCATTCCCGTCTCTTCGTAATAACGCTTGTCCGCCTCCGACATTACGACGAGCGTCGGATCCCCGATGGAGCCGGGATTAAGGACGGCAAAGTTCCAGAGCGGCTGGCTGGCAACGAACGGCGTGCGTCCATGCGCGCTCGCGTACGCGTTCGCTTCCCGAATCCGCTCGACCGTCCAGTTGGAGCAGCCGATGCTGCGGATTTTACCGGCCTTGACCAGCTCGCCCAGCGTATCCATAATGCCCGATACGGGCTTTGATGGATCGTCCCGATGCAGCCAGTACAAATCAATGTAATCGGTCTGAAGCTGAAGCAGGCTCCGCTCGACGTCCGCGATTATATCTTCCCGGCCGATTCTGCTGATCTGCATCGTCGACAGCTCGGGATGCGCGCCTTTGGTCGCGATGAGGAGCTTCGAGCGATTGCCGCGCGCCTTCAGCCATTTGCCGAGCCTGATTTCCGTCAGGCTGCGGCCTTGGTTCAGCCAGTCGTCGTAGACGAGCGCCGTATCGATGAAATTGCCTCCCCGTTCCACATACATGTCAAACAGTCGATAAGCGGCCTCTTCCGTCATGCTGCCGCCGAACCCGGCCGTCCCCATAACGATGACGGCCGCGTTCAAATCGGTTCCCGGTATAGTTCGATATCTCATTGGGCGATCCCTCCGCGATTCGAGTATGGCTGCGATTCATGATCCGTCCATGCTTACCGTCTCAGCCGTTATTCTACGTCGCCGCCTTCTTTAAGCGGAAGATGCGACACGAAGCTGTCCGACAGATTCAGCAATTCCAATGCGCGATTGTACTGGTCTTCCGTGGCCTTCGCCGGGTTCGTCTCGCCAGGGAGCGGGAAGTTCGTACCGTCGGAGTAGCCTTTGCCCGGCAGGAACACGTTCTCGTCATTGATGAACGAGCCGGTTGGCAGGAAGTGCCGCATCGGCAGGATATTGGACGTTGTATTGAGCAAATCTTCGCCGAAGTGAATTTGGTTCGCCGTCGAAACGCCGAGTACATTCGCCACCGTCGGCAAAATATCGATTTGACCGCCGACGTCGTGCTGCGTGGCTGGATACGTCACGCCAGGCACGCTCAGAATAAGCGGAATGCGGAACATGTCCGGATAGCCGTACTCATGACCGAGCATGTCTTTCAACATATCTTTCTCGTCGCCGCTCAGCGAGTATATCGGAAGCCCTTGATGGTCACCATACATAACAATGACGCTGTCGTCCCACAGGCCCGTATCTTTCAAACCTTGAATGAATTGACCCAGCGCGTAATCCGCGTAATTCTGCGCATGGATGTAGTTGCCGAGCAGCGTGCCTTCCATTTTGTCCGGCAGCGTCATTTTATACTTGGACGTCGGAATGTTGTACGGATGATGCGCGCTCATCGAAATGACTTGCGCATAGAACGGCTTGTCGGCCTGGTCCATACGCTGCAGCTCCGGCAGGGTCTTCGAGTAGAGCACTTCGTCGGAAGCGCCGAACGCGATATGGTCCTCGTCGCCGTAGAACTTCTGATCGTAATACTTATCCCAGCCGATCGCGGAATACAGGTTGTTCCGGTTCCAGAAATGCACTTCGTTCGTATGGAACGTCGCCGTATCGTAACCGTTCGCGTGCATCAATTTCGGCAAGCTCGGCAAAGCTTTATCGACATAGCTGTCCGTAGCCGCTTCATGATGCGGCACGTAGAGCGATGTATTGACGACGTATTCGGCGTCGGATGTGGTGCCTTGGCCCGCGCTCGTATAGAAACGGTCGTAGTGGAACGTTTCTTGCACTAATTTATTCATATTCGGCGTAACTTCCTGGCCGTCGATTTTCAATCCGATTAGAAAATCCTGGTACGATTCCATTTGCAGGATAATAAGGTTTTTGCCTTTGGCGGCTCCGAAATTACTCGGCGTGCCCGATGTTTGAATCCCTTTCAGCTCATCGATCTTCGCCTGCGTAATTTGATCCATCGGAACGATCTCGTCTTTCTCCGTGGAATCGTTAAGCAGCGTGAATACCTCGTAGTTGAGAATACCCATGTCTTCCGCTTGCTTGTTCTCGTTCATGCTTGCCCGGTTCGGCCAGATGTTGAACACGCAGAGCGCCAGCGATGCGATAATGACGGTATACAGCGTCGCTTTGCGCACAGGGCGCGGCAATCTGTTCGTAGCGTGCGGATAATAAGACTTCTTCTTCGGCCAGAATGCGATAACGGCAATAATAATGATATCGATGAAGAACAGCAGATAATAAGGATCTAAGAGTGAATAAGTGCTCTCTCCGACCTTCGTGACTTTGTCGGCTTGATGAAGCGCATGGTACGTAACGATAACGCCATAGTATTTGTAATACATGACGACTGTAAAATAGAGCAGCGTAATCAATAAGTCAGAGATTAAGTAATAAAGCATTTTTCGTTTGCTCGCGAACAGCTCGATGCAGCAGAACACGATCCATATGAACGGCAATTCCGTTATGATGGTTTCCCACGAGAATCCGATATCGAATACGACGAACATGACAAGACTGCCTTTGATGAGCAGCAGCAGCGTAAACAACAGAAAACGCCGGCTTAATAATTTTGACCAAAACATCCCTTTCATCACCTTCATGCTTGAGAAATGATGAAACTCCGAACAAGTTCCGCAAGATGCTTGCGGCACAGGCGGCAGCTTGCCGGAGTTTCGTTTGCGTGCCTGCGAAAGACGGACGATGGTTCAGCTCCAACGAACAAGAAGAAACGGCCGCCGCCGCCCGATACGGACGTCGAAGCAAGTTTCTTCCCCAATCGATACAATTGCGCGCGAGTGCGCTCTTGAATTTCAATGAATCCTTGCCGGGCCGCTTGCCCGAATCAAGGATTATCGGTGCCGAGTACCTGAGTTCACTCCGTCACGCCTGCCAGAGACTTACCGTGAAATCGACCATTTCTTCCAAATAAGCGGACACGTCGGGTGCCGTGACCACTTTGATGCCGACAATGCAGCTAAACGAATGCTGCATCCATATCGACAGCAGCTGGCGGGCGGCAAACGTGAAATTCATGAACCGAATCTCGCCTCTTGCGTGCCTGCGCCGCAGGAATTCTGCAATCGACTCCACCTGCTCGGACATTAAGACGGACAACTGCTTCGCTTCTTCCAGATCAAACAGCTCGTTCTCGCGGAACAATATCCGCATCAGGTCGAGATCGTCGAGGAACAGCTCGTTGATCTTGCCCAATATGACGAGCAGGGCGTCCCGAAGCGGGAGATGCTCGATCGTCTCGTTCGTCAGCTGTTTGATTTCCTGGACGCGATGCTCAAAACTTTCCCTTAGCAGAACAGACATGATTTCCTGCTTGCCGCCGGGAAAATAATGATAGAGAATGCCATCGCCCTTCTGAATCTGTCTCGTGATCGCACGAACCGGAGTACCGTGATAACCCATCTCAGCGAAAAGATTTTTAGCCGTTATTAGTAGTTTCTCTCTCGTTGCCGATGCTTGTTCTTTTCGACTGAGCTGCGCCATTTCCGTTACCTCCAGATTTCGTTGAACGATCGTACAGTGAGAAGTATAGTCCCGGCCCGCTTGTTCTGTCAATCACTATATGACTGTCAGCGAAGGCTTAATCCTCCGTCTACCGTCAGCACCTGGCCGGTCACCTGTTGGCTTAATGAAGAAGCGAGAAACAGCACGCTGTCCGCCACATCCTGTCCCGTCTGCATCCGGCCGAGCAGCAGCCGCGAGCCCGCGTCGGCGAACAGCTTATCAGGGTTGACGCCGCTCGCGATAATCCTCGCCGTCTCGCCTTCCGAAGCTACCCAGCCGGGCTGCACGACGTTGACGCGGATGCCATGCTTCCCCAGCGCTTTGGCCAAATTCCTGGTCAACGTCACGATGCCGCCTTTCGATACCGCGTACGCCATCGCGTCTTCGCTCCCCATTCTGGCGTGCGTGGAGCCGATGTTCACGATACTGCCGCCTCCCTGCTCGATCATGCCAGGCACGAACGCTTGGCACATCAGATACGTTCCCTTCAAGTTGATATCCATAATGCGCTCCCAGAATGCCTCCTCCGTCTGCAGCAGGTCGGCCCTCGGGAAAATGCCCGCATTATTGACAAGCACCGATACGGCGCCGAGCTTCTCCCCGACCTCCGCTGCCAGCGCCCGGATATCCTCGGAGCTGGAGACGTCGCAGCGAATAAAATACGCTTCATGTCCCGCTTCGTTAAGCTGAGCCGCCTTCTCGGCGCCCGCTTCGTTCACGTCCGCAATGACAACCCGGGCGCCAAGCTGCGCGAACCGGTCCGCTATGGCGCCGCCGATTCCTTGCGAGCCGCCGGTAACGAGCATCGTCTTGCCTGTAACCTCGATTCCGGTCATTGCGCCTTCACATCCCTCTGCGCGGCGACATCATAGGCGGCCTTCGGGATTTGCGTTGCCAGCTTGCCGCCGCTGACGTCGATCATCGTGCCGGTAATATAAGAAGCGTGATCCGAGGCCAAGAAGCAAATCAAGCTGCAGACATCGTCTTTGCTGCCCCAGCGGCGGAGCGTCAACGTATCGAGCAGCCTGTTCTGCCGCTCCTCGCTGAGCTCCGCAAAATGGTTCATTTCCGTCGGAATCATGCCGGGCGAATAGCAGTTGACGGTAATGTTCCAAGGCCCGAGCTCGCCGGCCAGCACGCGGGTGAACTGCTTGACCGCCGCCTTGGAGGAGGCATATGCGGCGCTGCCGAAAGCAGGAACGATCGCCGCGAAGGAAGCGGCGTTCAGTATTCTGCCCGCCCCCTGCGCCTTCATGATCGGCGCGACGGCTTTGCACATCAGGAACGTGCCTTTCAAATTAATGTCCATGTTGGCGTCCCAGACGTCTTCGCTTAGCGATTCCACGACCCCGCCACTGGCAACGCCGGCATTATTAACCAGAATGTCGATGCGGCCAAACAGCTCGCTTGCCTCCCTTACTACTTCAGTTACGCGGAGGGCATCCCGCACGTCGCAAATATATTGCGCGCCTTCGTAGCCGAGCTCCGCAAACTGGCTGCCCAGTTCGTCCAGCAGGTCCTGCCGGACATCCAGCGCGATCGTTCTGACCCCTTCCCGGGCCAGCGTCAGCGCGATCTGCCGCCCGATTCCTCTTCCCGCACCTGTAACGACCGCTACTTTCCCGTTCAAGTCAATGATCATGAGACCGCCTCCTCGGATTCGCCCGATTCACCTGATTCGACTTCCGCGATCAGCGACTGCATATAGGCAATGCTCGACCGAAGCTGTGCCCGCTCATATGCGACGACCTCTTCCGGCGAAGCCTCGCGCTCGTGCGGCGTGCGCCAATCCGCCGCAGGCTTGCTGTTCGCTGCCACGAATCGCAGCAAGGACGCCAGTTGCTTCGCGGAACGATCCGGATAATCCGGCCAATAATCGTCCGCCAGCACTCGAATATGCCGCGCCTCCAATGCCCCGATTTCAATGGACATCGGGAGTTCCTGCGGACCAAACTGCCGAAACACCTCCAGCAGCGCCGGAAAATCGACCGCGCCTTGTCCAAGCGGACAGCGGACGAGCCGATAGCCCTCTTCGCTCGGATAAATCCAATAATCCTTGAGATGGACATTCTTCAGGTAAGGCGCGATCCGCCGGGCAAAATCGACCGGCTCCTCCGCTGTCGCAAGCGGGTTGCCCGTATCGAGCGTAAGACCGAAATTCGGGGAACCGATGGACTCGCACAGCCAGATGAGCTCCTCCGAAGCGAGATCCTGGTGATTCTCCAACGCGATCGCAACGCCTTCGCGTTCGGCGATGCGGACCGCCGCAGCCAGCCCTTCGCGCACCTCTTCCAGGAATGTCCCCCAACGCCCCGCCATATTGCGCCGGTCGCCGCCGATGCGCGCGCCGCCCGCGACGGTGCGGACGATCCGCGCTCCGCAAGCAGCCGCCAGCCGGCAAGCTTCGCCGAGCTTGGCTGGATCGTAACCGCCGCAGGCGACCGATACGTAGAGCCCGCGTTCTTGCGTCATGCGTGCGATGGCCGGCACGTCGGCCGCCGCGAGAATCGAGTCCGGCAGCTCGACGCCTTGCAGATTCGCGTTAAGCGCCCAGGCGATGACAGCCTCCGCCGTCAGAGGCGTTCTTCCCGACCGGGGATGGAGCCCCATCGCATACGTCGTGCCGAACATGGAAAGTCCGATTTGCATCGTTCGCTCACCCTTTCATGTTTCGTATCGTTTCGTATCGTTTCGTATCATTTCGTATCATTTCGTATCGTTTCAAGTATCACGATCTGAATATCCGCCGTCTATCTCGCCGTCCAGCCGCCGTCGACCGTTAACGCCGAGCCTGTCATGAAGCTTGAGGCATCGGAAGCCAGGAACAGAATCGGACCGGCGATTTCTTCCGGCCTGCCCCAGCGGCCGAGCGCGATCTGCTCGATGAAGAACCGGTTCGCTTCGGGATTGTTCATGACGACCGTATTCAAATCCGTGGCGATCGGCCCCGGGCACAGCGCATTGACCGTGACATTGAATGGCGCCAGCTCCAGCGCGAGCACCTTGGTCAGCTGAATCACGCCGCCCTTGCTTGCGCAATACGCGGATCGTTCCGGCAGGGCGACGGCGCCAAGCATCGAGGCGATATTAATGATGCGGCCGGATTTCTGCGCCTTCATAATCGGTGTAACGGCCCGCGCGCACAGATAGGGCGATTTCAAATTCGCGCCCATCACATGATCCCAGCTTGCTTCGTCGTAATCCTCGATCGGCTTGCGAATATTCGTACCGGCATTATTAATGAGAATGTCGATGCGTCCGTATCGTTCCACGACATGGCGTACCATGGCTTCCGCGCCGCCGAAGCCCGCGAGATCCGCTTCCAGCGCAGCGATGTCGGCCCCTGTATCTTCCTTCAGCTTGGCAGCGGCTTCCTCCGCCCTCGCCAGCGTGCGGCTCGTAATCACGACCGCGGCCCCGGCTTCCGCCAGCGTCTGCGCCATCGTGTAGCCGAGTCCCCCGGCGCCGCCCGTCACCACGGCAACTCGTCCGGATAATTGAAACATTTGCTGCGCGTTCATCTGCCTCAACCGCCTTTCTTATACTTGAAAGAGAATGCGCTTACATGGTACCATTCTGCTAACCGCGTTGGATTTACATAAAAAGGATCGGTTTTTGGATTTTTCCGTAATTATCCGAAACGGTGGTGACGTTGATGGCAACCCCCTTCTATGCCGTTCCCCGACCTTGCAGCTTGCGCGATTTATCGCCTGTCATCCATTGGGCCCAGCATCATGTCCGGACGCCCGCCTATCATTGGCATCGCCGCATTTACGATTTCGAGCTGCTCTTCGTCAAGCATGGCGAAATCCGGGCGATCATCGGCGGCGAGCCGCACATCGCCAGGACAGGCGCGCTGCTCCTGCTTCCCCCGTGGATTCCGCATGTCGTGGAAGTGTTATCGGAGCCGCATGCGGAGCTGCTCGGCGTCCATTTTGACTTTTTCGACGGAGCGGCCGCGAACCACAACATTATCGTAGACGAGCTGCAGATCAATCCGCTCGCTTTCAGCGCGGTTCCCTTCCTGCAAGACAAGCCGCTGCTGCCAGGCTATCTGTATCCCAACGTCTCCGGGCGGATCGTCTCCTTGCTGGAAGGCATCGCGCAGGAGTGGAACGAGCGCCGTTCAGGCTACGATACCGCCTGCAAAGCGATGCTGCTCCATCTCGTCACGCTGCTCGTCCGCCAAGGGAATGAATCTGCCCAGCAAGCGCATCCGAAATACGAACAGCTTCTGCTTTCGCTGGCAGAGGAAATCCGCACGCATTGCAGCCGCAATTGGACCTGTGCCGAAATGGCGAAATACGTGCTCGTCCACGAGGATTACATGAGCCGGCAATTCAAGGCGCTCATGGGCGTCGGGCCGAATAAATTCGTCCAGTCCGTCCGCCATCAGGAAGCGAAACGGCTGCTGCGCGAGACCGATCATACGGTCGAATGGATTTCCGGCGCCGTCGGCTACGAGGATTTTCATTATTTCAGCCGGATCTTCAAACGGTGGGAAGGGATGAGCGCCATGCAATTCCGGAAGCTCTCGCGCATGATTTAACGACAGAAGGCGGACCGTGAACGATACAATGAAGCAAGGAAGCAAAGAAGGTACCTGCCCGATCACGAGGCAGGTTTCTTGCTGTTTAGCTTCGTGGATGGCACATGATGCGGTCAATACGAGGTCGGACGCTCTTGCCCGTGCGTTAAAATGCGCACGCCTTTCTCACGGATGCATGTAATTGCCTGAGCACCAGGAGCCTGGCGTTTGCGCTTGGCGGGGCGCTTGCGCTTGACGGGGCGCTTGCGCTTGGCGGGGCGCTTGCGCTTGGCGGGGCGCTTGGCGCTTGACGGGGCGCTCGGCGCTTGGCGGGGCGCTTGCGCTTGACGGGGCGCTCGGCGCTTGACGGGGCGCTCGGCGCTTGACGGGGCGCTTGCGCTTGACGAGGCGCTCGGCGCTTGGCGGGGCTATTGGTGATTGATGCTTGCTGTTTGGTGCTGACGCATGATGCTTGGTGCTTGGCGGGGCTATTCTAATGAACTCCAGAAACCCTATTACTGGTTTTTACGGCTGTTTGAGATTCTAACGAATCCTGCACACCCTATTCGACGCCATGGCCCCCGTTTTACTCGATTACCGCTCGATTTCACTTCATTAAGCTTCCCTCGATTCGTTAAAATTCGAATGGACTCTAGAAATCGAGAATAACGCTTGCTGAGTTCGTTACAGTGATTCTCTTTGGTAAAACCTTCGGCATGGGCTAGACGCGTTATGAGAGCGACGTTCGGCACGCTGCTATCCATGGACTAGACACCAGTTACACCTTCGTCTAGGTGAACTCTGTTGCTAGGCTGGCAACGCATGTTCGGACAAGCCGGAAACTGCTGCAGGCTGCTAACCGTTCGTGCAACACTCCTGATAAGTCCCGCTGATTTCCGATCCGCGGCGCAGACGGCCATAATATTGTGCTTGCCTATGCCGAATACGAGCTTGGAGGCTGTTTCTGTTGTATTCGTTATGCTAGTCAGCTCACGAGGCAAGAACAAACAAACAAACAAACAGACGCCCCTTCAAGGGCGCCTGTTCGTCGACGATGTATGCTGCACAACGCAAAGCCGCGTTTGCAGCCTCGCACGATTACCAGCGCTCCGTCATCGTGACCGGCTTGATCTCGCCGCCGCCGATTTCCATCCGGTCGATGCAGAGCACGCGGCTTCCGGGATCCGTATCTCCGATAATCCGGCGATGGTAGACGATCAGCCATTCGTCGCTCTCCGGCAGATGCAAGTATCCATGATGGCCCGGGCCTTCCGCAATCGGCTCCTGGCGCTGAAGCACCGTGCCTTTCGGCTCGAACGGACCGAGCGGACTGTCGCTGACGCCATAATCGACGCTGTATGTACCGTTTGTCCAGCCGCCTTTCGACCACATGAAATAGTACAAGCCGTCCTTCTTGACCATGCACGGCCCTTCCACGTAGCCTGCCGGCGTAATGCTAATATGAACTTCTCCGTTCTCGAACGGCACGAAGCCCGTCATGTCTTCGTTCATCTTCGCGACGTTGCAATGGCTCCAGCCGCCGTAATACAAGTAAATCGTGCCGTCGTCATCCTTGAACAGATGCGCATCGATCGGCTGCGCGCCGTGAATGAAGCGATCGATCAGCGGTTTGCCCAAGTAGCCGCGGAACGGGCCTTCCGGCTTGTCGGCGACAGCGATTTCCAAGCCGCCGGTCTCATCGTTATTCTGAATATCGTTGGACGCGAACACCAGGTAATACCGGCCTTTGCTCTCGATAATCGTCGGCGCCCACACGGCGCGCCAAATCCACGGGAAATCTTCCATCGCGATGATGCCTTCGTGCTTCTCCCATGTTGCGAGATCGGCAGAACTGAACGCTTCCAAATTCATTTGCTGCGTATATTCCGTAATGGAACGGGTCGCATAGATCCAGTAACGGCCTTCGTACGTGCGCGCTTCCGGATCGGCGTAGTAGCCGGGTACGATCGGATTGACGATGCCTCTCAACTTGTATTCCTCCCACATCTAGATGAAATCGGTGTCAACGTGATTATACGAACGTTGCCGATCGTTGTCCATCCCGGTTTCAATGCCGGAATGCTTGGATTACCCAAGCGGCTGAAACAAGAACGGCTGCCCGTTCACATAGGCGCTTAATATCGCCTGCGCATAAGGCTGCTCTTCTATTAAGCCTTCCGTTTCCAGCTCATTCTCGGCATGGAAGCTGTACGCCTCAATGATCGACATGATGAAGAAGCATTCCAGCATCGGGACGGCATTGTCATTCATCCGTTTGACGCTCTCGTACCCTTCGATGAAGAGCGCTCTCTGGGGAGGGTACAGCCCCATGATCGACTGGGCGATGTCGTATAGATGATAGCCGAAGCCGCATCTGCCGAAATCGATCGCGAACGGTTCTTCTTCATGAAAAACGATATTGCCAATGTGCAAATCTGCATGGATCATCCCGTAATGCTGCCTGTGCGGCACGAACGTGCTTAATTGATTCGCAACTTTAGCAGCAGCCATCGCATAGAGCTCCATCGCTTCATCCGAAATAAAAGACTCGCGATGCTTCTTCAGATGCTCCCAGTCCCGGTTAAAGCTTTCGCTCCCCCAAGCAGGACGCGCAAAGCCTTCGCCGGGACCGAAATCGGCGCTAGCCTCGTGAAGCTTGGCCATCAAGGAGCCCATGGTCCGAATTCGCGCTTCCGTAAGCTCCCCCTTGCCCATGCGCTCGCCTTCGATCCATCGCAATAAAGTCGTCTCGTATTGTTGGCCGTCGATAGTCGCAGCCTTGGTAATGAACGCGGCTTGTCGGTTCGGTACGGCTTCAGGCACGGTTAGCCCTTTACGCCCCAGAGCCGCCAGCCATTCCAACTCGGACAAGGTTTCGCCGCTTGCTTTGTTCGACGGGTGGATGCGGAGCAAAAACTTGCCGCCCTCGCTGCTTTCGACGCGGAAGGTGACATGCTCGGAAACTTGGATGAAGTGAATGGCAGTCCAATCCACCTCGTATTGCCGCAAAGCGTTAAGCGCCGCTTGTTTGGTTTGTTTCAGCGTCAATTGCCGGTTGCGATCCGTATCCATCAGAAATCCGCTGTTCATCGCACATCTCCTATTAATCGTACTCTTGCCTATTATTGAAGTCCGCTAGCCGACCCCGTATCGCTTGCACGCTTCATGCCTAGCTGCGCACGCAGCGTCATCAAGCTCTCCTCCACCGTTTGATGCGCCGTGTCGATCACGATGCGATCGCGGTCCCAAACCTCGTAATATCTGTTCTTAACGTCATCCCATGTGGGGAGAGCAAGGCCGGAAATATCCGTTACGCGCGTCGTGACGCGATGTCTGTGTTCATGCTCGTCGGAGCAGATGACTTCGATTTCGACAAAAGGAACCTCGAGAGATTCCGCCACGCCGCGCCAATCTTGGCGCGTGATCTGAATGGGATTGACCGTATCCGCGATCACGTCTAGGCCTATTCGGAGATTCTGCCTCGCAAGCTCGTAACAGACGATATAGCCCTCCGGCCCTTCAAGCTTGCTCCCGGTAACCCGCATCGCTTGTTCCACGACGTCAACCCGAAGGTACGTCGCCCGAAGCTCCCGCGCCAAAGCTGCCGACAACGTAGACTTACCGGTGCCAGGCAAACCGCCAAAGATGTACAACATCGCGCAATTCTCCTTTCGGCTGACATTCTTTCCACTATTAAACTGATCATAGCATCCATTTCAATTCGTGAAAATTCGATTTTTACTATTTTATCTGTCGCGCCCCCTTAAACGCGCTAAAACGCAAATAACCGTCCCCCGACATAGCCGGGGAACGGTCGCTGATCTTCCTTCGATTACAATTGGATCGTCGTACCGCATGCATGCACTTGAACGCCGCTCATATCGCCGCCGAGCACGTCGACGCTCGGAACCAGCTTGCCGCTGGACGGGTCTTTGACCTGCTTGTAGACGCCCCAGCCACGGCCCGTGCTCCAGAAGGTCGTATAATCTTCGTCCTCCATGGCCGGTTTGAACGACATCGTGCCTGCTGCCATGTCGAACTCGAAGCCGGCGAACGCGATCAACAGTCCCCAGCTCGACATCGAGCGGGCATAGTGATGGCCGCATTCCACTTCGTTCCACGGACTGCGCCGGTAGCCGTCCTGACGTTCGCGAACCGCCTTCACGATCGTCAGCCCCTCATCGATGAAGCCTTCGTAGATCAGGTTCGTCGCCACTTGATACTCGATGCCTGTCCATACCTCGTCGGAGTAAACGAACGGCAGCTTCGGCCGTCCGCCGTTCGGCCAGGAACAGAGCACGAGCCCCTGCTCGTCATGAAGCGCATATACGCGCTGGCAGTTCACGTGATCCTTGAAATCCGCTTTGAAATTATGCCGGAAAACCGCATGGACGGCGCTCTTGAGCCGATCCTCTTCCATCAGATGGCCGAGGCCGTATAGATGCGCCAGCTGCTGGCCGAGCAGCTGATCGGACAGGCAGCCGAGCCCGTGCTGGTACTTATGCGCGTTGACGTCGTCCAGCACCTGAACGAAATATTCGCCGTTCCACGTCAGCTCGCTCAGCCGCTTGGCACTAACTGCCGCGGTCGTACTGTAACGGTCGGCCGCTTCGTCGTCGGCCAAGAAGCGTGCCATCGCTTCCGCGGCTTTCAGGGCGCCGAGCAGCATAATGCCGGTCAGCGGGTTCGGGCCGTGGAACTCGATGTCGTACGTATTATGCTGTACGCCTTCCATCACGCCGTCGCCGTCATGATCCCAGTGGGCGAGCGCGAAATCAAGCGCCCGCTTCACGTTCGGCCACAGCTCCCGCAGGAAATCGCCGTCGCCGGACAGCTTCCATTCGCGAAGCACGCGCATGACCGCGCCAAGCTGGCCGTCCGCGGCGGGATGGCTGGATTTACCGCCCCACGGTCCACCGCAGCCGAACATGCTGAATGCGCGAAAATTCATTTTACCGGAATCTTCGACTTCCTCCATAAACTCGACCCGGCGCATCGTCCGCTCAAGCGATGGATACAAGAACGCGAGCGTCTGCTCGTAGTTCCACACATGCGTGCAGTTGCCGTCGCAAGAACCGCCGTCGTCGAATGTCCCTTCGAAGCCGAGGAACTTGCCGTTCTCGAGCCAGAAGCAGGTCGAGCTGCGCAGCACCGGCATATTGCCGGCCAAGGCGTCGATCACGTAACCCGGCAAAGTCGTGCCGAACAGCGCATCCCGGAACGCTTCCGTCCGCGTCCGCAGTCCATCCAGATTGTTCAGCAGGTACGCGCCGGCCTCCCAGGCGCTCGAGAACCGCGTCGCATAATGGTTGCGGATCGTTTCACGGCCCGGGGTCTTATCCCGGTTATGCTCGTTCCAGCCGTTAATGCGGTTCGGGAAGTACCAGGACAGCACGAATCGGAAGGTCTTGGTCTCGCCAGGCTGAAGCGTCTCGATGACGCCGAGCGAGCCCGTGTCCGTCTTATGCTCCTCCGAAGGCGTCTCGTACCCGAGATCCGTCAGCCGGCCGTCTTCCGTGAAGTCGTCCCAGAACTCCTGCAGAAAATCGTACCACGCGCCGCGCAGCCACGCCCGCTTAACCGTCAGATGCGTGTTGGTCGTCTGCAGCGCCAAATTGCCGTAGTTCAGATCGCCGGGCGCCCATTTCTCGGAAGTCAGATCAAGGCCGGATACGTCCGCATCCTGCCGGAATGCATTCACGTTCTGCCCGCAAGGCATGTTCCAGTCCAAATTGCTGAACTTGTCGTAGGTCAATCCGCCGACGGGATTGATCATCGAGCCCGCAATGACGACTTCGGCCGGAAGATCGCTGACGTTCGTGACGCGATAGGTCAGCGAAGCCGCCGGAATGCCGGAATTCTCGGGATCGAGCGGAATCATCGGCGTGAACGCCTCAAGCTCTACGTTGACCGGCAGCTCGCTGTCCCGGAACGCGATACGCGCCATCGGATAAGTGCCGATCAGCTCGGATTCGTCCAGGCGCGGCAGTCCGGCTCCCGTAAGCGGATGGTAGCCGTGCGAGAGCGCATGCGGCGGAAGCAGCTTCGACTCCAGCACTTTGGCTACCGGCTTCCGTCCCTCTTGCTCGACGCGAATGGCAAAAAACGTATTCGGCATGAACGTGTTCTTCGCCGGCAGGTTGAAAATCTCCCAGTCCTTCAATTCGCCGCGGCTGCCGAGCGAGATATTGC
The DNA here is from genome assembly GCF_010365285.1 of Paenibacillus rhizovicinus. NCBI lineage: Bacteria > Bacillati > Bacillota > Bacilli > Caryophanales > Paenibacillaceae > Paenibacillus > Paenibacillus rhizovicinus. The sequence goes on from NZ_CP048286.1 coordinate 1,381,076, forward strand.
CCGTGCCGATGCCGCCGAGCGGGAAGAGCGCCTCCTTGGCTTCGCCAGGGTAGGTGCGCTGTCCGTTGCCGGTATATAGCCGTTCCTTCGTTTCGATCATGTGAGCACCATCGCTTTCCGCGTTATCGTTGTTTGCACGTCCGCCCGCTGTTAGCGGTACAGAGGTCCCAGCGTTTGGCATGCCCGGAAGTCTGCGCCGACCGGATCCATGCCGCCGAATGCGCTCCACATGCTTGGACGGAACACGCGGTCGTCCGAAACATTGTGCATGCTGACCGGAATGCGCAGCATCGCCGCAAGCGTGATCAGATCGCCGCCGATGTGGCCGTAGCTGACGGCCGCGTGGTTGGAGCCCCAGTTGTTCATGACCGTGTATACATCCTTGAACAAGCCTTCGCCCGTCAGATTCGGCACGAACCAAGTCGTCGGCCAAGTCGGGTTGCTGCGCTGATCAAGCTTGTCGTGCACGTCGTCCGGCAGTTCGACCGTGTAGCCTTCGGCCAATTGCAGAACCGGTCCGAGACCCGCGACCAAGTTGATGCGCGCCATCGTAACCGGCATGCCGCTGCGCGTCGTGAAGTCCGTCGAGAAGCCGCCGCCGCGGAAGAAGTCGACCGCCGGGCTCCATTTCGTCGCTCCCAGGCAATCGCTCACTTCCTGCTCTGTAATATCCCAGAACGGTTTCATTGCCGGCTGGCCGTCGATCGTCTGGCGGCCCGTTCCGTCTAGCGCCGCCGGACCGGAGTTAATGAGATGGATAATGCCGTTCGCCGCGCGGCCTTCCAATTGATGGCCCGTTACGCGTTTCACCGCATCCGGGCTCCAGTACGTGCGCACGTCCGCGAAAATTTGCGCGGCATTCGTAAGCAGATGACCGAAGAGCATCGTGATGCCGTTCAGCGTATCGTTCTCCGTTGCCAGCATGAACGGCTCGCGGATGCCGTTCCAATCGAACGAAGACGTCAGGATCGCTTCCATGAAGTCGCCGTTCGGGAAGTAGTCCGTCCATGCGCGCTGACCTTGGAAGCCGGCGGCGATCGCATTATGGCCGAGCGCTTCTTCGCCGTAGCCGATCTCGTCCAATTTCGGGTTGCCGATCATCAGATCGCGGGCGATGAGCGTCATTTTCACAACGGTTTCCCAATCGCCCGCTTTCTGCTCTTCCGTGCGCTGCAGATGCTCCGGATTGACTTCCGCGCCTTCGTTGCAGTTGGCTTTGACCCATGCGAGAGCGGTTTCATATTCCGTCTGATCGTAGATGCCAAGGCCCATGCGGCGCACGAACTCCGTCATGTCCACGTACTCGTTGCGAATGCCGAGGAAACGCTGGAAGAAGGTCTCGTCGACGATACAGCCCGCTATCCCCATGGACACCGAGCCCATCGACAGATACGATTTGCCCTGCATCGCAGCTACCGCAAGACCCGCTTTGGCGAATTGCAGCAGCTTCTCCTGCACGTCCGGCGTGATCGTCGTGTCGCCGATGTCCTGCACGTCGCGGCCGTAGATGGAGAACGCGGGAAGCCCCTTCTGATTATGCGCGCCAAGCACGGCGGCCAGATATACGGCGCCCGGACGCTCCGTGCCGTTAAAGCCCCAAATCGCTTTCGGTCTCGTCGGATGCGTATCCATCGTCTCGGTCGGGTAGCACCAGGAAGGCGTTACCGAGATCGTCAGGCCGACGCCGGCACGCGCGAATTTCTCCTCCGCTCTCGCGGCTTCCGCCACGCCGCCGATGCAAGTATCTGCAATTACGCATTCCACCGGCAAGCCGTTGCTGTGTTTCAAGTTTTCCGACAAGAACGCGGCCGCATTGCGCGCCATCTCCATCGTTACGTCTTCGAGCGATTCGCGAATGCCTCCGCGGCGGCCGTCGATAATAGGCCGGATGCCGATCGTAGGCAAGCTGCCCTGCAGTCTGTTGCCGATATGCGTATTCATGGGTAGGTTCCTCTTTCTTCACGTGGATTTGTTGGAATTCAGGAATGAATGCGTTTGACTTCATGATGAAAAATCTTGCTGGAAGGCGAATGCGCCTCGTTCTCGCCCCGAATGAGACGCAGCAGCAGGTCGCCGGCCTGGAGGCCCATCTCGTAAGGATCCTGGTCCACGTAGTACAGACCGGGCTCCTTCAATAGACGGCCTGCTTCCACTTCGCCGAAAGAAGCGACAGCCATATCGCCGGGAATGCGCAGTCCGCTTCCTACCAGCTCCAGCAGCACGCCGAGGCTCATCTGGTTGTTCAGCGAGACGATCGCCGTCGGCTTCTCTTCCTCGTTCAGAAACTGCCGGACGGCCCGAATGCCGCCTTCCGCGGAGAAATCCCCGCTGTAGAGCAGCAGCCGATCCTCGACGCCGCGCTCCTTCATCGCGCGAAGCACGCCTTCCAAGCGCTCGCGTCCCGTGCTGACTCTCGTCGGACCGTTCACCGCGCCGATACGGACATGACCGTCGTCCAACAGCGCTTTGGTCAATTCATAGGCGCTTTGGACGTTATCCTCCGCGACCAGATCAAGCGCCGGCAGACCGGTCTCGTTCGTGCCGGCTTCTTCTTCAAGCCGCCTGTCGATCAGCACCATCCGCTGGCCGTTGTCCCGCAGGCTGTTGATGTTCGCCACGTTGCCGCCGGACGTGGCAAGCACGATGGCATCGACGCGTTTCTCGTGGAGCAGCTGCAGCAGCCTTGCTTCCTTCTCCGGTGCCTCGTCGGAGCTGCAGAACATCAATTGAAAGCCTTCCGGGCCTACCACGTCCTCGATGCCTCTGGAAATGCCCATGAAGTACGGGTTGGATATGTCCGGAACGATGACGCCGATCATGAACGTCTTGTCCTGCTTCAAACTTCTTGCGATGGCGCTCGGTTGATAATTGAGCTTGGCGATGGCGCCGAATACGCGTTCCTTGACTTCAGCGCTGACGTAGCCGCTGTCGTTGAGCACGCGCGAGACAGTAGCCGTCGACACTTCGGCTTCTGCCGCGACTTGCTTGATCGTTGCTTTGGACAATCTTTATTCACCTCGAAAAGGGTTGCAATCGTTCATGTAATCGATTACGTAAACGATTACACAATGAGAGTACTGCGATTCCCATTCACTGTCAATAGCGAATTATCGCGAAAACGAACAAGAGCCTCGTCCCGAAACGAATCCGGACAAGGCTCTTGTGCATAGAGACATGATTAAGCGACGAATACATAGATCAGAAGCGCGAACAGCGGCACGATCCAGAGCAGCGGGATGCCATTCCAGAGCAGCGCCGAGCGGTGTCTCCGGCGAGCGAACAGAACCCACGCGGTAACCGCCGAAGCGGCCATCGCCAGCGGATAAATCAGGATATAAATGAATATCAGCCATGTCATCATGTCGTATTGGGCCTGCGGGCTGTCGAAACCCATCACGGACATGCCCAGCACGAACAGCCATGCGACTACGGATATCACATATATGATTTGCGAAACGATCAATGTAACGAGAACTGTTTTGCGATTCATGCGGTAAATCTCCATCTCTCTTGACGTGATGTGCACAAGTATAGCAGAAAATGATGCTCTTTAAACATGCCTCTGTCGTACAATTGCCATCTCCCTTGACAGACAGCGTACTTTTATAGCATAATGATGAAAATTTCATATGTTTATTCTTATCAAGAGTAGGTGGAGGGACAAGCCCGATGATACCCGGCAACCGACAAACCTTTGTGTCACAGAGGAATGCACGGTGCTAATTCTTGCGGAACGCTTTGCGAAGCGAATCTGGGAGATAAGAGCGAGGATAGTTATCCATACATACCTATGACCTTCTCTGATTCCGGAGAGGGTCTTTTTTGTTTTCTGCCATAACTCAACTTGACTATAGGAGGAATTAGGATGCTGAACACGATTGCCGACCGTTCGTTGATCGATGAATCCGCCGGGTATCGCCGCGACACGCTTCCCGGGCTTATAGAATGGCTCCGTTTCAAAAATTCGGTGGTTGGCTCATCGTTTGCCCTTTTGCAGCAAGATACGATTACCCGCATCGAATGTTTTCGCTTCGACCGCGAATGGACCGAGAAGCTGCATCCGGGCCGCGGCAACGATTATTGCTGCGGACTGCTTGCGATCACCGCCCATACGGGTGCAGTCGGAGCAGCGGAATTTGCGATTCCTTGCAAGCAGCTTAGCGGCGACTTGGTGATGTGGACGGCCCCTCTTCAACGCATGAAAGGCCGGACATTACCGGAAGGCCTCGACTATGTTCAGCAGAAGCAGGCGGCGTGGGGAGCCTTGAGATCCGAGCTCGTGAAGTCCGCGCTCCTGAACGCGAATAGACATGTCGAGCGGGCGGCTGCCAGCCATGAGGAGCGGCAATATCGCTGGGATCCCTCCTGCTTGCATCGTTATACGCAATCGTATGTTTCTTTCTGAGTGCATATCCCCCTTAAGCCTCCGGCAGTCGGCGGCACCGAATAACGAATAAGAACCGGTTGGACCTGGATGTCATCCAAGTTCAACCGGTTATTTATTTCCGCGTTTTATAACCTTCACGGCATGAAAGTTTCCATTTTTTTATATTTCGTTTATCTCGCTCTCCAATTGGACGTATCCGAAATGCCCTCCTCTTTAGTCCCCATAATGTATATAAATGTATTTTTTTGTTTCTTTTCGCTCCTTCGGCTCGCATGACGCCGGGACATTTACATGCGGGTTTCTTATGAGGCCTAAGAATCATAAGCATTACAATGCGCGGATCCAAATTATAGTGCTTCACTTCATAAACCGCGCCGAAAATGTTGACTTAACAACCGGGAGCCTTCTTTCACTTGGAATATGCAAACAATGGCATCTAGCAACACCATTTTTCAAAAATAGGAATAAAGACATATAAAGTTTCAAAAGTACAGGCCGCTAGAAATATGTAAATGTATTCCAACAGAATGAATTTTTAGTCGAAACATGTATTTACAAACTTTTAACTCAGATGGGATAATCCGGGAGTAGTAGTCCTAAAGTCGTGGATAAATATGGGAGGCGGATTGAGTTCTCGGGATGTCGAATAGCATTTCATCTCGATAATCAAAGGCGGTAAGCGACTTTGAGTCGTGACAGGATAATGAAAATAAGGCAATCATTCGGGCATCGTTTCATAGGACAACCTATTCTACCAAGCCCGCCAAACAATCGGAGGAACGTTTAAAAATGAACAAGAAAATAGCTTCAGCAGTATTGTCGTCCGCTTTGGTACTCAGTTCGCTCGGCGCGGCGGGAACCAGTTACGCGGAAACATCCGCAACGGCACCCGGATTCACGGACGGTGCAAGCAACTATGCGAAAGACGCGATCCAGGAACTTCTGGACAAAGGCATCATTCAAGGAGATGCGGACGGTAACTTCGACCCGAAAGGACAACTGACCCGCGCGCAGTTCATCGTCATGATCGTGAAGTCGATGGGCTTGAAAGTGGATCTGAACCAAACGGCTTCATCGCAGTTCAAGGACGTACCCGCTTGGGCGGCCCCTTACGTTGACGTCGCTTTCAAGGCAGGAATCATTCATGGTACGAGCGCGACGCTCTTCAGCCCGAACGCCCCGTTGACCCGTGAGGCGGCGACGGTAATCATGGTAAACGCGTTGATTTCCACAGGCGCTATCCCGAAAGACGAAGTAGCTGCCAACACGTTTACGGATGCGGACAGCATTTCGGATTGGGCGAAAAACGCTGTCGCGTTGGCGTTGAAATACGGATTGATCAAAGGTAACCCTGATGGATCTTTCAACCCTAAAGGCGAAGCCCTCCGGGAACAGGCGGCGGTGATGGCTTCAAACTTCATCGAGACGCAAGAAGAAATTCAGCCAACCAAGAATCCAACCACGGACCCGGCAACTGATCCTACTACTGATCCGACTACGGACCCAACCAATGAACCTGCTACGGATCCAACTCCTATCGGCGGCGGCGGCGGCGGCGGTGGCGGTGGCGGTGGATATACAACGGACTCCTCGGCACCAACCGCACCGACTGGACTTGCGGCTTCGCAAATCGAGCAAGACAGCCTTCAACTTAACTGGACGGCTTCGACCGATAATGTCGCGGTTACCGGATACGACATTTACAAAGACGGCGTGAAGGTGGCTTCGCAGTCTGGAAGATCATACTCCGCGACGGGGCTTGTCACTGACACGGAATACACGTTTACAGTGAAGGCGAAGGACGCAGCCGGTAACGCTTCGACGGCAAGCACGCCGCTGGTCGTAAAGACTTTAGCGCCTGACTCCGCGTATTTGGTTCCCGAAGACTTCGGGTATTGGAAGGAAGAAGACGCTTACAACGTGGGCTTCAATATCAATCTTGACCGCCTGCCCTACTCGAACATTCAACAGATCAAGGTTTCCCTGTACGACGGCACTACGTTCCTCGCTTCCGCTACATCGAAGGGCGAACATATTCGCGTGCTGGAAGCGGACGATACCGATTTAGGCGAAGCGGACGGACAGCTTAGCGTCGCATTCGACAAACGCGACGAAGCGTTTACAGCCGGGGAAGGCCAGCGTTGGGATCGCACGACTTACGGATTTGCGGCACCAACGAAAGCGGTTATTGAAATCACGGATAAGGCAGGACATACGTTCACGGCGGTCAACACGGCGATTTCCGCGGTAGCGCCGATTCCGATCCATACCATCGATCACGTTGCTACGGATGCTTCGGCCCCTATCTTCGCCACGAACGGCGGCTATTTCCTGGCGATGCAGTTCCAAGTCGACCATGACGTAGACCTGACAGATCCAGATTCGCAGTTCACTTCATACTACGAATACTCGACTGACGGCGGAGCTACGTATAATCCGGTGCTGGACAGCAGCGGTAACGTGTTCAAGCGGACGAAGGAGTGGGGATTCGTACGTTACGTAGCGGACGGCGTGCTGCAACCGCAACCGGATAAGTTGGTAACGGGTACCGATTACGTATTCGTCACTTCCGGTGACACGACCCATCGGTTGGCTTCCCTTGCGCAGCTGCCTGACGGAACGCAATATAAGGTCCGAGTCGTATACGTCATCAAGGACGAAGAAGGGAACGAAACCACTTCCCGTTCTGGATCGGTGGACTTTACCTCTTCGGCGGTCAATACCATGAATTACGTTGCTACGGACGCTTCGGCCCCCGTCTTCGCAACGAGCAGCGGCTATTTCCTGGCGATGCAGTTCCAAGTCAGCAAGGATTTGAACCTGGCAGATCCGGCGACTCAGTTCGCATCTTATTATGAATACTCGACTGACGGCGGGGACTCGTATTCCCCGGTGCTCGACAGCAACGGTAATGTGTTCAAGCGGACGAAAGAGTGGGGTTTCGTACGTTACGAAACGGACGGCGTGCTGCAACCCCAACCTAACAAATTGGTAGCGGGCACCGATTACGTCTTCGTCACTTCCGGAGACACGACTCATCGGTTGGCTTCTCTTGCGCAGCTTCCTGACGGAACGAACTACAAGGTCAGAGTCGTATACGAAGTCACGGATGAAAAAGGGAACCTGACAACGTCCCGTTCTCAATCTGTGGACTTTACCGCAGTAGCGCCGACTCCGGTCCATACCATCAGTCATGTTGCTACGGACGCTTCCACCCCTATCTTTGCAACGAGCGGCGGCTATTTCCTGGCGATGCAGTTCCAAGTCGACCAAGACTTGGACCTGACGGATCCGGATTCGCAGTTCACTTCTTACTACGAATATTCGACTGACAACGGGGGCACGTATAATCCGGTGAAAGACAGCAGCGGCAACGTGTTCGCCCGGACGAAGGAATGGGGATTCGTTCGTTACGAAGTGGACGGCGTGCTGCAACCCCAGCCTGATAAGCTGGTGAAAGGTACGAATTACGTCTTCGTCACTTCCGGAGACACGAGCAATCGTCTATATTCCCTGGCGCAGCTTACTGAAGGAACAAGCTATAAGGTGAGAGTCGTATATGTCATCAAGGATGAAAAAGGGAACGAAACCACGTCCCGTTCGCAATCGGCAGACTTTACAAGATAATTCGCCATACGGAAAAGCCGGGAGCTAACGCTCTCGGCTTTTTGCATGCGAAGAACACCGCAGCCATTGAAATCATATCGCTGTTCAACGTGGTATCAGTTTGCCATTCTCCAGGAAAAGAACGCGATCGCAAAGCGGCAATATCCGGTCATCATGGGTCACCATTACCGCGCTCTTGCGCTGATCTTTTACTTGTTTAGAAATCATGCGCACGACATCGAGTCCTCTCGATGCATCCAGGCTTGCCGTCGGTTCATCCGCGAACAGGACGGCCGGGTCATTCATGAAGGCTCTTGCGATCGCAACCCGCTGCCGTTCTCCCCCGGACAGATTGTCCGGATATGCGCTTCGTCTATGAGATAGCCCGAGTTGCTCCAGTAATTCTCCAGCGCGCTTTGCTGCCCTTGCCTTATCCATGACGGCAAGTTTCGCTACCAGCATCAGTTGTTCTTCTACTTTCAGGTAGGGGATTAGGTTGGCGCTTTGAAATATAAAGCCGATTTTCCGAAGTCGAAGTTCGGAACGTTCCTTCTTGTCTTTGCCGAGGATCGATTCTCCGTCGAGCAGCACATCCCCGCTCGTCGGCGCAAGAAGCACGCCCGCGATGGACAGAAACGTACTCTTGCCCGAACCCGATGGCCCCATAACCGCAACAAGCTCGCCTTCCGCAACCTCGAAATCCAGCTTATCCAAAATCGTTCTTTCGCTATCGCCGTCTTGAAACGTCCGCGTAATCGCTTGTAGTTCGAGTCTGTTCGTCATGCCGCCGTCCTCCCGATTGCATCTAAGGCGTCGATCCGCGCAACCTTCCAAACCGAAAACAGCGAACCCGCCAAAGACATGATTACGAAAGACAAGCAGGTAAGCGACAAGCTGGACATCCCTAATTGAAATGGCATTGAAGCCGGCAATAGGACCTCAAAAAGTTTGACCAGTAAAATGCTAATCACCATGCTGCCGATCGCTAAGAGCAATACCTGCAAGGTTACGCTTCTCGCTAAATAAGCCGTCCGCGTGCCAATGGCTTTCAAAATGCCGAATTGGCTGCTCTTCTGAATCGTGATGACATAGAAGAATACGGCCAGCACGAATGCGGAGATGACAAATAAGAAGACGATCATCATCAGCAGCGATCCTTGCTCTTCTTTGTAACCCGGTATCGCGGATACCGCCTCGGATTTCGATATGACTTCCGTGTTCGATAACGCCGCTTGCAGCTCCTTCGTTTTTCCATTCGAATCCTTCATCGCAATCGCATTGTAAACCCGGCTGACCGTTGATTGGGATTGGGTTCCTTGACGAACCGCCGTCAGCGCCTGAAGATGAAACCAATCCTGCATGGTAAGGAATACGGCCGGCGTATGGCTGAAAGACTCCTTTTCAACAAACCCGTCTACCGTCCATTCGGTTCCCGAAGCTTGATCGACAAGGATCGTGCCGATTTCGACCCCGGAATCGGACAGCTTGCGATCGACGAGAACATGTCCTGCCGTTTGGTCAGAGAGAGGTACGCCTCTACCTTCGGTCATCTTTGGTGCCAGCCAGCTATTGAAATCAACCGCGAGCAACGTTACATCCACCTTTTCGCTGCTGCCGACTGGCTTAACCGTGGTCATTTTCACGCCAAGCGGTTCTGCGTTTGCTTCGCCAACGATTGAACGGGCCGCGTCAAGCTGATGCTGGTCGACCTGGGATCGGGCGAGACGGTGGTTGGAATTGTTTTCCAATAGAAAATGAGTGGCACCCATATTCTTAACAGAAGCCGCGTTGTCATACGCAAGTCCCTGCGCAAGTCCGGTAACGAACAGAACCAGAAAGGCAACAAGCACCATAATTACCGCAATTAACGCGTACCGGGCCTTTGCAAATCTCATTTCGCGAATCGCCAGATACATCTTGCTTCCCTCCTTCCGAATGCCATCAGTATAGGAAGCGAAAATGAACGGCGAGTGAATAATAGGTTACAGTTGGGGCAGGGTCACGGTAAAGCGCGTTCCGGCAGATGAACTGGCCGCCTCTATGCTCCCGTCGTGCAGTTGGACGATTTTCTTGACAATGGCTAGACCTAGCCCCGTCCGGCCGGAGGTGCGTTTGCGCGCGCGATCCACCCGATAGAACCGGTCGAACAAGAACGGCAGATGCTCGGGGTCGATGCCGTCGCCCGTATCCTGAATGGCTATCTCGCATTGCCCGTTCTTGCGCTCCGCACGGATATCAATGGTTCTTCCGCGAGGAATATGATTCACGGCATTGCCGATCAGGTTCATCCAAACTTGCATCAGCAGTACCTCGTCGCCATGCAGCCGAATCGAGTCGGGCACGGTAATTTTAATCGACAGCTCCTTGTCTTCCAGCTGCCATTGCAGCACCTGAACGACTTGGCGAATATGGTCCCGCAGCGAAAAAGTCGTTTTGTTAACGGCCTCTTGTCCTTGTTCCAGCGAGGAGATCAACAGCAGCTGTTTGCTGAGCAGCGAGAGATGCCGGCTCTCGTCTTCTATAATCGATGCATAGTGCCTGCGTTCTTCGTTCGGGAGATCTCGTTCGGCCATCACTTTCGCGAAACCTTGAATCGAGGCGAGCGGCGATTGTATCTCATGCGATACATTCGATACGAATTGTTGGCGCGCTTGATCGACTCGTTCCAACTCGGCGCTCATGCTCATGAAATGTTCGGCCAATCGCCCGATTTCATCGCGTCTGCGGGTAGGCAGTCTCAAATTATAATTTCCTTGGGCAATCCGTTTCGTCGCATCCGACAACCGCGTGATCGGCTTGACTAAATAGCGTGTACTGAATAAGAAGATGATGATGCTAATGCCTACGGTAAACAGACCGATTAATGCAAAAAATATGCGTAATTCGCCGAACTGCAAAATCACGTCAGGACGCAGGAACAACGCATAATCCCGATCCTTAATACGAACGGGGATTCCGACTGTATTGCTTAATCGATTCTCGAAAAAGCCAGAGATAAACCATTTGTTCGGAAACTGGGCCACGCCGTGGTACAAGCTGCCGCTAAGTACCGATTCTATGGCATCCCGGTCCAAATCCCGTTTTCGGAAGTCTTTCCCGAACGATCGTTCATCTCCTCGGCCGTCCGTCAAGTAAATTTCGTACCCAAGCGCCGCGGCATTGTTCAGGTACTGATCCGCTTCGTCAGGCGTCTGCTCAACGAATTGCTTCATTTGCTTTCCGATCGTTATCAGCTTCTCGTCATTAAAAGGTTTCAGTTTCATATGATAGTAGGTATTCGCTAACAGGAAGCCAAGTAAACTGCTAACTAGAATGACGACTATTGTAATAAGGAAGACCCGAAAGTATAAGGATCTCATCGTTTGTTCACCTCGACCTTGTAACCGATCCCCCTTACCGTCTGAATCGTGAAATCGTCCGCATACGCCGTAAACCGTTGGCGAAGCCGCTTAATATGGACATCGACCGTTCGATCGTCGCCGGCGTAGTCCGCTCCCCAAACAAGGCGGATCAGTTCATCGCGCGAAAACAGCCGTCCCGGAAACTGCGCGAGCTGCGACAGCAGCTCGAATTCTTTCATCGGCAAGAAGAGAACGGACTGCCCATCCGAAATCTCTACGTTCTTCCGATCGATCACGATTCGATTCATCCGAATGATATCGCTGGAAGTACGATTGTAGCGGCGAAACAATGCTTTGGCCCTGTAGACCAGTTCCTCGGGCTCGAACGGCTTCGTTACGTATTCATCCGTTCCGCTGAGATAACCTTGCTTCTTGTCGGACAATTGGTCCCGCGCAGTAAGCATGATGATCGGAATATCGTAATGCTGCCTGACAAAATCGCATAATTCGAACCCGTCCATGATCGGCATCATAATATCGATGACGGCCAAATCCATCGGGTTTGATTCCAATAGCTTGACCGCTTCCGCGCCGTTCTGTGCCTCGTATACCCGATAGCCTTCTTTGATCATGACATACCGAAGAAGCGCCCTTATATGGGCGTCATCGTCAACTAGAAGAATATTTTTCATTCCATGTCCCCTTCATGCTTCAGCCAAAATCAGATTACTTTTTCCTCTCATGGAAGTCAATATTCGGCGCCTTCTATGCCGAGTCCGGGCAAAAGGCAAAGCGTACAGATAGACGAGGTCCATACACTCGTCTAGACCGCCCTGGAAGCGTGTAGAAAAACCTGATCATTGTACAGGTTTTCAAGTGGGATGTGCATTCAATTGTCCGGCCCAATTCTCCATAATGAGTAGTGAAAAGCACTCGACACGCAAAGGAGAATAACCCGATGTCCGACCAAACCAAGAAAATTCGCGTTGCCATCGCTGGATTGCGGTTCGGCGGCGCATTCGCGCCGATCTATCATGCCCATCCCGACGTGGAGTACGTTGGAATCTGCGATCCCGACGCGGAACGGTTACAACAATACGGAGACAAATTCGGATTTGAACGGAGACATACCGAATTGGAGGAAATTTTACTGTCCGACGACTATGATGCCGTACATCTGGTCACGCCTATTCCGCTGCACGGCAAGCAAGCCGTAGATGTGCTTCGTTCCGGCAAGCACTGCGCATGCACGGTGCCGGCCGCGACGACCCTCGAAGAGCTTCATGCCATCGTCAAGGCGCAGCGGGAAAGCGGCAAGAACTATATGATGATGGAAACGGCCGTTTACACTTATCAATTCCTCCATGCCCAACGAATGCTGGAGCAAGGCGAATTCGGCCGCCTGCAGTTTCTGAGAGGCGCCCATTATCAGGATATGGAGAACTGGCCGGCCTACTGGAATGGGCTGCCGCCGATGCATTATGCCACGCATGCGGTCGGGCCGCTTCTTGCAATTGCCGGCGCGCGGGCGACGAAGGTCCACTGCTTCGGTTCGGGCGTCATGAGAGAAGAACTGCGGCAGCAATACGGCAATCCGTTCCCTGTCGAGACGGCCATCTTCCAGCTGGACAAGCCGAATCTCAGCGCGGAAGTGACGCGCTCTTTGTTCCATACCGCCAGGAGCTACATGGAAAGCTTCAATATATACGGGGAACAGTCATCCATGGAATGGCATATGGAGGACGAAGATCAAGTCCTGTTTCGCATGGGCCCGCTGGAGGAGGGCCGCGGGCGAACCATGGCCGCCGCACGGGTTCATCCCGCCGCGAGACCCGATCTGCTGCCGCCCGAGTTGGCGCGTTATATCACGGACCAAATCGATCTCAACCCGGACGATCCCCATCAGTCCGTGCTGCAAGGCAACGGCCATCATGGCTCCCATCCGCATCTCGTGCATGAATTCGTGCGCAGCATCGTCGAGGGACGATCTCCGGCGATCGATGCGGTGACGGCAGCCGATTGGACGGCGGCCGGCATTTGCGCCCATGAATCCGCCATGAAAGGCGGACAGGAAGTCGCCATTCCGTCTTTCGACGAGCAGTAACGGTGTTTCGTCCGGATGATGCATCCTTGCGGACCTCGCATCCGAACGCACGCACGACACTTTAGTGCGGACGGCGATCATGCTCGCTGTTCATCCTGTACACGTTCCTAAGATATTCGGTGGGCGACTCGCCCATCACCTTCTTGAATACGCGGCTGAAATAATAGGGACTTTCGAATTGAACCTCATAGCTGACCTCGGTGATGTTCATCGAGGTATTTTTCAATAATTCGGCCGCCTTCTGAATCCGCCGTCTCTCATGGTACTTGGATATAGCCATGCCGTACTTGGCCTTGAACAACGTCGTCAAATACCGGTAATTGTGTTGGAAATGCGCTTGGATTCGTTCCGTATCCAGCTTCTCCCCGCAATGTGCTTCCAAGAAAACGGCAAGCTTCTGCGCGAGTGCCTCCGACTTGCTGCGCGGTTTGCCCGGCTGCGAACCCCTATGCAAATCCAGCAGCAGAGCCATTAGTTCCATGCTCAAATAGAGATGCTTCAACGATTGGGGAGCATGGTTCAGCGCGTTGATCTCGGTTATGCGCTTCAATTGCTGCGGCATTCCGCCGACGCTGATCGTCTTAGGCAGTAGGATAGCAAAATCGTAGTCTCCCGGCGTCAAGATGCCGGGAGCATGCATCTTCGGCAGCGGCCGCGGAGCGTCCGCCTGCTCCCCCGATGCTGCTGCCTCGCCGCAAGAATCGTAAAAATGAATCCAGACCGTAGACGTACCGGGCATCGTTCCCTCTCCGCCCCAATGATGCAGACCCCGCTTTAGAAAGAGGATTTGGCCATCCCTCAGCAAGTACTCCGTTCCTTCTTCGACGACTTGCATTTGACCTTGAATACAATAAATCAGCACATGATAATCCGCCGCGCGATCAGGATGAATCCAGCCCGGCTCGGTTAGCGTCGTTCCGATATCCCGGATATATGGATAGTGCATGGCGGATATAGTGACTTCGTTCACGGCAACGCCCTCCTTTATGCGGCATTCCTGCTCTGCGTGCCTCTATCGCCTCTATCGCCTCTATCGCCTCTATCGCCTGCAACGGGCGGATGAGATAGATTCCGTTCTCGTCCATTATATCAGAGCGCATCCGCTGTCGCGCGAGTACGGCGTTCTCGGTTACGCCTGCCAAAAAAAGCTTCGGCGCACAACGCCGAAGCCCTTACGACAAGCCAGCTTGATCCGGCCTATTTCTCTTGCTGCGCAACCAGTTGCCCTCGCATAAGACTGACGAGTAATAAGGCAATGGGCAAGCCTACGATGAAGATCGGGAAAATGTAGATGATCCAGATAAATTTTGCGTAATCCAGCATCCCGACGACATTAGCGGGCACCAAGGAGATCGCGAACAGGATCGTTGCAACAAATCCGATCGCCGCCTTCCAATTCTTAATGCCGAGCAACTGAGCCGTCCCGTAGCTGTTGATGAACAAATAGCTGGCCAGCTTGACGAATACGCTGAATATCCAGATGAACATGATCCAAACATCCATGTTTTGGATAAATTCAAGATAATTAATAAATCGCACCATACTGAAATAAGGAAAAATCAAGGATGATCCAATATTGGTGCCAAAGGTCATAATGACCATGATGGATGTAAGGATCGCAATCACAGAAGCGATGCAAATGGCAAACAGCGCCGGCTTCATCATCTTTTTCGCATTTGCGACGAACGGCGTCAGCATCATGATCATCATGGATTCGCCTAGAAAGGAGGCATTCACGAACGAGCCCTTTATGATGTGGGCCGCGCCGGAGTCTGCGTAAACGGGAAAGAGCAGATCGATATGCAGGTTGGACGCATTCAAGCCGAAAGTAATGACGATGCCGATCAAGAGCAAGGGACCGGCCAGTTGGCTGAAACGGGCGATCGCCTCGACGCTGCCCGCGAAATTGATGTAAATCATCACCGCAACCATCAGTCCCGATATGATCCACATCGGGGTATCGTGGAATAAGTATTGTTTAATGAACAGGGAAAATATTCGCAGGATATCCGCGGACACCGATATCCACATCAGGATATACAACGCAGCGAACAGCTTGCCGACCCATTTCCCGAGCAGCTTCTGGACAAATTCCACGAGCGTATGCGAAGCATGCCGTTGGCAAAGCAGGATGACAATCAACGTCACGAACAGTCCAATGACACCGGCCACGGCCAAGGAGATCCAAGCATCTTGTCTCGCAATCTCGATGGTGGGAGACACCGTCAGCCAAATGCTCATTGAAATTTCCAACGTCGTTAACATCCAAAACAGCTGCCAAGGCGATATTCTCATTTTTGACCTCCTAATCCAGGGATACGTTTGCCGACATCCCCCGTACTTTGAATTTTCAATTTGACCGTTACCGATACCTCGACCGTCGGGAATAGCCGGTCCCATTGCGTACGAAGCTTCTTCCATTGGTAGGGATGCTCTCTGTGAAATTCTTCTCCGATCCCGAACACGTCCTGTCCATACTTAAGCTGCACTTTTTTGATCGTCGCTTCGACCTGCTTCGCTTTGATCTGGTTCAGCTTACGCTCGAGCGGAATGCGTTGGGAGGTATTGGAGAAATCGTAATTCGTATTGTTTTCGAGCAGCCTGCCGTTTCCCGAGAGCTTCACGTAGGCTTTCAACCGATTTCCGATGATTTCGGTACGGACGGATTTCTTCAAGTTGGATTCGTATAAGGATACTTTGCCTGTACCCGTTTCCTCCGTAATGAACTGGTTCTTCATCACGCCTTTGACCCAGAACAATTCCAAGGACTCTCTGCCGCTCACCTCTCCGACCATCTGCAGGCGCTTATTAAAGATCGCAACCGACCGCACTTGGAAACTATCCTGCTTCTCTTGTTCATTCTGAGGCGCGATCTCAATCATCGGCATAGAAGGACGAACGCCGTCCCGTCCTGCATCGAGCAGGACGTCTCTTAGGGAGGTGTCCCCTAAGCGGCAAAACCGGTCTTGGTCCACGGCCACGATCGATGAAAATTGATTAAATGGGCTGACGATATCCAATGCGTCCTTTCCTTCCCCGTTATTCACGACGAAGATGCCCGTCCGCATGCGCGTATCTGTATTTCGGGTAAATTGATCCATAATATCGCCGATACCCTGACGGGCCAGCTTTTCGCCGAAGAAGATGGACCTGCGATGTCCCAAGAACACCTTGCGGGGCAGCTTATCTTGAACCTGCTGCGTCAAATCAATGATCGAAGAGCCGGTTGCCGATATGACGATGCTGCCTCTCTGCTCGCTTCCCCCTCCGCCGTTTGCATTCCTAAAACCTGCAGGAACCGCGATTTGAGCGCTTTTTCTGATTTGCCCATCCCCCGCCGAATCCAACGCATCCCCGATCCAGAACGCGTAATCATTGATTTCATTCCTGTCCCAGCATCCGGAAATGAACGCTAGCATCGCCAGCCACGTCATGACGCGCAGGTGCTTCATTGCCGTTTCGGCGCCGGTACATACCGTCTATTCATTCGAATGATCGCATCCTTCCAGAAATTTTTCCGGATTGGCGCTACGGGGGTCAAGTAAGGCGTGCCGAACGATTTCAGTGTGACAAGGTGAATCATAATGACCATCACTCCGATCGCGACGCCGTACAGACCAAGGAATCCTCCTGCGACGAGCAGCGGGAAACGCAGCATACGAAACGGCAATGCCAAGCTGTAGCTGGGAAAAGCGAACGATGCAATTCCGGTGCCGGCAACGATCATTACGATTGGTGCCGAGATGAATCCGGCTTGGACGGCCGCCTCCCCGATTACGAGCGCGCCTACGATGCTGACGGCAGAACCGATCGCTTTAGGCAAACGAAGGCCGGCTTCCCGCAGTCCTTCGAACATCAACTCCATCAGCAGCGTCTCGATGACGGTCGGAAACGGGATTCCTTCCCTGGAAGCGGATATGCTCAACATTAGAGCAAGGGGAATCATTTGCGGATGGAACGTCGTAAGCGCAACGTACACGGAAGGCAGCAAGCACGACAGAATAGCAAGCAGCAGCCGTAGAATTCTCACTGCCGAGACGTAGATGAAGCGTTCATAGTGGTCTTCCGCCGCTTGAAGTCCAGCCCAAAATGTCATCGGCAGCAGCAAGGCGTTCGGAGATCCATCGACAATGATGGCTACCCTGCCTGCCAATAAACTTGCAGATACCGTATCCGGACGTTCCGTATTTTGAATTTGCGGAAATAGGGATAAGCTCTTGTCCTCTATGTATTCCTCTATATAAGCGGGATCCAGTACTTGATTCGTGCGCACGGATTGAAGTCTTCTATGAACCTCTTCCAGCAGCCCCGGTTTGACCTTCTCCTCCACATAGGCAACGACGTACTCCGTGTTGGTTAGCTCGCCTGCCAGATGCATTTCGAACTTTAACGAAGGATGGCTGATTTTTCTTCGTATCAGGCTTAAATTCGTTTTGAGGTCTTCCGTGAATCCTTCCCGCGGACCGCGAATGGCCGCTTCATTCGACGGCTCATTGATTGCGCGTTGTTTGAACGAGGCCAGATCCGCCAAGAATGCGAAAGGCTGGCCTTCCACGAAAATAGCCGTGCCGCCTTTTAAGACTTTGGCCACGACTTCCGATAAACGATAAACGCTTGTATATTGTGCCAAACGATTCAAGTCTCGCGTAATCATGCAGGCCGAAATAATAGCTTCTAATTTATTGGAATCCGTCAGCTCTTCGATATAAACGAGCAGGATTTCCGAGTGATCCGACATTTTTAAAGGTCTAAATACGATGTCTGCGCAATTATGGAACACATGCCGCAGCGCATCGTGATTCACGCTGACGCGTTCATTCACGTCCACCGGAAGATTAGCGTTCATGTGACATCCCACCTACGTTCACTGGTTGCGAGTTGATGAAGCCGAAAGGGAAGCATAGTAATCACTATGCTTCCCTGAAATTCCCAGCCTATTCATAGGCGCCGCGGACGTCACGGCTTCTTTCCTTTCCTTTCCTTTCCTTTCCTGATTGGATGC
This sequence comes from Paenibacillus rhizovicinus, assembly GCF_010365285.1. Taxonomy (NCBI): domain Bacteria; kingdom Bacillati; phylum Bacillota; class Bacilli; order Caryophanales; family Paenibacillaceae; genus Paenibacillus; species Paenibacillus rhizovicinus. Next base: position 1,399,516 of record NZ_CP048286.1, read on the forward strand.
TTTCGGTCGCCTTGATTTGTCCGATTATGCCGATGGAGATGATATCTTCTAGACCCTCCCATGTGTTGTCGAATTTAAAGTATATTATCAGCCTTATGTTTCAGCAGGTTACTGTACTTTTGTTACGTATAGACAAACTATGTAAATAAAAAAAGCCGGCATCGCCGGCTTCTTTAGCATAACAAAGCTAATCCTCACTTCTTCGCCTTATAAAACTCATGGTACAGCTTCATCAGCGCCCGCTTCTCGATGCGCGACACGTACGAGCGCGAAATGCCGAGCTCCTTCGCGATTTCCCGCTGCGTCCGTTCCTCCCCGCCGGTGATGAGGCCGAACCGTCCGACGACGACTTCTTTCTCCCGTTCGTCCAATATGTCCAGGTTTTTATATATTTTGCTCTTCTCGATTTTCAATTGCACCCGATCCGCGACTTCGTCCGCTTCCGTGCCGAGGATATCGATGAGGGTGATTTCGTTGCCCTCTTTGTCCGTTCCGATCGGATCGTGCAGGGACACGTCCTTGCGGGTCTTCTTGAGCGACCGAAGATGCATAAGTATTTCGTTTTCTATACAACGAGCAGCGAACGTCGCGAGCTTCGTACCTTTTCCCGTCTGAAAGCTTTCGATCGCCTTGATTAATCCGATCGTGCCGATGGAGATGAGATCTTCCAGCCCTTCGCCCGTGTTGTCGAATTTCTTCACGATGTGAGCCACGAGACGCAGATTGTGCTCGATAAGCAAATTACGCGACTGCTGGTTTCCTTCCGCCATTAGCTGAAGATGCCGAAGCTCCTCCTCTTCTTGCAGCGGCTGGGGAAAAGCATTGTTTTTGACATAGGAGACAAGAAGCGACAGCTGTTTAATGAACAATGCGATTGCAGCAAAAAATCCAGGCATAATACGGCCACCCCCACGATGTAATGGCCGGGCAAGCTCATTAAACTCCCCGACGATTCGAGACTGTTCTACATTCTATGTGGGTGAGCGCCTAGAAGTGCATGTACCTGTATGGATGTTCCGTTTATAACGATGGACTACGCCGGTTCTTAACTGTCAGCCTCTTTGCTCCTTCGGCTTCTTTGCATCCATAACGAAGGACCATGGCCCTCCGCCATAGTCCTTCGTTCTTCGTCATGATCAAGGATGCAGCGGCGCAAGCCGTACATCCGCGTTATCTGCAATCAGCGTATAAAACTCGGGAACCTTCGGATTCGTCGCACCGGGGATCTCCTCGAACGTCCGGATATACAGCCCAGTCGAAGCGATCGCGGTAATGATGTCGCCGACCGTCCAGCCTCGCACCAGCACTTTGTTCAGACCGGACTGCTCTTCCTCGGGCAGCAGTTTTCCAAAAGCCACGTCGCCTTCCTTCAAGCTCTCGTCGAAGTAATCGCCGCTCGGCTGGCTCAGATTCGTCGTGTTCAGCCAGGCGCGCGCGAAGGGATGGAAGTCCGTCAACAGGAACCGGCCGCCAGCGCCAAGCCTGTGGCGGACGACCGAGAAGATGTCGTTCAAGTTCGTGAAATAGTGCAGCACCCCGAATTCCATCAACACGAAATCGAATTGCCCAAGCCTCTCTTCATCCGGAATCCGCAAGGCGTCCGAACAGATATACGTCAGATTCACGCCCGCAGCAGCCGCAACCTCCAAGGCATATAAGCGATTTTCTTCCGAGATATCCACGACGGTTACCTCTGCCCCCTGCATCGCCATCGCGATTGCCTTTCGGCCATGGGAACCAAGCAGGTTCAGCACGCGCTTCCCCTTCAGATCGCCCGTATATTTCAACCAATACCGCAAGTTGTGCATACCGCTCTGCTTCAGTTCCTCCGCAAGCTCCGCTGGCGTTCCGTAGCTATGTACCCATGCCTGGTACGCCTTCGTTTCCCACGCCGCCTTGTTCGCTTTCGCTACTTGCTCATGCAACGTTCATCCCTCCCAGGTGGATGCGACTTATACAGATGGATTATTCTACCAGATCGAGTCTGAATGTCAACCGTTCCGGACTGTCATGTTGGGGTTGAGTCCTCCTGCACCGTCCCGAACGTTATCTTCATGCCAGGCGCGTAAGCGGCGAAGACGGAAGCGTTGAATTCGCGCGATAAGCGATGCTCGGCCTCGTACAGACGGTCGGCTTCGACCGGCGACATGCCCCGCTCGAGCAATTGCAAGGTGAACGGTTCGCGCTCGCCGGGATCGGCGATTCGTATCCCCTCGAACAGCCGTGCCCGCTCCTCCTCGTCCATGCCCGGGTCATGTAGGTTCACTTTATCGCTCAGCCGGCACTGCACGCCGCCCAGCCCGATTCGGGCGAACAGCTTCGGCAGCTTCAAGCCGATGTTGCCGTCCTTCCCCGTCCGGCGGCGGTCGCGCTCGTACAATTCCTGAAGCAAGCCCAGCGGCGTGACGTCCAATTGCTCGATCCCTTCGTAATCATAGTTGGCCGCGTTGCCGATCCAGTGGGGCTCGAACGCGATCACGAGCCCGCCGGGACGCACGCATCCTGCCATGGCGCGAAGCAGCGCCTCCGGATCGGCCATATGAAGGAGCACGGCATGGCAGACCGCGATGTCGTATTTGCGTTCGACCGCCGTCTTCGTTATATCCCCGACCGTGAACGACGTCTTGTACGGCGCATGCCTGAAGAGAGCGCGCGCGTGTTCGATCAGCCCGGCGCCCATGTCCATGCCGTCGTAGGCCGAGCCTTCGGGCAGCAGCGGCAGCAGCCTTGCTCCCATATGGCCGAAGCCGCAGCCAAAATCCATGATATGCATGGGCTTGTCGATCTTCCAGACGCGTTCTACCAGAAACTGCACATAATCATCGTTGTAATACAAGCGCTCCGATGCTTTCAAGTAATCAATTTTACCGTCCCAATAATACGTTTCCATGGTCCAACTCCCTGCTCATACTCGCGCCGCGGTCGCTGTAATAACCATACAGGTTTGGCGAAAAAAACAGTAGACTTATGCTGGAAAAATATATATTCTATTATGTATCGATGCCATTTTTACGCGTATCCACATCCGATAAATCATACGAAGAGCCACCGTCTAACACGACGGTGGCTCTTGCTTTTCTTGCTATTATTCCGGGCTTAATCGATCTCGCCTTATTTGCACGCTCTAGTTATTCCCACGCCATATCCGCCTGCTCCAGCAGCCGTTTCAACGCGCGGACAGCCGTCACGACGCGTTTGGGATTGCTGGCATGCGGCATGTAATCGTGCAGATGCGGCTCTACGGACAGGAATCCGGCGTACTCGCGCTCCCGAAGCGCTGGCAGCAGCCGATCGATCTGACCGTCTCCCTCGCCGGCCGGCACGAATCGCCTCGGCTCGGCTGTCGCATCCTTCACATGGATGTAAGCCGCGTACGATTGCAATTTCGGATAGGCATCCGTCATCGGCTTCACGCCGTTGATGACGAAGTTGCCCGGATCAAGCGCAAGCCGAAGGGAGTCCGATGCGCAATGCTGCAGGATGTCCAGACAGCGGTCGTCCTTAGCGCCGTACAGATGATCGTCATTCTCCAGTATAAGCGTGACATGATGCTGCGCGGCGATATCGGCCAGCTGCTTCATGCGGCTCAGCACTTCGTCCCGGCAGTCGTCCAAGCTGGCGTTCTCCGGCAAGTAATACGAGAACACCCGGATATATGGCGTCTCCAGTGCATGCGCGGCCGCGATCGCCCGATGCAAGCTCTCGATTTGCGGCGCGAAATCGTCTTGGAGCGCGTATTTGCCAATCGGCGACGCGATGGACGAGATGCCGAAGCCGCGTTCTTTGGTCATCGCGCGGATTTGCCGGAGCTCTTCTCCGGTCAAATCGAGGACATTCTTGCCCCATACGCCGCGAACCTCGATATGGCGAAGTCCCTCCTGCTGCAGCACATCCAACTGTTCTTCCAAGTCATGCGAAATCTCATCGGCGAAGCATGTGAGTTTAACGGCAGCCATGTTCGTTCTCTCCTCCTATTTGGTCGTCCCGAAGGAAGCGGACATGTCTGGGTTTGCAGCCGGCGCTTGGACGGCCTTCTTCACATAGTTCGAGGTGCGAATCCGCTCTTCCAGCTCCGCTTGGAAAGCGTTGCCGTCAATCGGCACCGTAACGGGCCGCTTCTGGAAGGAAGACAGCATGATGCCATTGGCTAACGTAAGCGAACCAAGCCCTTCCGGTCCTTCCGCAATCAGGTCGACCTGTTGGCCGAGCAGCCGCTGCACCAGCCGTTCCGTTACGACGTGATGCCCGTTCGGAACGTTCGTGTCGACCGCGATCTCCTCCGGCGCAATATCCCATTCGGCAAAACGCTGATCCGTCTCCTGCGAGAACGCGAGCATCGATTGCGGATATTTATAATAAAGCAGCTTGTTATTTTCCAAAATGAGCTTGCCTAGATCGCCCACGATTTCCATCCGGTTCGTACCCGGCAGCTCCGCCGTCGTCACGATCAGATGGCCGACCATGCCGGATGCATGCTCGAAATAAGCCGTTACTTCGTCCTCTACCTCGATATCGTGGTATTTGCCGATATGGGCATGACCCGAGATCAAGTCCGGCAAACCGAACAGCCATTGATACATATCCAGCGTATGCGGACATTGATTGGTCAGAATGCCTCCGCCCTCGCCAGCCCATGTCGCGCGCCAGCCGCCGCTGTCGTAATACGCTTGGGAACGAAACCATTTGGTATGAATCCATGTCGCGCGCGTCAGCTTGCCCAGTGCGCCGCTTTCCATGATTTCCTTGAGTTTGGCGTAGAAAGGCAGCGTCCGCTCCTGGAACATAATGGCGAATTGCAGGTCCGGCTTCTGCCCTTTGGCCGCTTCATAGGCTTGAATCATCGCCTTGGCGGCATTGACATGAACCGCGATCGGCTTCTCGCACAGGACATGAATGCCCCGCTTGAACGCTTCGATCGCAATGGCAGGATGATCGTAATGCGGTACCGCAATGATGACAACGTCCAGTTCGGCTTGATCCAGTAAATCGATGGCGTCATAATAGGCTCTTGCCCCGCAAACCTTCGCCGTTGCGTCCGCCTTCTCCTTGTCCGTGTCGCAGACGCCGACTAATGCCACATGATCCATGCTGCGCAAATAGTTCACATGATGCTGCCCAATGCTGCCGATCCCGACAAGCCCGAATTTAATGATACGATCGCTCATTTGTCCGCCTCCCGTATGCTTTGGAATACAACCCTACCCTCTCATCCTATCGAATTCCAAGTACAACTTCCTTGACGAAATTGCGCTCAAAGTGGATAATATTGCTCAAAATCACAGGGAGGAACGGCAGGATGATCAACGACTATATCGCCCGGCTCGACGACCATGTGAAATTCCTCCATGCGACGCGTCAACCGTCGTTCAATATTCATTTCCATTTGCATCAGGGCTGCGAAATGTTCTTCCTCATACGGGGCGACGTGAATTATTTCGTGGACAAAGCCGTTTATCGGCTGCGAATCGGCGATCTCATCATTACGAACGAGCATGAAATTCATAAGCCGGCCCTCACGACGGATGCGCCGTACGAGCGGGTGACGATTGAATTCGATCCGGCGCTGGTCGCCCTATTCCAGACGAACGAGCTGAACCTGCTTCAATGCTTCTATGACCGGCCCATCGGCGAGCATAACAAGATCAGGCTGAGCGAGCACGAACGCGCGGCGCTTGAGGCGCTGTTCGCCAAATACGACGAGCTTCAGAAGCAGCCTTATCCCGAAACGCCGGTCGTCAAACTGGGCTGCCTGCTCGAAATCCTCGTTCTCGTGCAGCGCTGTTTCTATAAGAACAAAGACAAGGACAGCGGATTGGACCTGCCTCCGCAGCTCGCCCCGGTGATCGCTTATCTCGACCGGCATCTGGCCGAAGATTTATCGCTGGAACGGCTGGAGGGCTTGTTCTTCATCAGCAAATACCATCTAAGCCGGCTGTTCAAGAAGCATACCGGGAGCACGATCCATGAATACATCCTTTACAAGCGCATCGCCTTGGCCAAAACTCTGCTCCGGGAAGGACGCAGCGTAACCGAAGCCAGCATGGATGCAGGCTTTAACGATTATTCGGGCTTCCTCCGCGTGTTCAAGAAGAAAGTCGGTCTCCTGCCCAGACAATACGCCAAGCAGCACTATGCATCCCCGGGCAAGTGAATGGACGTACCAATAACCCCGTCAGCCATTGACGGGGTTTTGCTAGGTTTTGTTTTCCATAGAAAGATCGTTGTTAAGCGCTTATCCATTACGTATTTTCTTCGGGTCTGTACTCCAAAACATCCCCAGGCTGGCAATCTAACGCCTTGCATATGGCTTCTAACGTCGAAATCCGGACGGCTTTCGCCTTTCCGTTCTTCAATATGGATAGGTTAGCCATGGTGATTCCGACTCTCTCCGAAAGCTCCGTGACGCTCATTTTCCGCTTCGCCAGCATCACGTCAATATTAATTATAATGGCCATGTTTTCACCTCGGACCGTCAATTATGTACCCATTAAGTCGGTTGCATATAACCCGCTGTTCATTCGCCTTTAGACAATGAAGTCATTCTCCGATTTCAAATCGACAGCTTCTTTCAAAAGCCGCTCTAGGATAGAAGCAAACACGGCGATAACCAGCGAAGCCAATATAATGATGAGCCCCAATAATCCAATGGGTGGGTCAACTTTCTTCGCAATAAGCCGAAGGAGCGGCATGCCCAATACATACAAACCGCTGATCGCAATCGCGCAGTACTTGATCTTCTTTAACGCTTGGACAGCTAATTCCGAGAACGCCTTGTTCTCGTCTATGTACCGTAGAAGGGTGAAAGCCTGATAGAGAGCGATATAATAAGGCACAGCCGCTCCGTACATCACGGCGAAAACGAGATAATTCATCGGGCCGATATTCGGATACGATTTTGCTGCGAAATTCCCGATCTCGGGCACTGCGAATACGCATAAGGCAAGAACCGGGATGCCCATCAAAATAACGGCTGCCTTTAAAAATAACGTTGTTCCTCGTTTCATAAGAAGCACCTCGTCGTCCTCATACTGTTGGCATGCGCAATCGTGTCCGTCAGACCGTTAATTCATTCTCGGCTTTAATATCGATGGCGTTCCGTAACAGCTTCTGCAATACCGCGGCGAAGACCGCAATGACCAAGGAGGCGAAAATCATGAGCATTCCGATGACGATCACCCCTGGGGAATCGTCTCTCTCAGCCAGGAGATAGAAGAGCGGCATCCCCGCTGCATACAAAACGCTGATTGTGAACGCGCAGTTCTTGATATGCTTCAATGCCGTTACGGCTAATTCCGAGAACGCCTGGTTCTTGTCAATATAGACGAGAAGGTTAAACGCTTGATACAGGGCAAAGTAAACCGGGATCGCCATCGCATAGAAATCAATAAAAAAGAGCACTTTCACGTACGCCTGATCCGGATACAATTCCGCTGCATAGTTTCCGATCGCCGGCACCAAGAAGATGAACAGCGCAAGTATCGCAAGTCCAATTAGACAAACGACGATCTTTAAAAAGAGTGTTGTTCCTCGTTCCATAACGTACACCTCACCATGATAATTTCAGTTTGATTGTAGCATGGGGTTTATCGTTTTACAATAAATAATTACCGATTAAAATTATATAATTATCGCTGCAACATACAAAAGGCCATCCTCTAAAGGATGACCTTTCGCTAAGAAAACGGTGAGCTGCCTCTCCATGAATCATAAATCAGCTCGCCATCGCGCTTCATTTAAGATATCCATTGCTTCCGGTCCCCAATCAGGCCGAGCAGCTCGGGCAATTCCCTGATCGTCCATGCATCGCCGCCTGGTCGGCCAAGCGCCTCGTCTTCCTTCCAGACGCCGCGCATCCCTGCGCGCATGCTCGCTTCCACGTCGTTCACGGGATGGTCGCCGACGAAGACGGCTTCTCCCGGTTCGACGCCGAGCCGCCGCAGCGCCAGCTCGAAGATACGAACATCCGGCTTCCGTAACCCTTCGATTTCCGAAACGAGAATCGCATCGAAGTACCCCTCAATCCCCAAGCCGCGGATGTTGTTCATCTGGAAGACGCCGAACCCGTTCGTGATGATGCCCAGTTTAAGCCCTTGCAGCTTCAGTTCCTCCAGCATCCCGAGCAGCCCCGGAAACCCGATGCAGTGGTACTTGAAAGAGGAAACATAATCGTCCAACAGCTCCTGCCAATCCAGACTCAGCTTCCACTCTTCGATCAGCGCCTGATAGACGCGGTCTTTCCACACGTAGCCTTTCTGGTCCAGCTCAATGAAGCGATGGATAAACGCCTTTTTGCCGACGCTCCGGAACCCAGGCACGCGTTCGTATTGCTGTTCCAAGAACGACACCAACGACCGGTCGCGGTCCAGCAGCGTGCCGTCCAAGTCGAACAAGACTGCTTTCAGCATCCGCAGCATCCTTTCGTTCCGATATCATGCGCGTTCGGCTTTCCCTTACAGATAACGAGTCGTCCCATCGCCGCTGCCGATAATGACGGTATCGGTCATCTTCACGAATAATCCATGCTCCGCGACACCGGGAATCAAGTGCAGCTTGCCGCTCAAATCCGCCGGATTGTCGATGACAGGGAAAGCGCAATCGAGAATGAAGTTGCCGTTATCCGTCACGAACGTCTTGCCGTCGACGGTCCGAAGCGTTGGTTCGCAGCCCAAGGCCTGTACTTGTCTCCTCGTGAGCTCATAGGCGAACGGGATGACCTCCACCGGCAGCGGGAATGTCCCCAGCTTGCGGACAAGCTTCGATTCGTCGACGATGACGATGAATTTGGCGCTGTTCGCAGCCAGGATCTTCTCTCGGAGCAGCGCTCCGCCTCCGCCCTTGATCAGGTTCAACGCCTCGTCGACCTCGTCCGCGCCGTCGATCGTGACATCGATGCCTTCAATCGCGGCGAAGGGCGCGATGGGAATACCGAGCTGCCGCGCCAGTTCTTCCGAATGCATCGAGCTGGCTACGGCCCGGATGCCAAGCCCTTCCTTCACGCGGGCAGCGATGCGCTGAATGGCAAAGTAAGCCGTCGTGCCCGTTCCGAGGCCAACGGTCATGCCGTGTTCGATATGTTCGACGGCCTTCTCTGCCGCCAGTTGTTTTACGTTCATGGTTCAATCACCTTTTATCGTTATGTCTTAGGTCGTCTTCTGGTTCCTCTGTCTACCTGCCTCATTCTTTGACTAAATCAAGCCGTTTCATTCGGCGTAATGGCCTGAACGGCTTGAGGGGCCCTGCGCATGAAACGTCCTTCGCTGGGCTCGAAGCCGTATTGCTTGTACAGCCCATGGGCATCTTTCGTGCCGAGCAGGCCCGTCATATCCTCGTATTCGGGAGCGTGTACGATCGCATCGATCAGCTTTTTGCCCAGCCCCTGTCCCTGATAAGCTTCAAGGATAAACACGTCGCACAGATAATAGAACGTGGCCCCGTCCGTGACGACACGGGCAAAACCGACCTGCCGTCCCTCAAGGTATACGCCATAGCAGTCCGAGTTCGCGATGGATTTAATAATCCGCTCCTGCGGCCGGTTGCTTGCCCAGTAGCTTCTGGCCAAATAATCCAAAATAACGGCATGGTCCAGCTTGTCTTTGTTATCCGAAATGACATAGGCATCGAATACGATTTCCATCCCCTGCACCCCTTTATCGGTCCGGTCCGGTCTCATGGCGCAGCCGTCACCTGTTCAATCGTTCGCGAAGCCACGGCATCGCCTGCTCGTAATCGTTCCGGTAGCTGCCGAAGCTTGACGTCGGCTCGATCTCAAAACCTGTCTGCAAGTACAGGCCTACCGCCTTATAGCTCCAAGTCTGCGTATGCAAATAGACATCTTGCTTGCCTTCCGTGCGCGCCAGCGTCAGCAGGCATTGTCGAACGAGCGCTTTGCCTAGGCCAAGTCCTTGGAAGCCCGGCTTCACGGCAAGCCAGTGGAGCGAAGCTACTCGCCGATCCCCGTCGTCATTCCACCAAGCGGTAACGGTGCCCGCGTATTCGCCGTCTGGAGTTCTCGCGAACAAGACGCGTTCGGACAACTGGTCCCGCTCCGGCAAATATGCGTCGTGAAAATACCCCTTCGCCTCGCCACCATCTTCAAACTCTCCAACTGCAGCTTCAATGTCAGCCCAATGCGTTTCATCGCCTTCCGTGAAAGCAGCAAACGAATACCCGGCAGGCAGCACGGGAACCGGAACAGGCAGCGCGGCGCTTCGTTTCATGATCACGTTGAAATACGGAATCGACTTGTCCAGCATGTTGGATGCTCCTTCTTTACCCTATTCTTACAACGGGCGGGCGCGCGCACTCGCTAACAATCCCGCTTCAGCCTTGCAAACAGCACGGCATCCACGAAACGCCCCTTCTCATAGAAATAGTCCCGCAGCAGCCCCTCTTCGCGCAGGCCTGCTTTCTCCAGCAGCTTCCTCGAGCTTATATTATCCGGATCGATGAAGGCTTCAATGCGATTAAGCCCCATCGACTCGAACCCGTAAGGAATGACGCTGCCCAGTGCTTCGCTCATAATGCCTTGCTGCCAGTAGGCGGGCGATAATTCGTAGCCGATTTCCGCTTTCGCATGTTCCTTCGTCCAGCTATGAAACCCGCAGGTTCCGATGATACGGTCCTCGGATTTCAAGGCAATTCCCCAGCGGATGCCGTCCTGCCGATCGAATCGCTCGTTCCAGCGCTGGATAAGCGATGCCGCTTGCTGCTGCTCCGTGAAGCTGTCCAAATCGTAGTATTCGGTGACCTCGTCTTTTGCAAAATACGCGAACAGTTCTGGAGCATCCCCGAGCTTCAACTGGCGAAGTACGAGCCGTTCGGTCATTCGTATCGGAAAAGCCTGCACTCGCGATCCCTCGTTTCAATTCCATGTCGCTGCTCTTCATCGCTGCAATATGGACTTGCACCTATGCTTTCATTTCCCACGAATCATATCTCTTCGTTCTCCAATCCAGCACGCCGTGCCGGATCCAATCGAGCGCCGCCATAACCAGCGGAGATGCTTGATCCGCATCGATTTGGCTGATTGGAACCCATTCCGCCCCAAGCGAATCGTCAATGCGCGGGGATTCGCTCGGATCGCCGCTCTCGTAAGCCACTTCAAACAAACCGGCAATATGATGGCAATGCGTGTGAGCATACCCCTCTCTTACCCAAGGGACTAGAAAATCCTTCGTGCCGATCGATCGGAGCGGCGTAACGACGACGCCTGTCTCTTCCAGGAATTCCCGATGCAGCGTCTCGATGATGGTCTCGTTCGGTTCGACGCTCCCCCCGGGCAGATCAAATCTGCCGGTGTAAGGACCTCCCGTTTTGTGGATCAACAACAGGCGGTCTTCGCTGCGGCAAATGCCGTATATGCCCAGATGGCGATGCCATGAATTACTCATGCCCAACCTCCGTCAATAGATCAAATCCTCGCGAAACGCGATGCCGTTCGCGCTGCAATAATCCTGATATTTCTGCAAAACGGTATAAACGTCGTCCTGTCCGATAATACGGTTGTCCTCGTCGAAGTACTGCAGCGAACCGCTCAAGATGAACAGAGTCGTCACTTCCTGTGCGCCCGTAATTAACGTATGAATATCGCCGGGCGGTTCAAAAACAAACGTCCCCGGCTTCGCCGTCCACGTTCTTCCTTCATATCCCCACTCGCCTTCGATATTGAAGCCGATCACGCTGCCGCCCGTATGGCGATGGCGGCCAAGCGTGCGATTGCCCTTTATGCGGAATAAATAAATCCACGTCCCCGTCGATAGATCGAAGCGCAGCGGTTTAAAGTAGCAATTGACGTTCTCTCCCGAATCAAACGGCACCCAAGGCAAATCTTCCCCATGCAGTACCCGTTCGGGGAATTGGAAAGCTTCAGCTAGCTTAATGACGGACTCTTTTATGATTTCATTCATGTTATGTTCCTTCCCCCTATGCCGTACTTCAGTTCTCCACCTCGAATATAGAGTCGATGACGAGCGGCAGATTGTTCCGCAGCGAGACCGCGCCGAGAACCGAACGCGTATGGACTCCTTTCTCCCCGAATACCTCCGCCATCAAGTCCGAAAATCCGTTCAACACTTTATGATGCTCCTCGAAGCTCGGCACCGCATTGACGAAGCCTTGCGCTTTCACGACGCGTTTCACGCGATCGAGCGAACCGAGCTCTGCTTGTACGGCGGCGAGCACTTCGATGCCGGCCAGCCTGGCGAAATGAATGCCTTCTTCCGTCGTGTATTCGCTCCCGAGCTTGCCTTTCGGATTACCCGACGGTCCTTTCCCCGAAACGAACATCAGCCCGTTCACGATCACGCAATTCGTATAATTGCCTGCCGGATTGCTTGCTTGAGGCAGCGTAATGCCCAATTCCGCCAATCTCGCTTCAATCGAAGGTTTCGTAGTCATTGTCATCCCATGCCTTCCCGCGTTGGATTTCGTCTCCTCGCGTTCAGCGAGGACTGTCATGCCATTATGCCATTAATTCGTATCCCCCACATAACAAACGGCTGCTGCCGTGCGATTAAGCTGTTTGATCAGGGAGTGCGGATAAAGTCTGACCTCGTGCAGCTGCTCAAGCGCCACCCATTCTACGCCGACTTGGAGCTCGTCCGGATTGCTGCCGTGGAATGTCTCCGTATGATTCACCAGCCGGCAGGCAAAATAAAACTCCACCTGATGCACGTCATGATCCCACTCCGCGAATTCATGATTGTTCCCGATATATTCGCGGATATGGATAATGTCGCCCGGCTCGACCTCGCAGCCGATTTCTTCCAAGCATTCGCGTACGACGGCCGAACGCAGATCCTCGCCCTTCTCTTGCCCGCCGCCGGGGAAGAGATAGAAGAATCCCCATTGATCCTCATTCTTGGTAAGCAGGACGCGGTCGCGATCGATGATGACGGCTTTTGCCGAGTTGCGAATTGGCTTCATGTTATACTCCTCTTCTTCGTGCGTCATGTAGGTGTTCCGTTGTTTAGTGATACCGGTCATCCATGAAGGCATCGTTCTTAGTTGGTAGTATATACCAAGTCAGGCATATTCGCACGTTGATTTTGCGATGGCAAAAGACCGGCAGCCGGGTGGAGAATGCCTCTCCTTCATCCGAATGCCGGCCATCGAATAGTCAACTCGCTCAGTCTCGCCGCTCTTCTTGTTCCGCCTTCATAATCATGCTCAGCACGAAATCCGTTTTCGCATCCGAATACGCATACTTATCCGATCCGTTATTCTGAATCAACTGCTCTTTCAACTGCTGATAGCCCGCTCTTGCAGCCGCATGCTTCCTCAGATAATCTCGGAACAGCAGCTGTTTGCGCAAATATTCGCTGCCGGTCCGGTACATATGGATCTGATGCGTCCTTGGCTCGCCTTTATTGAAGTAATGCCGGTCCGGCAAGATATTCGTGCCTTTGTAGGCATAACCGATGCGCGTTAATCCGGGCACGCAGCGAAGACCCGCTTCGAACGAAGGCAGCTCGATCGCAATGTCGATGACCGGCTTGGCGCTTAGCCCGGGAACCGCGGTGCTTCCGATATGATGAACGGCAAGGAGATGAGGCTGAATTTCGCCCGTGATCCGCTTTGCTTCTTCCTGATATTCCGTATTCCATTGCTCCGTCCAAGGAACAAGAAACACGCTGCCGCTCGGTAGTCCCAGCACCCCGATCATCTCCGTTCGCGATTATCTGAATCATGGCAGGAAGGAAATTTATAGCAAATAGAGAATATATAACAAGAAACTGCGTTTTCCGATTCGAATCGACATGATCAGGAGGTATTGATATGGGACTATTCAGTGGTTTATTGGGGAATTACTCCGAAGTATCCGTACAGGAGCTGCACGCTCAATATGGCGCTTATTTGATGCCGGAAGAGAAAATACAGCTGGGCTTTAAGCTCGTGCGCGATGCTTTTATTTTCACGGACGACCGGCTGATGCTGATCGATCACCAAGGCGTTACCGGCAAGAAAACAAGAGTGGCTTCCATTCATTTGAATGCCATTTATGAGGTGACCATGGAAACCGGCGGAACGGGTTTCGATGACAGCGAAATTACGATTCATTATATTACTTCCCCTTACTATAAAACAAATAATGTCCAAACGGCCCAATATAAGTTCGAGTTCGGCAAGAAGTTCAATGTGCAGCCGATTTATGTGACCTTGCTGTCCATCGCGCACGAGAATAATAAACGTTTAAACGCCTAGCGGCGGCAGAACAACGGCCGAGGGTCAACCAGAACTTCTGGTTGGCCTTTTTTTATGGCCGCTTGGCCAGCCGCCCCGGTCTGCACTCAAAACAAAGGTCTTATGAGCTCTTCATCCAATTCCACAAGTTTGGCGATCGCTTCGATTGTATAGCCTTATTGTATCGCCTTCAGTACGATTTCAACCTTAACGGTCCCTTCCCTAATGGCGTTATCCAGGTATTTATCGAAATGAATGACATCGTCAGCAGGCTCGCCTTCAAGCGTGAAAACCATCCGATAATGCCCGATATCCTGTCCTAGATAATAAATATTAATATTACAATAGACGAAGTCGGAATATCCGATCACATGTGTAAGTTGAAGCGAATGAAGTTCCGTCCGCAGCAATTTCAAATTGGACTTTCCTCTAAACGTACCGAAAAGATCCCCTCGATCGTCTTTCTTCCAGTTATCCATGTAATTTCTAAACCCGGCTTCCGTTCTCTCCGCTATGCGATGGGCCCGTGCCCATTCGACTAATTGCTCCGTATTCATGAATGAATCACTCTCATTTGCGTTTATTTCGTTCTCTCATTATAGCAATCCGGCCAAATGCTGAAAATAACGCGCCAACAAGACTCCCCGCCAGCCGCCGCGTGAAGAAAGAGCGTCCCCCGCCTATACTGACGAAGAACGCTCTCGCTCCTTTCTCTATCCAGCTTACCCAGCCATATTATTCACTGCATCCGCGGGCGCGTACACCGAGATGTGATCGACTTTCCCCGTGTCTGCCGAAAGGATGAACCGCAGCTCGAAGGTTTTGTTCGCTTCGTACGCGTAGATCGTGTCGGTACCGTTCTTGGTCACCTTCGCCGCCTTGCCTAATGCAGCTTCGATTTGCTTCAAGGTGAGCTGCTGCAGCTCCGGTGCATCGGAACGGACATCGAAGATCTGGCTGCCTTTGTTGAAGCCGATAACCGCGTGCTTCTTCGCGTAAGTCGCATACATGCCTTGACCGGCGAAGTCGGTTTTGTCGGATTTGCCCCAATCCTTCTCGACGTCATCGATCAGTCCTTTATCGGCCGCAAACGGAATGCCCGCCGCTTTCCCGCTCTTCGCCAGCTCAAGCATCGCTTTGATCTGCTTGACGCTCGAACTGTCCGCTTGATCCGCCGGCGCATTTGACGTGTCGCTTCCGCCGTTGGCGGCGCTGCCGGTATTTCCGGCATTGCCGCTGTTTCCCGTGTTTCCAGACTGGCCGTTGTCCGCAGGTACGTTATTGCCCGAGTCCGACGTATCCGCCGGAGGCGCTGCGTTATTTGACGGCGCATTATTTTGCGTAGCCGAATTGGAGTCGTTGGCAGAATTCGAATCGTTCGAGCAGGCGGATACCATCATCGCGCCGACCAAGAGTACCGAGAGCACGAGCATTTTGACGGGTGAAACGTTCTTCATGTGAATCATCTCCATTCTATCAGTCTTGCATAGCTGTACCCTCTAAACGAGACGCCCCCTGAAAATGTTTCAATCCCTCTCCTGCGCCGGCATGCTCATCGCCATAATCCGCATCCGCCCCGGCTCGCTGCGTAGTCCGCCCGTTACTGAATGATAGCGTTCACCTGCGCCTGTTCCGTCTTGGTCAGAACGAGAACGCGATTCGCCGCATCATAGCGAAAATAATACACAGGGATCGTATCTTGACCTGCCGCATAACCGCCGGTGACGATCATCTCGCCGTTCTTCACTTGCAGCAAATGTCCAGGCAGCTGCCCGATATTCGGCCATGTTTCTTTATCGCTCATCACCATAGGAACGGGAAACGCTTCGCCGTCCTGCACGCCGAAGAAATAGGTTTCCAACGCGTGGCAGTCGGTATACCGGGGCACATAAACAAGCAGATCCGTGTCGCCGAACCGGAAGTGCTGCATCGTAATCGGTTTGTCGGTCTGCTGCACGATTTCAAAATCCGCAGGGAAGGTCCCTATTCTTACAGTATCCCCTTTGTCCGGTTCCCAAACCGCCTCGTACTCGCCTTGCCATTTCAGATCGTTCTGGGCGCCGTAGCAGCTTGGCGCGTCGAATGCCTGCACGACTGCTTTCGTCACCGGCTTCACGCTCAATTGTCCGCTTGGCAGCTTGAACAGCGCGCGGACGGAATCGTCTTCCTTCTCGGTTGGTGCAGGCGCGGGATCCTCGTCCGCCGCTGCAATGACCGGAGTCTCGACCGTTCCCGCTGCATCATGATTCTCCTGCATATTACCCCCATTCGTAGTTGCAGCCTCATTTCCTCCCGAACAAGCTGCCAGCAAGCCTGCCAAGACCACTATAACCGCGCATGGCGCGATCCAGTTCCGCTTTCGATTCATCCCATCGTCCCCTGCCGAATGTTTACGTTCACCTAATCAACGCTTCTTCGCAGCCAATTGTTTCATACTGGTAATAAAAAAAGAAGCGCGGCTGCGCTCCCTCTCCCTCTCCATCTAGCTATTCGCGATTTCCGCCAGCGTGACCGGCCGATTCTCTTGCACCGACAAGTACGCCCCGAATACCATCTGCATCGTCTTCAAATTGTCTTCCACGCTGTTCTCCGGCTCGCGCTCTTCTTCCACGGCGCGCATCAACTCGCCCATCGTTCCCATGAACGCATGCGGGAACCATTTGCCGTGAAGCCGCGGGTTAAACCAATAATCTTCATGAACAAGCTTTGAATGGAAGCTGAGCGTATCCTCACGTCCGACCGGATAATTGTAGAGCGATCCGTTCGTTCCTTTGATGATGCCTTCCGTCCCCTCGAACCGATAGGTGGCGAACCAGTCATCCTCGCCGGCGATATGGTTATGGTTATCGTGAATCAGCCCGCGCGACTCGCCCGGAAACTTCACATGCAGCAAGGTACGCGTCTCGCCGATCGTTTGCTGGCCCGGGAAGCGGGCCCCGTCGGCATAGACGTACTCCGGCGGGCCGAACAGGAAACGGATCGCATCCATATAGTGAATGCTGTGATACATGAATTCCAGCGTCGGCATCTCGCGCAGCCAGCCCCAATTGGCAAAATCCTGCTTCACGTTCACTTGGATCGTCGCCTGCAGCAATTCGCCCAGCCAGCCGCGCTGGATGATCGTACGGCTTGCCCGGATGCCCGGCGACCAGCGCATTTGCTGATTCGCCGCGCCTTTGATCCCGTGCTTCGCGCAGGCTTCGGCGATTCGCACCGCTTCCCCATACGACTCCGCCAGCGGCTTCTGGCATAGAATATGCTTGCCCGCCGCAGCGGCCCGCTCCGCGATGCCAGGCTGAACCTTTGCCGGCACGGCCAGATCCACGAAGCGCACCTCGGCATCGAGCAGCAGCTCGTCGAGCTCCCGGTACACCTTCGCGATGCCGAACTTGGCTGCCAGCTGCTCCGCCCGCTCGCGGTTCAGATCGAAAATACCGACGACGCGCAAACCGCCCATCCGGTAAGCCGGCAGATGGCAGGCTTCCACGATTTCTCCGGCACCGATGATGCCGATGCCCATTTCTTTATTCTGAGGCAAGGCCGGACGGTAGTCCAAGTCAAGCCAGTTGGTCAATAACGCACCCATGCAGGGAGCACCTCCGATATCTGTTGCCTGTGCCTGTTGCCCGTTGCCTGTGCATGTTGCACTGATATTTATTACAAGCTCGGACCGATCCGGTTAATGCTGAATTCCGTATGTCCCAGCACTTCCGCCTTCGTCCATTTCCCTTCCGCCACGTCCAAGATCTCCTGCCAAATCCGCCCGCCGGCATGCTCCAGGCTTACGCTGCCATCCAGCATATCGCTGACATCGACGTCCATGTTGTCTTCCATGCGCCGGAACATCATTTGGTTGCCGGTAATTTTGATCACCGGCACGACTGCCGCGCCTGTCGGCGTTCCGCGGCCGGTCGTGAAGCAGACGATATGCGCGCCGCCGGCCGCCATGCCGGATACGCATTCGATGTCGTTGCCAGGCGAATCCATGAAGTACAAACCATGCTCCGGAATGCGTTCTGCGTATTCAATGACGCCTTGGATCGGCGCCGTGCCGCATTTGCTGATGCAGCCGAGCGATTTCTCTTCGATCGTGGACAATCCCCCTGCAATGTTGCCCGGGCTTGGATTGCCGCCGCGCATGTCGGCACCCATCCGCTCGACTTCTTTCTCGAAGCGGTCGACGATGTAATAGAGCTTATCCGAAATTTCCGGGGTCGCGCAGCGCTCGGCAAGCAGATGCTCCGCGCCGATGATTTCCGTCGTTTCGCCGATGACGATCGAGCCGCCTTCGCCGATAAGCGAATCCGCCGCCACGCCGAGCGCGGGATTGGACGCCAGACCCGACGTCGCGTCGGAGCCGCCGCATTTGACGGCAACCTTCAATTTGCTCAGCGGAACCGGCACCTTCTCCTGCTTCTGCAGATCCGCCATCAGCCGCTTGGCCACTTCCGCGCCATAGGAGATCGCTTTGACGGAACCGCCGGCGGATTGAATGTCGAAGAATTCGACCGGTTTGCCGGTCTTACGGATTTCCTCGGAAAGCGCTACGGGATCCACCACTTCGCAGCCGAGGCTGATGATCATGACGGCGCCGACATTCGGATTCTTGCCCGTGCCCGCAAGCATCTCGAACGTGCGGTCCTTGTCCGCGCCGATCTGGCTGCACCCATGCTGATGGGGGATCGCGACGGCGCCGGGCACCATCTGCATGATCCTGCTGCTCACCTGATTGGAGCAAATGACCGTCGGGATGATCAGCAGATGGTTCCGAATCCCGATATCGCCGTTCGGACGCTCATAGCCCATAAATGTACGTTCCATTATTCCGTCTCCTTCGTGCCGAGGTCGCCGCGTCCGCGGATGCCTTCGATATTGTGTACGTGCACGTGCTGGCCTGCCGCGATCGGCTCTACGGCACGTCCGATCACTTCGCCGTATTTGCGCACGTCGGCGCCGCCGTCGACTTCGGCAATCGCGATTTTGTGGCCGAACGGAATATCGTTCAGCGTCGTTACTTCCTGCAAGCCTGCCGCGTTGCGATATTTGATCGTCTCGCCGGCGCCGATCTCGCGCAATGCCGTCACGACATGATCGCGTTCATTCATATAAAGCGCGTCCGCGCCCGTAGTAATCACATGTTCCAACCGCATTCACCATTCCTTATTCTTGAGATGGACAATCCGTTAGGCGTCCGATATAGTTCAATTATAGATCGTAAGAAACAGAATCTAAATTGCGAATATCGCTGAAAATATACCTTTTCTTGTACTTCCGCAACCATACTCAGCCCATTGAAGGAGATGACGGGGATGGATCCCATGCGCAAGCAGTTTGCTTCCGACAGCGCGCTTCCTGTATCGCTCGAATTGAGCAGCACGAAGAACCTGCAAGCGGAGCTGCCGGACCATTTGCATGACTGGCACGAAATCATTTACGTCCACGGCGGGGCAGGCACGTTCTTCA
Organism: Paenibacillus rhizovicinus; assembly: GCF_010365285.1. Lineage (NCBI taxonomy): Bacteria > Bacillati > Bacillota > Bacilli > Caryophanales > Paenibacillaceae > Paenibacillus > Paenibacillus rhizovicinus. The sequence goes on from NZ_CP048286.1 coordinate 1,419,160, forward strand.
TTAATCATACGTTCTACGAAATGCAGGCAGGCGATCTCTACCTCATTCCCGGCAATACGATTCATAAGACGCTTCCTCATCCCGATGAGCCGATTACCTCCTCCGTCGTATTCTTCAGCGGCCAGTTCGTGCAGGCTTCCGCCGCCGGAATCGACTCCTTCTCGTTTCTGCAATGCTTCGATACGGCGCGCGCCAACCGAAGCTACAAGCTGGAACTGCTCCCCGCGGAGCGGCAGCGCCTGGAAGGGCTGTTCGGCGACATGCAGGAAGAACTCGCAGCCAGGCAGCCCGGGTTCAGGCAAGCGATTCTGCTGCTGCTGCAAACCGTCCTGCTGCATACGAACCGCAAGCTCAATCCCGGCAACCGCATGCAGCCTTATGCCGGTTCCAGACCCGCATGGCTGCAGAACGCGCTGAATGAAATCGACGCTCATTTGCCGCAATCCCTCCATCTATCGGCGCTCGCTTCCCATGCATCCGTAAGTCCGTCGTACTTCTCGCGCATGTTCAAGCAGCATACCGGCCTCGGCGTAACGGAATATATAGTGGCGAAGCGCATCATGCATGCGAAGGAATTACTCGCCGAGACAGACCGCACCGTCGCGGAAATCGCCGCCTCCTGCGGCTTCGAGAGCCTGCCGCATTTCTACCGGATGTTCAAGAAAGTCGCGGGCAACACGCCGGCGCATTATAAGCGCAGCCAGTAGACGGCAACAACAAAACAAGCGCATGATCAAAGCCTTCGCGGCTTTGATCATGCGCTTGTTTGTACAAGAGCTCTTATCTTCTGAACGCCTCTTCAAGCCGTTCCTTAATGAATTGACTGTTACTCCGACGCGTCTTCCGCTGCTCAAGTATAACCTGCGTCATGCTTTTCTTAGAAGGCGCGAACAGCAGCGCATCCTTCGGCTGCGTACCTACTGCTTCCGTAACAGCTCCGTTCAATGATACATATACCTTAGTCGCCATGCTGCATCCCTCCTATGAGCATTCGTGCAAGTTCGAAAGCCAATGCGTTTTTTTCAATTATAACACGTATGACGCTATCCTTGGAAGCCATGAACTTGTCGGCGTTCCACTCTGGACCGCACGGGAAGTGAAACGTCATCACATGGTTCGCGAGCCGCAGGCAGAAGTAAAAGGTACAATTGGATTCCCTGAAGAATACCTGATCGTCCGGCTCGGGATTGCTGTACGTAAGAGCAACGTAAGCGTCTTTGTTGTCCAACAGGTAATAATCTTCGCCGGTGGCAAAACCCGTCTTTCCCAACATAACCATACGATCGTCTTCGAATTCATATAACGTGACGGCGGAGCAATTACGGAAAGCGCCCACCGGTTCCTTCACGAAACCATAGTCATGCTCCACGACCTCGCCTGTCACCGAACGTTGGAAGGACTCCAGGAAGGCTTTAAGATCGCGAAATCCGGTCATGTTCACATTCACGATGGCTTTGCTCAGTATATCGTAGAAATGATCGTATTGATCCAATTGGCGTTCGTTCGTTTCAATCGCGGCTTTGAACGGCATCAGCTGGATGCCTCTTCGCAACAAGTCGCTGAAATACGCCTTCCAATCAGGAGCGACAGCGAGATTTAACTCTTCGAAGTAGATTCCCCGTCCAACAATGTCATGGATGAAAAACCAAACATAGGGGTCGACATGAGAAGACAGACCGGCAGAACGGAGTGCGGACACGGTTTCCGATGCCGTTGGAAATGAGGAAGTTTCTGCTTTATAGGCCTCCACGTACTCGTCGATAATCCATTTCGCTTTGGAGAAATATTCTGCTTTCACTGCGCTGTCCACGAACACGAGAATGGTCTTCCGCCGGGCGCAAGCTTCGATGAATTCCATGTGCGTCACGGTCCGCTGCGGCTTTTCGTAGAAGGTGCCCGCCTTGTTGGCTATGAAAAGTAAAAACGCATCAGATTCTCGTACGCATTTGATGCACTTTTGGACCGGATTGGTGTGGGAATCCCATGCTCCGAAATTCCGTTCGAACAGCACGGGTTCATGCCCGAGCTCCCGCAGAATGTCCCACATGCGCTCGCGAAGCTGCCGTAGCGAATCTTGAGCGATTGAGCTTATGAAAATCTTCGTTCTCGTAGACAAGGCGAGTCTCACATCCTATCAGTTCCGAAATCCAACGACTAACCTTTACTATAGCACACTTACCGGATGTGACAATTGGCGTACTGGACATAAGTTAGTCTTGACAACGCAAACAGCGGCAGCCCCGGACCCCATGAAGAGAAAGTCCAGTGCTGCCGCCGATGAATCGTACATTCAATCAATTACTTCAAATCCGCCGGGAACACAAGCCCCTGCTGGCGTCTCGCATCGTCCAGCACGTTCATGACCGCCAGCGAGTGGGCATGCGAGTTGAGCGTCCCCTCGAGTTGTCCGCTCCGGATCAGCTCTGCGAATGCCCGCACTTCATAGCTCATGACTAATCCCTGCTCCGGCGCGGCAATCTCTTCCACGCGCCCATCTCGGTAACGGACGGTGAGCTTGCGCGGCAGATTGATCGCATCGATCGTCATCGTGCCTTCTTCGCCCTGAATTTCGGCGGGCAGCGATGAGTTGGAGATTTTGGAATACGAGATGACCGCCTCCATCTCCTTATAACCTGCAACGATGCTTCCTTGGCCGTCGACGCCGGAAGAGAGCATCGTGCCGCTGGCGGCAATCCGTTCCGGGGTGCCGAACAGCAGAATCATCGGGTAGACGCAGTACACGCCAAGATCCATTAACGCCCCGTTCGAGAACTCCGGCTTGAACGCGTTCAATACTTCGCCGGCGCGGTACGCATCGTAGCGCGACGAGTATTGGCAATAGCTTGCCGTATACCGACGAATGGCGCCAAGCGAAGGCAGCAGCTCCCGAATCGCTTGAAAGCCCGGCATGAACGAGCTCTTCATCGCTTCCATGAAGACGACGCCATGCTCGACCGCCGTCTGAATCATCCCCTCCAGCTCGCGCGAATTGGATGCCGCCGGCTTCTCGCACAGCACATGCTTGCCTGCGCGCATGCAGCGAATGGACTGCTCCGCGTGGAACGATGTCGGCGACGCGATATAGACGGCGTCAACCTCGCTGCTCGCCAGCAAGTCGTCGATGTCCGTGAACGTCAGCGGGATGCCGTGCTTCGCCGCGAACGTTTCCGCCCGCTCCGCGGTCCGCGAGTACAGCGCCGACAAGGTTACGCCTTCGACCTCGCGCACCGCTTCTATGAATTGATCCGTTATAAAGTTGCTTCCGATAATGCCAAATCGTATCATCCTTCAATCCCCTTTCATCGGAATCCATTTTACCCGTTTGCCCGCTTCGGGGCAATCGCATGCCAGATCGGGCAGCTACGGTTTCGATCAAGCAGAGACGGCTTCGCTCGGGCAGCTATAGCTTCAAGCGATAGAAGGCCTTATTCTCCAGCCCTCTTACCTGCGGCGTCCAATCCTCATGGCTCGCGGCGGTATCCAGCGCATCCTCGATCATTTGCAGCTTGGCATCGAGGGAATCGATATAATGCAGCGCAACCGCCTCCGCGATTTGCGGCTGGACGGGACTGCCCCATTCCCCTAAATTATGATGCGACAGCACGAGATGCTGCAGTGCCATAACGCGCTCCGAATCCACGGCGATTCCTGCATGGAACGCTGCTTCTGCAATCCATAACGAAGCCAATGAAATATGGCCGATCAATTTCCCCGTATTGCTGTAATCCGATACGATGCCAAGCTCGGACACCATTTCCTCCGGCTTCGCGATATCATGCAGGATGATACCCGCTTTGACCAAGTCCGCATTCAAGAACGGACGCTGCGCGCAGATGAATTCGCCCAGCTCCAGCATCCTCGAGATATGATAGGCAAGTCCCGCATAATAGGCGTGATGATGCGATTTCGCCGCCGGCGAATGGAATAGGCGATCCCCTGCTTTATCGAGGCAGTACGCGACAATCGCACGAATGTCCGCATCGGCGATGCTGTCGGCAACGTTCCGAATGCGAGCGACGAGCGTTTCCGGTTCGACGGGCGCCGCGCGCACGAAATCCGTCAACGTCACGCCGTCCGCTTCCGTCGTTTTCCGAATGCGATTGATTTTCACCTGCAGCTTCTCGCGGTACAGCTGGACGATTCCCTGCACCTTCACGAGCGTCAGCGCCTTGAATTGCTCCTTGTCGCTCTCGGACGCATCCCATAGTTTTCCCGGCACCTGCCCGCTGGCATCCGACAGCGTAATGTTCATGAAATCCTTCGGCGGCGTCGTATTGGTCTGCTTCACTTCGCTCTCCTTGATGAGATAGAAGCCGACGAATTCCTCGCCGTCCCGCAGTTCGTTAATCCGTGTCATCTGCTTTCCCTCCTGCTTGGTTCTCCCAAACCGCCTTCCGCAACGCAAAATCCCCTTCCGGAAGGCAGCGCTGAGTCCATCATACCATGAACTCTTTTTGCGCAGTCTATCGAAAGGGGATATTAATGGTAGAATCGATTGCCTATTCTTCCAGAACGAACGCTACATATCCGTCCGTTTCGGCCCTTCGGCTTCATTCGGCTTCAAATCCGCGCTGCGCTCCGCCCTGTTCGGAAAATGATCGAACGGCAGCGACGGCAGCGTCTGGTACCAATAAGCGACGGCGCAATAATCATCGCTGCGTTCGAAGTAGCAATCTTCCGCCTCGTCGGTGCTGCCCATCGCGCGATAATGTACGAACTGCTCGTCGCCATAATGAAGACGCGCTTGCTCTTTGTTCCCATAGCCCATCTGCTGCACCGTGACCTTCAAGCTGCGTTCAAAATAGATCGGATCGCGCACATGGAAGCGGTAGATCGAATACAAGCCCTGTTTGCCGTCCACGAGCGGCGCGCCTTGGAATGGCGTCAACACTTCCTCCAGCCCCCAGGCCGAGCCCATGTAATCTTCGGCGCCCGTCCCGCAGATCGTCGGGTAGTCGCGGTCGTCGTCGATATAGAATTTCACTTCTCCTTCGCCCCACCAGGAGTTGTTCTCCAAACTCCGTACGCCGAGCGTCGTGCCCAGATACGCGCCTTTTCCCGCTATGCCGTCCGCGATCACGAAATCTTCATGCATCGGACACGGATTGCTGCGCCGGAACCGGGCGTGAAAATACCCCGCGGATTCGTCAAGCTCATCGCCCTGCGTCACGTCGATTTGATAGAACAACAGCCGCACGTCGGATTCGGAATCGTTCTCGACCGTGAACGGCATTCTTCCGGAACGGCATCGGAATCCAGCAATTCAACCCTTTGCCGGCCTGCATCGTGACGCAATCCGACATCATCGGCTTCTGCCGCCCGTGCGCGATGCCGAAGAAATCGCCGATCGGCGCTTCCACGCTCGGATGCTCCTGGTCGTCCCAGTACATGCGCAGAATGACGTTTCGCATATGATCGACATTGCCTGGCGGGATCGTCATCCAGATATGACGGATAACGCCCGGTCCCTCGCAGCGGAGCAGCTCGATGGTTTCGCCTTGGCGGAATCCTTCCAGGCACGGGGAGCCTTTGCGGCCTTGTTTCGTTTGCCCTCCGCTGCCTGCGGCGCCGGTTTTATTTTCCGCGGTGAATGCCCGGCTCTTCGCTTGTTTCAAGTCGTACATCATGGTGAAGCGGCCTCCTCTATGGTTAACGATTGCAACGAGCACCCGAAGCCGTCCAATGGACTCGCCGAATGCTCGTTAATTAGTTCTGGATCGGCATTGGCCGATCCTGCTATTCTTTTACGGAACCAAGCATGATTCCGGTGATGAAGTACTTCTGCATGAACGGATACACGAGCAGGATCGGAATCATCGTAATGACCAGTTTCGCGGCCGTCAGGCTTCGGTTGGATACGGCCAGCAGGCTACGAACCTGCTCCACGTCGCGAATCGTCGTATCGTAATTCACGACAAGCTGTTGAATATACGTTTGCAGCGGGAAGTCCTTCGGATCCATGGAATAGATCAAGCCGTCGAAGTACGCGTTCCAGTTGCCCACGACGACGAACAGCGCGATCGTAGCCATTATCGGCAGGGAGAGCGGCACGTAAATTTGCAGCAATCGCCGCCACGGGCCTGCGCCGTCGATGCTGGCCGATTCCTCCAACTCGGACGGGATATTGCGGAAATAGTTCATCATGAGAATGATATTAAACTGCCCGACCGCGCCAGGAATGACGAGCGCCCAAATCGTGCCGAGCATGTGCAAATCCTTCACCGTAAAGAACATCGGCACTATACTTGGACCGAACAGCATCGTTCCGATGATGATCCACATGTAAACGCCTCTGAACCGAAACGTCTTGTTGCTTTTGGATAGCGGATAAGACGCCAGCACGACCAGCACCATGTTGATGACGAGCGCGAGCACGACGCGTTCGCACGATACGCCCGCAGCCGTGAGAATGGCATGATCCTTGAAGATGGTCGTGTACGTGCTCCAGCTCAATCCAAGCGGATACACCGTGACAAGCCCTGCCGTTGCCTTGGCGCTGTCGCTTAACGATATTGCCAGAATGTTCAGCAGCGGAACGAGCGTAATCACGGCCAGCATCGTCAGAATGCTGTAAATAATCGTGTTGGTAATGATATCGCTTTTCGTTAACCTGATTCCCATCCATTTCACCCCGTTGTCTAGAAAACCTTATATTCGCCATATTTTTCTGCCAGCCATTGCGAGACGAGAATAAATATAAAGGCAACTGCCGAGCGGAACAGTCCGACCGCGGTAGCGAATTCATATTGATTGCTCTGGAAGCCCATGCGATAAATATACGTGTCATAAATATCCGCGACTTGATATACGAGCGGATTGTACAAGTTGAAGATTTGGTCGAAGCCGCCGCTCAATATCCCTTGGAGACTTAATATGAGAATCAGCACTACCGTTCCTTTGATGCTCGGCAGCGTAATATTGACCAATTTAGCCCATCTGGAAGCTCCGTCTACATCGGCCGCTTCGTACAGGTTCGGATTAATGCTTGTCAGAGCCGCGAGGAAAACGATGGCGTTGAAGCCGAAGCCTTTCCAGACATCGGTTACGTACACAATGATCATGAACCAGGTGTCGCTGTTGAAAAACATCGTCGGCCCATGGCTGCTGGATATCCGATGAACCAAACCGTTAACAAGACCGTCGATGGAGAAGAAATCTTTGAAAATACCGGCCAAAATAACCCAGGACAGGAAGAAAGGAAGATAAACGATCGTTTGCACGCTTCGTTTGAACCATCTCAGCTTGATTTCGTGCAGCAGCAGCGCGAAGGCAAGGGCGCAGGAAACGTTGAGCACGATTTTGACCAGCGAGATCGTAACCGTGTTTATCGTTATTTGCTTGAACTCCGGGATTTGGAACAACATTTTGAAATGATCCAATCCTGCCCAAGGCGAGCCCCAGATTCCCTTGACCGGATCGAAATATTTGAATGCCATGATGGAACCAAGCGTCGGATAAATGCTGAAGATCGCCAACAGGACAATGCTCGGCAGCAGCATGAAATGATAGTGGATGCCTTCCTTGTTGCGCACTCTGTTTGATTTCACGATAATTCCACCTCAATTCGGATAAAACAAGTGCTGAGGCTTGGAACCGCTCAGCACTTGTTTGAAAACGTGTAAATCGGAACCGCATACGCAGCCGTTAGCTGTTTACAATGTCATTGACCTCGGTCGTAATGTCTTTACCGCCCATGCTGTTCCATTGTTCGACGAATTTGTCGAACGCGTCGATCGGCTTCTTGCCCGTAATGATTTCGAGGAACGTTTTCTTCTCGAGATCATCCATGGAAGCTTTCTTCTTCTGCATCAGGTCAGTGGAACCGACGAATGCAGGAAGCGTTTGTTGAACAGGGTTTTTCACGAGGCCGGCTGCACCGGTGTAGAATTGGTTCGCAAGGCTCCACAGTCCCATGTCCGCGAATTTGTCCGTCGCCTTTTGGTAGTTCTGAATAGCGGTTGCTTGAACCTTCGTTTCCGGATCGGCGTCTTCCATTTTCGTTTTGCCGTTGACAACGTCCATGATCGCTTTGTAGCGAACCGTAATTTCATGCGGATCTTTCGCGCTTGCGCTGACTGGCAGCAAGTTCATTTTCGCATTCAAATATTTCGCGCCTTCGTCGATCGTCAGCTTGTTATACCAGTCAAGCTTCTTCGTGTTCGCTTCTTGTGCGTAGTTCAGCATTTTCATGATCGCTTCCGGATGCGCGTAACCCTTCTTCACGACAACGAATCCGCCTACGGCACCGTAACCTTTGGCATGCGCGATGCCGTCTGCGCCTTTAAGCACTGTCGCCTGCCAATCCGCCTTGTGGTCGTTCTTCACGGAATCCGGAAGCGGATACCACGTGGACCACCATGCGCCTTCGAAGATACCCGCTTTGCCTTGCGCGATCGGTTCAACCGATTTGTTGCTGTCGTTCATGATAAAGTCAGGCGAGATATAGCCTTCTTTGTACCATTTCGCCAGTCTTTCCAGCGCGCCTTTCATTTCAGGCTGAACCGAGCCGTAGCCGACCGTGCCGTCAGCCGTTTTGATCCATTGGCCCGGATAAGAGTTGTAAGCGCCGAATACGAAGTCGAAGGAGTCCGTGTCCGCGCCGTAGAACAGCTGCTGCGAAGGCAGCACGCCCGCGCTTGCTCCGAACTTGGCTTTAAACGCTTTCAGGTCTGTTTCCACGTCGTCGAGCGTTTGCGGCTCGGGAAGGCCGACTTGGTCCAGCCAGTCTTTGCGCGACCAGATGATCGGAATCGCCGTCTCGACGTCCGAAATCGAAGGAATGGCGTACAGCTTCCCGTCTGACGATACCTGTTTCAGTACATCCGGACCGCCCAACGCAAGGCTGCTCTTCAGGTTTGGAGACGCGTAGTCTTCGTATACTTTCGACAGATCCTCGATCATGTCCGCTTTGATCAGCTTCTTCAGGAGGCTCAGACCGTTAGGATCGACGCTGATCGAAAGCACGTCGGGTATGTTGTTCGCCGCAATCAGCAGGCTCAATTTTTGTTCGAAGGCATGGTTTTGGTCACTGGTCGTCCAAGCGATCTTCCGCTTGATATTCAAGTTTTCCTCGAACCATTTGGTTACATCGTTGTTTTCGTTGCTTTCTCCTGCCGGCGGTTTCATGTCGAAAGGAACCGAAATACCAGTTGTAAACTCGACCATTTCAGGCAGCTTGCTGAACGGATCAGGTTTCTCGGCAGGCGTGTTGGCTGCCGTGTTGGCCGCCGCGTTGTTCGCTTTGTCGTTCGAAGCGGCAGCATTGCCCGTGTTCTTGCTGTTGCTCGCATTGCCGGTGTCACTGGAATCGTTGGAGTTGCTGCAAGCTGCGCTTGTCAGCATCATGGCGGCTACGAGCGACATCGATGCAACGGTTTTCATTTTTTTGTTCATATGAATCCCCCTTGTTCTTCAGTAATTCCTCTTGCTGTCTTTATCTTAAACGCAAGGAGGAAGACCGCGGGATAGACGATCTTCCTCATATAATGGGATTTCGGTTAGCAGTTGTACGCGTTTTCATGACGTGATTCTGCCTATCTCATGAAAATCGTCCCTTGTGTAAGAAAGCGGTTTTTCAGTTAACGGTTTCGTTCCCGGTATTCGGAAGGCGTCATGCCATTCTGTTCCCGGAACAGCTTGCTGAAATATTTCTCGTCCTGGAAGCCTAGCTGATCGGCGACTACGTACACCGGCTTGCTCGTTTCCCGCAGCAGCGACTCGGCTGCGCTGATTTTGAGACCGCGCAAATATTCGCTGAACGGCTTCCCGGCAATATCCTTGAAGCAGACGCTGAAGTAGCCTCTGCTCATGTTGACCGCTTTGGCAACTTTTTCCTGATGAATGCCGTCGAACAAATGCGCATTCATGTACAGCATCGCATTACGGATCGAAGCAACGACTTCGTCGGAGTATCGTTTGCCTTGCTCGTGCGCATAGGCAGGCATAACGCTGCTTCGTTCCGGGCTGTCGATCTTAATGCGATCGGAGATCCGCGCAAGCAGCTCCTCCAACTTCTCTTTCTCTAATTGGGTTTTCACGATATAGTCGATGGCGCCGAGCCGCATCGCCTTCTGGACAAAATCGAAATCCTGATGGCAGGTCAGCACGACCGTCTTCACGCCGGCATGGGCGGCTCGCGTCTCCTTCATCAATTCGAAGCCCGACATGCCGGGCATCGTCAAGTCCATGAACACCACATCCACGCGATGTTCATTCAGAAACTCGAGCGCCTTCTCTCCGCTGCTGGCCTCCCCGATAATCTTGAATCCGAACTTCTCCCAGGGCATGATCGAGATCAGCCCTTTCCGAACGTATATTTCGTCGTCTACGATTAATGTTTTAATCATGTCAGTTCCTCCTTGCCGAGCGCGCGGCTAATTGGAAGTCGTAGCGTGAATGTCGTTCCTATATCCTTTTCTCCGATGATTTCCATCGAAGCGCGATCGCCGTAATTCACGTCCAGCATGTAGCGGACGTAACTGAGGCCGATGCCCATGCCCACCTTCTTATGCTCGTCCGAGAGCGGCTCGAGCAGCCGTTCGACGTCGCGCTCGGTCATGCCCGCTCCGTTATCTCTGACCGTAATGAGCAGCTCCTCGCCATGACGGGAAGCTTCGATCTGAATATAGCCGCTTTCGTCCTTGAGCCCATGATAGATGGCATTCTCGACGATCGGCTGCATGATGAATCGCGGCACGTTCACGTCCAGCAGCGCCGGATCGATCTTGATTTGCACGTCAAAATGATAGGCGTAACGGATCCGCTGCAAATCCACGTAATTTTGCAAGGCTTCCACTTCTTCGTTCAAAGCGACGATTCCGCCTTCCTTGCCCAGATTGTAGTGCAGCACGCGCGTAAACAGCGCGACCAGCCGGTCGATTTCGTCTTGGCCGTTCATTCGTGCCAGCCATTGGACCGTATTCAATGTATTGTGCAGGAAGTGGGGGTTGATTTGATGCAGTAGCTTCTCCACCTCGATCACCCGCTTTTTCCGTTCCTTTTCTTCCAGCTCCTTGAATAGCTCGGCAATCTTGCTCTTCATATCGTGAAATTCGGCCAGCAAGCCGTCGAACTCGAGAATGCCCGTCGTTTTGAGCTGCGAATTGAACTTGTTATGGGCGAGCAGCTTGATCTCGCGATTGATCGTTCGAAGCGGCCTGTAGACGATTCGCCACATCGCGAGCCCCAGCAAGAGGCTGATGACGATGGAAACGATCGCGAAGAACGCGAATTTGCCCATCCATTTTCGAACGTCGGAGCTGTAGGACTTCATATCCACCGCGGAAAGTATGTACCAGCCCTGCTGTCCTTTCTCGGAGAACACGTAGTACCCGTCTCGGATCCCCCTCGTTTTACCCGTTTCGGACAGCCTCGTAATGTCGATCGAGGAGCCCACGGGAAAATCCTTATGCTGTTGACTGTACATGATCGTACCGTGATCGTTGACCAGAATCGACGACACGGCCAGCTCATACTGCTGCGATTTAAGCAAATTCACGAACAGCTCCATACTGGTCTCCATGTATACGTACATGTCGGCGCCTTCGATCAGGTTGACTTTCCTCGCAATGGAAAACACGTTGCTGTCATGCGCCGCTTTCACCGAAATATGAGGCCCGTAGAATGTCGCGTTGATGCCGTCGGCGAGCGCGGGCAGCTGCCCCGGGTCGAACCCTTGCTGGACGCTCTGGTTCTCGAACAAGACCTGATGCTTGTTCGCGTAATAGATAAAGATAAGGCCGATATCCGGTTTGGAAGCATTGATGAACGAGATGTTGTCGATGACGGATTTCTTCTTCTCGTATTTGGTCAGAATGTCGGTCGTATCGAGATAGGTTTCGATATCATCCGCGACTTTGCCGTTATACATGGCCAGCTGAAGGGCTGAATCCTCGAGGTTAGTGAACACGCTGCTGAGACTGATTTGGATTTGCTTCATATTGCTCCGGATGCCGTCGTCGATGTTGCGATTCAACAAAGAATCCATCGAGATGTAGGAGATGTAGCCAATCGTGATCAGGGGGATGATGGAGCTTAAGAATAGCAACAAATAGGCTCTGTTCTTTAACGAGTACGACGTTTTGAGAAGCACCTCTATTCCTCCAGACAGCATGATGTCAGAAACGATTATCCTAGCCCTCTAGCCTCGTTGTTGGCCAATGGATCGCATTTATTAGAAGCGCTTTCATTTTGTCGTGAAGCAGTTTCAGTCATAATCTGTTTAGTAATATGCCTCGTAATTTTTATTTTTGTAATATATATTATTACAAAACTGGATATATGTAATCAAACATGTCGATAACGATACTATATCATGAAAAATATGACGGTTAACAGACCGGATAATCGATTTCCGCCTAAGTTCATTAAAATTTTTGTAAGGTTACAATTTCGCCATTCTGTTTATTGACAAAACAGCCCTCTGCTCTAAAATAAAATTAGGAACTTTAACTACCTAAAGGAATGATACCTATGCCTAAAAAGATTACGACCAGCGATATCTCGCTCAGCCTTGGCATATCCAGAAACACGGTATCCAAAGCGCTTAACGACCACCCCAGCATTACGGTCGAGACCAAACGCAAAGTCATCGAACAAGCCATCGCCATGGGCTATAAGAAAATAAAGCCGTCCGTTTCGGGACAGCCGCCGGAGACTGCCGGCAAACTGAAAAGCATTGCCTATATCACCAAGCATCAGCTGCATCACGGCATCGGATTCTGGATGAACGTCATGAGCGGCGTCGAGCAAATCCTAAGCAGCAACGGGTACGAGATGAAGATCAGCTTCATCAAGGACGAAGACATTCAATCGCTCGCGCTTCCGGCCGTGCTGACGAATAACGATATCGACGGCTTTATCGTTGCAGGGAGCATGGTCAAGCCTTACACCGACAAGCTGATGGAGCTGCCCATGCCGAAGGTGTTCATCAACATCAATCCCGAGTTTTCGCTCTCCGGCCTGCAGGCAGACGTCGTCTTCATGGAGAACGAAGACAGCGTCTATCGCATTACGCGCCACTTGATCGCAGCAGGCCATTCAAGCATCGGGTTTATCGGGGACATCTCTTCGTGCAGAAGCTTCATGGAGCGCTGGTTCGGCTTCCAGAGGGCTCACTTCGATACCGATCGCTCCGTCGATCCGGCTTACTGCATCCTCGCGCCGAGCCCCGACGGTTACCAGCAATACGAAGGCCTTGCCCGTTCGCTGAAGGAGCTCCGTTCGCTTCCTACCGCCTTCGTCTGCGTGAACGATAAAATCGCCATCCATGTCATTCGGTACGCGAATGAAACCGGCAAGTCAGTCCCGCAAGACATCGCCGTCTCGGGCTTCGATCAAATCGAAGAAGCCTCCTTGCTCGGTTTCACCTTGACGACCGTTGCCAACGACGAGCTTCAGCTCGGGCTTCGCGCGACGGAGCAGCTGCTGCAGCGGTTGAACAAGCCGGATCGTGCCTTCGAGACGATCCGCTTGGCCACGTCGGTCGTATTCGGCGAAAGCACGTCTTCGTCGAACCAGCGGATGACGGAGCGGATGACAGATCAGGTGGCAGATACCCGATAACGGGGAGGCCGCAATTGAAACAGCGGCAAGCGCGGCTCAAACAAGAAGGCTGACGATTCGTCATTGCGACGTTTCATCAGCCTTCTTCTTGTTCGTCCTTATTTCGATTCGGCTTGTTCGATTTCTTTTCTTTCCCAAGTGCACGGTTCGCCGTCTTGCAGTCCCAGCGACGAGCGAATCATTCTTTCCACGACCGAATAATCGGCAGGATTCTCGCGATTCAGGTTCATCCGTTCGCGAGTCGGCGCAACCCGATTGCACATGAAGCGCGGAACGCCAAGCTCGTTATCCGACGGCGCATGGTACAGGAACGGATGGCAGATGATCATATCGCCAGGCTCGCCCGTCGATTCGACAACGCGCAGGGAGTAACCGGCCGGATCTTCGTAGGCGGTATCCATGAATTTAGCCAAATGTTCTTTCTTCGATTTCTTCTCTTGCTTCGGCTCATCGGCGTAGATATCGTCGGATACCGGCTTTTTGCCGACCAATTCCGCGAGCCACGGATGCTTGTTGCATTCGCGGATGGCTTCTCCCAGACCCAGGCCTTCCGGATGCTGCGCCAGCATATTCGCGACGATATTGTGCGAGCCTTCGGCCACCAGCGTTCCGGAGCCGCCTTTCTTCACGCTCGAGAACAGGCAGACGAGCAGCAGCCCTTGCTCCCAGCTGTCCAGATAATGGCGGAAGTGGCTTCCGTCGTAATGCCAGCCGCCTGGAACTTCCGGCCCGAAGTTAATGATATAGCCGCCCCACATGACGCCTGTCATATCCTTGCCGCTTTCCCAACGGCCTTCTCCGAGCAAATCCTCGATCGCCCCTGTAAGCCGCTCCGAGTTCAAGCCGTCCATGACCGGATGAACGTAATTGCCGAGACGTACGACCGGTTCCGTCCACGTGCCGGAATCTTCCTTTTGAATGCCGCGTTTGGCCAATTCGTCCCAGAGAAACTCCTGTACATTCAGCGCCGCATCGCGGGGATAGGCATTTTCTATTTTAACCCAGCCTTTATCGATAAAATGCTGTACTTGTTCTTCCGTCAATACTTTCGGCATGTTGAACACTCCTTGGATTTAGGGTTAATGGTGAATCCGTTCTTTGCCCTTGCCATCTTGCTGCATCAGCCTGCCGGCTAGCCCGATTGAATGCGATCAATCGCGATCTGTCCTGCTTTAACCTCTACGAAAGGTTCTTGATTCCTTATGCCTGCAATGCCGTAGCCGGTTGCGGTGCATAGGAAGCTGCTGTAATCCCCATCCGTTCGCGGCGAGATGTATAAGGTTCGCTCACAAGCATCATACCGAATGCCGCTCCAGCCTTGCAGGAGCCCGTAAGAAGCCAGCGCGCGCGCATACCAGTTACCGCACTCATACTCGTTGAATGGGTTCCGCACCTTGCCGTCGAACCGGCTGCGGCAGGTCTGTACGATATCAAGCCCTTCTTCGAGACAGCCAAGCGACATTAGGTGCGAGGCCACCTGATATTCGATTCCCGTCCACACCTCGTTGCTGTATACGAACGGCAGCGACAGTTTACCGCCATTCGGCCATGTGCAAAGCACCAATCCTCCCTCGTCGCCGAGAGCAAAACCGGGCCGCTGCGGATTCGGATGTTCGGATAAATCGCGGATCAGGTTATAACGGTACACGCTTAGCAAGTGGCTCCGTACTTTGTCACGATCGAGAATATCGCCAAGCCCGCACATTTCGGCCAGCCAAGCCCCGATGACGCCGTCCGACAAGCAGCCTTGACCATACTGATACTTCGGGCCTTCCTCTTGCAGAAGCGCCCTTGCCTCAACCGAATAATTGACGTTCCACGCTGCTTTGGCATGAATCGGCGAAGGTGCTCGGAGCCCTTCCCAAACAATCTTCTGTTCGAAAAACTCCCCGTTAAACAGCTCGTTCTCGATGTAGGATCTGCCTCGCCGATAAAGTTCTTCGTACGGCTCTGCATCCTCGCCGCAGGCTTCGGCCATTCGCGACGCAGCCTTCAACGCTCCGATATAAATGGACGAGCACATGCCGTTCGGACCCCAGAATTCGATATCGTACGTATTGTGATGCGGTTCGGAGAGAACGCCGTTGCGTTCCGGATCCCATGTTTCCATGCAATAATGCAAGCTTTGCTTCACTTTCGGCCAAATCGCGCGCAGCCACTCCGAATCGCCGCTGATCCGCCATTCCCGGTACACCTTCATCATGCCGCCGAGCTGACCGTCGGCCGCAGCATGAAAATCGTGATCGGCCGGTTGAATCGGCAGCGGGACCCGGAAATTCTGGTGTCCAGTAACGTCTTGTCCCTCTTCGAATTCGGTATCTCGAATCGAGCGTTCCAAATCCGGGAACAGATGCGAAAGCGCTTGCGCATAGTTCCAAACATGCGTGCAGGTGCCATGACAGCTGCCCCTGGCATCCTCGCTGCCTTCCCAGCCCCAGAACCTTCCGTCGGTTTGCCGCAGCACGGTCGGCGACTTCAGGATGGATAGATTCGCAGAAGCGGCTTCCACCAGCGCTTCCGGCATACTCGTACCGAAGAACGTGTCCGTGAAAGCCGAGCTTTCCTCCCGCAAACGCGCATAGTTATTCGTCCAAAACGCAGTGACCTCGGAGATATTCGCGAATTTACCCGAATACCAGGGCTTATGATACGCCGAAGCGGCAGCCTGCGCGCTCACCGCAGTCGTGTCGCCGACAGCAGCGGGGACGGGAGACGGCAGGCCTTCTCTCTGGTCGGACTCCGGCACGTACCAGGAAAGCATGATTCGCACCGTTTGCCGTTCATGCGGCTTCAACGTCAGCGGTACGTATAGACTTGCGCCGGGGCTCGGCCTTCCGTCGTCGTCTACGGGAGGCTGCTGCCTCCAGCCCCCGGCTTCGACCGTATTCCAAATCATCGTTACCGAATCGAACCAGCCTCCGCGAAACCAAGCGCAATCGACTTTCGCTTCCGGATGATCCGTTACCGCGCTGAACGCTCCCTGCTTCCATGGCTGACCTGCGATGGCCGGCTGATCCAGCACGAAACCGTTCAACGAATCGGCCAGCCGGACACGCTGATCATTCGAGTCGTATTCGGCCATGAAGTTCGCCGCGTGATAGGAATATACGAGCTCTAGCTGCTCGTCGGTCAGATTCTCGAACGTATACTCCAGTCCCGCGACCGGCAAGCTGGAATCGTCCGCCTGCAGCGGCACGAACGGACTCCAGCCCGTAATCGTGACAGCCGCCGGTACCTTATCATCGCGCAGTTCGATTCTGCCGAACGGGAACGCCGCTTCGAAAACGCTTTCGTCAAACCGCGGCAGTCCGTAATGTTTTCCGTACAGTCCGCTGCCCGGGCTGGAATCTTTCATCCGGCTGCCGAATATTTTGCGTTTCGGCACGGGTCCTTCGAGCACGCGGCCAACGATACCGTCCCGTCCTTTCACGCTGAGGGCGGAGAACACGATCGGTTCGTTCCTATTATCCGGCTTATGATGCATGGCAAAATGCGACATGGCCCCGGTGCCTTCCAGACAAAAGCTCCCGGCCCCGATTCCCCCAAGCGGAAATGCGATATGCGAATTCTGATCGCCTTCATAGCGCTTATTCGTGCGCTGCTGATTCATGCTCGTCCCTCCGCATCGCATCTTCTCTATTGGCTGGCTTTCAGTGCATCCATTACCATTTGGTAAATCTTCAGATCTTCCTTCGAATCTTCCACCGTCGTTTTCGGGGTCAGATTTTGCGTGATCACTTCGTGCAAATACTTCAATTCCAGCGTATACGAATCCGTGAACGTCGGACGAATGACCGATTCCGTGTACGTTTCGCCTTCGGTCTCGTTTACAAGAAGCTTCGTAGGGAGATGACGGATGTACGGGGTGTCATATTGAACCTTCACGGACTTGCGGCTTGCATACACTTCCACATGCGCGTCGAAGCGCCCTTGTTGATCCATGCCCATTTCATACGTAACCGAGAAGGTGCCGTAATCGAATAGCGCGTTCAAGAAGATGCTGTCGCTGTGCGTGGATAGTTTTGCTGCCAAGACAGCCTTCGGCATGCCGATCGCCTCGCGCATGGCCGACAGATCATGACTTCCCAATCCCGCAAGCAGCCGGTAAAATCCGAACAGCGGGTTCTCGGGCTCAAGCCCTGTCGCCTCTCTGCCAAGCCGCTCTGCTCTTTCGCTGCGGTCCTTCTTCGCTGCCTCCGGAATATCGTCAAACGACACCGTTCGGCTCGTAGGGCGGATAAAGAAGTGATTCTGGCCGATAATATCTCTCACCCGTGCATAAGTGATATTATCCATCCCGCCGATCTCTTGGACAGCTTGAACGAACGAAGCCGCGTAACGGCGCATATATCCGATCATGATCTGGACCCCGTTGCGGTCGCGCGCTTCGATAATGGCATCCGCCTCGGAATTCGTCAGGCACATCGGCTTCTCGATGAATACATGCTTCTTATTATTCGCGGCTTGAATGGCGCATTCAGCATGATACTCGTCGCTGTTAAGCACGAATACGATGTCCAAATCCGCTTGTTTGACCAGCTCGTTCATATCGGTATACAAATTCTCCACGTTATACTGGCTGCCAATTTGCTCGACCAGCTTCTGCGAAATGTCACAAATGGCGGCGATTCGGTATTGTTCCGGCAAGGATTGAAGCACCGGCAAATGGATGACCTGCGCCACTTCGCCTAGCCCGATAAGTCCTACGTTTAGTCGTTTGTTTGTCATGTCGCTCTACTAGCCCTCCAATAAACAACTTTACAAAAATAATTATTTTGTAACATTGTAAGAATGCATTTTATGATCTTGATTATAGTATTCGGTAACGAACTTGTAAATACCGCATTTTTAACCTTATTCCGTTCTCATAACGTCTTTTTAACCTTATAAAAATGACATCAGGGCATTTTTGTAACTTCACAAATATTCTAAGCGTCAAAGGAGCAGACGAATACCACACGGAATGGCGGTAGAAGGACTTGAATCCAAAGTGGAAAATAATGAGGTGCAATTGAATAGGCGAATGAAGTGTTATTCACTTGAAGTCCTTGTGCCCATTGTCGTATAGATCCTTAAATCCAAATGGCCGACTTCTATTGGGCAATTTCTTGCGGCTATGTAACATCGGCATGTTAAGCTATTCTAGCGAAAATAAAAAAGCCACAGGAATTATCCTGTGGCATTAACGATCGGTTACACCCTGAAAACTGGATACGAACCTTTGCGAAGGTTTCTTGCATTAGCTGAAACGAGATGTTCTTGGATAAGCCCTCGACCGATTAGTATCCGTCAGCTCCACGCATTGCTGCGCTTCCACCTCGAACCTATCAACCTCGTCGTCTTCAAGGGGTCTTACATACTGGGAAATCTCATCTTGAGGGGGGCTTCACGCTTAGATGCTTTCAGCGCTTATCCCGTCCGCACTTGGCTACCCAGCGATGCTCCTGGCGGAACAACTGGTACACCAGCGGTGCGTCCATCCCGGTCCTCTCGTACTAAGGACAGCTCCTCTCAAATTTCCTGCGCCCACGACAGATAGGGACCGAACTGTCTCACGACGTTCTGAACCCAGCTCGCGTACCGCTTTAATGGGCGAACAGCCCAACCCTTGGGACCTACTTCAGCCCCAGGATGCGATGAGCCGACATCGAGGTGCCAAACCTCCCCGTCGATGTGGACTCTTGGGGGAGATAAGCCTGTTATCCCCAGGGTAGCTTTTATCCGTTGAGCGATGGCCCTTCCATGCGGTACCACCGGATCACTAAGCCCGACTTTCGTCCCTGCTCGACTTGTAGGTCTCGCAGTCAAGCTCCCTTATGCCTTTGCACGCTACGAATGATTTCCAACCATTCTGAGGGAACCTTTGGGCGCCTCCGTTACATTTTAGGAGGCGACCGCCCCAGTCAAACTGCCCACCTGACACGGTCCCTGTACCGGATTACGGTACCAGGTTAGAACTCCGATACGATCAGGGTGGTATCCCAACGATGCCTCCACCGAAGCTGGCGCTCCGGCTTCCAAGGCTCCCACCTATCCTGTACAGATCGTACCAAAGTCCAATATCAAGCTGCAGTAAAGCTCCATGGGGTCTTTCCGTCTTGTCGCGGGTAACCTGCATCTTCACAGGTATTAAAATTTCACCGGATCTCTCGTTGAGACAGCGCCCAAGTCGTTACGCCATTCGTGCGGGTCAGAATTTACCTGACAAGGAATTTCGCTACCTTAGGACCGTTATAGTTACGGCCGCCGTTTACTGGGGCTTCGGTTCATAGCTTCGCCTTGCGGCTAACCACTCCCCTTAACCTTCCAGCACCGGGCAGGCGTCAGCCCGTATACTTCGCCTTACGGCTTCGCACAGACCTGTGTTTTTGCTAAACAGTCGCTTGGGCCTTTTCACTGCGGCCCCCTCGGGCTATTCACCCTACCGAGGCACCCCTTCTCCCGAAGTTACGGGGTCATTTTGCCGAGTTCCTTAACGAGAGTTCTTCCGAGCGCCTTAGCATACTCTGCTCGACTACCTGTGTCGGTTTGCGGTACGGGCACCTTCACCTGGCTAGAGGCTTTTCTTGGCAGCCTGAACTCATGACCTTCGCTACTGCAATTTTCGCTCCCCATCACAGCCCAGCCTTATCGATGTGCGGATTTGCCTACACATCAGCCTCACTGCTTGGACGGACATCCATCAGTCCGCGTCACTATCCTTCTGCGTCACCCCATTGCTCGTAACGGCTTACGGTGGTACAGGAATATCAACCTGTTGTCCTTCGACTACGCCTTTCGGCCTCGCCTTAGGTCCCGACTTACCCTGAGCGGAC
The DNA here is from genome assembly GCF_010365285.1 of Paenibacillus rhizovicinus. NCBI lineage: Bacteria > Bacillati > Bacillota > Bacilli > Caryophanales > Paenibacillaceae > Paenibacillus > Paenibacillus rhizovicinus. The sequence goes on from NZ_CP048286.1 coordinate 1,439,538, forward strand.
GAGCCTTCCTCAGGAATCCTTAGTCTTACGGCGGACAAGATTCTCACTTGTCTTTTCGTTACTCATACCGGCATTCTCACTTGAATGCGCTCCACCAGTCCTTACGGTCTGACTTCAACGTACATTCAACGCTCCCCTACCCCTGTCGTAGCCTTCACTTCAGGCTGGTGCGTTTAGCTGGGGCATTTGGTCAGAATCTTGAACAACCTTATCGGTTGATTCTGACTAATGTCCCGGTGTACCAGAACAAAGTGAAAGCTACGACAAGCCATAGCTTCGGTGGTGTGTTTAGCCCCGTTACATTTTCGGCGCAGAGTCACTCGACCAGTGAGCTATTACGCACTCTTTAAATGGTGGCTGCTTCTAAGCCAACATCCTGGTTGTCTTTGCAACTCCACATCCTTTCCCACTTAACACACACTTGGGGACCTTAGCTGATGGTCTGGGCTGTTTCCCTCTTGAC